>CAMVAT010000018.1 GCA_947165505.1 uncultured Prevotellaceae bacterium | reverse complement strand
GCTGGTCTTTCTTACCGTTCTTGGTGGTGATGATGACCACACCGTTAGCGGCACGCGAACCGTAGATGGCACCTGCCGAAGCGTCTTTGAGCACCTGGATGGTCTCGATGTCGTTGGGCGAGAAGTCGCGGATGGTAGTACCCATGGGCACACCGTCAACCACATACAGAGGAGCGGTGCTACCGAATGAACCGATACCACGGATGCGCACGGCGGGGTCGGCACCGGGCTGACCGTCGGAGGTGATCTGCACGCCTGCCACCTTACCCTCGAGCATGGTCGAGATGTTGGAGTTGGACACGCGCTTCATCTCTTCGGCATTGACGATGGCCACCGAACCGGTCAGGTCGGCTTTCTTCTGTGTACCATAACCCACGACGACCACCTGCTCGAGCATGTTCTCGTCGTTGGAGAGTGTGATTTGTCCCAAGGCAGCACGGCCGCCAACAGCGACCTCCTTGTCTTGGTAACCCACGTAGCTGACAACGAGCGTGCCGTTGCCGGGCACGTCTAACTGGAAATTACCGTCAAGGTCGGTCATCGTACCGTTTTCGGCACCTTTCACCCTGACTGTGGCACCGATGAGGGGCTCACCGTCGGGATCAACAACTTGTCCGCTAACCTTGATGTTCTGTTGAGGTGCCTGCTCTGCCATGGCTGGTGTCGCTGTCAATGCGGCTCCTCCCACGACACTCATTGCAAGCATCCCTGAGAATAATAATTGTTTTAGCATTGTAAATTGTTTAAAAGTTAGGAATTTGATATATAAATAATGTATTTTCAGTTTTTCTGTTTAAGGTCAATCTTTACATCACACATCGTCTTGTCACTTAGGTTTCATCCCCCTAAACATTTCTCTTACCTCCTACCTCTCACCTCTTACCACTTTATTTACATGGTTGCAAAGATAATAAAAATGGTTAAGAAAACAGGTGGACAAATACGTTTTTTAGGTGGACAAAATGAAAATCGATTGATTTTAATCAATTATCAGGCTGTTTTCCACTTATTTTTGTCCACCTGAGGGGGTAAATAGAGGAGACCCACCTCCAGCCCCTCCCTTGTAGGGGGGAGTAGTTAGAATAAAAACGAAAAACGCGCCCACGCCCCTTGCTTGCGGACAGGGCACGCCCCTTGCTTGCGGACAGGGCACGCCCTGTCCCTACTTGTTGTTATTCTCCTGCCACTAAACTATTCTCCTGCCCCCTGCTCCTTGCCCCCTGCCCCTAAATTGCCACCTGCCCCCTGCTCCTTGCCCCCTGCCCCGAGGTGGTATGTGCTGGGACTGCAACCATAGAGTTGGGTGAAACAACGGGTGAAGTATTTGGGGTCGTTGTAGCCCACACGGTAGGCGATCTCGGTGATGTTGCGGTTGGCCACATTCTCCAGCAACAGCTTGCGGGCCACGCCGAGGCGGTAGTTGCGGATGAACTGACTGGTGCTCAGACCCGTCTCGTCTTTGATGCGCTTAGCCACCTGACTGCGGCTCATGCCCAGGGCATCGACCAACTGGTCGATACCGAACTCACTGTCCATATAGTGTTGCTCCATCACGTCGGTAGCACGCTCCATGAACGTCTGGCTCTTACGCGCCTCCTCGTTGTCGGCCTCCACGGTGCGGTGCTGACTGTCGTTGAGGTATTTCTGGCTGTCGAGCATCGACTGGATATGCTGGCGCAACTGCTCGGGCGTGTCCGACTCGTCGAGGGCTTTCTTGATGGGCACGAGCAGTTTCTCGGCTTCCTGTCTGCGCAGCGCATCCATCCGGCGGTTGTACAGCCATACGATGAGCGCAGCCAGGGCCACTGCCACGATGAGGATAAACCACCATGTCTTCCAGAAATAGGGCGCCACCACCACCTGTATGCTGATGACCTGCTGCTCATCGCCGGCACCCTCGTAACGCACCTCGAAGGTATAGGTGCCGGGCTTCAGACTGGTGTATCGCACAGAGTGCTCGCCGGGTTTGATGGCGATCCACTCCCGCTCAAACCCCTTCAGGCGATAGCTGCAGTGCTGCTGTGCCTCGCCGTTGAATGTCAAGGTGGAAAAGTCGATGACCATCGACTTGTTCGACTCCGACAGGCGGATGCAGCGGGCGCGAGAGATGTCCGCGTCGATGATGCCGCTGCCGTCAGTGGCGGTGATCACCTGGTTATCGACCATTAGGCGGGTGAAGGCCAGGCGCACGGGGAAGCGCACTCCGTCGTTCTCGCCGCGTATCTCCGTCAGTCCGTCAAGACTACCGAGATAGATGGTGCCATCGGGACCTTTGACTGCCGAGTTCCAATAATAACGCTGGCAGAGCAGCCCGTCGCTCTCATGGTAATTATTAAAGGTACGCGTGCGCGCGTTGAAGACCGACAGTCCGTTGTCGGTGGTGATCCAGAGCCGCCCCTGCTCGTCTTCCACGATGCCCTTCACCGAGTTGTTGACCAGCCCGTCGTCGGTGTCGAACCCTTCAAACGTCTCCTCGCCCGTTTTGGGGTCAACGACACGCCGGTAGAGTCCGTAGCCGTTGGAGCCGAGCCAGAGGGTGCCGTCTTTCGTCTCGCAGAAGCAACAGATCTTATCGACCACATTCGAGTGAGGGTGGTCGAGTTTATGATAGAGCCATCGCCACTTGACATGGCCGTCGGCATTTTTCTTGGAGTGCAGGTCGATGGCACAGACGCCGGTGAGGCATCCCATCCACAGTTGTCCGTCTTTGTCGATATAGGCGCCTATGCACCCACGTATGTCGCGGTTGCCGTCGAAGGGGTCGTGCAGGGTGCCGTCGGCGGGGTCGTAATAAAAGATGCCGTCGTTAGACCCTATCCAGAGTATCTCGTTGATGGTGTCGTAGGCCAGCGAACCGAGGTATTCGGTGAGGGGTCTCATCTCAGGGGGCATGTCGATGTGCCGCACGGTGTGGGGGGCTGTCAGACTTACGCAGTTGAGTCCGCCGCCCCATGTGCCGATCCACAGTTGTCCTTTGTTGTCGGGTGCGAGCACCGATACGGCGTTGTGCGAGAGGCTGGAGTTGTGTGTGGTCCAGTGTGCGAAGGTGCCGTCGGGTGCCCTGCGGTTGAGTCCGCCCTCGACGGTGCCGGCCCACAGGGTGCCGTCGGGCGCTACATACATCGCGTTGACGGGGTTGGCCGAGAGCGAGGAGGGGGTGTGGGGGTCGTGCTGGTACTGTCTGAGGATAAGGGGTTGTGGCGACAGTTTGACCACACCGGCTGTCTGTGTGCCTATCCATGCTTGTCCGTCGCGCACGAGCAGGCAGTTGACGAAGTCGCTGGTGAGCGGTTTCTCGGGCGACGAGGTGTCCCAGTGCAGGAAGTTGCCTTGTGCCTCGTCGATGACGTTGATGCCGCGCAGCGTGCCGATCATGAGCCGCCCGTCAGGGGCGATGGCGAGCGAGGTGCAGAAGTCATGCGAGAGCGACGCGAGGTCGGCGGTGTGCCGGTATGCCTTGAGCGAGCTGTCGTATTGGTTGTAGGCGTAGAGTCCCAGGTTGGTGGCTATCCATACGGTGTTGTCGCGCTTGAGCAGGTCGGTCACATACAGTCCGTCCAACTGTCGGGTGGCGGGTGGCAGGTCTTTGCGCACCAGCTGACTGCCTGCCTCTGCGAGCCGGTACAGTCCGTTGTCGATATTGATCCACACGGTGCCGTTCTGTTCCACGTCGATCAGGGTGATGTCGGGGGTGTTGCCCCGGTAGTGGCAGGTGCTGATATGGTCGATGCTGCCGTTGTCGGCGAACGTGTATCGGTAGATGCTGTCGCGCGTCACCTGCCAGATGCCTCCTTGGGTGTCGGCATAGACTTTGACCGAGGGGCGTGCCAGTTGGCGGCTGATGTCGCCGTCTCCATACACGGGTGTCACATAGTCCATCGACAGCAGGTTGATGACGGCTGTCTGCTCGTCGTAGGCTACCCACAAGCGCTGGCAGGGGTCTTCGGCGAAGGCGCGGCACGAGTTGCTGGCCACATCGGTTGGGCGGCTGCTCACGGGTTTCACCATGACATACCCGTCGTACCTGACGGCACCCCCACCGTAGGTTGAGATCCAGATAAAGCCTTGGCTGTCGGCGAAGATCTGGTTCACATGGTTATGGGGCAGTCCTGCGTCCAGGTCGATGGCCTCCATGTTATAGCGCGCCGTCAGCGCCCCCTGTGCCTTGACTTGAGGGGCCACCGCTGATAACAGCACGACGGTGAGGAAGATGCTCAAGAGCCTGACTACTCCCCTCCTTTTCCAAAGGAGGGGCCGGGGGTGGTATGTGAAACAAGGTCCTAACCTTATTTTTCTAAAGCGGTCGAACATTTTTTGACAAACCACCCCTACCCCTCCTTTTCCAAAGGAGGGGAAACAGATAGCGGCCACGTGCACTTTACCCGTATTAGCGGCCACGGGTACTTTACCCGTATTAGCGGCCACGGGTACTTTACCCGTATTAGCGGCCACGGGCACATTCTCTGTGCTACCGCCAGCGCGGGAGTAACTACTTGTCAGCGCGGGAGTAACTACTCCCCTCCTTTTCCAAAGGAGGGGCCGGGGGTGGTATGTGAAACAAGGTCCTAACCTTATTTTTCTAAAGCGGTCGAACATTTTTTGACAAACCACCCCTACCCCTCCTTTTCCAAAGGAGGGGAAACAGATAGCGGCCACGGGCACTTTACCCGTATTAGCGGCTACGGGCACTTTACGGGGGGTTGTGGCTACAGACGCATTCTTCATGATTGTGATTTATCAAGGATTTATAGACTTCTTCTCAGCAGCGAACTGAAGTATAGCATTGATGACAGCTTGCACATCAGTTTGTACGAT
This sequence comes from uncultured Prevotellaceae bacterium, assembly GCA_947165505.1. Taxonomy (GTDB): domain Bacteria; phylum Bacteroidota; class Bacteroidia; order Bacteroidales; family Bacteroidaceae; genus Prevotella. Next base: position 61,669 of record CAMVAT010000018.1, on the reverse strand, counting down.
ATAGTTTTCGAAACGCATGACGGTAATCCCGTTCTCCTCTAAGAATGCCGTGCGAAGTTCATCATGATCAAAAGCCTGCTCAGACCGATGTGCCTCGCCATCCAACTCTATACACAGTTTTAAAGCCGGACAATAGAAGTCCATGATATATGGTCCCATACCATGTTGCCGGCGAAACTTCAATCCACCCACCTGACGGTCTTTTAATATGAGCCATAGCTGAGCTTCAGCTGGTGTCAGTCGTCGTCTCAGTTCCTGTCGCAACTCTTTCTGCGACTTGGGATTTGAAATGGCTGATTGGTACATACGCGAAAACGTGTTATTGTTTATTCTTTTTGATAGCTGAGGTCATTTGCTGCGACAAGGTCAACCTACTGCCAGCGCGGGAGTAACTACTTGTCAGCGCGGGAGTAACTACTCCCCTCCTTTTCCAAAGGAGGGGCCGGGGGTGGTATGTGAAACAAGGTCCTAACCTTATTTTTCTAAAGCGGTCGAACATTTTTTGACAAACCACCCCTACCCCTCCTTTTCCAAAGGAGGGGAAACAAATAGCGACCACGAGCACTTTACCCGTATTAGCGGCCACGGGCACATTCCCTGTATTAGCGGCCACCTTCCGCGGGCTTACTTTTATGTCACATCCGGCATTTAACATTTCTCCTTGACATGATACAGCGGGCGGTGCTTCACCTCGGTGTAGATCTTGCCGATGTAAAGGCCGATGCCGCCAATGCTGAGCACGACGACACCACCTACAAGCCAGACACTCAGGATGAGCGACGACCATCCGTGCTCGGCCGAACCAATGATGAGCGAGATGAGCACATACAGTCCGATGAGCAGACTGATGAAGAGGAAGATGACGCCCATATACAGAATCAGGTAGATGGGACGCACGGTGAACGACGTGATGCCGTCAATGGCCAGGTTGAGCATCTTGGCCAAGGTATATTTCGACTTGCCCGCCTGACGCTCAGAGATGGTGTCATCTACGGTGGTGGCGTCGAAGCCTATCTGTGGGATGAGCCCGCGCAGGTAGAGGTTGCGCTCGCCGTACTCCGACAGGGCATCGAGCACGCGGCGACTCAGAAAGCGGAAGTCGGCATGGTTGAACACGCTCTCCACACCCATCTTCTGCTGCAACTTATAGAACGCCACGGCGGTCATGCGCTTGAGGGCGGGGTCGGCCGTGCGCGACTTCTTCACGCCATAGACGATATCGTAGCCCTCGGTATAGGCGTCCACCATCTGCTCGATGCACCGCAGGTCGTCTTGCAGGTCGGCATCGATGGTCACCACGCCGTCGGCATCATGGCGTGCCTCCATCATGCCGGCCATGATGGCGTGCTGGTGACCGACGTTGTGCGCCAGACACAGACCGTGGAAACGGTCGCTGCGGTCGCTCAGTCCGCGTATGATGTCCCACGTGCGGTCGCGGCTGCCGTCGTTGACGAACAGCACATAGCTGTCGGCCGCTATCTTGCCTTTGGCTATCAGTTCGTCGAGGAGGGCGTCCAGACGCTCGGCCGATGTGGCGAGCACCTCCTCTTCATTATAACAGGGTGATACGATAGATAATTTAAGCATGTTTTTTTTAGAGGTGAGAGGTTTTTTAGAGGTGAGAGGTAAGAGATATGTTGGCGCGGGGAAGAGAGAAAAGAATAAAATATTCTACTTTAGTGTGTTCCACTTCAGCTAAGTAGGGACAGGGCGTGCCCTGTCCGCCATTTGCCCTTGCTTATTTTCGGACAGGGCACGCCCTGTCCCTACTTGCGAACTGGTTTTGATTGTGTTTGCGTTGTGAGAAGCGTTAAGAGCTAAGAATTGAGTTGTTTCATTTTCTCTTCTGCGAAGGGAGTGAAGGTGGTGAACTGGTGCCCGCGTTGTTTGAGCATTTTGATGAGGCGGTCGAGGCGTTCCGACATCTGGCGACCGCTATGATTGCGGATGATGAACGGCATCTTGAGTTCAGGGTGCTCCTTGAGGTCGTAAAACTCCCAGGGGTGGAAATAGGTGACGAAATAACCGTCTTTGCGCAGCACACGGCGCACCATCCAGTGATAGAGCCACTGCGGCAGGTTGTGCAACGACAGCCAGAACAGGGGGAAGCGCACCCAGGGGGTCACCGAGGCGGGTATCTGCAACACCCCTTCTTTGATGAAACAGGTGCGCGGGTCGGTCAGGTGCATGTAGCGCCCGGGGATGAAGGCGGGGTTGAGCGACGAGTTATACAGGTAGCCTGCCTCGCGGATGGCCGTGTCGCTCACGGGAAACATACGTGGCTGGCGGTAGCCTCGGGCCTGCAAGCCGGTTGTCTCTTCCACTATGCGCTTCGACTCGCTCACGTCGGTGGCCTGGGGCTGCCAGTGGTCCACGCCATGGCATGCCACCTCATGTCCTTCGTCGAGGATGCGCCGCACCATCTCGGGGGCATGCCGCACGAAATTACCCGTGCAGAAGAAGGTGGCATGCACGCCATTCTGCTTCAGCACGTCGAGGATGCGCCGGGTGCCTTCTACCGACACCGACATTCCTTCCTTCAGGGTATCATACTCCACCCCGTGTTCACGGGGCACGTCAAATTCTTCTGTATCAAAACTTAATAATATCATTGTCTTCATTGAAGTATTCTTAAAGGGCAAGGAGCAGGTGAATACCATCCCACATGTAGGGACAGGGCGTGCCCTGTCGGCCATTAGCGTGGTGGTCATCTTGCTTGCGGACAGGGCACGCCCTGTCCCTACATCCGACCACGAAAGAGATTGTCCCTACATCCTGCATTCGACATTTTTCGGCCTGAGAGTTCAACAACTCGTCAACTTTAAACCCTTCTACCATCATCGTGCCACGTGCAACCGTCCGCGATGGATATAGACGCCGCGGCCGGGCCGCTGCACACGCCGCCCGTCGAGGGTGTACCAGGCACTGTCGGCACGGCGCGGGTCGGCGGTCAGCTGCGGGTCGGCGCTGATGTCGTCGATGCCGCTGGTCATCGCCTGCCGCACATCGTCGCGCGTGAGCACATAGTCGTGGCTGAAGGCCTCGTCCCACCACGCTTTGTTGGCATGCTGATGGGCGGCATTCTTGAAGTTGGCCGACGAGGGGTCGTTGGTGCGCCCGTAGTCATACCACGGCATGAAGAAGAGCCAGCGCGCACCACTGTCCCACTGCTGTCCTATCTGTGCCACGTTGCCGCACTCGGTCATTGCCACCAGTTTGCCGGGCGACGCCTCGGCGAGAAACTTGTAGCACGTGTTGTAGATATTGCTGGCGCTATTGTTGTCATACACATCCATACTCACGATATCTACATACTCATCGCCGGGATACCACCGGTAGCCGTCGCTGTAGGGCTTGCCCCATACCGACGACTGGGTCCACACCCAGATGAGGTTGTCGAGGCCCTTCTGCTCGAAGCGGTCGTACATCACGCGCCACAGCTCGTTGCAGGCCGCGGGGTCCATGCCCCACCAGAACCACTGTCCGCCGGCCTCGTGCAGGGGCCTCCACAGCACGGGTATGCCTTTCTCCTTGAGCAGCATGAGCAGGTCGGCCACACGGTCGATGTCGCTCATCATGCGTTGATACTCGGCCGAGGCGGGCTGGAAGATTTTCTTCACGTCGAAGGTGGTCTGGTCGCTCTTCGTGCCGTAGTAGAACGAGTATTCACCGCTCTTGCCGCTGTTGGCGGGTACGTTCCAGTGCCACATGATCGACACGATGCCGCCGTCGCGGTGCCACTGCTCCACCACGGTGGTGTTGGTGTAGTCTATCCATCCGCCCTTGGTGCTGAAGGGCAGGTGCAGGTAGTCGAAGCCGTTTAGCGCGGGCCACTCGCCCGTGTGCTGGTGCACCCACTGGGCCTCGTTGATGTTCCAATTGACATTGGCCATGGTGCCCGAGAGCGTCTGCGTGCCCTCTATCGACTGCAGGTAGGCCATGAGCGCCTCGGCCTCGGCCGATTTCTTCGCCGGCGCGGCCACAGCCGCTGCCACGTGCAGACAGAGGGCAAGCCAGAGGGTCAGGATTTTGGTTGGTTTTCGTTGCATTGTCTTGGTTTCTTCATGATGACACCTTACGCCACAAAGATATGAAAAAAAACGATTCCGACGAAATAATATGATATTTATTTCGTCGGAATGAGAATAATCATGCCAAATCAGGCAAAAAAGTATTGCTGGGGCGTTTAGAACTTATACCTCAGACCGGCACAGAGCATACCCTTCTCACCAAAACCGGCCTCAACGAATCCGCGGAAATTCGTACCGCCGAACTCAGCGCCCAGGGCTGTGATCTGGAACATAAACGAAGCCAGTGTCTCTTCTTTTGCGTCGGGGTCTTCCTCCTTCGTCAGTTCGCTGTCCAACGAGAGCGAGAGGAACATCACACCGGCCGACAGACCGGAATACATACCGAAGTTTTTCTTGCGCAGCCAGTTGAACTTCACCGACGGCATCACCGAGATAAAGGACTCATTCAGGTCTTTCCTCTTGCTCTTCTCGTCGATGGCCTCACAACTGGCATACGTGACCGCACCGCCCACGCTGACCACGGGCGTGGCGTGATAGAAGTACTCCACTCCGATAGGGCCCCACCAGCTGCTCTGTTCGCCCGCAGCGGCCGAGAACAAACTGCTATAGACAGAGAGGACGTCAGAGATAGACCCTGCGCCATAAAACACTCCCACTTCATGCTTGGTGTCATAACCGTCGGTCTGAGCATTCACGCTCGTCACAGCCATCATGGCGGCTGCCACCATTACTAACAATTTTTTCATTTCTGTAAGCTTACCTTATTATATTACACATTGATAGAGTCTTTCTCGTCAAATATCACCTTCGGCACCGATATACGGGCAAACGATGCCGCAAACCTTTCGATGACAAGATTTTGTGTGCAAATGTAGAGTTTTTTTCATAAAAAAACATTCTTTATTTCATTTTTAACATCATATTTGGCCATATTTTTGATAAACAATCAGAAAAACAGGGCTGATTCCAAGAAAATGTCATTCATTGACAACCGATTACGGCTTTTGGCATCTGTTTTGCAGACTGAACAGATTACTGGCATTTTTGTTGGATACGCAAAACATTTCAGGGGTTTAGCCCCTCATTTTCGCCAAAAATGTTTGACAGAATGGACAGATTTCCACTAAAAATGTTTTGCGTACAAAACATTTTTATTATCTTTGCAAGCCGACCTGCGCCATGGCTACACCGCTTCAGCCGACGAAGAAGATGTGCCGGGCAAAGAGCAAGCGGAGCTTGCGAAAGTGAATTCATAACCCATTCAAACAACGATACCCTCTTGATATGCAAAAGATCCTGACGCTATGCTGCCTGCTCTGTTCTGTCGCCGCCACCGTCGCGGCGCAGGGCGAGGCACCCTCACTCACCACGCTGCTCGCTCAATACGACGAACAAGACGACGGCGACCGGCAAAAGACCGCCAACGACATCTTCCAACTGCTGGCCCGCGAACAGTTCGGACCCGAAGAGGCGCCCGCCGCCGGCACGCCCGCCGACAGCCTGTCGCTCAATGTATGGTACTACAGCGCCGAATATCTCTACTTCCAACAGCAGTATGAGCAGTGCATCACCTACGCCGCGAAGGCACTGCCACTGGCCGCCGGCAACGACGACTTCACTTGGTACTCGGAGAGCTGCAACCTGCTAGCGCTGTCGCACCTGCGACTGTCGCGCTACATCGAGGCGCTCGACTACGCCCGACGGATGTACGAGAGCGACGAGCAGCACCACGACACCGAACGCATGGTGTCGTCGCTCAACACCATCGCCGGCATCTACAAGGCGGCACACCAACCCGAGGAAGCGGAGAAATTCTCCCTGCGCGCCATCGAACTGGCCCAGCAGAACATGAACAATACGGCCCTGCTGGCCAATGTCTATGGCATCACATCAGAGATCTACCAGGCGCAACTGAAACCACAGGAAGCACTCGACTACGCGCGGCGCGCCCTGCTCATCGACACCGAGAACCACGACGAGGCGCACGCTGCCGTCAGACGCTCGCAGATGGCTGCCGCCTACATCAGCATCGGCGAGTTTGGCAAGGCCCGCGACCAACTGGCCCTGGCCATCCCTGTGCTGCAGCAGTGCGGCGACTACAACACGCTGGGCGTGTGCCTCAACCAGATGGGCGAGGTGATGCGCATGCAGGAACATCCCGACGAGGCCGTGAAGTACTTCGCACAGGCCAACCAACTATTCGAACAACTGGGCGACCGCTACAACCAGTGCCGCTCGCTGCACGGACTCTATGCCGCCTACTACAAGACCGACCCCGACCGCTCGCGCATCTATATGGACCGCTACACGCACCTGCGCGACTCGCTCAACAACCAGGAGTTCAAGACACTGCTGGCCAGCTACAACGCCAAATTCAACAACAGCCAGCTGCAACAGCAGAACGCCGAGGCGCAGACGGCCAACAAACGGCTCACCTTCTGGGCCATCGCCATCATCGCACTGCTGCTGCTCGCCATCGCCGCCATGCTGTACGCCTTCAGGCAGAAATCACGCTCCAACCGCTACCTGCGCGACCTGCAGCACGTGCGCGAGAGCTTCTTCACCAACGTGACGCACGAATTCCGCACCCCGCTCACCGTCATCCTCGGACTGGGCGAGCAACTGGCGTCGGCCACCGACAAGGAGCCGACAATGGCCGTGAACGAGGCGGGCGAGATGATCGTCAGGCAGGGCAACGGACTCTTAGAGATGGTCAACCAACTGCTCGACATCTCCAAGGTGCAGTCGGCCATCGGCACGCCGTCGTGGAAACGGGGCAACGTGTGCGCCTTTACCGCCATGGCCGTCGAAGCATGGCAGGAGACGGCACGGCAGCAGCATATCCAACTGGCATTCGCACCCGAACAGGCGGTCATTGAGGCCGACTACGTGCCGGGCTACTGGCAGAAGATACTCTATAACCTCATCTCCAACGCACTGAAGAACACACAGGCGGGCGGACGCATCTACCTGACACTGCAACTGATAGGCGAACAGCTGCAACTGACCGTCTCCGACAACGGACACGGCATCGAGCACGACTCACTGCAACATATCTTCGACCCCTTCTGGCAAAAGACGGAGGGAAAGAACAGCTCGGGCATCGGACTGGCCCTGACCAAACAGATCGTAGGGGCACTCAAGGGGCGCATCACCGTGCACAGCCAACTGGGCAAGGGCACCGTGTTCCGCATCCTGCTGCCCATGAAGGCTCCCGAGGGCACCTACGTGGAACAGCAGGGCGGCACGCCACTCGTGGAACAGCCCGTGGAGGTCCTCTCCACCCTGCCCGCCGACAGCGAGGGGGAGGGACAGCAGCGCATGCTCGTCATCGAAGACAGCGGCGACGTGGCACGATACATCGGCTCGCTCTTCAGCCAGGAGTTTGCCGTGACCTACGCCAGCGACGGCCGCGAGGGTCTGGAGAAAGCCATCGAACAGGTGCCCGACATCATCGTCACCGACCTGATCATGCCCGAGAAAGACGGTCTGCAACTGTGCCGCGACATACGCTCTTCCGAGGTGGTCAACCACGTGCCCATCGTGGTCATCACCGCCAAGGGGTCTGACCACGACCGCATGAAGGGTCTCGACGCGGGCGCCGACGCCTACCTCAGCAAGCCGTTCAACAGCGACGAACTGCGCCTCAACGTACACCGCCTGATGGAGCAGCGGCGCACACTACGCGAGAAATACGCCCAGCAGACCACCAACGGCACGGAGAAGAGCAACGGCAACGGCGGACACGACCAGGAATTCATACACAAACTCAACGACACCATCCAGCAACTGATGGTGAAGAACGACCTGAGCGTGGAGAACCTGGCGCAGCACCTGTTTATGAGCACCTCGCAACTCAGGCGCAAGATGCTGGCCACCGTGGGCGAGTCGCCTATCAACTATATACAAAAGGTGCGCATGTCGTACGCACGCCAACTGCTGGCCGACCACCCCGACACGCCCGTGGGCGAGATAGCCATGAAGTGCGGCTTCGACGACAACGCCAACTTCACCCGCGCCTTCAAACAGGTATATGACATCACTCCCACACAATACAGAAAGACGCTGAAGATTGAAGATTAAAGAGATTATAGATGAGAGATTATAGATGATAGATGATAGATGATAGATGATAGATTATAGATGATAGATGATAGATGATAGATTATAGATGATAGATTATAGATGATAGATAAATCTCAAACCTCAAATCTCAAACCTCAAACCTCAAATCTCAAACCTCAAATCTCAAATCTCAAACCTCAAATCTCAAACCTCCTGAGTGTCCGAAATCACAATATTTCTTTTCATTTTTTCCACACCCGTGAAAAGTGCTGTTTTTTGACAAAAACAGCACTTTTGTCAAAAACGGCAAAAGTGCGAAAAATTTTAGCAATTCCATAATTGTCAATTTCTAACACTGATTTTCAGCATTTTAGGCTGTTTCAGTGTTAAAAATTGACAATTTTTTAAGTTGCATTTTTGACGATTATGACAAAATGTTGGTTGATATCGCCTATCATGTTAACGCGAATTTAACTAATTTTGCATACGTTAAGTTAACAACTATTCATAGCGCGCCCTCAGCGGCACATGGAAAACCCATATCAAATAAGAAACCACCTCAATCACCTCTATTGCACGATGCAGACCACCGACCCGAAAGAAAAAGCCAAAACCTTTGCCGAGATTCAACGCGAAATCGAGCAACAGGTGTCGGAATTGGGCGAAGGCGAAGATATCCGCCTCGAACCCGACGAGCAGCAGCCTGCCAAATACCATTTGCTCAAGCGGTGGATGAAGAAGTGATGACCCACCCCCGGCCCCTCCCTTGTAGGGAGGGGAGTAGATAGTCAAGAGCACCAACCACAAACACAATGACTATTGTCTAAACTCCCAAACTCCTAAACTCCCAAACTCCTAATAAATAACATCCAAATCTAAATATTTTAAACCTATGAAACAAAGACTATTATTCACCCTAACGCTGTTGCTCACCATGATGGGGGCAAAAGCGCAACACTGGACGTTCGACGAGAACCAGTACACCGGCGAGACATACGTCTATTGCGACATCCGCCTGGGCACGCCGGCACCGGCGGTAGCGACGGCAGCCACGTACACGAACCTGACCTCCGACAATGCCGACTACTACGAGGTGGCTGCCTTCATCGACGATGAGGTGCGTGCCGTGGCCACGGCCGAAGCCATCAGAGACGCCTCTGGGCTGCCCACGTCCTATTATTTCCGTATGCGCGTGAAGGGCACCGATGCCGACATGGGCAAGTCGATCACCTTCAAGATCTACAACAGCGGCACGTATTGCGAATACGACGCCACGCTCTACGAGAGTCCGCTGCCCATCACCTACGACGGCGAGGTGAAAGACCCCGGACAGCCCGGCAACCTGCGCCACCTCTACCTCAACGAGCCGACAAACATCTCGCTGCAGTCGCCCATCACGGTAAACAAAGGCGAGACCATCGACATGATGGACTACCTGACCGTCACACCCACGGGAGCCGCACTGCCCAATAACCTGAAGTGGATAGACAAAAAAGCCACAGACTACGTCACCATGGACGGCTCGATGCTGACAGCCACGGCTGTGACCGGCAGCACAGCAGCGGCCACCGTCACCGTACAAGCCGGCCAAATGTCGGCCACGGCTCAGATCATCGTGGTCAACCCCGCCACCGCCCTTACCATCAAGGATGAGTATAAGACCATCACCGTGGAGAAAGGCGACTGGCAGACACTCTCCGAGGCACTCGACAACGCCTACACACTGACACCGGCCGATGCCACCGACCCCGTGACATGGACCGTGGCCGACAACAGCATCGTGAACTACGACTATACCACCGGACAGTGGACACCGCTGGCCGCCGGCACCACCACGATGACGGCAACCATACACAACGCCGATGGCAGCCCGCGCCTGACAGCCACACTGACGGTCAACGTCATCGTACCACTGGAGGCCATCAACGTGAGCCGCACCTCGTTCGACTGTAACGTGGGCGACGACCTGACCGCATTCCTCCACAGCCTGGTATCACTCAGTCCTACCGATGCCACCGACACCGGCTACTGGTTCCAAGAGGCGGACAAGCTCAACCTGCTCACCATCACCCCCGACGATGCGTCAACCACGCAGACCGTCATCGCCAGCAAAGCCGGCACAGCCCAACTGCGAGTGAGGTCGATGACCAACTGGAGCATCGACTCAGAAATCATCACCATCACCATCCACAACCCTGCGAAAGAGATTTCGTTCAACGAAGAGACCCTCTATGTGACAGGCTTCACCGGCACCGCCATTGACATCACCGAACAAGTGATTGACAATATTGTGTTCGGACCCGAGGGCTGCGATGATGTCACCCTCGGAAGGGCGAGCTATAGCGTTGGAAATACCAACGTGGTGCGTGTCCTGGGTTCTAAAAATAGTGTAGGTTATGCAATCACAGCCAGAGCCGTGGGCACCTCGACCGTCACCGTCACCTTCACCTGGACTGACTATCTGGCGCTATACAACAATCCTGAGAGTTCAGCCGCAGGCACCCACACCGTCAGCGGTACATTCAACGTGGTGGTGACCGCCGGCCTGACCAGTTTTGCCATCGCCCTCGACCGAGAGGAGATGGGCAAAGAGTCCACGGTGACGCTCACCCCGTCGCCCGCCGACGCTACGTTCGACCCCAGCCTGATCACTTATTCTTATACCTTGCCTCCTGAAGTGAGCAACTGGCAGGAGGCCGACAGCCAGGTGACTCCCGACGACCTGATTGTCAACTCCTCTGGCATCGCCACCTTCTCCACCACGCCTCCTGTACCTGGCACCTATATGATAGAGGTGTATTACGACGGCAACGAAATGGGCTCACAAGAGATTCAAGTGGGCATGCCCGTCAGCCTGCAGAGCGGATGGCAATGGATCACGCTCAACTACGGCCGTCTGGATGACTCCAGCATGATGAAAGACCTTGCCAGTGATGTCATCGAGGTGCGCTCGCAGTACGAGGAGATGTTCAACGACCCCAACCTCGGCTACTTCGGCCCCATCGCCTCTACCGGTCTGTATCAAGACGTGTGCTACAAGATCAAGATGGAACGCGCAAGCTCCGTGGTTCTTTACGATGGCGACTACAAGGTTGACGGTTTCGGACAGAACCTGAACGACGGTTGGACATGGGTAGCCAACCCCTACTTCTTCAAGCGCAACCTGAGCCATATCATCGGCACCGATGGCGACCGCATCGTATCGAAGGAGAGCGGTTTTGCCGAGTACGACGGCACGTCGTGGGTAGGCACCCTCACCCAACTGGAACCCGGCCAGGGCTACCTCTACATGCATGATGGCAACAGCGACACAATAGGTTTCCCCTGCGAGTTTGACATGCCTTTCGGCGATGACACGACCACAGGCGGCAGTGGCGCACACGCCTACCGCTTCGAGAGTCCGTGGCAGTACGACGCCTCGCTCTTCCGCGACAACATGAGCATCATCGCCCAGGCCGCCAACGCCGACGATATGTATATATATAATGTGGGCGCATTCGTAGGCGACGAGTGCCGCGGCGAAGGCTCACTCGTTGAAGGCAAGCTCTTCATCACCGTCAACGGCAAGGCCGGCGAGACCGTCAGCTTCCGCTTCTACAACGCCACCACCGGCGAGACCTTCGACGCTCAGGAGACCGTCACCTTCCGCAACGCCATGGGCTCGCTGAAGGCCCCCGTCACCCTGACGAAGATGGGCATGGTGAACGCCATCAGCGACATCATCACCGAGGGCAGCACCCCGCAGGGCGAGGCCTACGATGTGAGCGGCGTACGCCAGCAGAGCCTCCGTCACGGCATCAACATCATCCGCCAGACCAACGGCCAGGTGAAGAAAGTCGTGGTGAAGTAACCCTCTAAGAGGTGAGAGGTCAGAGACAAGAGGTAAGAGAATACCCCGGCCCCTGACCCCTCACCTCATTTTATATTTTACCGGAAAAACCGGAATATCCGGAATATCCGGAATATCCGGCTCCCGGAAACGACCAGAAAAACCATCCACCAAAAAAACAAGATGATGAGACAACGACATATCCGAAAAATGGTCATGGCGACAGCTGTAGCGCTCAGTGGCCTTTGTGGTGTGCCCGCCCAGGCACAAGACATCTCACAGATCGCCAAAAGCGACCCGCTCATCATCTCTGGTGCAGTGGGCACCAACAACACCTTCTACCACTCTACTGGCTACAGCTACGCATCGCCGCTGCAAAGCTCGGTGTGGGCCAACCTCAACATCTCCGTCTATGGATACTCCATGCCCTTCTCGCTCTATTTCACCAACAGCGACTGGAACTTCAGTTATCCGCAATTCAGCTTCCGCTTCTCGCCGACCTACAAAAACTGGCACATGTTTATCGGCCAGGGAAGCCTCGGTTTCAGCAACTACGTCATGAGTACCTCGGTCAACGGTTTCGGACTGGAGTACAGCGGCAAGAAACTGCGCTTCGGTGTCTTCTACGGCCGCCTGCGCAGCGCCATCAACGACGACCCGACCGACCCCGACGCCCGCCGCCCGCAGTATAAGCGCATGGGCTGGGGATTCAAGGTGGGCTACGGCAACAGCCGCAACTACATCGACCTCTACTTCCTGCGCGCCTACGACTGCCCCTCGTCGATCGACGAGCACTGGTGGGCCAGCGTGGCACCGCAGAGCAACCTCGTGGTGGGACTGCGAGGCAGTTCGCAGATCACCAAATGGCTGTCGCTCACAGCCAACGTGGCCACCTCGGCCTTCACCACCGACTCGCGCGCTCCCAAGGTGAAGAACGGCGATGTCACCCGTTTCGACAAAATCTTCGACGCCAAATATTCGTCGCTCATGCGCTTCGCAGGCGACGCCAATGTCAACGTACACCTGAAAAACTTCAACACGTCGGTCTTCTACCGCATCGTGCAGCCCAACTACCTTTCGCTCGGCACCAACTACATGTCGAACAACTACCACTCGCTCGGCATCAACTTCAGCACACGGCTGCTGCGCAAGATCTCGCTCTCGGGCACCTTCTCGGCACAGTCTGACAACCTCTCCGACGAACAGCTCTACACCACCCGCGGCTATGTCTATTCGGCCAACGCCGGCACACGGTTCGGCAACGTGAACGTGAACCTGCGCTACAGCGGATACCTGCAAAACCAGAGCGACGGCACCGCCAAGGTAGAGGAGGAGACACGCGTGCACCGCATCATGCACAGCGTGGGCGCCTCGGCATCGTACAATTTCCAGACCGACGTGCTCAGCCACACCCTCACCGGTTCGGTGGGCTACAACACCAATAAAGACCTGAACAAATTCGCCACGGGCAAGAGCGACGTGGAGACCGTCTCGGGCGGACTCAACTACAGCGTGCTCGTAGAGCCTTGGCACACCGACTTCTCCGCCACGTTCAACCACCAGCAGAGCATCGGATACAACCGCCGCTACACCAGCGACATCCTCGCGCTGACCGCCTCGCGCACCTTCTTCGAAGACAAGAACCCGCTCTCGGTATCGGCCACCATCACCACCTGCTACAACAAGCTGTCGAAGATGCGCGAGAACATGTCGCTCGGCGGCGACGTGCAGGCCAGCTGGACGCTCAAGCAGAAGCACTCCTTCTCGCTCTCGGCGGGCATCGCACGCTCCAACGACACCAACATCACCTCTAACGAGGATATGTACAACGTGACCGAAACCAACGTCGGATTCAGTTACACCTATACCTTCACTCTTTTCCAGATCAAACGCAAGGCAGAGAAGGAGAAGAAGTAGTTTTGGGGCAAGGGGCAAGGGGCAGGGGGCAGGAGATATGCTCCGTGCTTGGCTGGGGAAACCGGAATATCCGGAATATCCGGAATATCCGGAATATCCGGAGAATCCGGAAAAACCGGAGAACCCGGAAAACCCGGAAAACCCGGCCGCCGCCCCCAAAAAAGCACACGATAATAGAAAAAAAATAAAAACAACACACAATATGAGACGACTTCAGCATAGCACAACGAGACGCACAGGGCGGTGGGCTGCCCTGCTGTCCGCACTGATTCTCTGCATAGCACCCTACACCCTCAGGGCGCAAGAACAGACCAGTCTGATGCTCGACGTGAACCCCACGCAGGACATCCTGCCGCCGCAGGTGGGCGACTACAAGTCGAACCCTGGCAAATACTTCACCGTGAGCCTCATCAACCAGACGGCCGACGAGCTGCAGGTCTATCTGGCCGTGCAGATAGAACAGCTGGCCGACAACAACAACGTGCCGCAGTCGCTGTCGCTGAGCTCGCCTCCCTCGCGCATGCCCGGTTCGCCCATCGTGGTGCCCGCCCACGGCACCATCAACCTGACGATGGAACAGATGCGACGCATCTTCGACCATATCCCACTCTCTGAGATGCACTTCTCTGACGATGTGTTCTCTAATTTCGGCTCCGCGGCGTTCGGTCTGCTGCCCGAGGGCTTCTACCGCATCCGCTTGACGGCCTATAAATGGGACCCGCTGCGCCTGAACCCCTCGACCAACATGGTGGACGACCCCGTGGCGATGAGCAACGCCGACATCACCGGCATCGGACTCTTCCGCATCTGCTACCGCGCACAGGCACCCGTGTTCACCACGCCACTGGCCAGCATGGCCGAGCCCAACAGCGCCGAGCCCATCAAGTTTCCGCTCACCAACCCCGTGTTCATGTGGTCGGAACCCACGCTCAACTGCTGGCGCGACAACACGCCCATGTACCAATATACGCTGAGCATCTATAAGTTGTACGACGGCGCCGACCTGAAGCAGACACCCGAGGAGGCACTGCACAACCCCGTGGTGTTCAGGGTGCAAGGCATCTCCGCCCCGCAATACAGATTAAACTACAACCATATCCGCCAACTGCTCGACGGACAGAAGTACGTGGCGCAGGTAGAGGCCAAGCCCCTCGGCGTGAGCGAGATGAACTTCACCATGGTCGAGAACGAGGGCAAGAGCCCCATCATCGTGTTCACCCCGCAGATGTCGGACGACATTGGCGACACCGAATGGGACGATGAAGAGGAGGAAGAAGAAGAGGATGAGTTCGACCTCTCTCTGCTCGGCATCACCACCGAGATTGGCGAGGGCGACTCGCTCTATGTCTTCCGCGTGCCCGAGGTGTATAAGCCCGACTTCGACGGCAACACCAACCGCACGCTCTTTGCCGGCAACACGCTCAACTCGGCGTGGCACCGGCCTGTGTTCGTGGGCGGCACCGGCGAACAGCAAGACACACTCAAGTTCCGCTACCGCGCCGAGCTCTACGCCCTCAGCGGCTATGCCAACGCCGAGGAGGCCCTGGAGCACGAACCCCTCTACTCGGGCATCGTCAAAGGACCCAAGACCACCAGTGATGCCAGTGATGCCGGAAAATCCGGAAAATCCGGTGATTCCGGAGAATCCGGGAAACCCCAAAAAGCCGGCAGCACCGGCTCTGCCGAGACCCTGGAGCAGGTGCAAGAGCAGCTGGGCGAACTGCGCGAGCTGAAGGCCCTGTTTGAGAAGCAGGCTGCGGCCCTCAATGCCAACCGCAACGAAATATCCTCCGGAAATAGCACCGGATCGGCCGGAAATACCGGAGATTCCGGAAATTCCGGGTCAGCCGGAAAAACCGGAAAAGCCGGGAAAACCGGATCAGCGGGGAAAACCGGCAACAGATCCTCGGGCATATCCAGCGGACTAGGAAACATCACCCAAGGCGGCACCATCGATATATCCAGCGCCCCCGAACTGACTCAGGTGGAGCGCGACCGGCTCGACAAGCTGAAAGCGAAATACGGCATCACCTCTGTGGCAGCTTGCCAGAGCAAGATCACCGAACTGGAAGAGAAAGAGAGGAAACTGAAGGCCGAAGCCGAAAATAACAGCGACAAAGGCGGCAAAGACAGCGACACTACCGACAAGGCTGGCGTGGATGTGCTCGAAGACTACATCCCCTGGAGCGACCTGGCCGGCAAGGTGAGCGTGGGACAGGCGCTGCTGCTGCGCATCGTGCCCGAATGCGTGAACGAGACCTCGGTGCGCTTCTTCGGCGATGTGAACCAATGGCCCTTGCAGTACAGCGACAAACTGAGCGAGGCCTTCGGCGATGCCTGCGGCGGCGGCACCATCGAAGAGAACCGCGTGCCCATCGACATCAGCGAGAAGGAGATGCGCGGCAAGACGGTGCACGTGGGCGAGTACGACATGAAGATGAACGACGACGTGAAGCTCGACTCAAAGACGAAGACGTGGAGCGGAACGGCCTTCCTCACCGTCAAGTTGAAATACCCCAAAGACGCCCCGTTCAAACTGGGCGTGAAGTTCCAGGGCATCGCCATCAACTCCGACTACATCATGTACGACGGCGTGGTGCAGAGCGACACCAAGTCGAACTGGGACCACCTCTTGGAGCGCGCCAAGGAAGCCGGCATGGACTACAGCGACCCGAACCAGCTCAAAGAGTGGATTCCCGATGACATCTTCACCGACTGGGGCCTCGACAACCTGGTGGGCTACTGCACGCCCGATGCCCTGAAGGAATACATGGAGCAAGACGTGGAGAACGCCAAGCAGGGTATCAACTCGCTGGGCCGCAAGATCAAAGCCTCAAAATACTACGACTACGTGCGCCGCGGCTACGCCACCTACAGAAATCTGTGGGACAACGGCCTCAACATCGACGACGACGTGCTGCCCGAGGTGTTTATGCCGCTGCAGATCTCCGACATCTACGAGACGCCGGTGGATGTGCAGATCCTCTCGATGGAGTTCCACCCCACCACCGCCTCGATGAACCTGCTGGGCATGTTCACCCTCGACGACAACGACATCACCGAAGACAATATCCTCATCTTCGGCGCACCGCGCGTGTGTCTCGACCCCGAACGCCTGCTGCCAGGCTCGGGCTACGTGACGCTGCTGAGCGACGTGAAGCTCAACGACCCCAACTCTACGTTCTCGTTCAACTTCAAGGCCCCGAAAGACCTGAAAGACCCCAAGGACGGCTGCTACCTGACATGGGCGAACGACACCCTGTCGGGCCTGAACCTGCACGTGGAGATGGAGATACCCAACCTCATCAAGTGCGATGACAAAGGCGAGGTGGTGGAAGGCCAGGTGCCCATATTCACCGCCAAGGCCTTTGTCAAGGACTGGTACGACTGGACCGCCGCCATCTCGATGGACCCCTTCACCCACAAAGATGTCAAGGGATATGTGTTCACCGCGCAGGAAGTGACCTACGACCACTCGCAGGTGCGCAACCCCGCCGGCATCACCTTCCCCGACAAGGAGATGGGCTACGACCTCGACGAGGCGGGCATCATCGACGGCGACATGAACACGTGGCAGGGCTTCTATGTGAAGGCGCTCGAAGTGAAGTTCCCCGCCTGCTTCATCTCCGACCACGGCATCAGCTTCAGCGCCAACAACATGCTCATCGACCAGAAGGGCGTGACGATGGCGATGAACATCAACGACCTGGTGGATGTGAACCTCGACGGATGGGCCATGCGCCTGAAGCACATCTTCATGAACGTGGTGCAAAACAAGTTCAAGAAGTGCGGCTTCTCGGGCGACATGCACGTGCCACTGATGAACGAGAACATCGACTTCACGTGCGACCTCTATCCCGTGTCACGCGACGACGGCAGCACCGACTTCGACTGCATCCTCAAGATCGACAATGAGGAGCAGATGAAAAACGTGCGTTTCGACTTCCTGCTGGCCGAACTGGAACTGACCAACAAGCAGTCGTACTTCCTCCTGGAGTCGCGTGCCGGACGCGCCGAGGGCGAGGAGCGCAAAACACGCGTGGAAATGTGCCTGGCGGGCGACATCACCATCGGCGGCACCGCCGATGCCAACGACTGGCTGAAGGAGAAGTTGAAAGACGTGCCCCTGAAGCTCAGCATCCCCGGCATCCATTTCACCCAGATGCGCCTGGCCAACTGCAAGCGCTGGCTGAGCGACGCCAAATATCCCGACGGACAGAAGATAGCCGACATGCAGAAGGCTGCCGCCGATAAGGCCAACGACTCAAAGAGTGGCGGCGTGACCTGGTACACCTTCAATCAGGAAAACAAGGAGTGCTGGTTTGGCGACAAGTTCGTATTCGAGACGGGCATCTGGTCGGTCGCCTCGTACGAGAAGACCATCGGCATGTTCCACTTCGGCATCAAAGACTATAAGGTATCGAAGTTAGAGACCGAAAAAGACATGGTGGGCTTCGGCATCACCGGCCGCGTGGCCCTGGTTGACAAGCCGGGCAGCACGACGAAGACCAACAGCGACGTAGAAAAGAACGCCCTGGTGTGCGCCGACCTGTCGCTATGGATCGACTGCAACGTGGATGTGAAGAACTTCGACCTGACCTATAAGGAGGTGCGGTTTGAGGAACTGACGGTGAATGCCAACTTCCTCGGTCTGAGCCTGAAAGGCTCGCTCACGGTGAAAGGCCCCGAGTCGAAAGACAAGGGCTACGGCGGCTCGCTGGCCATCAAGCTGCCGGGCGACCTGATCACGTTTGAGGCCGACGGCGGATTCTTCGAGCACAAGCCCGACGACGGCGACACCAAGGACCAGCAATACAAATGGGGTTACTTCTATCTGGGCGTAGGCGGCAAGATGGGAATTGAGATTACCCCGCTCAAGATCACGAAGATAGGCGCCGGCGTGTTCATCAACTGCTATGCCGAGAAAGAGGACAAGAGCAAGGTGAAACCGCAGCACGGACTTATCGGCGTGATGGCCGACATGGGCCTGTCGTCGAGCGACGGTGAGGTGATCAAGGGCGACATGCACCTGAGCGTGCTCTACGACAGAGACCACGATCGTCTGACCACCTTCCTCTTCACGGGTGGTGTGAAGGCGGTGGCCGACATGATCGACGCGAATGTGACCATCAGGTGGCAGAACGACGACGAGAACAAATACTTCCAGCTGACCGCCACGGTGGATGTGAGCGCCGACGCGGGCACACTGCTCGATGCCGCCGGCAAGGCCATCGGAGCCGACGAGATAGCGGCCGACCTGAAACGGGCCAGCGCCGAAATAGAAGAGAAGTTCAAACTGATCAACGATAAATATATGCCGCCCATCATCGGTCCCACGGGCACGCTGCAAGGCAAGATGGACGACAACAGCGGTGCCACCGCCGGCCATAAGACGACGGCCAACACCAAGGATTCAGACGATGACAAAGCGAAGTCGGAAGCCAAGGCCAAGATGGGCGGACACGTGTCGTTAGACCTGAAGATCACCTTCCGTGAGAAGGGGGTCAACTACAACAAGGTGCGGTGGCACGTCTATCTGGGCGAGCCCGCCAAAGACAAGCGCTGCTCTTATACCCTCATCGACTTCAAGTCGAAGATCGTGACGGTGAATATCGGAAACGACTTCTACGTGTGCGTGGGTAATGAGCTGCCCAACAACGGCGAACTGCCCCCGATACCCGAGAAGATACAGAAATTCCTCACCGGCGAGTCGAAGGGCGGCGTGGAAGGCGCCTCGGTGGCGAAAGCCGAAAAGGCTCGTAAGAAGGCACTGAAGGTATTCTCGAAGGATGCCGAGATCGACGGCGGTGTGATGGGCGGTGCCAGCGCGTGGGGATTCGTAGAGTTCGACCTGGGCATCTTCTACGGCGACATGGGCGCGACGGCCGGCTTCGACGTGGCCTTCGCCCGCCTGAAGTACAACGACTGCCCGGGCGAGAAAGACGGCACCATGGGCTACAAACACTGGTATGCCGAGGGACAGCTCTACGCCTACCTCTACGCCAAGTTCGGCATACATGTCGATCTGGGCTTCTGGGACAAGAAGTTCGACATCATCGATGCCGGCATCGGCGGCGTGCTGCGCTGCGGACTGCCCAGCCCCAGCTACTTCGTGGGCGACGTGCGCATCAAGCTCAACCTGCTGGGCGGACTGGTGAAACTGAACCGCCGCTTCCAGTTTGAGTGCGGCCACGTGTGTAACATCTTCTACGGCAACCCGCTCGACAACTTCGAGATGTTCGGCGACTGCACCATCGGCACGACCAACCACTTAGAGGGATGGGCCAAGGATGCCGAGCTGGTGTCGCCCTACCTCACCTCGAAGCCGCAGTACTTCACGCAGGTGCCCATCGGCGAGCACTTCCGCGTGCTCGACGAGAACACCCTGCACCAGCTGGAGGAAGACTACGAGGGCGACGTCTCCGACCTGGAGATGCAGTCGAAGCGCACCTTCGTGTTCCGTCAGGATGCCGACGTAGAGCTCTTCACACTCGGTGAGCGCCAAGCCAAAGGGCTCAGTCTCGACTCGGGTGCCATGCAAAAGAACTATGAGACATTGTACAACAAATTCCATAACAATAATTCCGCTTATCGTAAACTGGTGCGGAGGACCGAGGCCCAGACCCGCTTCCGCCTCGACGACATCAAGAAATACCTGGAGCCCGACATGTACTATGTGATCGCCGTGAGAGGCACGGCCAAGGAGATACGCAAGGGCCAAGAGGTGGAACCGCTGGTGTGGGACACCATCGAGCACCGCTGGGTAGAAGACCGCCCGTGGATACAATACCAGTTGTATTACTTCCGCACAGGCAGCGGCGACCTGGAGGTAGAGGATGCCGCCGACCTGGATCCCTACGTGGCCCTGTCCTATCCCTCGCACGAAGGAGAGATACGCACGCTGGGCTCAGACGACGTGTTTGAGAAGAAAGACAACGAATTTTCTGACTTGATGGATGCCACCATCGACACCATCTCCGTAGTGACCTACTTAGACGACGCGCGACATCCCAATATCGCACTGACGCAGCAGGTGTTCTACTTCAACGGCGGCAAGCGCGTGGCCAAGGAGGGCTACCCGTATGGCTATATCTACCCGAACGGCAGCAACATACTGTGGGTGAGCCACGGCAAGCACAAGAACGGCACCAAGTTCCACAAAGTCAATCAGGCACAATTCTTCACCAATAGCAGCAGCCAAAACATCACGGGCAACCTGACGCACTGGGAGGCCGGCGACGAAGGCACACTCTCGCTCGTATATAAATACTACGAGAAGTTTAAAGTAGAATGTGTGGATACCACCTACCGGACGGTGACCAATACGGTGTCGTCCGGCTCCAACTACAGTTCGAGTGCCTACGGCTACGGACAGCAGAGCAACGGACTGACAGGCAGCGGCGGCATGATGCCGACCCATGACCCTAACCTCCCGTTTAATGCGAATGGCAACAACAATAGTAGCAGTGGCCCCGGCAATGCGATATACTTGGGTACGTTCAGCACCGGCAGCAGCACCTCAACTGGCGGCAAGCAGATAAACAGCGGCAACACCTCAACTGGCGGCAAGCAGATAAACAGCGGCAGCACCTCAACTGGCGGCAATACGAGAGGCGGCGGCATCACCTTGTCAGGGCTAACCGCCACCACGGCATCGGCTGCCACCGAACAGCCGGCTGCCACCGAACAGCCCGAACCCGTGACAGAGATGGTCGTCACCCACTATACTCGGACCGACTCCATCGAGAAGTACAAGGTGCTCTACTCGCTCCGTATCAAAGTGATAGACGGCAACTGGAAGACGGGCTACCACCCACAGGAATCGGAGACAGCTGACTGGGCCGACGAGCAATTCCAGCTGACCTACAGCCGCCCGTTTGTGGGTATGAAACTCACCAACATCGAATACGCCTATGACGTGACGGAAAGTGACTATGACTTGCTGATGGTGGACGACACCGACCGCCGCCTGCGCGACCCGTATTACTATCTGTCGTACTTAGCCAATTACTTCTTCATCGGCGGTTATCCCATCACCGCCTACGCCTTCGACTGGAACGACAATGCCTACGGTGAAGCCGTACCGATGGCTGAGTCGATGATCTATTACGGCAAGGGCGGACAGACGAGCGGCAACTTTGCCAACAAAGAAAACAACATCGCCGGAGGCCGCAGAAAATACTACAACCTGTCGGTCTTTGACAGAAGCCAATATCTGAGCGCATACGGCGAATATCCGCTGCCACGCTATGATGACATCAACTGGACACCCCTCGTCAACGGCAGCGAACGCGTGCCCGTGTACTATCCCGGCAGAAATGTTGAAAATTTCAAGAACTTGCTGGCCGAGATCGCAGCCCCCTATTACCTGGCCGAGACGCTGTCGAGCATCAACTACCATGTGGCGGGATGGAATACCGACAACCCCTCGACTATCTTCGAACTGTTTGCCCGGTCGGCATGGCCTTGGCTGTGGGCAGGCCTGGGTAATTATAAGAGCAATTACAAGTCGGAGTGGAAGAAAATGTTTGGCGACCATAGCGCCCGGTATATCTATAAGAGCCGAATCATCAGCCCGTTTAATGATTACACCCGCGGCATGTACATGACGGTGAAGTACTCTTGGGACAACGGACGCAAGAACTCTCGCGACACCATATCCGTGCAGATACCCACCTATCAGTTCCCGCTGCTGCTGGGTTCACTCTTTGAATGGAATAATGACACGAAAGACATGACCTTAAGCTATGCCATCCCCACCAGCAATACCTATCTGAACAAGCGTAAAGACGTGCAACTGTCGCGCAAGCTGTGGTACCGCTTCTCGGGCTCATACAGTGCCACTTACGGATCCAACATGTCCATCCAGAACGCCCGATGGCTCGACACCTCGGATGGCTACACCAAAGAGACCTTCGTTGCGAAGTCCGGCCTGAGGAAGATCAAGGGGGTAGATGTTAGTGCCTACCGGGTGAACTGCTACAACTGGAACCTTGGCCAATATACCGTGTTGACCAACTTGCCGAACGAGGTCGGTCCGTTTGACAACACCTATAAAGGCTCTCCATTCACGTTTTGGGAGAACAAAGGAACAAGCAGTTGGAGCCTTCTCTTAGGATGTGCACTGCAAAGAATTCAGGAACAAAATCAATAGGCTATGAAATATAACAAGAGAATATCGACCGTCTGTACCGCCGTATGCTGCATGACACTGCCCTTCATGGCATGGGGCGGGCGCGCCACGATGAACAGCATGGCACCCGCCGGGGAGCCGCTCCACCTGACCGCCGCTGATGACAGCTTGCCGGGCGACTCCGTGGAGCCCGACCACAACCTGTATCTGGTGCGCTCGCAGATGCACCTGCTGGCCCGCACCTACGGCGACAGCATCGTGCTGCGCTGGGCACCCGAAGACTATGTGTCTTGGAAGTACCTCAACAAATACGGCTACACGCTCTATCGTCTGAGCCGTACCAGCCTCGACACGCTGGCATGGCAACTGAAGCCCCTCTCGCGCGAGCAGATGCTGGCCAAGCGCGACACCACCGACAGCGTGGCCATGATGGCCGTGGAACTGATGTGGGGCAACGGGCGCATGAAGTACAACCAGACACGCGCCATACCCGGCAGCATCGAGGCCATGGTGGAGCTGAGCGAAGAGCAGAACATGATGTTCGCCATGGCTGAGCTGATAGCCGAGTGGCGGCCCGACCTGGCCAACGACATGGCCATGCGACTGGTGGACCGCAACGTGAAGGCGGGCGAGCGATACCTGTATGTCTTGCAGCCCGGACGGTGGGACCCCGACTCCAGCATCATCTTCTCGCCCGGCATCATCAACGAGATAGAGAACAAACGCTACACCCCCAAGCCGCTCGACGTCGAGATCACAGACACCATCACCGACCCCTACAGCATCGTGCTGTCGTGGCCGCAAAAGGGATACAGCAGCTTCGAGATAGAACGGCGGGGCGAGGGCGAAGACTGGCACCGCGTGAACGAGCACCCCTACGTGCCGTTCCTGCAAGACGACATCGACCAGACCCAAGCCCTCTTCAGCGACGTGGTGCCCAAAGACGGCGTCTATGGCTACCGCATCTTGGCGCACGACATCTTCGGCGACCTGACAGCCCCCTCGGAGGTGCATACGGTGAAGATGACCGACATCGACCCGCCATCGCCCCCGCTGCTGAAAGGCATCTACATCGAGCGCCCGGAGAAAGACCCGAGCGCGAAGATACTGGCACACATCTACTGGCAGAAAGACACCATCGAGGGCGACCTGCTGGGATTCATGCCCATGTACTACAACGAGGGCGTGACGGGCAAGGAATGGAAGAAACTGCTGCCCGAACCCGTAGGACCACGCGACACGATGTGCGTGGCCGACGTGACGGGACTGCGCACGGGCATGCTCGTCATCGCCGCCTACGACAAGGCGGGCAACATGAGCACCACACTGCCGCAACAGCTGCGCGTGGAAGACATGAAAGCACCCGACGCACCGCAGAACTTCCGTGCCGACGTGTATAACGACGGACACGTGATGCTGACGTGGGAGAAGGTGAACGACGATGTGGATTACTACCAGATAGCCTTCTGCAACGACACCACACACATGTGGCAGATACTCAACGACGGTGGCATCAAGGAGACCTACTATATCGATTCGCTGGCTCTCGACGTGAACCAGAAATATATCTATTACAAGGTGAGCGCGGTGGATTACTCGACCAACCAAGGCGCATGGAGCGACATCCTGCGCGTGGAGCGACCCACCATGGTGCCCCCCACCCTGGCACACCTCGACTCGCTGTGGCACGACAACGACGGCATCAGCATGCGGTGGATAGCCGGCACCGACGCCACGATGAGAGACCACGTGGTGTATCGCAAGAAAGAGGGCGAGAAAAACTGGAAGGTGATCATGCACTTAGACGCCGACTCGGTGAAGGCGGCGGGCCATATCATCAATGTGTTTGACAACCCGCCCTACGACCGGCAGCGGCGCTACCAGTATGCCATGGAGTCGTGGAACACGTCGGGCATCTCAAGCGGCAAGACACTGGTCTATTCGGTGCTGCACGAAGGGTCGATACTGGTGAAGGCCAACATCGAACTGGCAGCCGACTACGACAGCAAGAAAGACGAGACACGCATCGCCTGGGACGTGAAAGAACTGAAAGAAGACGGCGACTACTGCTACAGCATCTACCGCAAGGCACCGGGCGACAAGATATTCCGCTTCGTGACCACCGTGAAGAAAGGCGAACAGACCTACGCCGACCGGCTGCTCAAGCCCGGCGATACCGCCGAATACTTCGTCAAGATCGTCTATAAGGACGGACGGCGCACCAAACCCTCGAACACGGTTCAGGTGAAAAGAGGTGAGAGGTGAGAGGTAAGAGGTAAGAGATTTGCTCAGAGCCTGAGAGAGACTATAAATACTAGTACGACTAGCACGACTAGCACGACTAGTGCGACTAGTACGACTAGTACGACTAGCACGTCTAGCACGACTAGTAAAGAAAATAATAATAAAACCATACACCCATGAGACATCGACATCAGCTAAGAGGCAGTACGCACACCCCCTCACGCAGAGGGGGCGCGGTGAGGCTGTGGCTGCTGGCCATCGTAGCGATCCTCACCTCGTGCGGCGACATGCTGGAGTTCCAGCCCACCGTGTCGCCCTACCACATGGAGTTTGACCGGCACGAGTACTTTATCATGGCGGGCGACACAGGGCGCATCAACCCCATATTCACACCCGACACCATCTCGAACATGACCATCTACTGGATGTCGGACGACCCGCTCGTGGCCACCGTGGTGGATAACAACCTGATCGGGGTGGCCGAGGGCGAGACCACCGTCACGGGCGTGTCGATAGAATACCAGATCTACGACACCTGCCACATCTATGTGATGCCTTATTGGGGCGTGGATATGAACCGCGGCTATGCTTTCGACATGATGGTGTATGCTCACCCCACACTCCAGGGACAGCCGCTCGGCAGCGAACACGTGGTGGCGGCCTTCTGCGGCGACGAGGTGCGCGGCGTGGGTGAATGGCGCGAGGAGAAAGACATCGAATTCATGCGCTTCCGCATCTACAGCCGGCTCAACCCCGACGCGCCCTACGACCCAGAACTGAAACCGCAAGACCCGCAGTATCCCGACGAGCCGGTGGAGGCACCCGAGAAAATCGTCTTCCGCCTCTACGACCACAAACGCCACGAGGTGTATGAGTTGCCCGACACCCTGCTCTTCGACGGCGAGACGCACGGCACCCTCTCCGGGCTGTACGAGATGAAGTTCTAAAGAGGGCTTTCGCCCTCTTGGGGGCAGGGGGCAAGGAGCAGGGGGCAGGAGACGAGTTGTTGAACGACAGTGAAAAATACCAAACAACAAGTAGGGACAGGGCGTGCCCTGTCCGCTAGCAGGGGGCCTCATCGGCATATAACGGACAGGGCACGCCCTGTCCCTACTTCCAAACACGAAGGTGATGCTCCAGCATTCTGCATTTTTCGGTCCAAGACCTCAACAACACATCAGCTTGAAACAGAAGAAGAATACGATAGACACTTTAAAAATCATTTCGCTATGAAGAGACCAGATAGTAACACGAGAGAAGGACGCAAGTGGTTCACCCCCTCCCTCGGAGGGGGCCGGGGGGAGGCTCCAGCTTTCACTCCCCTGCTTGCCTTATTGGCAGTCTTCGTTCTGGGCAGCTGCACCATCCTCGACAACGACCTGCGCGGCCTCTCCGACGCACCGGGGTTCAAGAGCGTGGTGCACGAGGAGACGGATGAATACACCTGCGACTACCAATACCGCCCGGAAGTGACGTATGTGGATGACTATCTCGCCCCATACATCACCAGCATCAGCGAGGATTACAGCACCCTCTACCTTGCCGACTATATCCCCGACAACTATTTGCCTGTGCCCGGCGAACTGCTCGCCTCGCTCTTCACAGACAAACTGACCTACGGCATGCAGCACCGTGTGCTGAGCGTGACGAAAGGAAACGGACTGTATGCAGTGAAGTTAGAGCGTGCGGCACTGGGAGATATCTTCAGTCATTTCGTGTTCGACATGAACTACGACGAGAACATTGACCCCAGTGAATATAATTACGACCCGGATGTAGAAGAGGACCAGATAAACACCAATATCGCCTATCAAGCACCCGCCAGACGCGCGACGACAGACATTGATTGGGATAATTGGGAACCCAAGTTAAAAAGAATTGACCAAGACCATAACTGTTTTAATAAAATACCGCCGTTCAAATTAGACGTAACAGCATCAGGGAATCTTGATGAATCAAAAAAAGATGTCGTTAAAGTGTCGGGGTCAGCCACTTTATCAGTAATGCTTGGCATTATGCCTTACATAGAGCCGGTGCTTCATATAGACATGAATGAGAAGCAATATGATTTAGGTTGCATCTTCGGATTTTTCATGCAAGCAGGTTCCAGTATAAAGGGAAAAGGTCAAATTGATATTGATATCGTTCAATGGTATAAGAATGTAACGGGAAAAGATAATAAAGAAAATGAAAAAAAATTGGAAAAGACTATAAAGGTAAAACCTGGCGGTGTACCTCTTAAGATCACCATTGTTCCGGTTATAAAATGGGAAAATTCCATAGATGCTTCAAGCTCATTTGAAAGCGAGATGTCCATCGGGAAATTCTTTGGCACTGGTATTTCCTGGGGCATGCCCAAACGAGAAAACGGTCCGTACTGGCGGTCGATAGAATCTGTAAAAGACACATATTTTTCCTTACCCACACAAGCAGGTTTCACTTCTCATTTCAAAGTGGGTGCCAAAATCAACATTACATTAGACTGTCCTGATGAAGATGTTCTTGATGTAGGATTAGAATTAACTCCGACCATTGGTCCTAAAATCAGAATGGGAAGCTCAAGTAAGTCGAAAAATCCATATTATAGTGTGTTTCATACCGGGCTTCCGTTAGAATTGGGTTCAAAAGCTTATGTCAAATTGTTTGAATGCCTAAAATATGAGTTTAACATCACTGATTTTGTAAAAAAATTGTTTGGAAGCACAAGCAATACCGATGTTGTCGGTGAGATATTAGCAAAAGACTGGCCCTACTATCCTTATGTGGAAAACATGAGTTTTCTCTGCCGTAACCAAAAATCTTGGGAACCTCCTATCTTTGATATGAGCTTTGACTTGAAGAAAAGCTATTTAAGTTCTACAACCATGGAACACACCCATCCCGAAGTCCGTGTCTATAAAAGTGAAGATATCAATATCATGAAATTAGATGAGACGGCGGATCCTGTTTTCAGCAAGGAACCCGTAGCAGAAAAGGTCTTTGACAAGTTGAAGAGTAAAGATGTCAATAGTTTTAAGTGGACAATCGATGCAATTTTAGAGCGTGACAAGACCTATTATGCCGTCTTGTATTACATCAACGATCAACCGCTACCAAATGAGGACAGGATTCTTTACAGCCATGCATATCCTTTCTCCTCTCAATCGCCCACTTTAGAGCTATTTGATCATGACATGACTGCTCAACATTATTATTATTATCGGCGGAGCGGTGTGGAGCACTACTACTATGATTTCAAATTCCGTACGTATGTGCAGCCATGGGGTACGAACAGCATGAGTGCGGACGAGATTAAAGAGTGGGGATTCCAAGTGGGCAACAAGACCTACTCTATCAAGAAGCCGATAAATGGTGGTATCAAAAACGTACTATGGTTCATTAAAAAGAGTGATAAGGGTAACAGAACCCTCGTTTTCCGTCCATACGTAAAGTTCGATTTAGAAGGTGCGGAGACAACCAACTGGGGAACGGCTTACACCGTCAACTTGAAATATGACGAGTCGCTCAACGAGGGAGAAGACCAATTCTATAAGACTACCACAGAAAAGGATAAGGACGGTAAGACGTTTAAGGCCGATTGGTATGTTCGCGGCTTTGACAAAGACAGCAGTTATGGCGAGATAGATTACGACCTGTCGGGCGAGACCATGCGAGCCCCAAAAGTCACGATGACGCCGATGGGAGACGGCGACGACCTGCCAGCCGCCGATGACGACTACGACGACTTGGAGATAGAAATCGTTGAAGTGGAATGACGAGACTCTCTTAAAGGCTTATACTCCATGCGGTCGGATTGCAAATCCGACCGAACGTGACAACAGATTTCACGGATGACACGGATTTATATCCTGCTGATAATCAGCGATGGCAATAATCCGTGTCATCCGTGAAATCCGTTGTATCCCTGTATGAATCAGGTTAATACAGCCGCTCTCCCACGGCGTTGTATCGCTGTCCGGCACGTTCGATGACGATACGGCCGTCGAGGAGGTATTTGCGCGCCTTGCCGCAGGTGTTGCCGTCGGACGGGAGGTTGCTGATGGCCGTGGGCGCTGATGCCACGGGCACGCGCACATACATATCGTAGAGGCGCACCTCGCCGCCGCTGTTGTTGTTGAGCAGCGAGATACTGCGGATGCGCTGTGCGGTGGCCTCGTCGATGCCGGCCTGCGCCAGCACGTCCCAGGCGCAGTAGGTGCCCTTGCTCATCTTCGCCACATTGGCGGTATGCTGTGTGCCGTCGGCCAACGTGTAGTTGATCTTAAACGTGCGTCCGCCGGTGATATGCAGGTTGACGAGCAGTTGCAGCACGCCGTCGGTGAAGTCCCAGCGGGCACCGCCGTTGTTGCGGCCCATCACCAGTGCGCCGAGCGTACATCCTGCAGGCACATTGCCGTCGCTCTCCTTGTAGGCGGGGTCGATGCGCGAGGGGTATGCGTCGTCGCCCGTCACGGTGCTGAGCACCCCTTGCAGGTCGGCGGGCAGTGCGCTCTCCAGGTCTTGGAAGGGATACCAGTCGCCGGTGAGCACGCGGTAGGGCGTCACACAGGTGATGATGCCGGTGGTGGTCACCTCGCGCGGGCCGCCGGTCACGGTCACCACGTAGGTGCAGCTCTCTGCGGGTGTGCCGCTGATGGTGATGAGAGTGCCGTCGATGGTATAGGTCAGTCCCTCGGCCAGTCCGGCGACGGTGGCACCGTTGGCAGCGCCGCCCATCTCGAAGACGATGTCGGCAATGGGCTCGCCACGCATCACCTCTTGTATGGCATTGGCTGTGAGGCACGTCAGCGTGGCCTTCTCGGGCACCACGATGTCGGCCGGCACACCGTCGAGCTCGTAGGCGCCGAAGTCGGGTGCGGCATCGTTGTAGGGGATGGTGATGTCGTCGGCGGTGATCAGTTCCAGGTGGGCCGCCGTGGCCTCGGCCAGAGGCAGGTGGCGCTCAGGGGTGAAGCCCACGATGGGTGTGCCCTTGTCTTTCATCACCGACCCGGCCTTGAGCCGTGCGAAGCCGTTGTCGGGCAGCGAACCGTCGGCCTGGCGCGGTGCCATGAAGTCGGCCACGCTGAGCGACACGAACTCGCCCGAATAGTCTTTCGTCAGGTTGGGAGCCTTGCCCACCTTGGTGCTCTCCTTATACGGACTGCACTGGTCGAGCGTGGTCCATGAGTTATAGTCGGTGTTGGGCACCTGCACCCCCTCTTTGTCGCCCGAGAGGAACTCGTGGTTCTCGACCGTGGCGCCCCACCCGATGCAGTTGCGTATCATCATGCCGCCGTATTTGAAGATGGTGGGGAAGCGGTAGTTGAACTCATTGCCCCATGCGGTGCAGTTGATGATATACATGCCCTCGTAGGCATTGTTCTGGTCGTAGCCCTTGTGCAGGTTGCCGAACGACACGCAGTTGGTCAGCACGTGTGCGCCGAGCGACTGGTCGAAGGCAGCTCCGCCGGCCGACCCGCCGCCGCCGAGTTTGAATCCGTTGCCGTTCTTACCCACCCTGCCGTCGGGGAAGTAGCCGGCGTGGTAGGCCCAGCAGCTGTCGATGACCACGGGGTGATAGACCATGTAGAGGTCCCAGTTGTCGTCGCTGTTGTTCCATGCGCGGCAACCGTGGAACTCGGTGCCTGGTCCGGGAAACAGTTTGCAGGCGAAGCCGTCGGCATCGCCTCCGTCGTCGTCTTTACCGTCAAACTCGCGGCTGTCGTTGTTGTTATAGGCATCGCAGTTGATGACGATATTGCCGCGGCAGAACTGGTAGCCGGGGTTGTACTGCGGCGTGCCCTTGGGCAGTTCCTTGGTCTCTTCGATGTCGAAGTCCTTGTACATGCCTATCTGCAGGCCGGTGTCGTTATTGTCGTGGAAGACGCACTGCTCGATGATGTTGTACGACCCCTCCACCTTCATGCCGTTGTCTTCGGCGTTGCAGAGCGTCAGGCCCTTGAAGTGCCAGTAATTGGCCAGATGGTTGACGTAGATGCAGCGTCCCATCTTGAAATCCGCCTTGGTGGTATGGTGCATGGCAGAGCCGTCGATGACCACGGTCTCACCCGGAACCGCCCAGAGGTAGCAGCGCCGGTCGGGCGTGGTCGCCTTCTCTGGAATCTTGATGCGTTCGCTGATGGTATAGGTGCCACCGTGCACCCATACGGTGTCGCCGGGTTGCACCAGCTCCACGGCTTTGTGGATGGTCTTCAGGGGAGCCTCGGCGGTGCCGGCATTGTCGTCATTGCCGTCGGTAGCCACATGGATGGCCTGAGCCTGCACGGCCATGTTGCCTAAAAGCATCATGCAGAGTGCCATGAGTGTGCTCATGACAAGTGATTTCTTTGTCTGTAGCATGTTTTTTTGATTGGTTTTGGTTTGGTTGGTTTGTTTGTTTTTTTGCTAAATGACCGGATAACCCGGAATATCCGGAGAATCCGGAGAATCCGGAAAACCCGGAAAACCCGGAGAATCCGGAAAATCCGGAGCCCCCGCCCCATCACTCGTTGAGGTCAATGAACTGCTTGCGATAGACCGAAGGCGTGATGCCCACCGCCTGCTGGAAGAGCTTATAGAAGGTGGCGGGCGAGTTGAAGCCCAGGTCGCTCCATATCTGTTTGAGCGGGTAGTCGATCTTGTCGGGGTCGGAGAGGATGCGGATGGCCTCGTCGATGCGATACGAGTTGACGAACTGCAAGTAGCTCATGCCGCTCTTCTCCTTGATGATCGTCGAGAGGTAAGTGCGGTTGGTGCCGAGCAACTCGGCCAGCCGCTCGC
The DNA here is from genome assembly GCA_947165505.1 of uncultured Prevotellaceae bacterium. GTDB lineage: Bacteria > Bacteroidota > Bacteroidia > Bacteroidales > Bacteroidaceae > Prevotella. The sequence continues at coordinate 29,688 of CAMVAT010000018.1, read as the reverse complement.
GGTTGAGCTGCGGGTCGGTGTAGAGGCGCTCCTGCTCCATCAATTGGCAGGCACGGTCGTAGAGTGCCTGTTTTTTCTCGTCGTTATCGACCAGCTTGTTGCCGGGATCGCTGGGGTCAATGGGGGGGGCGCCGGGTTCTCCGGATTCTCCGGATATTCCGGGTTCTCCGGGTTCTCCGGATATTCCGGATTCTCCGGATTTTCCGGATTTTCCGGGGTTTCCGGGGTTTCCGGGCTTTCCGGGCTCTCCGGGGGCTTTTCCTTCGGGGTGCTCCATCAGGCGGTCGATGCGCTGTTGCAGTTCTTTCTGGTGTCGCACGGCGGCAGCGTTCTGCCTGACGATATTCTTATAGAGCCGGTTGCGGTGCCGATAGAGCACGTAGATGACGGCCAACAGAGCCGTGAGCAGGGCTACCGCCACGACGAGGAAGATGTTCATCCTGCGCTGCGAGGCCATCTGCTGCCGCCTGAGCTGTGCCTCCTGCTCTTTCTTCTGTATGTCGAGCATGATGGTGCGCTCGTGGTTGAGCCGCTCCATGTTGATGAGCGTGAGCGTGTCCATCAGTTGGTTGGCGCGCTCCAGACAGTCCATCGCCTGTGCGTTCTGTCCCAACATCCGACTGTTGCGTGCCATCAGCCGATAGCATGCCACGGCCTGCGTCTTGCTCGATGCCAGGTCGGCGGTCTCCAGTGCCCGTTGCGCCATGGCGTTGGAGAGAGCCGGATTGCCCTTGCGCGAGAGCACCTCGGCATATTGCAGGTAGGTGTCGGGCAGCAGGAAGGGCTGATGCAGGCTGTCGGCCAGGGCTATCGCCTGACGCGCGTAGCGCTCGGCCTCGTCTGTCTGTCCCATGTCCATCTTCACTTTAGAATAGAGTGTATAGACCGATGCCACATCGTCGTAGGGATAGTCGCGGTAGATATCAAGCGCCTCGCGCAGAAACGTCTCCGCCCGTTGGTTGTCGCCCGTGAGGTTGTAGTAGTTGGCTTGGTAATAGGCGCCCATGAATGTCTGCTCGTAGTCGTGCTGCTCATGGCCGTAGTCGTAGATGCGGCGTGCGTTGGCCAGTCCGGCGGTGTCGGTGGCGGTATGCGTCAGGGTGAGCAGGTTGCCATAGACGCGCCCCTTGAGCTGCTCATACCGGGCTTTCTCGGCGTAGTCGAGGCTGCGGAAGAAAAACTGCTGCGCCACAAAGCGGTTGTTCTCGACCATGGCGTGGTAGATGCCCATGGCATTGGTGACGAGGGCGAGGATGGAGTCATTCTCTATCTCTTCGGCCAAGTCGCGCGACTGACTGAGCGATTGGAGCGAACCGCCGCCCTTGCCAGTAAAGAGCTGTGACAGGCCCTGATAGAAGAGGGCGTAAGCCTCGGTGCGCTCATCGCCGCCAGCCCTTGCCTGCGAGAGCATCTCACCGGCATAGACCGCCAGCGAGTCGTACTGGCACAGACTCCGTGCCCGTTCGCACCGCTGCCAAAGGTCCGCGCGCTGCCCGGTCTGCGCACTGACGCAGACAGCTGCCACCGACATGATGACAACAAGCAAAAAGAGGCGAAGCACACGAATATTTGTCATTGGATGGAGTGTCACAGTACAATGGTCGAACCACATTTCAATCCGAGGTGCAAAATTAGCGCAAATCTTCAAGAAAGCAAAAAAACGCGCCGAAAAAGTACCGATTTATTACGAAAATGGCAATTTGTCGGATTTGAAAAGAATAAAAAATGGCTGTTTGGCGCAAAATGTTTACCTTTGCAAGGTAATAGCGATGACGCGAGGTGTAAACTATCATCCAGATGAAATGAAAAGATAAAAAATGCCGACATTTTATGGACATAACTGACAATTTGAAAGTTTTTTGCCCGCCGGTTAATTCTTTTTAACGAAATCTTTCACGCAAAGCGAGCACAAATCGCTAAATTTGCAACCCCTAAACGGTCTATTGAATCAAAAAACAACAAACAAATAAGCTTAAAATGAAAAAACTTTTACTTTTTGTGGCAGCAATGGCGATGATCGCCGCTCTGCCGATACAAGCGCAGGTGAAAATCAAAGCCGTGGCAGAGAGCAACCGCTACGACGGCACCGACGGCGTGCATGAGAAGGGCGACCAGATGGTGAGCGACTATGTGGGATACATCAACGGCAAAGCCATGTTCATCGTCGAGAACGGCATCTACTCTTTCAATGTCGATGCCGACGCCGGCACCGTCTCGACACCCGTGAAAGACCCCGCCGTGAACAAATCCGACTTCTACAGCGGCGGACAGGTGACCGACCCCGACAAAGCAGCATGGGCCAGCAACTTCAACCTGATGATTGGCAACTCGGGCGCCGTCTATATCGACGGTGTCATCGCCACCATCTTCTCGCGCGACTACCAATCGACCACCGACGAGGAGCTCTTCGCCGTGCGCAAATGGGATGCCAAGACGGGCAACCTGCTCGCCGGTGCGAACGACTTCTTCCACGCCAACACCAACATCGAATCGGCAGGCATGGCCTACAACCCCGTCGATGGCAAGGTGTATGGCCTGTTCTACCTGACAGAGCAGCAGCTGCGCAGCGAGATTACCGACGACCCCGACTTCTTCGTGGATGAAGACGGCGATGCCACCAGCACCGATGCCGGCTACTGCATCTGCACCATCGACCTGCAGACGATGAAGATCACACCTGTCACCCCCGGACTATACTACTACAACTTCATCACCTTTGCCATCAACTCCGAGGGCCGCGCCTTCGCACTGACCAGCGGCGGCAGCAACGGAGCCATCAACGCCGACGGCAAAATGGAAGACATCAACGGCAATCTCTCTGGCGCACAGCTCTGCGAGTTTGACCTCACGACGGGTCTGATGCAGTTGATCGAGGTGCCCGCCGTGGATGAGGAGACGGGCGAGCCCTACGTGGCCTACGAGAATATCTACCCCGCCACGGGCTATGCCTCGCAGTATCGCCGCCAGAGTGCCTGCTTCGCCGCCAGCAATCCCTATAAGATGTACTGGAACGGCTACTACAACAGCGGCAAGGGCATCAACGACAACGGTTCGTGGAGCTCGCTCTCTGACAAGGAGTGGATAACCAACGGCAAATACGACACCTGCATCTATGAGATAGACATCACCACGGGCAACTGCCGCCGCGTGGCGAAGATACCCAACCGCTGGATCTTCTCGTGCATGTGGGTTGAGGGCGACGACAGCTCCGACGGCAGCGGACTGGGCGAGTATATCAGCAAGACCGTGACCTCTGGCATCGACGAGGCGAAGACAGCCACCACCCATGCCCCGCTGCAGATATTCAACGCCGCCGGCCAGCGCGTGAGCGACATGAACCAGAAAGGCCTCTATATCGTGCGCCAAGGCAACGACACCAAGAAGGTGTTGGTGAAATAGGTTCTTTAGAGGTGAGAGGTTCTTTAGAGGTGAGAGGTGAGAGGTGAGAGGTAAGAGGTAAGAGATATGCTTCAGGGCACTCCGTTCCGTGTACTGCTGTGCCACAGTAGTGTAAGAACCATAAACCCTCAACCCTAAACCCTAAACAGTGTAAGAACACTAAACCCTCAACCCTAAACCCTAAACAGTGTAAGAACACTAAACCCTCAACCCTAAACCCTAAACATAAAAGCCCTGCCTATCGGCAGGGCTTTTTGATTATAATCTTTTCAGCAACTCGATGAGCACGCGCCAGATGTCGCCGATGGTGCTCAGTTCCACACGCTCGTTGGCGGAGTGGGGCTCGACGATGCGCGGACCGATGCTCGCCATCTCAATGCCCGGATATTTCTGGACGAAATAGCCGGCCTCCAGCACGAAGTGCATCGCCACAGGACGAGGGCGCCAGCCCAGCACATCGAGAAACACGTCGGAGGTGAGACGCAGGAAGTCGGAGTCGGGATTCTCCTGCCAGGCAGGCGCCGACATCACCAGTTCTGAAGAACCGCCCTGACGGGCAAACGCCTCGCGTATCTCCCCGCCCAGAGCGATCATGTCGCGGTCGATGAAACTGCGCGTGTGGGTGCTGACCATCACGCTGCTGTCTTCTACGTAGATACGCCCCACATTGTTGGACGTCTCTACCGTGCCCTCCATCACCTCGCTCATCTTCACCACACCCTGCGGTATCTGCTCCAGGGCGGTGAGCAGCGCCTCGATGGCCTCGGGGGCGATGACCTGCTGCCGCGGCTCGGTCTTCTCGATATGGCAGCGCACATCGGGGTCGCCGGCACCGTATTCTTCTGCCACCCACTCGTTGAAGGTCGCTTCCTGTGCCTTCACATACTCGGCGGCCTCGCCCGAAGGCACGCACACCACGAGCTCGGCCGAGGAGGCGATCGACGCATTAGCCTCGCCTACACGCACATCAGCCACATAGATGTCGTACTCATTGAAGATGGCGGCCAGGATGGCCCACGTGCACACCGTGGCCGACGCACGCCCTTTGTTGATATCCACGCCCGAATGACCACCCTGTCCGCCGGCGATGCTGATACGGTACCAGCGATACTTGCCTTTGGGAGCGGGCTGCCATGCGAAGGGCAGGCGGTGCTGCTGCAAGTAGGCGCCGGCAGCCCCCGTGGTGATGGTGTCGTAGTCCTCGGAGTCGAGGTTGATGACCTTGCGCCCGTGCAGGAACTGTGGCGACAGGTTGGCTGCGCCCGACATGCCGTCTTCCTCGTTGGTGGTAGTCAGCACCTCGAGTGCAGGATGCTGGATGCTGTCGTCGGCCAGCACGGCGAGTGCCATCGACAGGCCGATGCCGTTGTCGGCACCGAGCGAGGTGCCCCGGGCGTGCATCCATCCGCCGTCGGTATAGGCCTCGACGGGGTCGCTCAGCGGGTCGTTCATGCCCACGCACACCATATCCATGTGATTGAGCAGCACCACGGGTTCAGACCGCTCATATCCGGGCGAGGCGGGCTTGCGTATCACCACACAATTGTGCGCGTCGCGCTCGTATTCCAATCCGAGGCGCTCGGCATACTGACAGAGGAAATCGGCCACACGCTCCTCGTGATGCGAGGGGCGCGGTATCTGGTTCAACTGTTTGAAAATCTCGAATACCGCATCCACAGGCGGCAGTTTGTATTCACAATCAGACATGTTACTAAAGGGAAGTGAAAAGGAAGTGAAAAGGAAGTGAATGGGAAGTTAATGGGTAGTTAATGGGAAGTTGGCTGCAAAGATACGAATTTTTTTGAAAAAGACAACAGACGAGTGCTAAAAAGTAAGGTGCAACCACCCTTTGGTCACCATGCGCTGGATGTCTGTGAGCGACGACGTACCGACGCGGTGCATAAACTCATCGGTGCCTACAGGCTGCAGTTGCCACCCGCGGGCAAGAGCGCCGACGGTGGTCTTGTCGGGACTTGACAGGTCGGTCACCCTCCCGTCGAAGGGCTGTGCGAGTGCATCGACCAACCGGCGTGCGGTCACGTCAACAGGCGACAGATCGACCACGACATCTGCCAGCGGCGCGGGATAGCAGCCCAGGGCTTGCAGGGCCTCGGCAAGCAGATGAAAGGCATTCGTTTGGGCATGGCGCTGAAACACGCCGTCGCTCTGCCGGGCGGTCAGGTTGCCCACACGGAGTATCTGTGCCTGCAACCGCTCTTGCCGCACCGCCTCGGACACTACCCGCTCAGCCTCGGCCTTAGATTGTAGGTACGGAGTTGGGGAGTCTGGGAGTCTTTTAATTAGGGAGTTTGGGAGTTTGGGAGTTTGGGAGTTCGGACAATAGTCATCGTGATTGGAAGTAGGGACAGGGCGTGCCCTGTCCGCCATTAGCTGATACTGCGGCTGCCCGCTTGCGGACAGGGCACGCCCTGTCCCTACTTGTGGCGTGGTATTCACCGCGATGGTTGAGATATGTGCCAGCTGCAGGCGATGGCGCTGGCAGAAGTCGATGACGTGGCGGGTGCCCTCGACATTGGTGCGCCACAACTGGCCTGCCGGGGCATACTGACGCACGTCGGCGGCACAGTGGATGAAGAGCCCCGCACCTGCCCCCTCTCCGGGCAGTGGCATAGACGCGAACGACGCTGCGGTGATATCGGCGGCGATGGCGGTGAGGAAAGAGGGTTGCGGACAGGGGACAGCGGGGAAATACCACTGCCAAGCGTCGAGAAGGCGGGCGAGCGCATGCGCATCGTCGTCGGCACGCACCAGACAAACGACATGACAGCCACGCCCTAATAACTCACGCAACACATGGATGCCCAAAAAGCCCGTGGCACCCGTTAAAAGGTTGAAAGTTGAAGGATGAAGGTTGGAAGGTTGGGAGTTTGGGAGTCTGGGAGTTTGGGAGTTTGGACAATAGTCTTCCTTTGGGGAGTTTGGGAGCCTGGGAGTTTGGGAGTTTGGACAATGGTCATCCTTTGGGGAGTCTGGGAGTCTGGGAGTTTGGGAGTTTGGACAATAGTCATCCTTTGGGGAGTATTCTCCTGCCCCTTGCCCCTTGCACCCTGCCCCTGAAGAATGCCCCTTGCCCCCTGCCCCTAAGGGAAGCCCCGCAGAAAGTCCCCTTGGCGTGGGATGCTCGTATATCTGGTCGTAGGTGAGGCGCAACCCCTGTTCGGCGGCGGCCGTGAGCAGACGGACGGCGGTGAGCGAGGTGCCGCCAAGGGCGAAGAAATCGTCGGTGACCCCTACCCTCTCGACCCCCAGCACCCGGGCAAAAAGGTAGCACCAGAGCCGTTCCTGCCTGGTGGCAGGTGCCACATAGTCGGTATCAGACACCGCCATCGTGATGACGGGCAGAGCATCGAGATTCACCTTGTCGTGCTGCGTGAGGGGCAACCGTGGCAACTGCATATATGCCGTAGGCACCATATAGGCGGGCAACACTGCCGCCAAGGCGTCTCTCATCTCAGCGGCAGCGATCGAGCGACAGGCAGCGAAATAAGCACAGAGACGCTGCTCGCCCCCGACCATACGCACCACGACCGCCGCCTGCAGTACGCCCGGCACACGCGCGATGGCATGCTCTACCTGTCCCGGTTCGATGCGGTAGCCGCGCAGTTTCACCTGACGGTCGGCACGTCCCACGAACTCCAACAGTCCCTCGGCATTCCACCGCACCAGGTCGCCCGTGTGATAGACACGCCCCTCAGCGAAACGGCAAGGGGTGAACCGCTGCGCCGTGAGGACTTCGTCGCCCAGATAGCCCTCGGCCATCTGCGGCCCCGCCATCCATAGTTCGCCCGTGGCACCCTGCGGCAGCAGATGTCCCTCTGCATCAACGACATACGCCGCAAGGTCGGGCAGGGGTCGTCCGATGGGGATGGTGTCGTAGCTACGCCCCGGCACCAGTTCGCAGTAGGTGGCATCGACGGTCATCTCCGTGGGTCCGTAGGTGTTGATGAGCCTGCCACGGAAGGGGGGCACGACAAGAAGCCGCTCACCGCCCAGGCAGAGGTAGTCGAGAGGCAGGTCGTAGCGCTCGGCCATGAGCACGCCCCACTGGGTGGTCATGCAACAGCCCGTGATGCCGTAATCGACAAGGTAGCGGTAGAGGCGGTCGGGGTCGCGCCGGTCGGCCTCGGGCACGATGAAGAGTTGTCCGCCTGTGGTGAGCACGGGGAAGAGATCCTCAACCGATGCGTCGAAGGCCACCGAGGCATGGCAGGCGATGCGGCTGTGCGCTTTGAGGTGCCACTCCCTGACGATGAAGTGTATGAAATGTGTCAACGCCTGCTGCGACACCATCACGCCCTTGGGCTCGCCCGTGGAGCCGGAGGTATAGATGACGTAGGCTATTTCTGGGGAGTTTGGGAGTCTGGGAGTTTGGGAGTTTGGACAATAGTTGAAAGTTGATGGTTGAAGGTTAAATGTCGAATGATGGGAGTCGGGAGCATAACCTTCGTGGTTGGAAGTAGGGACAGGGCGTGCCCTGTCCGCTATATGCCGATGAGGCTCCCCGCTTGCGGACAGGGCACGCCCTGTCCCTACTTGTGGCGTGGTATTCTCCTGCCCCCTGCCCCCTGCACCTAAAGAAAGCCCCTTGCCCCCTGTTCCCTGCCATGCAGACATATCTCTTACCTCTAACCCCTTACCTCTTACCTCTACACACGCTCCGATGCGCCATGCGGCGATGACATCAATCAGGTATTCCTTGTTCTGACGGGCCTCGACGGCGACAAGGTGTCCGCGGGTGTAGCCGGCGGCCGACAGGGCGGCAGCACGGGCCTCGACGCAGGCGGCCAACTGAGCGTAAGTGAGCACCCCGCTGTCGTCGGTCACGGCAGGGGCTTCGGGGGTACGTTGAACCTGACGTAGGAAAAGACGGAGGAAGGTGTCGTTTTCGTCGTATTCCATCCTTTCGCCTTTCGAGAGCGCCAGGAGGCGTTGCTCCTCGTCGTGGCTGACGATGGCTATGTCGGCGAGCGGCACATCGGGGTGCGCCATCATATTGCCGACCGTCCACCTCACGGCATCGGCCAGGGTCTGCAGCGTCGAGGCAGGGTTGAGAGCCTCGCTCGACTCCATTCGTATCTCATACTGATTGTCAGTGAGATAGACCATGCAACTGAGGTCGCTGCGCGTCATGGGTGGCATCAGTTGACAGCCCTGCACCGAACAACCATCGAGTGTGACCATCTCTTGCACGCCGGCCTGGAAGCCGAAGGCCACATCGGGCGTCACCCCCATGTCGCGGCAGAAATGGGTGAAGGGATAGACGGCATAGCGCACCGTGCTGTTGAGTTCGCCGCGCATGGAGCGGATATAATCCATGACCGACACACCGCGGGTGTCGGCGATGACGGGGGCCGACCTGACGAACATGCCATAGGCATCGGCATACCGACGGCCACGCCGCCCGTGGTTGATGACCGTAAAGGCGATGCGACGATGACGGCACCAGCGGGCGAGCACCAGTCCGAAGGCTCCCATCAGCAGCAGGTTGGGCGTGAGACCGTGCGCTGCGCACCAAGCATCGACGGCGCCACGGTCGAGGCTGGCAGAACGGCGGATGGTGGCTCCCCACGCATCCGTCACCTCGGCCGACAGACGGACGAAGGGCACACCGGCAAAACGCGCCCGCTGGTAATCGGCCGCCCTGCGATACTCATCGCCCTGACACCGCCGCTCCTCCTCCACCGCCGACTGATAAAGTAACGTTGAGCGTTGAACATTGAACGTTGAACGTTGGGATGTCGGATGTTGGGAGTCGGAAACATAACCTTCGTAGCTGGAAGTAGGGACAGGGCGTGCCCTGTCCGCTATATGACGATGAGACCCCTCGCTTGCGGACAGGGCACGCCCTGTCCCTACTTGTGGCTTGGTATTCTCCTGCCCCTTGCCCCCTGCCCCTTGCCCCCAAGAAAAGCCCCCTGCCCCTTGAGCCCTGCACCCTGCCCCTAAAGAAGTGTAAGCCTGTGGCAGGTCGATGCCGAGCAGGCTGTGTACGATGGTCAGTCCGTCGGCGATGATGTGATGGATATCAATGAGCAGGTAATGGTGCTGCGGCGTGACGATGACAGCAAAACGAGCCAGCGGCTCGCTTCCGTCGATGGCAAAGGGCCGCACAAAGTCATGGGCGATATAGTATTGCGCCTCGGCCTCGCCAGCCTGCATCCGCTGCACCACGACAGGCATCTGCATGTCGGCATATTGACAGGGCCTCCCCTCGGCATCCGTGCAGATGCGCGTATGCAGCACCTCGCGCGTGTCGGCTATCTGCTGCATGGCACCGGCCAGACGGTCGGCATCGACCGTGCAGGGGAAAGGCACGACCGCCGGCAGATTATAGCCTGTGGTCTGCGGATAGGCAGCCCACCCGGCATAAATGCCCATTTGCGAGGAAGAGAGGGGGTACATTGGGGGGAGTTTATAGTTTATAGATTATAGATTATAGTTTATAGATTATAGATTATAGATTATAGTTTATAGTTTAATGTAGAAAGTTGAGGGGGTGTGGTACCTCTCACATCTTACCTCAAATCTCAAATCTCAAACCTCAAATCTCAAACCTCAAATCACATGTCAAGGCCTTCCAGCAAGGTGAATGTGGCGGGCAGGTGTGAGAGCTCCACCTCGTAGGCACGCTCTTCGTCGGTATTGTACTTCAATATCCACGAGCGCGGAAGGGGTTTCCAGGCGATGCTGTCGTCGGGGTGGATATCAGTGGGGCGGATGGTCACCGTCGATTCCATATTGGAGAAACCGCTGCCCGTATCACGGCTGAACTGCTGTGACGACTCGTCGGTCTCGTTGTCAACGGTCTTGAAAAAGAACTTATAAGCGATGTCGGCGGGATGCCACGAACCGTCGGTCTCGGCGTATGCGACACGGTAATCGACCATCCAGTCGAGTATCTTATATCCGGAGATGATACGCGCCATGCTGAGCATGAAGTCAGACACGCGCAGGTGTTTGTTGGCTTTCAGTCCGAGGTGCCGCTGGGCGGAGAGGATGACGCAGCGTGCCGTGTCGATGACAAAACGTCCGCGGTCGTCGCCGTATTTCTTGCCGCGAAACACGAGCGAGACCTCGCCGGGAGCACCCTCGTAATCATAATCGACGTAAAAGCGGTGCTGGCTGATGAACTTCGAATCAAGCTCATCGACGAAGTCTTCGTAAAGCATCCGCCGCAGGTTGGCCACGTCGGTCAGGCGGGTGCTGTCAACGGCTGTGATGTGCCCCTCGGTCTGGTGGATGGCATAGCCCTTGTCGTCGGCATCAGGCATACGCAGCCACCCACCGGCCTGATAGCGGTAATACTGACTGCCGCTGATGCTCTGCGAGTCGTAGTCGTAGTGCAACACCTGCCGGCGGTTGTGGTAGCGCTGCGCCTTCTCGCGCACCAACTGTTTCAGTTTCTTGCGTATCCACGCCGGTTCGCCGCTATATACGGTCACCTCGTTCACCACGCGCACCATGGGTTGCAGACAAACGGTGTCGGGCAACCGCGAGAGCACCTGCTTCTCGTAGTTGAGGTGCGATACGGTGAGGCGGCGGAAAGGGAAAGCGACCTCGGCACGCCCCGCCTCGTCGGACACCGCCGAACGGAACTTCCCGCCCTCCTTGGCATACAGGTTGGCATGCGCCACCGGCTGCCGCGTGACGGCATCGACCACCACCGTGCGCTGGGCTTCAGCACTCACGGCCAGCAGCATTGCGAAACTGATTAAAACACTTATTTTTCTCATCATTTGGCAAAAGTACAAAAAAAAAATGTAACTTTGCACCCAAAACAAAAAAACGACAAAAAATGGAACAGAAAAAGTATAAACGTACTACCGTGACCTCCGCCCTACCCTACGCCAACGGCGGAGTGCATATCGGACACCTGGCCGGCGTGTATGTGCCTGCCGACATCTATGTGCGCTACCTGCGCCTGAAGAAAGAAGACGTGCTGTTTATCGGCGGCAGCGACGAGCACGGCGTGCCCATCACCATCCGCGCACGCAAAGAGGGCATCACCCCGCAAGATGTGGTGGACCGCTACCACACGCTCATCAAGAAGTCGTTTGAGGAGTTCGGCATCTCGTTCGACATCTACAGCCGCACCACATCCAAGACTCACCACCAGTTTGCCGCCGAGTGGTTCCGCAAACTCTACGACGAGGGTAAGTTGACCGAGGAGACCACCACGCAGCTCTACGACGAAGAGGCCAAGCAATTCCTCGCCGACCGCTATGTGACGGGCGAGTGCCCCCACTGCCACAACGAGAATGCCTACGGCGACCAATGCGAGAAATGCGGACGCGACCTGTCGCCCACCGAGCTCATTAACCCCAAATCGACCATCAGCGGCAGCACGCCCGTGATGAAAGAGACGAAAAACTGGTACCTGCCACTCAACGAATACCAAGACTGGCTCAAGCACTGGATACTGGAAGAGCATAAGGAGTGGCGGCCCAACGTATATGGTCAGTGCAAGTCGTGGCTCGACATGGACTTGCAGCCGCGTGCCATGACGCGCGACCTGGACTGGGGTATCCCCGTGCCCGTGGAGGGCGCCGAGGGCAAGGTGCTCTATGTGTGGTTTGACGCGCCCATCGGTTATGTAAGCAACACCAAGGAACTGTGCGAGCGTGACCCCGAACGGTGGGGCACGTGGCAACAGTGGTGGCAGGACGACGACACACGCCTGGTGCACTTCATCGGCAAGGACAACATCGTGTTCCACTGCATCATCTTCCCCGTGATGATGAAGGCCCACGGCGGCTATATCATGCCCGACAACGTGCCCGCCAACGAGTTTCTCAACCTGGAGGACGACAAGATATCCACGTCGCGCAACTGGGCGGTGTGGCTGCACGAATATCTCGAGGACATGCCCGGAAAGCAGGACGTGCTGCGCTACGTGCTCACCGCCAACGCCCCCGAGACGAAAGACAATAACTTCACTTGGAAAGACTTCCAAGACCGCAACAACAACGAACTGGTGGCCATCTACGGCAACTTCGTGAACCGTGCTCTGCAACTGACCAAGAAATACTGGGGCGGCGTGGTGCCCGCCTGCGGCACACTGACCGAGACAGACCAAAACGCCATCAACGAGTTCAAGGACGTGAAAGCCAAGGTGGAAACCCTGCTCGACCAGTTTAAGTTCCGCGAGGCTCAGTTCGAGGCCATGAACCTGGCACGCATCGGAAATAAATACATCACCGACTGCGAGCCGTGGAAGGTGTGGAAGACCGACCCCAAGCGCTGCGAGACCATCCTCAACATCTGTCTGCAGCTGACCGCCAACCTGGCCATCGCCTTCGAGCCGTTCCTGCCCTTCTCGTCGAAGAGACTGCGCGAGATGCTCAACATCGACCACTTCGAATGGGAGCAATTGGGCAGCACCGACCTGCTCCAAGCCGGTCACCAGTTGGCCGAGCCCACCTTGCTCTTCGAGAAGATCGAAGACGAGGTGATACAGAAACAGCTCGACAAACTGGAAGCAACCAAGAAAGCCAACGAGGCAGCCACCTATCAGCCTGCCCCCATCAAAGACACCGTCAGCTTTGACGACTTCGAGAAGCTCGACATCCGCGTGGGACTGGTGAAAGACTGCCAACGGGTGAAGAAGTCGAAGAAGCTGCTGCAGTTCACCATCGACGACGGCACCGGCACCGACCGCACCATCTGCTCGGGCATCGCCGCCTTCTACGAGGCCCCCGAGGAGCTCATCGGCCGTCGCATCCTATTCGTGGCCAACTTCGCCCCGCGCAAGATGATGGGCATCGAGAGCCAGGGCATGATTCTCTCGGCCGTCGATGCCGACGAGTCGCTCAGCGTGGTGACCACCACCAAAGACGTGCGGCCCGGCAGCCAGGTGGGGTGATATACAGAAGCCCCCCTACTATTAGCGTATGATACACTCTGACAAGCAACAAGCCGCTGCGGCCACCGCCTTTGCAGAGCGGTGGGCAGGGCGCGGATATGAAAAGGGCGACTCGCAGGTGTTCTGGACCGAGTTGCTCACAGAGGTGTTTGGTATAGAGAATCCGAGCACTTTCATACGCTATGAAGAGCAAGTGAAGGTGGATAAGACCAACTTCATCGACGCGCACATCCCCTCGACCAAGGTGCTCATCGAGCAGAAGTCATTGGGCAAAGACCTCCGTGCCGCCATCACGCAGAGCGACGGCTCACGGCTCAATCCGTTTCAGCAAGCCAAGCGATATGCCGCTGAGATGCCATATTCCGAACGCCCCCGCTGGATTGTGACCTGCAACTTCGAGGAGTTCTTGATTTATGACATGGAACATCCCAACGGCGAGCCGGAGAGCATCCTGCTGCGTGACCTCGGCAAAGAGTATTACCGCCTGCAATTCATTGTCAACGAGAAAAGCGAGCACATCACCCGTGAGATGGAGGTGTCGATGAGGGCTGGCGAGATCGTGGGGCGCATCTACGATGCGCTGCTCAGCCAATACGATGACAACTCACCCGAAGCGTTGCGCTGGCTCAATATCCTCTGTGTGCGCATCGTGTTCTGTCTGTATGCCGAGGATGCCGGCGTGTTTGCCCATGACCAGTTTCACGATTACCTTGCACGCTGTGATGCCGAAGATATACGACGTGCATTACGAGACTTGTTCGAGGTGCTCAACACCCCGGCAGACAAGCGCAGCCGCTATCTGAAAGATGTGCTTAAGGCGTTTCCCTATACTAACGGCGGATTGTTTGCCGAAGAGATTGAGATACCACAATTCACGGAAGAATTGCGTAGCACCCTCCTGCAAAACGCCTCGCTCGACTTCGACTGGAGCGAGATCTCGCCCACCATCTTCGGGGCTGTGTTCGAAAGTACGCTCAACCCCGAGACGCGACGCTCCGGCGGTATGCACTACACCTCTATCGAGAATATTCATAAGGTCATCGACCCCTTGTTCCTCAACGACCTGCGGCGTGAGTTCAACGGGATATTGGAAGAGAAGGTGGAGCGTCAGCGCAACCGCCGGTTGGATGCTTTCCAGAACAAACTGGCCAGCCTGACATTCCTCGACCCTGCCTGTGGCAGTGGTAATTTCCTCACAGAGGCATATCTCTCACTCCGCCGTCTGGAGAATGAACTGATACGTGAGCGTTATCACGGACAGACATTCCTCGGACTGGAGGAGGTCAATCCCGTGAAGGTGAGCATCAACCAGTTTTACGGCATTGAAATCAACGACTTCGCCGTCACGGTGGCCACCACGGCACTCTGGATCAGCGAGGCGCAAATGCTGGCAGAGACGGAGCGCATCATCCATCATGACATCGACTTCTTGCCGCTGAAGTCGTATGCCAACATCCGCGAGGGTAACGCCCTGCGCATGGAATGGGATGTGATAGAACTGCCGTCGGCCATCCCCACTATCTATGCCAAAAAGGTCCACCTTATTATTGAACCGGAGCCGATGACGGCCAGCGAACCCCTTGTGGTTTACAATGAGCTAAATGTCGTGTCGCCGCATTTCGACGGCAACTTAAAACCCGACATTCGTCGTTACGAGGTTCAATACGACTACATCATGGGTAACCCACCCTTCGTGGGCGCGAGACTGATGAGCTCGGAGCAAAAAGCAGATATGCTCCATGTATTTGGCTCACAATGGAAGAATTTGGGCAACCTCGATTATGTTGCTTGCTGGTACAAGAAAGCCGTAGCCCTGATGTCCCGCAATCATTCATGCTGCGCAGCCTTTGTCTCCACCAACAGCATCACGCAAGGCGAACAAGTGGCCAGCCTTTGGGGGAAGCTGTTCAGCGAGGGTGTACATATCCATTTCGCGCATCACACATTCCGTTGGGACAGCGAGGCTTCGCTCAAAGCACACGTCCATTGCATAGCAGTAGGCTTCGGTCTCGTTACGCCTGATTCACCTGTCATCTACGATGGCGAGCGGGCTGTGCACGTCAGACACATCAATGCCTATCTGATGGATGCGCCCGACGTTTTCGTTGTCAGTAGGCAGCGGCCTATCTGCAATGTCCCAGAAATGGTGTTTGGCAGCATGCCTAATGACGGTGGCAACCTTATTCTTTCTGTAGATGAGCAGAATGAACTGATGCACTCGTGGGTATATGCAGAGAAATATATCCGTCCATTTGTAGGATCCTATGAGTTTATCAATAACCGCAAGAGGTTTTGTTTGTGGCTTAAAGGAGCGTCTCCTTCCGAGCTTCGCCAATCATCGGCTGTGATGAACAGAGTTGAAAATATAAAACAGATACGTTTAGAAAGCAACCGTTCTGCCACCCGAAAAATGGCCGCTTTCCCTTCTCTATTTGGAGAAATACGTCAGCCCGAAGATAATTATCTGCTTGTTCCAAGAGTCTCTTCTGAGCGTAGGCGCTACGTTCCTATAGGCTTCATGGATTCCAGCATGATAGCGAGCGATGCCGTACAAATCATCCCCTCGGCCACGCTCTATCATTTCGGCATTCTGGAAAGCAATGTGCACATGGCTTGGATGCGGGCGGTGTGCGGACGACTGAAAAGTGACTACCGCTATAGCAAGGACATCGTCTATAACAACTTCCCGTGGCCTGCCCCCACAGAGGCGCAAAAGGCGCGGATAGAACAGACGGCGCAAGCCATCCTCGACGCCCGTGCGCTGTATCCTGACAGCAGCCTTGCCGACCTCTATGACGAGCGCACCATGCCGTCTGAGCTGAGAAAAGCCCATCAAGACAACGACCGCGCCGTGATGCAAGCCTACGGATTTGACGTGAAGGCAATGACTGAGAGCCGGTGCGTGGCAGAACTGTTAAAAAAATATCAACAACTGACCATATAACAGCACATTTCTTTCTTCTTCATTCTCTGAATAGCCCCTTTTCAGACAAATAATCCTCCCTGAACCCCCAAAAAGACTGTATCTTTGCAACCTATACCATCAAAACCTCAATCATGAACACAAGGAAAATACTACTCGCCACCACTCTGGTCATGACTCTGAGCATGGAAGCCCAGACGCTGCCCTACCAGAACCCCAACCTCTCGGCAGAGGAACGGGCCGCCGACCTGTGCGCACGCCTCACACTCGAAGAGAAGTCGAAACTCATGCGCAACACATCGCCCGCCATCCCGCGGCTCGGCATCCCCCAGTACGACTGGTGGAGCGAGGCGCTGCACGGCGTGGGGCGCAACGGATTCGCCACCGTCTTCCCCATCACCATGGGCATGGCCGCCTCGTTCGACGATGCCCTGCTCCAACAGGTGTTCACCGCCGTGAGCGACGAGGCTCGCGCCAAGAACAACGAGGCACGGCGCGCCGGCATCATCAAGCGCTACCAGTGTCTGTCGTTCTGGACACCCAACATCAATATCTTCCGCGACCCGCGCTGGGGACGCGGACAGGAGACCTACGGCGAAGACCCCTACCTGACCACCCGCATGGGACTGGCTGTGGTGCGCGGACTGCAAGGCCCCGCCGACAGCCGCTACCGCAAGCTCGACGCCTGCGCCAAGCACTATGCCGTGCACAGCGGACCCGAGTGGAACCGCCACTCGTTTAATGTTGAAGACCTGCCCGAACGCGACCTGTGGGAAACATACCTGCCGGCCTTCAAGGCACTGGCGCAGGAAGGCAACGTAGCACAGTTCATGTGCGCCTACCAGCGCATCGACGGCGACCCCTGCTGCGGCAACACACGCTACCTGCAACAGATATTGCGCGACGAGTGGAAATTCCCCGGCGTGGTGGTGAGCGACTGCGGCGCTATCAGCGACTTCTTCCGCAAAGGGCACCACGAGGTGGTGGAGACACCCAGCCAAGCCTCATCGAAAGCCGTGCTGTCGGGCACCGACGTGGAGTGCGGTTCGGTCTATGGCAGTCTGCCGGAAGCCGTGGCCGCCGGACTCATCACCGAAGAGCAGGTTGATGTGAGCGTGCGGCGGCTGCTGAAAAACCGCTTCGAACTGGGCGACTTCGACGACGAGACGCTCGTGCCGTGGAAACGCATCGGCCCGGAGGTCATCGCCTCGAAAGAACATAAGCAGCTGGCCCTGGACATGGCACGCGAGTCGATGGTGCTGCTGCAGAACCGCAACAACCTGCTGCCCCTCTCGAAAGACATGCGCATCGCCGTTTTGGGACCCAATGCCACCGACTCGGTGATGATGTGGGGCAACTACAGCGGCTACCCCACCGCCACCGTCACCCTGCTGCAAGGCATACAGGCCAAGGCCAGTGACGTGACCTACGTGCGCGGCTGCGGATATACACGCAACGAAGCCCTGGAGAGCCGCTACAATGAGATCAGCAATGCCGACGGCCCTGGCCTGCGTGCCACCTATTGGAACAATATGGACATGCAGGGCACACCCGTGGCCACGGTGCAGATGCCACAACCCGTGAACCTGAGCAACGGCGGCGCTACCGTCTTTGCCCCGGGCGTAGAACTGGAGAAATTCTCAGCCTGCTACGAGGGCACCTTCCGCCCCACCCGCACAGAGAAGGTGCTGTTCCAGATCGGTGCCGACGACAAGGCCCGCCTCATCGTCAACGGCGACACGTTGGTGAACAACTGGTCGGGCAGAGAGCGTGTGGTTGTGGCCAACAAGGAATTTGAGGTGAAAGCCGGCGAGGAGTACAATATCCGTCTGGAGTATGTGCAGGACTATGCCGTAGCCATCCTGAAGTTCGACGTGGGCTGTCTGGTCAAGGCCCAGGGACAGGATATCCTACAGCAAGTGGCCGACGCCGACGTGGTGGTCTTTGCCGGGGGTATCTCGCCCGCTCTCGAGGGCGAGGAGATGAAGGTGAGCGAGCCGGGATTCAAGGGCGGCGACCGCACCGACATCGAACTGCCGCAGGCGCAGCGCGACATCATCGCACTGCTGCATCAGGCCGGTAAGCGTGTGGTGTTCGTCAACTGCTCGGGCAGCGCCATCGCCATGGTGCCTGAGACACAAAACGCCGACGCCATCGTGCAAGCGTGGTACGGCGGCGAACAGGGCGGCACGGCACTGGCCGACGTGCTCTTCGGCGACTACAACCCGTCGGGTAAACTGCCCGTGACATTCTACCGCAGCACCGCCGACCTGCCCGACTTCCTCGACTATACGATGACCAACCGCACCTACCGCTATTTCCGCGGAGTGCCCCTCTTCCCCTTCGGCCACGGACTCAGCTATACCACCTTCGCATACGGCAAGCCCCAATACAAGAACGGCAAACTGACCTTCACCCTGACCAATACGGGCCGGCGCGAAGGCACGGAGATCGTTCAGGTGTATGTGCGCCGCACGACAGACACCGAGGGTCCGCAGAAATCGCTGAAAGCATTCAGCCGCGTGACGTTGAAAGCCGGTGAAAAGCAGACGGTGAGCATCGACCTGCCCCGCGAGCGGTTTGAGGGATGGGATGCACAGACCAACACCATGCGCGTGGTGCCCGGACCGTACGAGATCATGGTGGGCGGCACCTCTGCCAACGAGGGTCTGCTACGGACGACGGTCAAGATCAAGTGAGAATAGATGGTTTCAGAATCACGAGATTACGATATTACGTTATTACGACATTACGACACAACGACATAACGATATAACGTAATAACGACACAACGACATCACGTCATCACGACATCACGAAATAAAAAAAAACAGGGCGCTAAACAGTCATTTGTTTAGCGCCCTGATTTTTCCCGCGCGACTACTCGTCGCCTCCTGCGTTGTAACTGCCGCTATTATTGTCTTGCTCATTGTCATCAGCCCCATTGCCACGCTCTTCACCACTCTTGCGCTTGGGTTTCATATTGCCGAAGTTCCAAGTGACGGTGAAGTTGACGCTGCGGCCGCGGCGCCAGTTCTTCTGATAACGTGTAAAGGTGTCGTCGCTGGTATAGGTCTCCCACTGACGGCTGTTGAACACGTCACGGCAGTTGACAGAGACGGTAAGCGCCTTGTTGAAGAAATTCTTCTTGATGGCGGCCTCCATGCCGTAGTTGGCCTTGCGGTAGCCCTGGGTGATGACCTGGCGGGCATTGTAGCGCCCCGACACTTGCACGGTGATGTCGTAGGGCAGTATCAGACTGGCCTGCATACGAGCGTTCCAAGTGAAGTTGTGGTTCTCGTCGCCCGTAACCGTCTGTCCGTCGATGTCATAACTGAATCCGTTGAGCTTGTAGTAATAGGCGTTGACCGTGGTGGTGAGGTCGAGGAAACGCCACAGTTTGTTTTTCACCACCAGTTCGAGGCCTGTGCTGAGGCTCTTCGCCACGTTCATCGAGGTCTGATACATCAGTCCGTCGGTACTGCTCTGCCAGCGTATGCGCTGCATCACGTCATTGGTGGGACGGTAATAGGCACTGACGAGCATGGAATGTTCGGTCCATGTCTTCAGGTAATTGAGCGAGAAGGAATGTGAGAACTCAGGTGTCAGTTCGGGGTTGCCAAACTCCACCATAGAGGCGTCGCGCGTGTTTTTAAACGAGTTGAGCTGTCCGCCCCACGGCCGGCGCAACCGGCGGGTATAGTTGAGTTGCAACTGGTCGTTGTCGGTGAACTGATATGAGAGGAACACGCTGGGGAAGAGTTGGAAATAATCTTTTTTGAAGGGTTTCTCGCGCAGCGAGGCATCGTGCTCCTGCTCCCACGTGTAGCTGTTGGTGTTGACGCGCCAATACTCGCCGCGCAGACCGGCCATGACTCCGAAGCGTCCGAATTTCAGGGTGGCGGTGGCATAGAGGGCATGCACGTCGAGGTCGTAGATGAAACGGTTATAGTAGTTTCTATCCTCCACGGTATTGTCGCCGAGCCACGTGTCGGCCACCCACGACTCCTGCGGTGTGTTCTCGTGCGAGAAACGCCCGTTGTAGCCTGCCTGCAAGAGGAATCTCTCGCTGATGGGGTTCTCATAGTCGAGCCTGACCTCCCATGAGCGGTTGTTGACGAACATGGGGCGGTACTGGTAGGAATAGTCTGTGGGGGTGACACCATCATAATAGGTGGTGGAGTCTTGGTATTCACTCTTATTGTCCGACTTCCACCGGTTGAACTCCACCACGAAGTCGAGGAAATGGGTGTCGGTGAAACTGTGACGGTAATTGAACTCGCCGTGCGCCATGCGCATACCGCCCCATCCGTTGGTGCGGCGGAACATGAGACGGGTGTCTTGCTCCGCCCCGATGGTGCCGTAATGATAGGGGGTGAATTCAAAACTCTTTCTGCCACCGAGCATGAACATACCGCTGACGGAGAAATCGTCTTTCTTGGTGGCATGCCAGGTGAGTCCTGCCCGGGTGAACAGGTTGTTGCCTATATCATCGTTGCTGCGGCGGTAGTTCTGATACTGCTGGGTCTTCAGATACTCCTGCTCGCTGATGCCACCGCCGCCATTGTTATGCCGATGGCGGTATCCGATATTGAAATAGGCGTCGAGGGCACTGCTGTTGTAGTTGATATTGAAACTGGTGTTGGCACCTCCGCGGGTGTTGGCACCGGCCTGCAGCGAACCGTAATAGCCGGCCTTGCGCTCTTTCTTGAGCACGATATTGATGATGCCGGCACTGCCCTCGGCCGAGAATTTGGCCGAAGGGTTGTCGATGACCTCGATGCGGTCGATGCTCTCGGCAGGCAACTGCTGCAGGATTTGCGCCCGGTTGTCGGAGGTGAGACCGCTGGCGCGGCCGTTGATCCACACCTCGACACTGGTATTGCCGCGGAGCGACACATTGCCGTCGTTATCAACCTCGACCGATGGGATATTCTCCAGCACGTCGGAGGCGGCACCACCGGCATTGGCGATGTCTTGCGACACGTCAAACGACTTACGGTCCACCTCCAGACGCATGGCCGACCGCTGTCCCGTGACAGTGACCTCTTTCAGCACATTGGCATCTTCAGACAGGAAGATCTGCGAGAAATGCGCATGTGGCTTCGCCGTGGTAATTCGGAAGTCGCGCACCTCGTCTTTATATCCCACGTAGGTGATACGCAGGGTGTAGTTGCCTATGGCAAGCCCTTGGACATGGAAATCGCCGTTTTCGTCGGTGATGGCACCGCCTGCCACTGTGGTGGCACCTTGCGGCGAAACGATAACATTGACATAACCCATGGGCTCGTCGGTCTGTTTGTCTTTGATTTTACCTCTGACGCTCCCTTGCGCCCATGCGGCTGATACTGTACAAAAAAATAAGCAGATGAATAACAATCGGTTCATAACATAAATAAGATATTGGCGTGCCACGGCACGCCATGTCACTATTTGCCTGTAAGACGATGCACCAAGCATCATCATTTAGATGACTTTTTACCGGGAAAGTTTAATTTCATCCGCAATTATTTGATATTTCCCCATTTTTCCCGTATCTTTGCAGCCGAAATAAGAGGTGAGAGGTAAGAGGTGAGAGGTAAGAGATATGCTTAGAACACTAAACACTAAACACTAAACACTAAACACTAAACATACAAGGTCTCATAGTTCAATGGATAGAATAAGTCTCTCCTAAAGATTAGATCCGGGTTCGATTCCCGGTGAGACTACACAAAAAAATGTCACGCTACCTTGGGTAGCGTGACATTTTTATTATTACCTTTTCGCGATTATTTCTTTACTTCCTCGACGGCTGCTGTTGCGGCCTCGTCTTCCTTAATCTTGCTGCCCATGGTCAGGTAAGCCACAGGAGCAGCGATGAAGATAGACGACAGGGTACCGAAGATGACACCGAGAATCATGGCGAAAGCGAAGCTGCGGATGCTCACACCACCGAAGATGAAGATACAGAGCAGCACGATCAACGTAGATACAGAAGTGTTGATGGTACGTGCCAAGGTCTGGTTCAACGAGGTGTTGAAGAGTGTCTGCTTGTCGCGTTTCTTATACAGTTGCATATTCTCACGCACACGGTCGAAGACCACCACCTTATCGTTGATGGAGTAACCCACCACGGTCAGGATAGCACCGATGAAGGTCTGGTCAACCTCGAGCGAGAAGGGCAGGATGCCCCAGAGAGCGGAGAAGAAGCCCACCACGATCAAGGTATCGAGGAACAGCGCCACGATAGAGCCTACAGAGAAGGCCACATTGCGGAAACGCAGGAGGATATAGAGGAAGATGGCAATCAGAGCCACGATGACGCTGATGATAGCCTTGTTGGTCACGTCGCTGGCGATGCTCGGACCCACCTTGGTACTGCTGATGATAGAACCGCCCTCGTGCACATCGGGATCTTTAAAGGCTTCCACGCTCTTCTGTGTCACCAGTCCGGCTTTGGTCAGTGCCTCATAGAGGATGGTCTCGGCCTGGTCATCGACAGATGCCTCGCCCGACTCAATCATCCAGTTGGTAGATACGCGCACATTACCCTCTTCACCGAAAGCGATGACGGTGGTGTTGGCCTCTTGTCCCTTCATATCACCCTCGTCATAGACAAAGGCTCCCTGCAAGGCATTACGCACATCCTCTACGGGAACGGGCTTGGCCAGTTTCACCACATAGTTGCGGCCACCGGTGAAGTCGATGCTGCGGCTCAGACCGCGGATGAAGAAGAAGCCGATGAAAACAGCGGCGATGACACCCCAGATAACGAAGGTTTTCTTGTACATGCCCATGAAGTTGTAATGGGTGTTTTGCAGCAGGTTCTTCGAGAGGGGGGTGGTGAAGGTGAGGTTGAGCCACTTGTCGCGCTTCATGCGGTTCTCATACACGAGACGTGTGAGGAACACGGCAGTGAAGAACGAGCAGCAGATACCGATGATGAGCGTGATGGCGAATCCGCGCACCGGACCCATACCGACTACTGCCAGGATGACACCTGTAATAATAGAGGTGAGGTTGGAGTCGAAGATGGCCGAGAAGGCGTTGCTGTAACCAGCCGAGAGCGCCTGACGCACATTCTTGCCTGCCCGCATCTCCTCCTTGGTACGCTCATAAATAAGCACGTTGGCATCGACAGCCATACCCAATGTGAGCACGACACCGGCGATACCCGGCATGGTGAGCGCCGCCTGGAACGAGGCCATGATACCCATGGTGAAGAAGAGGTTGAGCAACAGAGCCATGTTGGCCACCATGCCCGGAATGAAACCGTACATGAGCACCATGTAGATCATCAGCACCACGAAGGCGATGATAAACGAGATGATACCCTGCTTGATAGACTGGGCACCGAGCGACGGACCTACGACCTCAGACTGCACAATCTTCACAGGAGCCTTCATACGACCCGACTTCAGTGTCGAGGCCAGTTCCTTGGTGTCTTGCAGGGTGAAGTTGCCGCTGATCTGCGAGCTTCCGCCCGTAATCTCCTGGTTGACGTTAGGAGCGCTATAGACGAGGCGGTCGAGGACGATAGCCACCGGACGGCCCACATTCTTCTTGGTCAGGTTGGCCCAAGCGCGGGCGCCGTCGTCGTTCATCTTCATGGTCACCACAGGCTGGTTCTTCAGCTGTTCGAACTCATCCTTGGCATCGGTCACCACATCACCGTCCATAGAGGGTTTCACGCCACGCAGGCAGTAGAGTGCGAAGATGTGCTTACCCACGCCCTCTTCGGGTTTGGCACCCCAATAGAGGCGCACATCGCGGTCGAGCAGACGCTGAGCCACACTCGAGTGCAGGATGGTATTGACGGCAGCGGTATCGAGCTCGTTGGCATAACCCACGATGCAATAGTCGTCGCCGCGCAGCTGAAGCATCTCGGTGAGTTTCTTCTGCCCTTTGACTTCATTCTTGGCCTCAGCGGTGATGGCAGCCACAGTCTTGGCAGCCGTCGTGTCTGTGCTGAGCGTATCGTTGACGGCTGTCTCGCCAGCCTCATATTGCTGTCCGATTTGCGAGATGACACCAGCCACCTCTTTCGAGGCATAGACCTCCCAGAACTCCAGGTTGGCACTGCTCTCGAGCAGTTTCTTCATGCGGTCCACTTCTTTCACACCCGGCATCTCCACCATGATGCGGCCTTGTCCGCCCTCGAGTTGCTGGATGTTGGGCTGCACCACGCCAAACTGGTCGATACGGTTGGCGATGACGTTACGCGAGT
Organism: uncultured Prevotellaceae bacterium; assembly: GCA_947165505.1. Classification (GTDB taxonomy): domain Bacteria; phylum Bacteroidota; class Bacteroidia; order Bacteroidales; family Bacteroidaceae; genus Prevotella. The sequence goes on along the minus strand of CAMVAT010000018.1, from coordinate 5,274 downwards.
CGGCCACCGTCTCTTCGAGTTTGGTACGCAGGAGCCGTTCCACCTCCTCGTCGGTGCTGTTGCCTTTCACCTCGCCGAAGTTCGACGTAGCGAAGACGGCAGCGAGGTTGCGGTCGGGTGCCATTTCCTTGAATTTCTTGATAAACAGGCCGATAAAATCACTTTCTTCCTTGGCCTCTGCCTTGGCGGCTTTCAGAGCGGCATTGAAGGTCTCGTCTTTGGTATTACCGAGATTCTCGACCAGGTCGGGCACCGACACTTCGAGCACCACGTTCATACCACCTTTCAGGTCCAGACCCAGACCCACCTGAGTCTCCAGACAGTCGCGATACGACTTTCCGAAATACTTCACAGAGTCTAAGTAGTCTTGCCGGGCCGTTTTATCTGCTATCTTGGCAGCTTCGCTCTCGAAGTGGCTTGTTGCAACCGAGAAAGACAGATAAAAGAGACATACGAGCGTCAATAAGACCGCTACTGTACTGACAATTACTTTTTCAAAAGTTTGCATTTTGTTTGATTGATTATTTTATAATTACTTATTTTTCGCCTATTTACCTAATTAGCGTGCAAAGTTAGTTATTTTTTCACACTCTGAAAAATTTTACCGCTTAAATATTCATTTTTTAGCGTTTTGTGCGTTTTTTGAGGGTGCAAATGACAGGATAGTGGTCTGAAAGTTGCACTTTTCTATCTACGACGCAGTGGTAGCACCGCCAATCTTTCGAACAGAAGATATGGTCGATGCGCACATACATGCGGTTGCGGTCGTATGAGTAGCCCGGTCCGCAACCGGCGGCCACGTAGCAGTCGGTGAAGCCCCGGCTGATGGTGCGATGGGCGTATGAGAGGGGATGGTCGTTGAAATCGCCGCAGACGATGACGCTTTTGGCGCCGCTGCGGTGGATATAGCCGGCCACGGAGTCGGCCTGCACGGCTCTCAAGCGACTGGCGCGTTGCATCTTACCGAGTAAAGTGGTGTCGCGGACCTTACCTTTGCCAATGAGGATGTTGCCCACATCATCCCTGTCATGATATGACAGTCCGTTGGTCTCTAAGTGGTTGTTCACCACGAGCACGGTGTCGCCCTCGACAAGCACCCTTGAGGCGGTGCTGAGATTGCCCGACGACGGATACGGGATGCGCTCCGTATGCAGGATGGGCCATTTGCTATAGAGTGCCAGGGCATTGCCATGATATGATATGCGGGCGTGATAGGGATACACTTCGGCCATATTTTCATCGAGCTTCCCGCTTTTCACCTCGTTGAGGCCTGCCTCTTGCAGACAGACGATGTCGGCATCGCACTCCTTCAGGTATTTCGCGGTAGGGTTCATCTGCTTGTAGCGGTGTTTCCACCCCTCGAAGAGATGCACATTAAACGACACCACCTTGATGGTGCCCTCGGGTATGTCTTGATGGAAATTGACGGGAATGTATGCGCGCACAGACGGCAGGCAGACGAGAAACCCCAAAAGCGGAATGAGCAGATAGCGCCGGTGCAGCAACAGCCACACCAACAAGAAGACGGCATTGAGCACCATGAAGAGCGGAAAGGCCAAGCCCGACACCGCCCATAGCGGATGGTCGGCGGGGTTGACATAACCCGAATAACCCGTAATGACCATCATCAGCACCACGATGACATTCAGTGCCGCGATGGGACGAACGAACCATTTCTTGAGTGTTGACATTATTTTCTCCTGCCGGCGTCGAAAAGTTTTTGCTTTTCCTCTTTGGTCAAGCTGTCGTAGCCGCTTTTGCGTATCTTGTCCAGGATGATGTCTATCTCATCCTGCTCGCGCTTCTTGCGCGCATTATACTGCTGGTCGGTCTCCCGGCGGGGGGGCTGCTGCTGCGCCTGGCGACTGCCGCTGGCAGGTCCGGCACTGCGGTGGCTGCGGTTTTCCCACGAGTTTCGCATCCGGTCGAAGAACTGCTGCCCTTTGTTGCGCCCGTAGCCGCTCCCCACCTCGGGATGCTTGGTCCAGTAGCGGATGAGGATGAAGCCGAAGAGCATACCCCCGAGGTGCGCGAAGTGCGCCACATTGTCGTTACCGCCCGAGCCCATGGCCGAGAAGAGCTCCACCACCACATAGAACATGACAAACCACTTGGCTTTGATGGGGATGGGCAGGGGGAAGATGAAGATGCGCTCGTTGGGGAAGATCATGCCGAAGGCCAGCAGGATGGCGTAGATGGCACCCGAGGCGCCTACGGTGGTCCACCCGTTGAGGGCGATGGCCAAGTCTTGCCTGAGCGAGAACACGTCGCCCAGACTCAGATGATACGTCATGCAGAGCGACACCAGCTGGGCTATCTCTTGCACCACGCCGGCGCCGATGCCGCACAAAATGTAATAAAAGAGGAATTTCTTGGGTCCCCACACATTCTCCACCACACAACCGAACATCCACAGGGCGAACATATTAAAGAAGATATGCTCCCACCCGCCGTGCATAAACATATAGGTGAAGAACTGATAGAGGTGGAAATCGGACGCCATGAAGAAGTGCAATCCGAAAATATTGTTCAAGTCAATGCCCCTGCCATCCATCACCAGCATGGCGATAAAGGCAATCACATTGATGATGAGCAGGTTTTTTGTAACAGTAGGGATACTACGCATCTTGTTGGTTTATGATGTTGTTTTACGGGCGCAAAATTACGAAAAATATCCGTTATACGGCACAAAATCAGCCGCATAGCCACTTTTTTTCATGTTTTTCTTCACTTTTTTCTCTTTTTTGTTTGTTTTATCAAAGGATTGCCCTATATTTGTCGCAAAATTTGGTATTACCATTCACATTTAATCCTATTTATCATACTCAATTATGAACAAGACACAACTTATCGAGAAAATCGCCGCTGGTGCTGAGCTCACCAAGGCTGATGCTAAAAAAGCCCTCGAGGCTACATTAGGTGCAATCGCTGACGCTCTGAAAGAGGGCGACAAAGTTCAACTCATTGGTTTCGGCACCTTCGCTGTGGCCGAGCGTCCCGCCCGTGAGGGTGTGAACCCCGCCAATGGCCAGAAGATCCAGATTGCCGCCAAGAAAGTGGTGAAGTTCAAAGCAGGCGCCGACTTAGCTCTCTAATCGGTTTTGTCAAAGAAATTCAAAAAAAGGTGTTCTCTCGTCAGAACACCTTTTTTATTAGAGGTGAGAGGATTGACAGGAGGCAGGGGGCAGGGAGCAGGGGGCAGGAGAAATGTTTTTATAAAAGCAAGAGGTGAGAGGTGTGAGGTGTGAGAAAAGATTTTTTGCAAAAAGATGGTATATCTCAAAAAATATGTGTATTTTTGCACAAACAAATCAAAAACAAACCACAAACAAATCAATAAGAGAAAAAAACACGAGATGAAAACAAATTATGAAGTACGCTATGCTGCGCATCCCGAGGATGCGAAGCACTACGACACGGCCCGTATCCGCCGTGATTTCCTGATTGAGAAGGTGTTCGCCGCCGACGAGGTGAACATGGTGTATTCTATGTACGACCGTATGGTGGTGGGCGGTGCCATGCCTGTGAAAGAAGCCCTGAAACTCGAGGCCATCGACCCGCTGCGGGCGCCCTACTTCACCACACGCCGCGAGGTGGGCATCTTCAACGTGGGCGGCGACGGCTGCGTAAAGGTGGGCGACGAGGTGTTTGAGCTCAGCTACAAAGAGGCCCTCTACATCGGCCGCGGCGACCGCGACGTGGTGTTCATGAGCAAAGACGGCGACAAACCCGCCAAATTCTACTTCAACAGCACCACTGCCCACAAGGAGTATCCCTGCAAGAAAGTGACCAAGGCCGACGCCGTGGTGGCTCACATGGGCAGCCTGGAGATGAGCAACGAGCGCGACATCAACAAGATGCTGGTCAACCAGGTGCTGCCTACCTGCCAGTTGCAGATGGGTATGACCGAACTGGCCACAGGCTCTATCTGGAACACGATGCCCGCCCATGTGCACAGCCGCCGCATGGAGGCTTACTTCTACTTCGAGGTGCCCGAAGAGCAGGCCGTGTGCCACTTCATGGGCGAGGTGGAGGAGACTCGCCACATCTGGATGAAAGGCGACCAAGCCGTGCTCTCGCCCGAATGGAGCATCCACAGCGCCGCCGCCACACACAACTACACCTTCATCTGGGGCATGGGCGGCGAAAACCTCGACTACGGAGACCAGGACTTCTCGAAGATCACGGATCTGAAATAAATGTGAAGTCAATGACGCTACACGAATATACATGTTTTTTCGTCTGCGACGCTACACGAATACACATGTATTTCGTCTGCGACGCTACACGAATACACATAAATAGGCATATTATGTATCATTAATATGAGCTCATAGAGTCTATATATGGCCGAGAATCGCTTTACACCTTACAAGCAGATCGTCTATGAAATCATAGGAGCAGCCATGGAAGTGCACAACACACTGCGATGGGGACTCCTTGAATCGATCTACAATGAGGCATTGGCTTTGGAACTGCAATACAGAGGCATTGAAAGCAAAAGGGAAGAAAGACTTCCATGTTTTTACAAATGCCAAGAGCTGAAAAAATCTTTTAAAATCGATATTGCGGTCGGCGACATTATCGTTGAATTGAAATCGGTCAGCGGCCTTGTTGCTGCACACAGAGCACAATTACTCAATTATTTGCGATTGACAAGAAAGCCTGTCGGGTTATTGATCAATTTCGGAGGCTCTAAGCTACAGGGTGAAAGATATGGCTATATAGAAGAAACTAATGAGTGTTTTCTTTTGGATCGAGACATGAATATATTAAATAGCCCCTTTGACTGGGATACCGAAGAAGAGATTGGGTAATATATTAATGAATCATTCGTGGCCATTCATGTCTATTCATGTAGCGTCGCAGACAGACAATTAATTCATGTGACGTCCGCAGATAGGTAATTAAGAATCAACCATAATTTTCAACAACAATGACGAATATTTTTTCATTAGAAGGCAAAAACGCCTGGATCACCGGCGCCTCGTATGGCATCGGGTTCAACATCGCTAAGGCTTTCGTGGCCGCCGGCATCAAAAACATTATCTTCAACGACATCAACGAGGCGGCTCTCGAGCGCGGACTCAACAACTACAAAGAGGCTGGCATCGAGAACGTGAAAGGTTACGTGTGCGACGTGACCAAAGAAGACGACGTGAAGGCTCTCGTGGAGAAGATACACGAGGAGGTAGGCCAGATCGACATCCTCGTCAACAACGCCGGCATCATCAAGCGCATCCCCATGCACGAGATGAAGCGCGCCGAGTTCCA
>CAMVAT010000017.1 GCA_947165505.1 uncultured Prevotellaceae bacterium | reverse complement strand
TGCCGGAGCAGATATTCCAGACTGGATGTGTGTGGGATGCCTGGTCGTATATTTCAGACTTAGTACGAACAGCCCAACAAAGGATAGTGCTAATTGACAATTTTGTGGACGATCGTGTTTTGTCATTGCTAACAAAGCGTGCAGATGGTGTAATAGCCATCATCCATACGCGCTACAGCGAGCAATTCCTGACAGACCTAAAGAAACACAACGAACAATATCCTGAGATTACGTTTGTACAATTGCCACACAAAAATCACGACCGATTCTTGATTATCGACAATAAGGTGTATCTTCTTGGTGCCAGCGTAAAAGATATTGGTACTGGATTATGTGCTGTCACTGAACTGACCGCATCGCCAGAGACAATCTTAGAGATGTTGAAATAGTACGGAAAAAGTTATCACAAGGCAATATGGAGCTTCCTAAAGAGATGCATGATATGTTTCAAAAGATCGCTGAGCACCACAATACTCAGTTCCGACTTTGTAAGACATTGGTCGCGGGTTTTAAGGCGACCAATGAACAAGATCTTTCATATATGAATGGATATATGGATACCCTGTTTGATTTCATGGACCCAGGGGGTGACACAGAAGCTCTTTATCGTGAATACCTTGCTCATGTAGCAACTTTTAATCCTCAAAAGGCTAAGGAGTACGAAGAATCTTTAGATGAACATTTGGGATATAAAATTCATATTGTATTTGCAGCGGCCCATGTAGCCAGGGATTTGCATCAAGGGCAAAAAGATAAAGGTGGTAACGACTACTTTAGTTCTCACTTACTTCCTGTAGGAAAGAGCGGACATAATTGGAAAGAACAGGTGGTAGGGTTACTGCATGATGCCGCAGAAGACACGCCTAACGATATATCTACGATTTTACAATTAGTAAAAAAGAAATTGGAGACATGGATGAACAACCCAGACGACAGATCATGGATTGATGATTTTGAAGAAGAATTTTTTCAATATCCTGCCGAACAGTGTCATATGCCTCCAGAAGAAGAGTGGAATGAGATTGCCACCGCCCTTCAATTGCTCGATCACCACACAGCACCAAACAGGGAAGAATACCTTTCTCGCATATGTACCAACATACTCGCACTCAAGGTAAAATTAAATGACCTCCGTAGTAATATGGATATCAGTCGCATTGCAGAGCCAACGGAAAGGGATATGGAAAGGTTGGAACGCTATAAAAGAGAATACGAGAAACTGATGACTGCCTTTCAAGAACAAATTGGGCTATAGGTCAATTATTGGACATCCCTGAAATCAAGGAAATCTGGGAGAGTGTTCAACAGAATAAAGAAGCCTTCAAGAAGCAGATTGACAAATGGATTAAAGATGGAGTTGCAGCCATCAGTGATTATGCAGATGGCAAAGACGACGACTTCCAGCCAAAGCAGGGTAACTCTGTTGCATGGAGCATCATTGCAATAGCATTCAGGTATGGCCTTGACCCGACTGACGAAAAGCAACGCAGGATGGCTACGGTTCCAATGGTGAACTTACCAACTGGGATGGCACGAAGAAAAAGACCCTGTTGGGGAATGTGATGTGATGGTCGAATTTTCACTGTGGAATCAAGGAGATGTTATTTTTGACACTCCCTTTCCGAGTCACATTGGTGAATCGCCAATGTGATTCGGTTTTCCTTCAAATGGCATTGTGTCTTTGCAGTTCCCCCCCAATGTCTAACTTCATTTGCTCGCATCCTTTGTCAGTTCGTTATAGAGGGCGGAACCCTTGACTGTTAACAAATACTTTTGTCTTGGATGTCGAGGCTTATCTGGATAGAGCAGGCAGACAAAACCTTCAGCCATTGCCGGGGTAAGAGAATACTCCATAAAATTCATTCGGTCTTTCAGACCAACGGCAGCAAGCATCTCCTTTACGGAGAGCTGGCGATGGCCAATAGCTTTGACCAACCGCAAAATATTCTCATTGTCGGTCGTGAATGGAACGCCAGCACTTGATGGGGTACTTGCGGGGGTACTTGATGGGGTGCTTGCAGGGGCTGCAAGTCCTTCTGGCGGATTAACGAGCATATAACGGTTGCGCAACTCGTTCTTTTCGCCCATCAGCAAGTTTCGGAAGAACAGTTCCAGGAATCGGGCGTCACGCTGAATCCCCTTGGCTATATTTTGGTAATTGGCCCGTACAAGCGCATTCCGGAAATACCACGAATGCATGGAAAATAGGTGATTGGTAACGTCGAACCCGATGGAACGCAGATACTTAATGGTGAAAACAGCCGTCGTTCGCGTGTTTCCTTCTCGGAAAGGATGTATCTGCCAGATGCCAGACACAAACTTTGCGAGATGCTCCACCACCTGTCCCATATTTAATCCGCTATAATCGAACTGTCGTTCTTGCTCCATGTCATACTCCAGAGCCATTCGCAAGTCTTGACTCCGTCCATAGAGTACCGTATCGCCACGTAACACCCATTCCTTTTTCGTAATGTCGTAATTGCGCAGCTGTCCGGCGTGCTTGAACACTCCCTCGAAAATATGACGATGGATGGAAATGAGTGTCGGTACACTAAAGGAGAACGACTGCTCGGCTAAGATCTTCGCAATGTTGCCTGAAACCTTATCGGCTTCCTGCTTCTCTTCGTCGTCTGGCTCACGGTTTGTTTTTGTCTGATAATAGGTCTTGATAAGTTCACGAGCTTCATCAATGGAGATTTCACCCTCAATATTCCTTACGGCTGTATCTTTGAGATATTGCGACACAGCTAGCCCATCTACAGCCTGAAGACCGATAGCAGTGCTCCATGCGTAAGCCCTTTCCGCTTTCTGAGGTTCCCCTACTTGTGAGTATTCCTCAAAATTTATATAACCTTCTTTCTGTGACATATCTTATAACGTTCCTATTCTATCTGTTATTGTTGTATTCAGGTGTGTCCTCTGCCGCCATCATGGGTTCTTCCTTTGGAATCTCATAACGCTTGATAGTCCTATCTTGCAGGAAAATCCTGTTGAGCGTGTATGCCAGCGATTCCAATGTCTTTTCCCTGACCTTCGGCTTCAGTTCACATTCCCAAATCGTGATAGAGTGCCAGCCCATCTCAGCCAGCTCATGCTGCACTCTCGCATCACGTTCCTGATTCCTCCTTATCTTTGCCACCCAAAACTCCCGATTCGTCTTCGGAATCTTGCAGCACTCGGAACCTTTCACCTCTCCACTTTCAACTGACTCTAAACGCTCAACACTAAACTCTGAACTATCATTTGGTGAAAACTTCACCAAATGGCCGTGCCAGAAGCACCCGTTCACAAAGAAGCACGTCCTGTACTTCCGCATCACGATGTCAGGTTTCCCCGGCAACCGCTTATGATTCAGCCGATAGCGATACCCATGCCCCCACAGCCAGCGACGCACCACCATCTCTGGTTTCGTGTCTTTGCCGTGGATAGCCGCCATATAGGTATGTCTTTGTGCGTTTGTCAGAATATCACTCATAATGCGTTATTTGGCTGGTTCTGATGCTGCTTTAATCTGGATGCTATCTGGTTGTGGAGCTTCCGTTGTTATGGTATTCTTACGTAGAATAACTTCTTCAGGGAAAGCGTGCAAATTTAGACTCTTGCCCATAATACAATTATACTCTTATTTTTCCAGTTCCTGTGAAACCAAATATTGCTTATACTCCCTCACAAACAACTCCCGTATATCGACCTCTAACAAATCTGCAATTTTGAGTATCGTGGCGAGGTCAGGCTGAGAAGAGTTGGTGCACCACTTGCTGACGGTAGATGGGGTGACGCCCATTTCACCTGCCAGCCATCTAGCAGTTTTCTTCTTCTCGAACAGAACCATCTTTATTCGGTTAATATCTTCCAGATATTATATTTAATGCAATGTTTACCCTGCAAAGGTAGTGAAATACTTTCAATTTCTGCCACTCTCTTTTAAATAATCGTGGTTGTGTGCCCCTATTTTATGCTTTTTTATGTGTTTTTGCTGTTCATATATCCACCAAATATGGATTTCTTGGTGATTAGCTGGGGCAACTCCAAACCACATACCTAAATCTGGTGTCTGGTTTACTTTTCCTGCTTGCCGCTTTGAGATAATGCTCCTTGTTTTCGCTGTAATCTTTGCGAAAACATTTCTTGAACTCACAAAAAAACCCTCTACGTTTCAGAGGGTAACGCGAGGTCACTTTTGTTTCAAAAAGGTCACTTGAAGGTCACCAGTAAAAGAAAAAGCACTTGCGAGAAACTCGTAAGTGCTTGATTTCCAAAGTGGACCAGCCAGGGCTTGAACCTGGGACCTCCAGATTATGAGTCTGTTGCTCTAACCAACTGAGCTACAAGTCCAAACGCTAAATGCCACGGATGGCATAAAAGCGGATGCAAAGGTAAACGTTTTCTGGCAATCCTCCAAATATTTTCTGCAATTATTTGAGAAAAAGAGACAAAAATTAAAAGGAATTGCGTAATTTTGCGGTCGATATGAACGACAACTTCGACATCAGACACGAAGGGGCACGCGGCGAAAAGGATTTCGAGAACGCGCTGCGACCCCTGAGCTTCGGCGACTTCAGCGGACAACAGAAGGTGGTGGAAAACCTGGAGGTGTTTGTAGAGGCCGCCAAATACCGCGGCGAACCGCTCGACCACACCCTGCTGCACGGCCCCCCCGGACTGGGCAAGACTACCCTGAGCAATATCATCGCCAACGAACTGGGCGTGGGGTTCAAACTCACCTCGGGACCGGTGCTCGACAAGCCCGGCGACCTGGCTGGCATCCTCACCTCGCTCGAGCCGCGCGACGTGCTCTTCATCGATGAGATACACCGACTGTCGCCCGTGGTCGAGGAATACCTCTACAGCGCCATGGAAGACTATCGCATCGACATCATGATCGACAAAGGACCGTCGGCACGGTCGATACAGATAGACCTGAACCCCTTCACCCTCGTGGGCGCTACCACACGCAGCGGACTGCTCACGGCACCCCTGCGCGCCCGCTTCGGCATCAACCTGCACCTGGAGTACTACGACCCCGACACGCTGATGCACATCATACGGCGCTCGGCAGGCATACTGGGCGTGCCCATCGACGAAGAGGCGGCACACGAGATAGCACGGCGCAGCCGCGGCACGCCACGTATCGCCAATGCGCTGCTCAGGCGCGTGCGCGACTTCGCACAGGTGCGCGGCGACGGCCGCATAGACATGAGCATCGCACGGCTGTCGCTGCAGGCGCTCAACATCGACCAGTACGGGCTCGACGACATCGACCATAAGATACTGCTCACGATCATCGATAAGTTCCGAGGCGGCCCCGTGGGCATCTCTACCATCGCCACCGCCATCGGCGAAGATGCAGGCACGGTGGAGGAGGTGTATGAGCCCTTCCTCATCATGGAGGGATTCATCAAACGCACACCACGCGGACGTATGGTCACACCTCTGGCCTACCAACACCTGGGGCGCAACCCCTATCAAGGCAATATCATGGAGCCGACGCTGTTTTAGAGGTGAGAGGTAAGAGGATATTTTGGGGCAAGGGACAGGGAGCAGGAGGCAGGGGGCAGGGGGCAGGAGATATGCTCCGAGCACCCCGCAATAAACTCGGAAAGCCCAGAAAGCCCGGCCCTAAACACTCAATAAAAAGAACAAACCACAACACATGAAAGCATTGATTACTGGCAGTTTCGACCCCTTTACTATCGGTCATGACGATATCGTACGGCGCACACTGGCACTCTTCGACCAGGTGATTGTGGGCGTGGGGGTCAACGAGAGGAAGACATACCGGCAGACGACCGAGGAGCGCATCAACGCCATCAGGCAACGATATGCCGATGAACCGCGACTGGAGGTGAAGGCCTACAGTGACCTGACGGTCGATTTCGCACGGCGCGAAGGGGCCGGCGTCATCGTCAAGGGCGTGCGCAGCGTCAAAGACTACGAATATGAGCGCGAACAGGCCGATATCAACCGACGTATCAGCGGCATCGACACCCTGCTGCTGCCTGCCGATCCCGCATTGGCCTGCGTCAGTTCGACGATGGTGCGCGAACTGGAGCATTTCGGACGGGATGTCAGTGAGTTTCTGCCTATATAGAGGTAAGAGGTAAGAGGTGAGAGGTGAGAGGTGAGAGATTTGCAATGCTACTCTCGGATTATAAATCCTGATATTCCATGCGTCGGGATTGCAAATCCCAACGAACGAGTTCGTCCCTACTTCCAACCACGATAACTAATGTCTAAACTCCCCAAAAACAACTATGATAACATACAATCACGAAAACGTGCCGATGCCGAAAATACGGCGACGCGACACAACGGCCTGGATCAAACAGGTGGCCGCCTCGTACGGCAAGAAAATAGGCGAGGTGGGATACCTCTTCGTAGATGACGAGAAGATACTCGAGGTAAACCGCCAATACCTGGGCCACGATTACTATACCGACATCATTACCTTCGACTACGACGAGGGCGACACCATCAACGGCGATATCGTCATCTCGCTCGACACCGTGCGATCTAACGCAGAGGAGCAGCATACAGACTACGATACCGAACTGCACCGCGTCATCATACACGGCATCCTGCACCTCTGCGGCATCAATGACAAAGGACCCGGAGAGCGCGAACAGATGGAGGCCGCCGAAAACAAGGCGCTGGAGATGGTGAGCAGACCCACCCCCGCCCCTCCCTTGTAGGGAGGGGAGTAGATAGCTTAGGGGCAGGGGTTTTTCTGAGGGGCCGGGGGCAAGGGGCAGGAGATTACTTTTCCGCGCAAGTAGGGACAGGGCGTGCCCTGTCCGTAGTGAGAATATCAAATGCCGGCTTCTTGCGGACAGGGCACGCCCTGTCCCTACTTCCAAACACTCAACACTCAACCCTCAACAAAAACCCTGCTAGAACCCTCAACACTAAACCCTCAACCCTCAACCTTCAACCCTCAACCCTCAACCCTCAACCTTCAACCCTCAACCCTCAACAAAGAAGCCCTCCATTTCGTACAAAAAAGGGGGCATTTCATACAGCGTGAGGGAAAAGATTTGGAGCGGAGCATCATTTGACGTTATCTTTGCACCGTCTGAATAAGACAGAGAGAGACAAATTGTATTACTAACTCAAAAAAAGCAAAGAGAAATGAAAAAATTGATGTTACTGGTTGTGGTGGCTGCCGCCATGTCGTTCGCCGCCTGCACGGGAAATGAGAAGAAACAGGATGCTCAGCCGCAAACAGAGCAGAGCGAGGTGAAAGCAGCTGAAGACACCACCAAGGTGAAAGAAGGCGAGGCTGCTCCCGAGGCGAAGGCCGGCGAGGCTGCCAAGGCCGACGAGAAAACCGCTCCCGCAGAGGACAAAGCCGAGGCTGCTAAAGCCAAGTAAGGATTGACTCAGTAGTAAATCCCCGCACCCCGCTTGGCGGGTGTGGGGATTTTTTCTACGGTGCGCCCGAAGCACAATAAAACACGAAATACTTGCGTTATATATACTGTATGGAGCGTTTTATCATCAAGACATCGAGCCTGCTGGTGCGCGTTGACATCGACGACATCGTCTATGTGAAAGCCGACGGCAACTACTGCGACTTGGTCCTCATCAACGGACGGAGCCGCAAGATGACGTTTCAGCTGCACCATTTCGAGGAGAACTTCAAACTTCTGGAGCATGCCGACCTCTTTGTGCGGGTGGGCCGCAGTCTGATCGTCAACCGGCAGTATGTGCAGGTGATCGACTTGATGGATCAGGTGGTCATCTTCGGCGGAAAACATCTCTTGCGCGATGCCCGTGCCGAAGGACGTGCCCCGGGCGACCTCTATACCGTCAAGGTGGCGCGTGATGCACTCAAAGCACTCAAAGAACAATTGGAAAAAGCGTATTAAAACACTATGAGCGATATCGACACACAACAGCAGATACAGCAACCTGAGGAGCCTGTATTCCTGATAGAGCGCGTGGAGCAGACCGCTGAGCAGCCACAGCCGCCACGGTATCTGTGGTTGCACCGCCTGGCCGCCGCCGGGGCTGTGCTCGCCTTGGTGCTGCTGGCTCTCTGGGGCTACCGGTCGTGCCGGCATCAGCCCGACCTCGACCTGCCCCTGTCTGCCACTCCCGAAGAAAACATCGAGAAACTGCAGAGCGGCGACACGCTGACTGCCGCCAAAGAGACCCCCGGCGTGGTGCACACCCAAGACAGCATCCTCGGCGTGGCGCTCGACTTCTATGCCTTGCACGGCGTGAGTGCCAGTCTGGAGTGGCAGGAGCCCGACACGCTCGACCGGTCGGTCTTTCTCTACTGCCGCTCGGCCGACCATAAGGCCGACAGCCTCTACCTCGGTTCGCTCGTGGTGGGTGGCGAGGAGAAACCCGCGTACGAGGGTCGTCTGGGCTATATGGCGATGGCCGACGGCCGTTATGTGATTGGTGTGTCGGCCAGCGATGCCGTGAAGGATTATGTGGCAGAGCGGGGCGGGTCGTTCTTCCGCCAGATGGTGCTGCTGAGCAACGGTGTGCTGCCGAACGACTTTGAGTTGCATGGCAAGGTGGAGCGCAAGGCCATCGCACGTATCGGTGAGCGGTATTATTTTGTGGTGACGCGCTCGAAAGAGACCATGTGGGACTTTGCCGATGCGCTGCGCGAATACGGCTTCCTTGACGCCATCTATATCACCGGCGGCGACAACTATAGCTATTACCGCACCGCCGACGGCCAGAAGCACGACATCGGCGATGTGGCTGGATATCCGCACAAGAAGTGGAAGGGCATCATCCCGTGGCTGGTTTTCAGACAATCCACCACCCGCTGAGGCACTTTTGCAGACGAATAATTAGAATTTTCGCCACTTTTTCAGACGAATAAAAACGTTTCCCACCACTTTTGCAGACGAAAAGTGGTGGGAAACGTGGTATAAGGAAAGCGATGGTCCGCTCAGCACTTCAGCTCTTCGGGCAGAGTGGGCATGGCGCCGTTTTGCGTGCAGACGAAGGCGCTCACCTTCACAGCCAGGGCGTGTGCCTCGGCCACGGGCTTGCCGCTGAGGATGGCAGCGCAGAACGAACCGGTGAACGAGTCGCCCGCGCCCACGGTGTCGGCCACCTCCACCTTCGGTGTCTCTTGGAACGACATCTGGCCCGGCGTGAACACATACGAGCCGTTGGTGCCACATGTGAGCACCAGCATATCAAGATTGTATTTACCCAATATCAGCCAGCATTTATTCTCGATATCGAGGCCTGGGTAGCCGAACATACGACCGATGAGTACCAACTCCTCGTCGTTGATCTTCAGCACGTTGCAGCGGCGCAGCGAAGCCTGGATCACCTCTTTGGTATAGAACTGCTGTCGCAGGTTGATGTCGAAAATCTTCATGCAGTCGTTCGGCGTGGCATCGAGGAAGCGGTGAATGTTTTCACGTGAAACAACATTGCGCTGAGCCAGCGAGCCGAAGCACACGGCGCGGCAGTTACGGGCTATCTCTTCAATCTCGGGCGTGAAGGGGATATTGTCCCACGCCACATTCTCTTTGATATCGTAAGTAGGTATGCCACCCTCGGCCAGTGTCACCTGCACCGTGCCGGTGGGGTAGGGCACGCGGGGCATCAGGTATTGCAGATTGTGCTCTTTCAGGGCCTCGATGGTCTCCTCGGCCAGTCGGTCTTCGCCCAGGGCGCTGATGGCGATGGTATTGTCACTGCCGAGCATCTGTCCGGCATGGTAAGCGAAATTGGCAGGTGCGCCGCCCAGTTTCTTGCCTTCGGGCAGTACGTCCCACAGGGCTTCGCCCAGCCCTACTACGTAGCGTTTCTGTTGCATATTGTTAGGAGTTTGGGAGCCCCCCTCTTATCCCCCGAGGGGGATGAAGGGGAATGTTTTTTTGAAAGTTTAATTACCTTTTAATCCTCGGTATATAGGTGAAGAGATAAGCCACACCCACGGCCATGGTGATGACGGCGCCGGCCTGCCCCATGGCATCGCTGGCGAAGCCCATGATGAGCGGGAAGATGGTGCCTCCGAAGAGACCCATGATCATCAGACCCGACACCTCGTTCTGCTTGTCGGGCACGGAGAGCAGCGCCTCGGAGAAGGCCATCGAGAAGATGTTGCTATTGCCGTAGCCCACCAGTGCGATAGCGGTGTAAAGCGTAGCCTTGGAGTCGCCGCCGAACATCAGCACCATGCTCACAGCCATGAGCAGCACGCTGAAGATGAAGAACCAGCGTGTCTTCATCACCCGCAGGAAGAACGACCCGGTGAGTGCGCCCACGGTACGGAAGATAAAATAGAGCGACGTGGCGAAGGCGGCATCGTTGAGCGACATGCCCAGACGTTCTTGCAGCAGTTTGGGAGCCGTGGTGTTGGTGCCCACGTCGATGCCCACATGGCACATGATGGCGAAGAACGAGAGCAGCACGATGGGTTTGCCCAGCAGTCGCAGACAGTCCATGAACGACGATGTCTTGCCGCCGGCTATCTCTTCATGGATGGGCGTGAACCACAGCAGCAGAGCCGACAGTGTGCCCACCACGAAATAGACCAGGAAGAGCACGCGCCAGTCGTAGCCGAACGAGGGGATGACCTGTGTGGCACCCCACATGGCCAGATAGGGAGCGAGAAACGAGGCGATGGCCTTGACAAACTGTCCGAAGGTGAGGGTAGAGGCCAGGTTTTTGTCGCCGATGATGAGCATGGCCAGCGGGTTGATGCTGGTCTGCATCAGTGCGTTGCCGATGCCTAAGAGCGAGAAGGCCACGAGCATGATGCCGAAGTTGTTGCCGAAGAGCGGAATGATCAGCGACACGATGGTGACGATGAGCGAGAGCAGCACGGTCTTCTTGCGTCCTATCTTGTTCATCAGCATGCCGGTGGGCACGGAGAAGATCAGGAACCAGAAAAACACGAGCGAGGGGAAGATGTTGGCGACGGAGTCGCTCAGTTGCAGGTCTTCTTTCACGTAGTTAGACGCGATGCCGACCAGATCGACGAAGCCCATGCAGAAGAAGCAGAGCATCACCGGTATCAGATAAATGGATTTATTCTGTTGTTGTGCCATTTTTTGGTTGAGGGTTGAGGGTTTAGGGTTTAGGGTTGAGGGTTGAGGGTTGAGGGTTTAGGGTTGAGGGTTGAGGGTTTAGGGTTGAGGGTTTAGGGTTTAGGGTTGAGGGGGCTTTCGGGGGGGCGGCGGATTTTCCGGAATTCCGGTTTCTCCGGAATTTCCGGGGTTATTCCTGGTTTATTGCGGGGTGCTCGGAGCATATCTCCTGCCCCCTGCTCCCTGCCCCTATTCAACGTTCAACGTGTAGATGGTGGCTTTGCCGCCCTTCACCGTGATTTTGTTGTAGGGCTCTGAGGGGAACACCAGGTTGGTCATCGCCATCTTGCCGTCGGCATCGAAGGCCTCGATCGAGCAGCGGTCGATGAACAGGCGCAGTTGCTTGATGTTGCCGTAGGTGGGAGCCGTGGTTGTGACGGGGAAAGCCTCGCTGAACGAGCAGTCGCCGCTCTTGGTGCGGTCCATGGCGAAGGTCTGTTGCTGTGCGTCGTAGCGCATCACCACCTGTTCGCCCTTGGCGTTAGAGAGTGTAATCTCGGTGTTGGCCTTCACATCGACGATGATCTCGCAGGTCTCCGTCGGGTTCTTCACCTTCTTGCCACGAGCTGCCAGCATCTCTTTCGAGGGTGTCACGCTGCAATACACGTCGCCGTTATAGGCGAAGAGCCCCAGGTCGCGTGGTATGCTGTTGGACGAGCGGTATTGCTTGGTGGGCACCTGGTTGGCATACTGCCAGTTAGACATCCATGCCAGTGCGATATGGCGCCCGTCGGGAGCATTGTCGAAGGTGACGGTGGCATAGTGGTCCTTGCCATAGTCCATCCACCGTGTGTCGGTCTGCTGGCAGGTGAAACGGTGTCCGTCGAAGTCGCCGATGAAATACTGTGTAGCCGAGCCGCCGAAGGGGCCACCGGGGTTGATGTTGCAGATAAGCATCCACTTCTGTTGGTTGGTGCCGCGCACCTGCATCTTGATCAGGTCGGGGCATTCCCATACGCCGTCATGGCATCCGAAGCCCTTGCCGAAACTGCTCTCGTAGGTCCATTCCTTCAGGTCGGTCGATGAGTAGATACGCATCTCCTGTCCCACGGCCAGTATCAGGTTCCAGCGCTGGATGTCGGGGTTCCAGAATGCCTTCGGGTCGCGGAAGTCGGGTTCGTTGGAGGTGAGGATGGGGTTGGCGGCATATTTCTCGAAGGTGCGTCCGTTGTCGCGCGACACAGCCATCGACTGCGTCTGGTGCTGTCCTGCCGAGGTGTAGAATGCCACCACACGGTCGTTTTTCTTATCCACCACGCACGAACCGCTGAAGATAGAGCCCAGGGCGTCTATCTCGATGGCAGTGGGCTGAGCCTGCCAGTGAATGAGGTCGGTCGATGTAGAGTGCCCCCATGTCATGTTTTCCCACTGCGATCCGTAGGGGTTCCACTGGTAGTAGAGGTGATAGACACCATCCTTATAGAACATACCGTTGGGGTCGTTCATCCACCCGTACTGCGGCGAGTGGTGATATACGGGGCGGAAGCGCTCGCGGTTGGCGGTGTCGAAGGTGTCGCTCTGTCGCATCTCCTTCCAGCAGGCGAAGTCCTTCACCGGTCCGGTGGCGCGTCGGTCGCCATGCAGGGTGATGTCGAGCAGCACGTGGTCGGAGCCGAAGCGTCGGATGTCGAGCGGCACGAAGTAATCGACTTTGTCAACAGCCAGTTTCACGTTGAGCGCCTGGCGTTGCTCATTGTTCACTACCACGCGCACGTTGGCTATCTCCTCTTTCTCCTGCACGGGCAGCAGCAGATACTTGCCGCTGACCTTGAGTGGCAGCATCGCATGGTTGTCGCCCAGGATCTGCGGAGTCTGCGCCTTGGTGGTCACAGCCATCAGCACGAGGGTCAAAAGCATGATTGTCTTTCTCATTGTCGGTGTTTCATTTGGTTATTGCTGTTTGCAAAGTAACGAATATTCTTCGGTATTCAGTGTCATTTATGATACATTAACCGCCAATAATCGTTCATCGCAACAATATTTTATCAAAATGTTATCCTGAAAACAACCCCCTTACCTGGAATCTCATCGTCAGAGTATCGGCTTAACTGCTTAACTACTGACTACTTAACTACTTGAGAAATATTAGATCGACATCAGATATTCGATGCTGTTCTTGGCCAGTCGCAGGATATTGTCTTGGCAAGAGTTGTTCTTGGGATGTGCACTCTTGTCGGGTGTGCCGTCATCGTTCTTCATCGAGAACTCGCATCCGCCGTTGCCGATACAGAGCACCGTGCCTGCGCCTTTCTGGAATCCCTCGGGCGCCAAATTGGCACCTTTAGCCTCCCAGACGTTGAGCTGGCTGACCCATGACGCCTGGCTGTCCCACGTTCCGAGCGGATAGATGCCATAGTCGTTGGTCAGAGTGTTGTAGCATTCCTCTGAGGTATTGTCCATGTCGGTCAATTTGGCCGGGATGTCGAAGAAGAGGCAGTTATGGTCTTCGGTCCAGCCTTTACCCTTGAAGGCAATGGCGGCGAAGCAGTTGTCGTTCAGCTTCTCGGTGGGGATGCCTGCATAGATGGGATGGCCGCTGAAGTCCTTGGAGAAAGCGCCCGTGTTGATACATACGCCCATCTTCCAAACGTCGGGGTTGTAGCCGCCCGCGCCGCATCCGAAGGCATTGCTCACGCCGCGCAGCAGCGAGGTTGACAGGCGGTTGATGGTGCCGATGTAAGGCACGGCATGCGACCACAGCAGCAGGTTGCCGCCGTTCTTGACATACTGCTCCACGCAAGGAGCGGCATTGCGTGCCACGTCTGAGAAGTTCCAGATGTCATCGACATTACCCGTCTCGATGTCGCGCAGCCAGAAGAGCATGCGGTAGTCGGCGATATCCTCTACGGTATTGATATTGCCAAAGTAGATATACTCGCCTTTGGGGTAGTTTTCGTGGAACCACAGCCATGCCGAAGCCTCGTCGTCGTCGCCGTTGGCAATCAGTTCCTCGGGTGTGGCATATTCAGACAGGAAGCCGGGCATCTTGCCGCCGATCTTGGCAGAAGCCTCAACGGGCAGCGCACGGCCGTCGTTGTTCTGTGCGATGACGGTCGCCTCGAAGCGGTCTTTCATCTGCACACCCTCCAGCAGGTAAGAGTTGTCGCTGACCGTGGTGTTGACCACCACGTCGGTGCTGTTTTTCACCACCTTCAAGATATATGATGTGGCATCAGCACTTTTCGCCCAGGTAATGAGCAGGTTGTGCTGTTCGTCAGAGATATCCACTTGCTCCATCTTCACCTCGCTTGGAGTAGAGGCACCCAGTCGGGTGAACGATGTCATCACGCCGTTTGAGAGGGTCTCGCCGTTGGCATATTTGAAGAGGAACTCGTAGAGTTGGTTGGTCTCCAGGTTTTTCAGCGTGAAGGAGTTGCCGGCGCAGGGTGTGAGCGCCTGCTGCTGTGTGCCGTTTTTAAACACGGCCACCTGCATGATGGCACCGTTGCTGCTTTGGGGCCATGTGAGTGTGTAGTCGTAATTGTTCTCTCCGCTGAGCGCACCGGTTATCTGTGATGCGTCGGGGCTGGCAATTTGCATTTCGGCTGAACCGGGGAGGTCGCGATCCTGGCAGGAGGAGAGGATTGCCGTGCCGCTGAGGCAGAGCCAGCCTGCAAAGAATAATTGATATATTTTGTTCATAATATTACAGTTTTTATGATCATTTTAATTGTTTAGTAACCCTTGTTCTGGTGGTAGAGTCCTTGCACGTAGTTCATCTGGTTGGATGCGATAGGGAAGTACTCGTTCTTACCAGCGGTGAAGAAGGCATCCTTGTAATACAGGGCGTAGGTCTGTCCGTCGTATTCGTCGGTCATCTCACTCTCGAAATACTTGTTGAGTGTGGTAGAGAGCAAGCCCCAGCGGCGAAGGTCGAAGAAGCGGTGTCCCTCCATGGCCAGTTCCAGGCGGCGCTCCCAGCGCAGTGCCTTGCGTGCATCGTCTTTAGAGGCGAAGGAGCCATACAATGCGATGTCGCACTGGTCTTTAGCGTACTTGATGAGCGACGTGCTGCTGATATCGCGTTTGGCGCGCTCGCGTATTTCATTGATGATTTGCAATGCCTCGCCGTTGAAGTCGCCCTTTTCGATGAGCGCCTCGGCACGCATCAGCATGACGTCGGTATAGCGCAGCACGTAGTCGTTCTGTCCGAATGCCTGCCAGGGGTTGTCGTAATCCTCGCCCTTCGAGCGCTGCGGCACCTCTTTCATCGAGCAGTAGTAGCCGTAGGTGTTGGGTGTGCGGCTGTTGGCCTTGGTCAGCGTAAAGTCTGCCTCATACTTATAAGGATAGGTAGGCATGCCGACGGTGTGGAAGAGTCGCGGGTCGTACTTGTATTTAGAGTCGGCACCGTTGACCACGATGGCATTGTGGTCGGCATCGAAGTCGTCCATAGGCAGTCCGTTGCGTGTCTTGAACGCGTTGACCAGGTTCTGCGATGGTTTGTGAAAGTCCCATCCGCACGACCAGATGCCCCAGACGCCATTGAGCATGTTCGACCAGTTGGCCCGTCCATACATCGTACCGTCGTCGGCCTTGTTGGAGTGCTGCACGGCAAAGATGCTCTCTTTAGAGTTGGCAAATTCTTGCAGGAAGATGTGTCCATAGGTGTCAAGGTATCCGTAGGGTGAGTTTTTCACCACTTCGGTGTAGTCGATCACTTTCTGTATCTTCGCTTGGTCCACATGGCTGTAGCCCGTTGTAGCCTCATAGCCGTCGCCGTAGGCCCAGTTCAGGTAGCACTTGGCCAGATAGGCGGCAGCGGCCACCTTGTGAGCGCGGCCCGTGGTGCCGGGACCCATCTCGGGCAGATTGTCGTAGGCATACTGGAAGTCGTTGATGATCTGCTGCATGATCTCGTCGTGCGAGCTTTGCGGACAGGCCTCGATGGCCGCGTTGTCCATGCCCTCGGTGATAAAAGGCACCTCATACCACATCTGCTGCAGTTTGTAATAGAAGTGTGCGCGCAGGAAGAGGGTCTCGGCTTTCAGTTGTTTAATCTTTGCTGTCTCCTCCACGTTTTGCATCGATTCCAGGGCGCGGTTGCAGCGTGAGATGGCACTGTAGAGCTGATACCACAGTTCGTCGAACTCACCGCGGTCGGGCTGCAACGTAGAGAAGATCTCCATGGGGTGATAGCCCGTGTCGTTCTCGCCCGAACCGCCTTTGAGGCAGTCGTCGGCACTCATGTCGCCGTAAGGCCAGAGGTTGAAGGGGTAGGAATACCAGTCGTCGCCCAGTTTGGCATAGGCTGCGGTGACCAGTTTCTCAGGGCTTGAGAACGCCGTCTCTTCGTCGAGCGTACCCTGCGGCTTCACGTCGTCAACGCTGCAAGATACAGCAAAAGCAGATAGCAGTAGCGTAGCTATGAATATATTGATCTTTTTCATTGTTCTTACTTTTTTATATTTAGCGGTTGCAAATTTTTCTCTTGTCACTATACCTTACTAGAATCCCAGCTGTACGCCGAAGGTGAATGATGCAGTGTGGGGATAGTTCCATGCCGTGTTTTCGGGGTCTGAGCAAGTGAGCGAGCCCGACTTGATGGTCAGCAGATTGTCGCCAGAGCAGAATATGCGTGCTTTCTGCAGCAGCAGTTTCTTGGTCAGTGCTGCGGGCAGGGTGTAGCCCAGCTGCAGTGTACGCATCTTGACATAAGAGCCGTTCTCTACGAAGTATGACGACATACGTCCCTCGTCGGCGCTGTTGGATGTGGTCAGTGCCGGGATGGAGGAGCCGCTGTTGGCCGGTGTCCATGCTTCAACCACGCGTTCGCCCTTGTTTGAGCCGGCGTCGGTGATGCTCCAGAAGTCGGTCTGGAATTTCTGGTCGTTGATGATGTCAACGCCAGCCACACCCTGCCAGAACATGGTGAAGTCGAAATCGCGGTACGACAGATTGATATTGATACCGTAAGAGAAGTCGGGCACGGGATTGAAGACCCATGTGCGGTCTTGCTCGTTGATGCGTCCGTCGCCGTTGAGGTCGGCATATTTCAGTCCGCCGACGCGGGCACCGGCCTGTCCGTGTGCAAGCACATCCTCGCGCGACTGATAGAGTCCCTCGACCACATAGCCGATGCGCGAACCGTAGGCGCGCTCGTCTTGTGCCAGGTTGTGGTAGTCGTTGTGCTCGTACGAGTTTTTCGACTTCTCAGGCAGATAGGTCACCTTAGAGCGATAGAAGTCGGCATTGGCCGTGATGTTGTAATACAGGCCATAGGATGTGTTGTGGCGATAGCCCAGCATGAGTTCCATACCCCAGTTTTTGAGCGTGGGACCGTTGATCCACGTCTGACCGCCAAATCCGATGGCACCGAGGAATGCAGGCTGTACAAGCATGTCTTTTGTTTCTTTGAAGAACACGTCGTAAGAACCGTAGAGGTCGCCTCTGAAGAGCGAGAAGTCGGTACCGAAGTTGAGCTGTGACGACGACTCCCACTTGAGGTCCTCGTTGGCCGACTGCAGTTTGTAGTAGCCTGAGGGCAGCGTACCCGACCCTTGCAGGTTGACGTCGTAGGCGGTAGAGTTCTCACGGCTTGAGCCGTAGTCGGCCACGTAGAGTCCGTAGTGTGCCGTGTTAGAGTTCATGCCTTGGTTACCGGTGATACCGTAGCTCGCACGGACTTTCCAGTCGTGCAGCCAGTCGGCATTGATATGTTTTGAGAGGCGATAACCCAGCGATGCTGAGGGGAATGTACCGTACTGGTTGTTCTTACCGAAGCGGCTGGAGCCGTCGTAACGCAGCGTGAACGAGGCCAGCAGTTGGTCGTTCCAGTTGTAGTCGATCTTGCCGAAGTACGACATCAGTTTGTAAGCGTCGCCTGCGCCGGTGACGGTCTGGATGCCAGTGCCGGCGTTGGGCCACATATAGTCGTAGGTCTCCAGCGGATAGTCGGTGCGGCGTCCTGAGAAGTCGATGCCATTGTCTTGATGGGCCTCGATACCAACGAGCACGTTGAGATTGTGATTCTCTACGATGTCGAAATTATACTGCAAGGTGTTCGACCACGTCCACTTGGTGCTGTGTGTTTGCGCCATGGTGCTGGCGTTGGTGCTATTCTTCACGACATCAGAATTCCATGTGTGCTGCAGGCTGCGGATATAGCTGTTGGTATAGTCGATACCGAAGTTGGAACGGAAGAGCATGCCCTTGATGGGAGTGATATCGACAAAGGCGTTGGCAAAGATGCGCCACTTCTTCAGGCGGTTGTCTTTGTTGTGATAGAGCTCTCGCATAGGATTCTGGCGGTCGCTCATGCCACCCACGGGGCCTGAGAATGTCTCGCCGTCTATCTCATAGACAGGCAGTGTGGGCGACATCTTCAATGCGTTCTCCAGGGGTGCACAGTCCACATTGTTAGAATAAGCGAATGTGGCATTCTCGCCTACGGTGACGATGCTGTTGATTTTGTAAACACTGTTGAAACGAGCCGAGAAATTCTCAAAGTCGGTATGTTTCAGCACACCCTGCGCCTTCTTGTAGCCGGCAGAGAAGAGTGAAGAGCTCTTGTCGGTAGCCTTCGAGAGCGAGAGGTCATAGTTCTGTGTGATGCCCGTACGTCCTATTTCGTCCACCCAGTCGGTGTCGCTATAGGGCATCGTCATCTTGGCATTCATATATCCGTCATAGAATCCCCCCACAGAGTAAGACTCCATAGTGCCGGTGGCAGGGTTGTAAACGGAGATAGGCGTGCCGTTTTCTACGTTGAGTGCCAGGCCATAGTTCTGGGCGTAGTCGGCGGGGTTCTTGCCGTCGTTCAGCGCAGCCTGCACCAGGGCGGTAGCATACTGCTGGCTGTTCAGCAGTTTCATCTTCTGCGACATCCACGCCACCGACAGCGAGGCGTTGAAGTCGATGTTGATCTTGTCGCCTTTCTTACCCTTCTTGGTGGTGATGACCACGACACCGTTGGCAGCGCGTGAACCGTAGATACTGGCCGATGCGGCATCCTTGAGCACCTGCATTGTCTCGATGTCTGAGGCATTCAGGCTGTTGAGCGATCCGCTGTAGGGCATTCCGTCAACGATGTAGAGGGGAGCGGTGCTTGAGCCGCCCATAGAGCCGATACCACGTATCTGCACGTTGGCTTCGCCCGAGGGAGAGCCGTTTGAGGTGATGGTCATGCCCGGCACCTTACCTTGTAGCGATGCCATGGGGTCGGTGTTGCTGGTTTTGAAGTCCTTGGTCTCAATCACGCCTACCGAACCCGTCAGGTCGGCCTTGCGTTGTACCTGATAACCGGTGACCACCACCTCAGCCAGTTCGGCGGCGTTCTCTTTCAGCGAGATGGTCATGCCTGGTGTGGCCACGGCCTCTACGGCATCATATCCGATGTAGGTGATGACCAGAGTGGCACCGTTGGCTACTTTCAGTTTGAAGTTGCCGTCCAGGTCGGTGGCGGTACCGTTCGAGGTACCTTTCTCAATCACGGTGGCGCCGATGACCCCTTCTCCGGTTTCATCGACGACAGTTCCAGTGATTTCCGTTTGCGCGTACATAATAGTACTTGCAAAGATGAGCGCGAAGCTCAGAAGAAATCGCTTCAGTTGTTTCATTGCATTGATGTTTTGATTAGTAATAGGTTTGATTTAGGTGCAAAAATAGCGTCATTAAGGTGTTTTCATGTTTCAAAAATCGTTCATCGGGTGCAAGAAATGTTACATTGCAACATTATTCTCACGAAATGAACGAAGATTGCAAGTCATGGTTCATTCGTTGTTGTACCTTTGCAGTGTTGAAGGTGGCGCACTCACACTTCAGCATCGGTTAAATAGTATCACAGCATGAAAAAAGGTGTGGACAATGAGCGTTTCACTTTCAAACCGGGTCTGCGACAACCTCAGAATAGATGAAACGTCAGTCCACACCATTATTTTGCATCGTCAGCCATACACATTCCGTTGCGCACGCCGTTGATACATGCACCCGGAGGGTATGATGGTGTCGGTACTGTACTCTCTATTCTATTCCCAAGGTCGCAGTTTGGTCTGAAAAGAGTCAGCCACTCGAATATCAATCCAATATGTTAGGTCTCCTCACTTGAAGATGTTTGCAAAGATAATCAAAAAAAATCACATTTGCAAGGATTTTGTATTTTTTCTGAGGGGGAGGTCTTTCTTGCCTCTCCCGGCACGATGCCGTATTCTTCTTTGAAGCATTTGGTGAAGTACGAGGGCGATGAGAATCCCGTCTGGTAGGCTATCTCGCTCACGGAGAGCTCATTGTCAGCCTTGAGCAGGGCGTGTGCGCGAGCCAGACGTGCCTTGCGCAGCAGGTCGATGGGACTGTAACCCGTGAGTGCCTTCACCTTGCGGTATAGTTGCACGCGGCTCAGGTGCATCTCAGCGCTCAGGTCTTCCACGCTTAGGTCGCTGTTGTCGAGATGCTGCTCCACCACTTTTTTAAACCGCTCGATGAAAGCGTTTTGGGGGGAGGGGAGTTGGTCGCTTGGTTGTTTGGTTGTTTGGTCGTTTAGGGAGTTGGGAGTTTGGGAGTTTGGGAGTTTGGGAGTTTGGGAGTTTGGGGAGGTGGTTGTTTGGTCGTTTAGGGAGTTGGGAGTTTGGGAGTTTGGGAGTGTAGGAGTTTGGACATTAGCTTTCGTGATGGGGATAGTATTCTCCTGCCCCCTGCCCCCTGCTCCCTGCTCCTCAGAAAGCCCCTTGCCCCCTGCCCCTTGCCCCTCGGAAAGCCCCTGCCCCTCGGAAATCCCCTCAGAAAGCTCCTCGGTGTCGCCCCACAGCACTTTGAGGCGTTGGCGGCTTTGCAGCAGGTTGTCGATGCGGGCGGTGAGCAGTTCGGCCGAGAAGGGCTTGGTCAGATAGGCGTCGGCCCCGCTCTCATATCCCTCAATCTGGTGTTGGCTCAGGGCGCGCGCGGTGAGCAGGATCACGGGTATATGGCTGGTGATCATGTCTTTCTTGATGTGTTGGCAGAATTCCAGTCCGTTCATCACGGGCATCATCACGTCAGACACAATCAGGTCGGGCACTTGTTCGTTGGCCACTCGCAGTCCTTCCTGTCCGTCGGCGGCCTCGCAGATGTGGTATTTGTCTTTGAGTATATGCCGCAGGTAGGCGCGTATGTCGGCATTGTCGTCCACGATGAGCAGCGTGTGGCGGTCGTCGTCGGCAGGAATGTCGTCGTGAACGGCCGTATCAGCGTGTAGGTGATTGTCTGTCGTCTCTGTCGTTATGGTCGTGGTCTGTACGTGTTGTGCGGCACTGTCGTCGTCGATGCTGCCTCCTGCTTGCGCGTCGAGCATGCGGTTGATGAGCTGTGCCAACTGTCGGGTGTTTCGTCTGACGATGGCGAAGAGGTCTGCTGCCTGCTTGTCGGCCTGCCGGATGTCGTCGGTCAGTGCCAGTTGGTCGAGCGGTCCCTCGATGAGTGTCAGCGGCGTGCGCAGTTGGTGGCTCACCTGGGTGTAGAAGTCGAGCTGTTCGCGCTCCATTTTCGTCCGTTCGGCAGCGATGCGTGCTTTCTGCCTGAAGTAGAGGTAGATAGCCGCGAGCAGCAGGCATAGCAGGATGATGAAACCGATGGCGAGCAGTGTCAGCGTGCGTTGGTTGGCCAGTTCTTTGAGATAGTTGTCGGCCTGTTGGTGCATCTGTTCAAGGTTTTTCGCCTGTCGCATCACCTCGTCGCTTTCGAGCAGCAGCACCTGCGCGTTGTCGTGTGTGACGATGGCCGACTTGAGCAGCGTCTCTTTCTCGTATGGCTTACCGTCGAGGATATCGAGCGCCAGTTTGAGCAGCAGGTCGCCTCGTGTGGGGTAGATATAGCTGGCCTCGAGCAGCGAGTCGCGCACCTGCTGAATGCCCCCGTTGGCCCCGGCGAGTCCGTCGATGCCGCAGAAGAGGGTGAGTGTGCTGTCTTCGCCGCGCTCGATGAAGGCGCGTCGTGCACCGATGGCCGTTCGGTCGTTGTGTCCGAACACCATATCAATCTGTGACAGGTCGCCCTTGTATTGCAGCACCTGCCCATAGGCCGTCTCTTCGGTCCAGTCGCCTTGCAGTTCGGCTGTCACCTCTATTTGCGGGTAATTGTCGATGACCTCTCGGAAACCCTTGTGGCGCTCGTCGGCGGGCGAAGAGCCTTTCAGTCCGAGAATCTCCATGACACGTCCCTTGCCCCCCATGCGCGTGGCGATGTACTGTCCCATCTGCCGTCCCATCTCATAGTTGTCGGCGCTCATGAAGGCGGTGTATTTTTGCGAGTCGGTCTTTCGTTCGAACACGATGACGGGTATTCCCTTGTCGTAGGCGCGGTCGATGGCAGGCGACACGTTTTGCAGTTGGTTGGGCGCCACGATGAGCAGGTCGATGCCGGCCGCCACCAGACTGTCGATCTGTTGTGTCTGTCGCTCGCTGTTGTCTTGCGCCGAGGCGAAGATGAGTTCAATGCCGTCGTGGAAGTTGGCCTCCATCTTCATTTCCGCGTTTTGCCAGTTGCGCCAGATGTCTTCCGAGCATTGCGACACGCCGATGCGGTAGCGTGTGTCGTTGTCGGCGCACGCAGCCGTCAATAGTGTCATGGCAGTGAAGTATAGAAATAGTCGCAGATATTTCATTTGGTTGAGGGTTTAGTTGCAATCAGACCCACCCCCCAGCCCCTCCCTTGTAGGGAGGGGAGCAGATAGTACGCCTATCACGATAAATGGGGGATAGAGAGGTAATCATAAAGTTCAATGTTCAATGTTCAAAGTCCCCGTTCGTCGGGATTTGTAATCCTGACGCATGGAATACAGGATTTGAAATCCGAGAGCAGCATTGCAAATGCTTTTTCTTCTACTCAGGTGGATTGCAATTGGCTTTCCCTTCGGCCGCCGACCGCTGGTTCCACCTGAACGGAGGGGTAGGGTTGAGGGTTTAGTGCTTGGAAGTAGGGACAGGGCGGCAAAGTAATCTCCTGCCCCTTGCACCTTGCTCCCCGCCCCTCAGAAATCCCCTGCCCCTCAACTATCCTCTCACCTCTTTAGGATTTCGGTGGCAAAATTAGAAAAAAAATGCGAAATATGGTTGTGTCTGGCCTGTTTTTTAATAAAAAAGACAGGGACGCGATTCACATCGCATCCCTGAAGAAGTGCTAAAAATAATATAAGTTGAAACGCTTATATATTCCTTTTTATCTTTTTTTGCTTTCCTTTGATATAAATGCCTCTCGCAGGTTTGTTGATACGTTGGCCGTTCAGGTTGTAGATGGCTTCATCCGGCTCATCTGCCGGTAGGATGCCTGTTTCTGTAATGGCGTCAACCCATGTGCCCTTTTGCCTGACGACGATGGGTGTGGTGGTCTGTACGCCCCGCCCTTTGATGTAGAGCGTCGCCTTGCGGTCGGGTGTGTTGTCGGGTGTGTTGTCGGCCGTGAAGGAGAGAGTCACCTGTCCGTGGCCGAATTGCCCTCCGCTGAACTCACGCCGGCTTTCATCCACCGTGGCGTGCAGCCAGTCGGGCAGGCCCTCGATGGTGTAGTTGGCATCAGCCAGTCCGTAGTTCCATCTGATGGCCGTCTTCAGCTGTATCTTGGCCGGCGTGTTGCCACCCTCTTGCGTGCATGCGCCGCCTTCGGTGGGAGCCGTCAGCTGCAGCGCATCGTCGTCGGTCAGCATCTTGATGCCGTCGTACATACCGCGGATACTGATGCAGGGCACCCGGTCGGCATACGATGTAGTGGCATTGATGTCCTGATGGTTCTCATCCTGCAGCGTGATGAGTGCGGTGTGGCATCGCTCTTGGTCGCACGGGTCGATGAGTGCAGCCGCCAGCCCGATGTCAACCCCCTCTTGCTGGAACCCCTCTATCTCGATGATAAACGGTTGGTCGATGACCAGTTCGTCGGCGGCGTGAAACCTGAGTGAAGCCATCGTCACTTTGTTGCCGCCCACGTTTTGCGATCCGATCATGAGGATGTCGGCCGGCGTGCAGGTGAGCGTGGCGAGCGTCGCAGCCGCCGTCTCGCCATCGGCGGTGGTGCTGATGGTCATGGTGAGCGCCTTCCCGTCGGGCAGCAGCGTCTCGGCATAGCTGATGGCCGGGATGGTCACCTCTTGCACCCACAGGCGGCCCATCGGCTTCTCGAATGTCTGCCTGACGCCTCGGCTGTAGTAGGTGTCGCCGTCAGATGATATGCTCATGGTGCCGTAGTTATAGCGCAGGCCTTCGGTCATCGACAGCGGTCGGAAATTGGTATATACCGTCGTGCCGCTCCGTCGGATGACACGTCCGGGGTCAAAGACAGCCATCTCGACGATGCTGTCGGCCCAGGCGATACATCCGTGGTATTTGGTCCAGTTTTCGTGTCCCTCGCCCAGCGTGTAACTCTTATCGCCCGCCGTGACGGTAGGCAGGTAGTGGTCGATGTATCCGTCGGGGATGGGCTCAATGGTCTCGGTGTAGTGGCCGTCGGCATCTGCGCTCACGTCCTTGCCCTCGATGCTCCATTGTGCTGTGGTGGTGCAGCGGTTCTCGTAGGTGAACGCCTGCCACGGTGTGACGATGATCTTCGTCACAGGGTAGTACGACCAGTTTTGCGGTCTCATGCCTTGGTAGAAGGCCCCCTCCGGGCGCAGGTAATAGACTCCGTCGGCAGCTGCCCGCCTCGTAGATGTCGCTTCTTGCGTATGGGCCACAGGCGCCAATTCTCCGGCAATGAACGGCAGTGTCCAGTTGTCGGAGAAACTTTGGGCCTGTGCCGCCATCGGCAGCATCAGGCCCAGAGTCATCAGCATCAGGCTAATCCTCATCTTCCCAGAGGTTGTATTGGTTACCGGTAGAATTGAGTTCACCGTTGTCATCGCCAGCGATAATCACCGGGGTGGTGGTGTTTCCCCATCCTTCATTATCCCAGGCGCTGTTGCTGTAGTCGTTGACGCCTTTAGCACCCCAGTCGGCCATGCGCTGTCCTGTTTCAGTGCCGGCGCATAGATGGCTTTCAAACCATTGTGCCGTTATCTCCACTTCGGGTTTGATATAGTGTTTTTTCATTGCTGTATCCTCCTTTCTTTTAGCGAACAAAATATTTCTTGCCGTTCACGATGTAGATGCCTTTGGGCAGTCCCTCGAGTGAGGTGTCGCCTTCGCGCACCACCTGTCCGTTGATGTTGTACACCACTTTCATGTACTCCACCTTCTCGCCATTCTCCTCGGCTTCGGCCACGATTTGCTTGATCTGAGTGGGTGTCACCATCTCGGCAGTGAAATTCTCGTCAATGACCATGTTAAATCCGTTGGCCGATGCCTTCTTGCCGTCGAGTTCAGCCTCGATGCCGGCTACTGCAGCATCGTTGGGCATAACGATGGCTGTGTATTGTGTCCACAGGCCAGTGGTGCGCGGTGTGCTGTCATCGGCAATCTCGCGGTAGTATTTAGGAAAGTCTGTAGCCCTCCTACGACCAAGGAAGTAAGCGTTTTTAGGAATCAGTATGCCATAATTAGCCATTTTCTGCTCCCAAGCCGCATGATCTATTACATATTGATCCCAGGCATCTTGATAGGCTTTCAACGCTGCTGTGTATTTAGCTTCTTCTTCCTCTTGATTCCAACTGAGTGCTGCTCGATAATCATCCCATTCCTTTTTGCTGGCATTGTATGCTGCGAGTTTGGCATCATAGCTATTATAGTCGTCAAGGGCATCTTTAAATGCTATTGCTTTTGCTTTTGCTTGATTGAATTGTGCCTCTGTTATGGCAGCATCACCTGTATTAAAATAACTCCTCAGGGGAACCTTCCATTGGAACGTATTGGCATCCCAATTTGCTATGGTAAGAATGAATCCGTATGTTGCAGAATTAGGTTGACCGTTTCCATAACGTTCACCTGTATTAGAATCATAATAATAATCAGTCCAATCCGTATCATACAGTGTCTGGAATGCATCCGGATAGGTGGTTTTATCATCCCGCGGGTTTTCACCTTGAACGGGTATCTCAGTTATTTCGGGTGTGCTTGGTTCAACGGGTGTCGGTTGGACGGGTACTTCTGGGAAATCGATGGTGAATTGAGGTTCATCTGCTACCTCGGGATCGGACTCCCAACCATCTCTATAGACTTTGTGGTTGCCCTTGAAAGTGTAAGTCTGACCGCTATAACCTTCGTATGCCTCCTGTACATAGTTGTCTGTTTTCTTTTCCACGCCCAAGTCAATCATACGTTTCCGGGCCTCAAACAACTCAGCACGCACCTCATCTGTCGTTTTGCTATCGTCTGTACTCTCAATCCATTTGATGCCCGAGAAGTGGCATGCCACTTTCGGCTGGCCCGGAGAGGTGCCAGTGTTCGGGTGCACCATGTAGGGGTGTCCGGCAGTAGCCAAGTAACCCTCAATATAGCAAACAGGTTCTTTGGTGCCCTGCTTTACATAGGTTTTAGCGCCTGGTGCCTTAGCAATTAAATAGTGCACATATCTGTCGCCATTGCGTTCGAAGATATTAAAGCCGTCTGCGTCTTTTTCCAATTTGTTATAGACATTGTTATCCTCATCTCGATATTCCGTTTGTCCTACGGTATTGAAGTGCAGAATCAGCGTTTTCTTGTTGTCCACCGTTTCCTCTGCCTCTTTTATTTCAACGCCACTGAAGTCAACGATATTAAAGCCCTCATTGAAAGCCGTAGCCAGTTGCTCATCGGTGAGGTCGAAGGGGAAGCACATTGTGTACCACACATCATCATATTCCTTGGTGTGAACGATGGTTTCCGTGTGAGGATCGTAAGCCCCCATCAGCAAGAATTGAGCCCAACCATCTGTGCTCCAGACACCTTTACCATTTGTGCCTATAGTTCCGCTATTATCTACTGTAGTACGGAGAGCGAAGTCACTCCAAGCTCTTTCTTGAGAATAACCATCTACCCAAGTGTTACGATCAGGGATTTTTCCACCATCTGATGTGGTATGAGCATATCGAAGAGAAATATCCTCACGCACTTTTTCTGCCAATGTCTCTGGGTAGTGCAATGTTGCAGTACCATTCACATAGTAAAAATCCAGACATGCTTCTTCCCAGGTCTCACTGGCTATTTCTGCATGTGTCTTTTTTTCTTTTCCGTTTGAGCCATTGTTGTTGATGACATTCGTTCCAAACGATGCATCCTGATCGCCATTTTCAAAGTTTGAACCCAGTGTAAAAATCATCGGCAGTTTTTCTGGGTCTTGCACTGTAAGATAAATATCTTTGATACTGGTCAAACAGAAAGCTCGCTTGCCTATCTTTTTCACGTTTGAAGGCAACGTGATAGAGCTCAGCGACTCTGAATCCCAAAAACATCCTGTTCCGATGTTTTCCAGGGTCTCAGGAAGACGGACAGACTCAACCTCCTTACTAACAGAGAACATAAAGGCACCTAATGTTTTAATACCTTCTGGCAGTACGATGTGCTTGATGTTCTGACAGTTATAAAATACGCTTGGTCCATAGATCTGGTCATCCAGGCCTGGCTGGAATTTTACATCCTGCAGTTCCGTACAATTCGTAAAAGCACCAGCTTCAATCGTCTTTACATTCTTACCAATCACCACTTCGGTGATACCTGAATGGAGAAAAGCCTCATGACCTATCGTGATATAGTTTTCGGGGATAGAGATGCTTGTGAGTGCAGTTCTGTCCTTAAAGGCCTGCGGGGGTATGTCATTGTTGCCTGTGGGCAGGATGATAGAAGTGAACATCTCGTAGCCGTTGATAAAATACAGAGCGTTGGTTTCATATCCATCAAGCACCATAGTACCCTTAATATCGGGTTCGGCAAACGGGTCGTTTGGCGCAGAATCACCCTTCCCTCTTGCGTAAGGATGCTCGGGGTCAGTATAACCAGAGACAGACAGTTTAGGAATGGTATAAGGATCAAAAGTGGCACCGGTGAAGTCAAAAGCTAACACCTTGCCGAAATTCAATCCGCCTGTGCCGTTGCCACCTACCAAATCCTTGTCACCAAGGTTGCCGGACATACGCACCATGCTCTTCTCTGGCGCCTCGCCGGCTCCTACGGCATTATAGCCTCCAAAGAATATATCAAGAAAATTCTGTACATTGTTGGAAGAGAAAGAGTGAAGCGAATAGGCCGTCTTATCTTCCGAGTTGACGGCTCCAGCAATCTTCAAGTTGTTATTTTTCCCACCATCTTTCAATGTTGACATCAACTGTACATCTTTAGCACTGGTCAGACCATTGGGCAGACGGAGATATTCCAATCCACTCAGGTTCATATCGCCCATGTCGCCGATGCCCGAAATGGTGGCACTGCTTAGGTCGATGTTCTTGAAATTACCCCAGCGTGAAACTGTAGAAGAGTTCATCGCCTTGAAGTCGTCAGCGCCCATCGGACCTTCTACGATCAAGTTGACGCGCTGGCTGTTGCCACCGACACCTTTCAATGAGCCGCCCTCGGAATCGCTTAAGTCTTTCGTTGCCTTAACGAATGCGGCTAAAGCCCCTTCTTTATTGACCTCCAGTTTCTGGGTCTCATCTCCGACGTTAGAAGCCGTCACAGTGTACTGTCCGTCGTCAGACGTCCAAGTAAACTTCGCCGCATTGACCCCGACCGAGGCCAATACCGCCATCAATAACAGTAATAGTTTTTTCATACTTATTTTGATATTTGATATTATTTTTTTTCAGTGCATGGATGCCTTTTCGGCTGTGTGTCAAGTGCTCCGTAGTCTCATGGGGGCAGGCTTGATAGATTAACAATGTTGGCGTTGACGGAGACAGAACCCGAACCGGCAGTTTTAGCAGGGAGGCGCCTATTGTTAGTTTTTGTAAAGGTCAGAAAGAGGTAAAAAACAGGCACTCGTAATCTCACGACTTAGTGCCTCAGAAAACATAAAATAAATATTTACAAAGTTGTATAATATATATAATAACTAATTACCCTCACGGGCTGGTATAACTTGTTGATTGACAACTTGATACGTTCATCGCTGTGAACGGCGTGGGGTGTTTACCTCTATGCAAGAGGTGAGAGGGGGCAACCAAAAAGCAGCCATCAAGCCCTATTTGCGGGGGGTAAAGCGTTAAATCGTGTTAAATAACTAAAGTTTTCAATAAGAAATGGTCGTGAAAAGATTAAATATGTTACCTTTGCACAGCAGTTTATGTGCGAATGTTTCACCTCTTGCATAGAGGTGTTTTTTTATTTTTTGGGGGAGGATTCGGGCTGGCGATGTCGGTAGGTTCTTCTGCAATTAGCCCTGATTGTAAAAGAAGTTGTGCAAATTGTAGGATATTTTTTGTTTTTTCCAATTCTTCACATTATCTTTGCAAGGCATAATACCGACACCTCAGATAGGAGGGGAGTAATCATGACGATATGAGTAAGGCAAAAATTATCTTCGCATTCATAGCCGTGGTCTTTATCTATGCCGCCTGCTTCGATGAGGAGCAGACAGATACGACCACGCAGACCGAGCGCGTCTATGACCAGGACAACCCAAATACCTGGCAGCAGCGCGAGTGGACCGCCGACGATCTGCCGATGGTGCACCTGCAAGACCGCACCCGCTATGTGTGCGACCCTGAGGGCATCATGCAGCAGGTGTATCGCGACTCGGCCGACATGGTGCTGGCCAACCTGGAGAAGAACTATCAGATAGAGTCGGTGTTCGTCATCGTGAGCCATGTGAAGGGCGGCGACACCTTCCGTATGGCGCAGGATATAGGCAACAAATATGGCGTGGGACGCAAGGAGACCAACCGCGGACTGGTGATGGTCATCGCCGTGGAAGACCATGAGTCGTTTATCGCGCCCGGGCGCGGATTGGAGGGCGACCTGACCGACCTGCTCTGCGGGCGCATCGGCGACACCTATATCTCGGGCAACATGCGCAAGGGCGACCCCGACCATGCCGTGCTGCAGACCTGCCAGGTGATCTACGACAAGTTGAGCACCGGCATAGACCCCGTGCTCGACGACAGTCAGGGCACCACCGAGGGCGACGACGACTTCGGCTGGGGCGACTTCATCGTCTTGGTCATCATCATCCTCTTCCTCATCTACAGCCAGGGCAGCAGCGTGTATGTCGGCGGCGGCGGTGGCGGCTGGTCGGGCGGCAGCGGTGGTGGCTGGTCGGGCGGCGGCAGCAGCGGCGGCTCGTTCGGCGGCGGCTCGTTCGGTGGCGGAGGAGGCAGGTCGAGCTGGTAATATAGAGGTAAGAGGTAAGAGGTAAGAGGTAAGAGACGAGTTGTTGAGCGACAGTGAAAAATAGCTTTGGGGCGAGGGGCAGGGGGCAGGAGATATGCTCTCCACGCAAGTAGGGACAGGGCGTGCCCTGTCCGCAGCACGGTGAGCGGAGCGAACACAAATAATCGCAACTCTGTTGCCTAAAACAATACTGCGACCGGCAGAAAAAGGGAGCAGTACCTTAGTGAACGAGCGACGGGTAGGAGCGGTTAAGTCCCTTCTTAGGGATTGGGAAGGGGTTTAGGGATAGGTTGGAAGCCCTCCCATGGGAGGGTTGGGTGGGGAAAGAATAATAGTGGATGGATTGCAAATCCATCTGCTCTCTGCGGGTGGATTGCAATTGGCTTTCCCTTCGGCCGCCGACCGCTGGTTCCACCCGAACGGAAGCATTGTGCATTGTGCATTGTGAACTGAAAATCATATACTAATTAAATAAATATCATTATGAAAATCAGTAAATCATTGATGGTGCTGATCGCAATCGTGGCGGTAGCAGCCATTTGGGGATTTAGTTCGTACAACGGATTGGTGAGCAAACAGACAGAGGTGGAGAAGGCCTCAGCCAATGTGCAGTCGGCCTATCAGCGCAGGGCCGACCTGGTGCCTAATCTGGTGGAGACGGTGAAAGGCTATGCCAAACACGAGGAGGAAACATTGAAGTCGGTGGTTGAGGCTCGTGCCAAAGCCATGCAGACACAGGTGGATCTGGCCAATGCCACTCCCGAGCAGATCAAGGCCTTCCAGCAGGCACAGAGCGAACTGGGTGGCGCACTGGGTAAACTCATTGCTGTGGGTGAGAGCTATCCTGACCTGAAAGCTAACCAGAACTTCCTCGACCTGCAACACCAGTTGGAGGGTACCGAGAACCGCATCAACGAGGCGCGCAACGCTTTCAACAGTACTGTAGCAGAGTACAACAAGTCGGTGCGCTCGTTCCCCACCAACCTGCTGGCGGGTATGTTCGGATTTGAAAAAACCGAGTCGTTCCAAGCAGAAGAGGGCGCACAGAAAGCACCGCAGGTGAAGTTCTAAGGGACTTTGAACTTTGAGCTTTGAACTTTGAGCTTTGTGATTACTGTTGGGGCGCAGTTATAAAGCCTCGCCACGTAAGTAGGGACAGGGCGTGCCCTGTCCCTACTTGTTGATTGATTCTCGATTTATCTTTCTCTGCAACGAAGTTATTTTTCACTGTCGTTCAACAACTCGTCTCTTACCTCATACCTCTAACCTCTAACCTCTAAATTGGCAATTGGCAATTCTCAATTTTTCATCGCGAAGCGAACACTCAACACTCAACACTCAACACTCAACGCTTTTCATCCTTGCCCATCGTGAGGAGGATGTGCGCGAGGTGGCGCTGAAGGCCGCCAAGCAGCCTGGTATCGACCGCCGGTGGGTGGTGGAGCAGATAGCCGGATGGCAGAAGGCACGCACCAAACTGCCCTCCTGGACCGCTGTCGAGGGCATTATCTACCCTCCGCAGTTGGCCATGGAGCAATGCTCGTCTGAGCAGACCGCACGTTATAAAGCCGAACTGGTCCGCAGATGGATGGCGCACCCTGGTGTTGCTGACGGCGAGGCAGCCCACGAGGCTGAAAAGATACTGATAGACCTGACGGGCGGTTTCGGCATCGACCATGCCGCCCTGGCCACGCACTTCGCGCGTACCTTTTATATAGAGAGGCAGTCAGAGCTCTGTGACATCGCACGGCACAACTTCGCCCTGCTGCGATTGCGGCAGACCGAAGTGCTCTGTGGCGACTCTGCCGAGTTGTTGCCCACGTTGCCCTACGCCTCGCTCATCTATGCCGACCCGGCGCGGCGCGACGAGCATGGGCAGCGCACCTACGCCATCGCCGACTGCACACCCGATGTGTGCCGGCTGATGCCACTGTTGTTGCAGCGTGCCGCTTGTGTCATGCTGAAGCTCTCGCCCATGCTCGACTGGCACCAGGTGGTGGCAGAGCTGAATCTTGCCGCGGGGGCCGATGTGGTACGCGAGGTGCATATCGTGGCCACGGGCAATGAGTGCAAGGAGCTTCTCGTAATCGTATCTCCACTATCAACTGACAAAGAGGAGGACGCTCAAGAGGGGCAGCCACACGGACAATGCTCTCACCTGAAGATAGATTGTGTCAACGACGAACAGGTGTTTACCTACTGTCCGGATCAGGGACAGGGGATAGCCGTGCCCATCGTAGAGGGAGGTGAGCGGCTTGATGGCCGCTGGCTCTGTGAGCCGAATGCGGCATTGATGAAAGCCGGGTGCTTTGGCGAGGTATGCCGGCGCTACGGTCTGCGGGCCATCGCCGCCAACAGCCATCTCTTGGTGAGTGATGCGCCGGTGGCCGACTTCCCCGGGCGGCAGTTTCGCATCGACCGTGAGAGCACGCTCAACAAGCGCGACCTGCGCGACGCCCTCTGTGGCATCGAGCGCGCCAATATCACCGTCAGGAATTTCCCCCTGTCGGTGGCCGACCTGCGCCGCCGCCTGCGTCTGGCCGACGGCGGCAGCCATTACCTCTTCGCCACCACCCGCGCCGACGGCAGCAGGGTGCTGCTGGTGTGTGCCGGCCGGAGCATCACGAATAATAGATAATTTTTATAGTTGTAAATACAAAAACAAT
This sequence comes from uncultured Prevotellaceae bacterium, assembly GCA_947165505.1. Classification (GTDB taxonomy): domain Bacteria; phylum Bacteroidota; class Bacteroidia; order Bacteroidales; family Bacteroidaceae; genus Prevotella. The sequence continues at coordinate 38,949 of CAMVAT010000017.1, read as the reverse complement.
AAAAATTTTATAGTTTCAACTATAAAAATATCATTTTTTATGTAGTTGCAAATATAAATATTTATCTTTGCAATGCAATCGTATTCCTTTATGGTTGTTTGGTTTTACCTATTGACCAGCCGTAAAGATCGTATATAAACCCTCGGCTCCCGACGAAAATGGAATCAAAAAAAAGTGATTGTTTTTTTGTTGTGTGTAAAAATTAACGTATATTTGCACCAAAACTGAATGAAACGTTCAATTTTAGTACACAAAAAAGCATAAACTGCACGAAAAATCCCCTTTTTCCTTACAATCCCGCAAGGGATGAAACAATTTGAAACATAGATGCAACGATTGTGAAATAGCGACCGAAAACGTTTGCGTAACTTTGCAGCGGAGTTTTTTAAAAGCACAAATAAAAACCTAAAACAGAAACCGAGTTGCGAAACTCTTTTTATTTCAGCAGATAATACACCTGCGTGGCGAAGCACAGGCCTGTCGAGGTCGTGGCGGCTGCCGCCTATCTGTCAGACTGTAATTTTTCTAACAATAAAAGTAGTTTTCATGAAACGCACAAGTAAAATGATGAAAACCCTTGGATTGCTGCTACTGCTGTGTCTGTTTCCGTTAGGGACATTCGCTCAGGACATCAACGTACAGGGTACAGTAAGTGCCGACGGCGAACCAGCCATTGGAGCGACCGTCAAAGTGAAAGGTTCATCTCAAGGTACGGTTACCGACATTGACGGTAACTTTACCTTGAAGGTGAAGCGTGGCGAAGTATTGGAAATCTCTTACATCGGATTTCAGACCAAAGAGGTGACCGTCAGCCAGAGTGTAATCAACGTCGAACTGGCCAGCGACGAGACCGTGCTCAACGAGGTCGTCGTCGTAGGTTACGGACAGATGAAGCGGTCGGACCTGACCGGCGCCGTGGTGTCGGTGGGCGACAAGGCCATCGAGAAGTCGGTGCCCACCAGTATCGACCAGGTGCTGCAGGGTCGTGCCGCCGGTGTGCAGATACAGGCCAACACCGGTACGCCGGGCGGCTCGGCCAGCATCCGCATCCGTGGTACTAACTCGCTCAACGCCAGTTCGCAGCCTATCTTCGTCATCGACGGAGTCATCATCGACCCCGCCAACGGCGACGACAATGGTAACTCCAACCCCCTGGCCGCCATCAACCCCAGTGACATCGTCACGATGGACATTCTCAAAGACGCCTCGGCCACAGCTATTTATGGTTCGCGCGCGTCGAACGGTGTCATCATGATCACCACCAAGCGCGGTAAGGCCGGCGAGGCCACCATCACCTACGACGGATACGTGGGCTGGCAGTCGATGCCCAAGAAGCTCGACGTGCTCAACCTGCAAGAGTATGCCCAGCACTACAACGACATCACCGACGCCCACATCAAGGAGGCCAGCAGCACCTATATCCGCGCCGACCTGATGGGCAACGGTACCGACTGGCAGGACGAGCTCTTCCGCAACGCCATGATGACCAGCCACAACCTCTCCATCACCGGCGGCAACGAGAAGACCACCTACGCCATCAGCGCCGGCTACCTGGACCAGGACGGTATCGCCATTCAGACCGGCTACCGCCGCCAGACCCTCAGAGGCAACCTCGACACACAGCTGAAGAAATGGCTGCGCGGAGGCGTCAGCTTCTCGCTCACCAACTCACGGCAGGAAGTGGAGAAAAACTGGGACATCATCATGACCGCCCTGCGCTCGCAGCCCACCGTGGCCGTGAAGAGCCCCGACGGCTCGTTCGACGGTCCCGACGACCAGTGGATGCCCGACAACCCCGTGGCACTGGCCAGCATCAAAGACAACTACAACAAGAAGCTCAACTTCCGCGTCAATACCTATCTCGAGGCAGAGATTATCAAAGGGCTCACCTTCAAGACCGAGCTCTCGGCCGACTTCAACCAGTCGAAGTATTTCACCTATACCCCTGACTACACCTTCGGCTTGAAGACCAACGACTCGCGCGAGGGTACCAAGACCCAGCAGACCTCGAAATACTGGTCGTGGCGCAATATCCTCACCTATCAGAACACCTTTGCCGACAAACACACCATCAATGTGATGCTCGGTCAGGAGATGAGCCACAACGAGTGGTCGTATATGCGAGGCTCCGGACAGGGCTACCTCTCGAACGTGGCCAAAGACCTGCGTGCCGCTGACCCCACCACCACCAAGGCCGATGAGTATAACGTGCCCTCGGCTCTCTTCTCTTACTTCGGACGCGCCTTCTACAACTTCGACGAGCGCTATCTGGTCACCTTCACCCTGCGCCGCGACGGTTCGTCGAAGTTCGCACAGGTAGATGACCGCAACTGGGGCTGGTTCCCCTCGGCAGCCCTCGCATGGCGCATCAACAACGAGAAATTCTTCTCGCCCCTGGCCGACACCGTCAACAACCTCAAGTTGCGCTTCGGATGGGGAACCACCGGTAACCAGAACGTAGAGAACTGGGCCTATCTGGCCACCCTCAACACCTACGCCACTCCGTGGGGCACCGGTGTGCTCAACGCCAACAACGCCAACGAGAAACTGAAGTGGGAGACCACCTACAGCACTAACATCGGACTCGACATCGCCCTCTTCAACAACCGCATCGAGCTGATTGCCGACTGGTACTATAAGAAGACCAAAGACCTGCTGCTCAGAGCCGACCTGCCCGCCTTCCTCGGTTCGGGCGCCGGCAGCAACTACGGTGTGGCCGCCAACCCCTGGGCCAACGTGGGCAGCCTGGAGAACAAAGGTCTGGAACTGACCCTCAACACCGTGAATATCGACAAGAAAGGATTCCAGTGGCGCTCTAACATCGTCTTCTCGCTCAACCGCAACAAGGTGACCGAGCTCGACACCGCCACCGGCACACTGCCCCGCTCGAAGCAGGTAGGCTCAGAGACCGCCAACGCCACCATGACCGTGGTGGGCAAGCCCATCGCGCAGTTCTGGGGCTACAAGGTCATCGGCCGCTTCGACAAACCCGAAGACTTCTACTATAAAGATGCCAGCGGAGCCGTCAAGCCCGTGGCACTGCCCCAGGGCGTGAGCATCGGCGAGAACGGCGCATGGCTCGGCGACTATATCTTCGAGGATATCAACGGCGACGGCGTCATCGACACCAACGACGAGACCTTCATCGGCAACCCCGAACCCAAGTTCACTTGGGGCTTCGGCAACAGCTTTTCGTGGAAGGGCATCGAGCTGAGCATCCAGTTCAGCGGCAGCTACGGCAACAAACTGCTCAACTACACCCGCCGCTTCATGGAGATCACCGGACAGACCAGCAACTCCTTCAACAGCGTGCTCGACTATGCTCACGTGGAGAAGATTGTAGCCGACGGTCCCGACGACTACCGCAACTATCACGTCACCAACACCGGCACCATCATGCCGCGTCTCTACACCGACTCGTATGCCAATAAGAACAACCGTGTGAGCGACGCCTACATCGAAGACGGCTCGTTCATCCGCCTGCAGAACATCTCGCTCAGCTACACGCTGCCTAAGAAATGGATCTCTAAGCTCTACCTGCAAAACGTGAAGGTGTATATGAACCTGCAGAACGTCTATACCTGGACCAAGTACAAAGGCTTCGACCCCGAGGTGGGCAGCCACCAGGGCGACGCACTGCTCAACGGACTCGACTACAGCCGTTATCCCTCGCCACGCGTTTATACCTTCGGACTTAATATATCATTCTAATGAACAGGAGGACACATACGATGAAAAAATATGCAATCTATACCGCAGCACTCGCAGCACTGATGATGACCACGGGCTGCGCCGACGACTTCCTGGAGCAGGAAAACACCTACCAGCAGAACCAGCAGACCTTCTTCGACTCCAACGCCGCCGTGGCGGCTGCCACCAGTCCGCTCTACAGCCATGTGTGGTACGACTTCAACGATAAGTTCTACTACGGCATGGGCGACGGCCGCGCCAATAACATCACCGCCCAGTATTCAGACTATATCTATCCCTACACCAACTTCACCGAGACGTCGCTCTCTACGGGTCTGACCGAGGCGTGGGCAGCACTCTACTCCGTCGTGGCACAGTCAAACAACTCGATCAAGAACATCCGAGACTATAGCACCGCCAACGTGAGTGAGACGGCCAAGACACAGGCCATCGCCGAAGCACGCTTCATGCGCGGCACCGCCTACTGGTATATCGCCTCGCTGTGGGGATGCGCCATTATCTACGACGACACACAGCAGCTCGTGGATAATTACGTGGTCTATGCGCAGCCGCAGGCCGACGCCATGGAGTTTGCCATCCGCGACCTGGAGTATGCCGCCGTCAACTTGCCCGCATCGCAGGGCGACCTTGGCCGCGTGACCAAATACTCAGCCTATGGCATGCTCTCGCGCGTGTATCTCGCCATGGCCGGACTCACCACCTCGGGCCGCTACGACGGCACCAACGTGGCTACCGACAAAAACCGCGGTACACGCAATGAATACTACCTCGACATGGCCAAGAAAGCCGCAGAGAAAGTCATCAATGAGAGCGGAGCATCGCTGCTGTCCAACTATGCCGACCTGTTTGCCGCCAAGACGCAGAACAACAACGCCGAGTCGCTCTTCCAGTTGCAGTTCCTGCCGGGCGCCGACATGGCGGGCGCCGGACAGAGCATGACCCGATTCCTGGCATGGAGCACCACCGTGGGCGACACCAACGCATGGGGCGGCGCCACCTACTGCTCGTGGGACCTCTGGCGTGAGTTCAAGGAGTATGCCGATGCCACCCTGGGCGTGAACTCTATCGACGATGCCGTGCGCCGTCACTACAGCGTGGCTTCCTACGGCGAGGTCTATCCCGAACTGAGCGCCGACCCGCAGAACCCCTATATCTACGGCGAGACAGAGAACGCCAGTTCGCAGGGTGCCAACATCAAGAAATACGTCATCGGCACCAACAAGGTCAACGGATTCAGCGTACCCAACAACTCGGGCATCAACACCTACATGCTCCGTCTGGCCGAGGTCTATCTCAACTATGTGGAGGCCGTGATGGGCAACGCCGGGGTCACTCAAGACACAAAGGCCCTGGAGTGCTTCAACGCTATCCGCCAGCGCGCGCAGATGCCCGTGAAGACACAGGTCACCTACGAAGACCTGCGCCACGAATACCGTGTGGAACTGGCCTTCGAAGGACTCTACTGGTACTTCCTCATCCGCCGCGGATACTATCAGCAGCAAGAGGTGGTCAACTACCTGAACAACCAGCAGCGCAACGCCAGCTACTATGAGTCCTCGACCCACGAGTATAAGCTGAGCGACACCTACACCTCGCCCGGTCCGAGCGTAGATATCGCCACTGCCAGCGACCTGCTGCTGCCCATGTCGGCCACCGACCAGACCAAGAACCCGCTCTTGAAGACCGACGTCAACGGACAAATCACCACGCAGCCCTATACCTTCGGCGAGCGTGAGGTGACCGACGCGCAACTCTTTTAAAAGTAAAAAAGTAAAAGAGTAAAAAAGTAAAACGGTCATTCGGGTAGGTAATCAAATATCGTATTATTTAAACTATCATCTAAAGTATCATCTAACATATTCTATATATGAAAACAATGAAATATTTATGGATGCTGTGCGTCGCACTCATCGGCCTGGGGCTTACCTCGTGCAAGGACGACGATGACAGCGGATCGCAGTCGAAAGCCATGCGCATCGACAAGGTCTTCCTGCAAGACGTGAAGTCGAGCGTGCCCGACCGCGAGGTGGACTTCGCACGCCTGGGACAGCTCATCCGCATACAGGGCGAAGGATTCAAGGGACTGAAGAAAATCTATATCAACGGCTATGACACCTATTTCAACAATGCCCTGCTCACCGACAACAACGTGTGGGTGACCCTCAATACTGAAACACCCGTGGAGACGGCCGACGACGCCGTGCGCAACACCATCCGCCTGGTGAAAGACCAGACCGAGACGGTATATGCGTTCACCATCCGCGCCTCGTCGCCCAGCATCACCAGCATGGACAACACCATGCCGCGGCCGGGCGAGACCGTCACTGTCTATGGCAGCAACCTGCAAGAGACCACCTCTGTCACGCTGCCCGGCGGCATCGTCGTCAACAGTGGCATCGAGAATGACGAGGAGGGAAAATGGTTCTCGTTTGTCATGCCCGACGGCGTGACCGAGTGCGGAGCCATCAGCAGCGAGGGTGCCAACGGCACCGCCATGTCGCCCGAGTTCTTCAACGACTTCCGCTGCTTCATCATCGACTTCGAGGAGAACGGCAAGGGCGCACTCGGCTCGTGGAGCGCCACATGCAGTCCCGACGAGCTGGTTGACGACCCCCTCGGCACCGGACGCGGCAAGGTGGCAACACTCATTCCCGAGTCTGACTACGTGGATGGTGTCTATGGCGCAGGCAAGGTGACCCGCTACTGGGCCACCGCCGGCAACGACGAGCCCACTGACGACTGGAACCGCATGACCGCCTATATCCCCGGCAATACGCCGGTGAGCGAGCTGGCCATCCAGATGGACGTGTATGTAGATGGCGTGTGGAGCATGACCGGACAGTTTGAAATCTCGCTCCAGAACAACCTCTCCACCTCGGGCTACGGCTCGGGCGACACAAAGCCCTCGACCAGCTACCTGCACCAGGCCGGCGTGTGGGTGCCCTGGCTCAACGCAGACGGCACCACCACTCCATACGAGACAGGCAAGCGCTGGGTCACCGTCACCATCCCCTTCAACACCCTGGGCAACTACAGCGACCCCGAGGCGGAATACACCTTCCAAAACGTGATCGACGACCGCAATGCCGGTTCGTATCGCAACCTGCTCATCTTCTTCGTCAACAACGACCTGGAGTTCAGCGAGGAGAAGACCTTCCCCTCGACCAACACCGGCATCAAGATCTATATCGACAACCTGCGCGTGGTGAAGACCACCGCCCAGACCGTCTCCGACTTCCCGGAAGAATAGAGACATCGTGTCTATAGTATCTAAAAAAAGCAATATAAAAAAAACAAAAAAAAGCAACTATATTATGAAATTCCATAAAATCATTCTACCGGCACTGGCGGCATCGATGCTGCTGGTGGGGTGCGACGAGCAAATCATGGAATGGCGCACACCCGAAGGGCACGGAGCAGTGACATCGACCGAACTGCCGCTCGAGGTGCGTGAGGTGCTGGCCAACTATGACAATATCAAGACCTACGCCGCACAATACACCCCCAACCAGATAATCGGACTGGGGCTCGGAGCTTCTATCTATCTGGGTGAAGACGGTCGCGGCCAACTGGCCAACGACAACTTCCAGATGATCACCCTGGGCAACGCCATGAAGATGGACGCCTTCCTGAGCAACAGCGGTACGCTGAACACCGGCACCGTGGATGCCGTGCTCAATGCCATGCCCGCCGACATGAAGCTCTACGGTCATAACTTCTTCTGGTATCAGCAGCAGAACCAGACTTACCTGAAGTCGCTCATCGCCCCCACGGTGACCATCGAGACCGACGGCGACATCGCCAGCATCCTGAAAAACGGCTACTTCGACCAGGGACTGGACAACTGGAACAGCTGGGGCAACGGTTCATCGAAAGAATGGGACGAGACGGGCGGTATCGATGGCAGCGGCGCCGCCAAGCTCATAAACCCCTCTGATGCCGCTGACACCTACTCGGCTCAGTTTGCACAGAATCTGAACGACCCCCTCGAAGAGGGCAAGACCTACGTGTTCCGCTTCAAGGCTCGCTCCGACTCTCCTGCTGGCAGTCTGGATGCCGTGATACAAAACAACTCTACATACGCGCAGGCCGGACTCGGCTCGCAAGCCGTGGGCACCTCTTGGGGCACCTACGAGAAAGAGTTTGTGGCAGGCGAGGGGTATAACCAGTTCTGCATCAATTTTGGTAAGGTGGCCGGCACCTATTGGATAGACAATGTGGAACTGGGTGAGCGTATCTCCGGCCCCACCAACTACTGCAACAACGGTTCGTTTGAGGACGGCACCACCGGGTGGACCGTCAACAACGCCGGTGCTGGCGTCGAGGCTGTGGAACTCAGCGACGCCACCGACGGTTCGCACGCACTGAAGATGACCGCCTCGGAGAGCAGCGCCAACTACTGGGACCTGCAGGTGAGCTGCGACCCCATACCCACTTTCCCGGGCGAAGAGGTGCGCCTGTCGTTCTTCATCAAGAGCGACCAGGCCGGCAAGGGACGTGTGTCGTTCTCGGCCGACCTGAGCAACCGCTGGCCGTGGATGAACTGGACGGGCAGTCAGTCGAGCTGGACCGAGGCGTTTGAGACCTCTACCTCATGGACCGAGATCAACGTGGTGCTGCAGCGCTTCAGCACCGACTTCGTCGAGGGCAGCGACACATGGCAGTTCTTCATCGACCTGGGCACTCAGCCGGGCGTGACCTATTACATCGATGATGTGAAGGTGACCAAGGTGAGCGAAGAGGGCGAGGGTGCCAACAGCACCAAGTGGTTTGCGCCCCGCAGAGCCACGAAGATGGTCTATACCTTCAAGACCCCCGAAGAGAAATATGAGGCGCTGACTGGTGCCATGGAGAGCTGGGTGAAGGCCGTGGCCGACTACTTCGCCGAGAAGGGCGTGGTGCCCGCCGGCTATGATGTCATCAACGAAGCCATCGCCGACGGCAACGGCAACGGCGTGCGCGGTCTGAACGGCGTATTCGGCGGTTCTACCACCGACGACGACGGCAACACCACGTATGACACGGTGCCCACTGAAGACACCACCAACGGCCTGCAACTCAACTGGGGCAACAACCGCTTCTACTGGGGTTACTACGTGCCCGACTACGGTGTGAAGGCCTTCCAGTATGCCCGCAAGTACCTGCCCGCCGAGACCAAGCTGTTCATCAACGACTACAACCTCGAGACATCGCCCTCGAAACTGGCCGCCCTCATCAAGTGGGTGCAGGAGATCGACGCTGCCAATGGTTCGCCCATCGTCGATGGCATCGGCACGCAGATGCACGTGTCGTTCCGTCCTACCGACGACGTGGAGGCCAATGCCGGCATCCTGGCCGAACTGAAGGAGAAGGTGGATGCGCAGTTCAAGACGCTCGCCGCCACCGGCAAGCTCATCCGCGTGACCGAGCTCGACATCGCCCTTGGCACCGGTACGCCGTCGGCTGCGCAGTATCAGGCCCAGGCCGATGCCTACAAGATGATCTTCGAGTCGTACAAGGAGAATATCCCCGAGGCACAGCAGCACGGTATCACCATCTGGTCGCTCACCGATGCCGAGGACGAGCACGAATATTGGCTCAAGGGCGAGGTGCCCAACCTGTTTGACGCCAACTTCCTGCGCAAGTGGGCCTACAAGGGCGTGTGCGACGGTATCGCCGGCGAAGACCTCGGTCTGAAGTATGGCGGCGATGACTACAAGGCTTACTACGAGAAGCAGAACGTCTCAGAGACGGTGAAATAAATTCTGCTACATAGACCAAAAGTGGCGCAGCAATGCTGCGCCACTTTTGGTTTCTCTTAGAGTTGTAAGATTCAAGCTTCGAGCCGACGGATTCATTCGCCAACGTATGTCCTCTTGATGACACCGCCCAAGGCGCGTCCGGCGATGACGTGGTATGGAGAAAATAGCGGGCCAAGGTGTCTGTCGCCTTGGCCCGCATATACCGTAGAACTCGGTCGTTTCTCTATTTCACCTCCCAGATGTCGTTGGTCTCGAGCAGTTCGGTGAAGTTGTGGTATTTCTTCTGTGCGCTCACCTCTGCAATCTGCTCGTGCACGGCAGCGTCGTAGGTGGGAGCCTCCACGTCGCGGATGACGCCGAGGGCGATGGGGAATCCGTCTTCGGGTGTCATCATAGCCAGCTTCAGCTGCAAGGTGTTGTCCTGGCAGTGGGCGTCATGCACCAGGATATCGTCGAGGGTGACGCCGTTTTCGCCTATCTTCACTACCTTCACGCCGAAGCCGTCCTGCACCAGGCCGTATTCGTTGTTCTCGCCGAACACGAGTTTCTCGCCGTGGCGCACGTAGATGGCGTTTTTCTTACGTCCCTCCTTGGTATAGACCAAGTCGTGCGTGCCATTGTTGAAGATGACGCAGTTTTGCAGTATCTCGCACACCGAGGCGCCCTTGTGCTCGTAGGCGGCCTTGAGCACCTCTACCGTGCCGGCGGTGTCGGTGGCTACGGCACGGGCGAAGAAATGTCCGCGTGCGCCGAAGCACAGTTCAGCCGGGCGGAACGGGTCTTCGACGGTGCCGTAGGGGCTCGACTTCGACACGAATCCGCGCGGTGAGGTGGGTGAGTACTGTCCCTTGGTCAGACCGTAGATGCGGTTGTTGAGCAGAATCATATTGAGGTCGATATTACGGCGGTTGGCATGGATGAAGTGGTTGCCGCCGATAGCCAGACCGTCGCCGTCGCCGCTCACCTGCCATATGGTGAGGCGGGGGTTGGCCACCTTGGCGCCTGTGGCGATGGCGGCAGCGCGCCCGTGGATGGTGTTCATGCCGTAGGTAGCCATGTAGTGGGGCAGACGGCTGGAACAGCCGATGCCAGAGATGACGGCGGTGTCGTAGGGAGCCACGCCTATCTCGGCCAATGCTTTATGGAGTGATGCCAGGAAGAAGTGGTCGCCACAACCGGGACACCAACGGGGCTGCCCTTTTTTGAAGTCAGAAGCCCCCCACCTGGCCTCCCCCGAGGGGGAGGAATAGTTACTGTTGTTGTTGATGTCAGAAGCCCCCCACCTGGCCTCCCCCGAGGGGGAGGAATAATTACTGTTGTTGTTGATATTTGATTCCATGTATTCTTTGTTGGCTATGTAAAACGTTCTATTGTATCTATTACTCGCTCAATGTCTGCCATTACCTCTTCATTGGTGAATCTGATTACCTTGAAACCTTGAGACTCCAGCCATTGTTGACGCTCCAAATCACTGATTTGCTGTTCGGGCAGTTGATGGTATCCACCATCTATCTCAATGATTAACCTTGCCTGGATGCAGATAAAATCAGCGATATAAGCACCTACGATATGTTGTCTCTTAAAGGTGCATCCCAGGGCATTGTTTTTCAGGAATTTCCAAAGAGCTGACTCGGCAGGAGTGGGATGCTCACGATTCTTTTTGGCTAAATCCTTCAACAGACTGTATAACATAGGGTCTGCTGTTTGGTAATCATAGCTCATTTGCAGAGGTAATTATGCCTCCCCCTCGGGGGAGGAAAGGAGGGGGGCTAAGTGCGCTACGATATCGCCCACCACAAAGGGTTGTCCTTTCACCTCGTTGTATTGGCAGGGAACGAAACCATCGACCTTCATGCGCAGGTATGCGGCAAGTTGGCCCATGTTTTGTTCGGCCACCACCACCCGCTTGTATTTCTTCATCACCTCGGGGGTGTTCTTGGGCAGCGGGTTGAGGTACTTAAACTGAGCCAGCGCCACCTTTTTGCCTTGTGCGCGCAACTCGTCCATCGCCGCGTGCAGATGACCGTAGGTAGAGCCGAAGCCCACGATGAGCAGGTCGGCGTCGGCGGCATCGCCCTCCACTTCCAGGTCGGGCACCTCGATATTCTGTATCTTCTGCTGGCGCAGACGTGTCATCAGGTCGTGGTTCTCGGGGTTGGTCGAGATGGCACCTGTGGCAGAGTCTTTCTCCAGACCGCCCAGGATATGTGTGAAGCCCTCACGTCCCGGCACAGCCCAGTAGCGGGTGCCGTTGTCGGCGCGCATGTAGGGTGTCCACTTACCTTTGAGCTCCTCGGGCACGTAGGGAGGACAGATGGCGTCGAGACGAGTGATGTCGGGCAGTTTGAAGGCGCCGGAGCCGTTGGCCACGTAGGCATCGGTGAGCAGCACCACAGGCGTCATGTGCTCCAGGGCGATCTTGCAAGCCTGATAGGCAGCGTCGAAGCAGTCGGCCGGACTGGTAGCGGCCAGCACGGGCATGGGGCTCTCGCCGTTGCGGCCGAAGAGCACTTGCAGCAGGTCGGTCTGTTCCGACTTGGTGGGCAGTCCCGTGGCGGGGCCTCCGCGCTGCACGTCGAGCACCACGAGCGGCAGTTCCATGATGACGGCCAGGTTCATAGCCTCCGACTTCAGGCAGATGCCCGGTCCGGATGTCGATGTCACGCCCAGGGCGCCGGCAAACGAGGCTCCCAGTGCCGAGGCGCAGCCGCTGATCTCGTCTTCGCACTGCACGGTGGTCACGCCGAGCGACTTATGCTTCGACAGTTCGTGCAGCACGTCGGTGGCAGGTGTGATAGGGTAGGAGCCTAAGTAGAGTTTCAGTCCTGCTTTCTCGGCGGCGGCGATGAAGCCGTAGGCTGTGGCTTTGTTGCCGGTGATGTCCATGTATCGTCCGGGCTCTTTCTGCTTGGTCTCGATGCGATAGACATTGATGGCCGACGAGTGTGTGTTGTGGCCATAGTCGTAGCCGGCCTGCACCACCTTGATATTATTCTCTGCGATGGCAGGTTTCTTGGCGAACTTCTCGCGCAGGAAATTGGCCACCAGCGACAGGTCGCGGTCGAACAGCCAGCACACCAGTCCCAGGGCGAACATATTACGGCACTTGAGCACAGCCTTGTTGTCCATGCCGCTGTCGGCCAGGCAGTCTTTCACCATCGTTGTCAGGGGGCACTGCACCACGCGGTCGGGGTCGATGCCCATCTCGCCCAGGTAGTCGTCGGAGGCGAACTGCGCCTTCTTCAGGTCGCTCGGGCCGAAGCTGTCGGTGTCGATGATGATGGTGGCCTGCGGCTTGGCATACTTATATTGTGTCTTCAGCGCGGCGGCGTTCATTGCCACCAGCACGTCGCATTGGTCGCCGGGGGTATATACCTTTCCTTCGCCGATGTGCACCTGGAAACCGCTCACACCTGTGAGCGACCCTTGCGGGGCGCGGATGTCTGCCGGGTAATCGGGAAACGTGGAGATGCCGTTGCCGACGGTGGCCGACACGGTCGAGAAGATGTTGCCGGCCAGTTGCATGCCGTCGCCGGAGTCGCCGGAGAACCGCACTACCACTTGGTCGAGTTCTTTCACTTCCAATTTTTCTGCCATAACTAACTTGATTTATATGTTTTTTTCCTAAAATCGGGTGCAAAGGTCGAAATTTTTATTGAAACGGCAAAATGTTTTAGCATAAAAATGCAAATATGCACGAAATATCGCACATATTTGCATTTTTATTGATTTTGCTAGCTTCAGGGTGGGCTTAATACTTAAATGAACTACCACCGATAAACTCGCGCAGCAACGACGTGGGGGGCAGTTTGCTGTAGGGGATGGCCTTGATATATCGCAGGAACTTCTGCAATCGGTAGGCCTCGGAATAAGCATCGGCCGATTGCGGCACCTGTTCGAGCAGTTGTTCGGCCTGTTGTTTGATGACCGCCAGCTCGTAGATCATCGCCGTGTTGAACATCTCGTCGGCATTCTCTTGATAGGGGAAGATCCATTTCTGTTCGCCCGCCCTCACCGACGGCCATCGGCGGATGGTCTCCTCGGCGGTCACACCCCGGTATTTCGCATCGCGTATGATGCGCCGGAGCAGTCGGTTGTCGGTGGTGGGGATGTAGTTGTGCCGGTCGAGCAGGATGGTGGTCAGCGCCGACGCATAGACGCGGAATTTCTGTTCGTCGGGCACCTGAGCCGTCAGTTCGGGGTTGAGCGCGTGTATGCCCTCGATGACCAGTATCTCGTTGTTTTTCAGTTGCAGCCGTTTGCCGCTGCGCTCGCTGCGTCCCGCTTGGAAATTGTATTTGGGCAGTTCCACCTCGTCGCCGCGCAGCAGTGCGTTGAGTTGGTCGTTGAGCAGTGGTATATTGAGCGCATAGAGGCTTTCGAAGTCATAATCGCCTTTATCGTCGAGCGGTGTCTTGTCGCGGTCGAGGAAATAGTCGTCGAGCGAGATCATCACCGGGTGCAGTCCGTTGCACACCAGTTGCACCGACAGTCGTTTGCAAGTCGTGGTCTTGCCGCTCGACGACGGACCGGCGATGAGCACCATACGCACATCTTTCCGTTCGGCAATCACCTCAGCGATGTGTGCGATCTTCTTCTCCTGCAAGGCCTCCGACACTGTGATGATCTCAGCGCTGTGCCCAGCCGCCACCGCCTCGTTGAAGTCGCCGATGGTGGTCACGCCCAGGATGCGCTGCCAGCGGTGGTGCTCCTGGAAGATGCCGAACATCTTGTCTTGGCGGATGAGTTCGCCCAGTTGCGAGGGGTCTTGCCGTGAGGGGATGCGCAGCAGGATGCCGTCGAAGTATTTCTCCAGTCCGAAGAGGTAGAGCTGGTTGGTGTTGTTGAGCAGCGACCCGTAGTAGTAGTCGGCGTAGCCGTCGAGGTCGTAATAGGTCGTGTAGAGTCGTCCGGCTGTGCGCAGCAGTTTAGCCTTCGACGACGTGCCCCTCTCCTCGAAGATGCGTATGGCCTCTTCGGTAGGGCATTCGTGCCGGCGTATCTCGTGTCCCTCGCCGATAATCTGCTCCATCAGACTGCGCAGTCGGTCCACATCCTCCTCGGTCACGGCCCGTCCGATGTTGAGGTCGCAGTAATAACCGTTAGACACGGGTATGTCGATGACCACGCTGCCTCCGGGGAAGAGGTCGTGCACGGCCTTGCAGAGCACGAAGAAGAGCGTGCGCGTATAGGCTCGGTTGCCCGAGGCTGATGTCATGTCGAGAAACTCCACGTCTTTGTTGTGATAGACCGTGAAGTCCATATCCACCACCTGGTTGTTGACCTTTGCATTGACCGGTCCGTAGGGCATTTGCAGTTGAAAACCACGAAAAATTTCAGAAAGTGTGCTTCCTTTTGGGAAAATTTGAGTTTTTTTATTATTTTTGCACCGAATTTGTATGACCTGTTCCATTTTTATTACATTTTGATAGTGTTCTAAGGCGGTGTAAAGGTAATCAGATTTTTCGACATTTCAGCAAAAACAACGAAAAAAATCATTTTTTATGTCGATTTGGGTAATTTTTAAACTGATGGGTTCGCTTGCCCTGCTCATGTACGGTATGAAATCGATGAGCGAGAGCTTGCAGAAAATGGCCGGACCTCAGTTGCGCCATGTGCTTGGTGCGATGACCACCAACCGTTTCACCGGCATGTTCACCGGTATGTTCGTCACTGCCGCCGTACAGTCATCTACGGCCACCACGCTGATGACCGTGTCGTTTGTCAACGCCGGCTTAGTCACCCTGCTGCAGGCCATCTCAGTCATCATGGGCGCCCACATCGGCACCACCGTCACGGCCTGGATCATGTCGCTCGGGTTCTCGTTCGAGATGTTGTCGTTTGTCTATCCGGCATTCTTCCTCGGCATCATCCTCATCTATATGAAGAGGCGCCGCATCATCGGCGACTTCCTCTTCGGCGTGGCCTTCCTCTTCCTGGGTCTTTGCACCCTCAAGGAGACGGGGTTCGCCCTCGTTGACAATCCTGAGGCCAACGCCGCCATCAGTGCTTTCTTCGACAATTTCAACGACCCCTCGTTCTGGAACAAGCTCTTCTTCCTGTTTGTGGGTACGGTGCTGACGCTCTGTGTGCAGTCGTCGGCCGCCATCATGGCCATCACGATGCTGTTGTGCGCCACGGGCGTGCTTCATATCGACCAGGGCGTCATGCTGGTGCTGGGCGAGAACATCGGTACCACTATCACCGCCAATATCGTGGCTGCCAAGGCCAACGTGCAGGCGCGCCGTGCGGCTTTCGCCCACTTTGTCATCAATGCCATCGGCGTGACGTGGGCACTCATCGTGCTCAAGCCCTTCTTCAACATGGTGTGCGACATGATGGGCTTCGACCCCGCTATGGAGGTCTCGGCACCGGGCTTCGCCTTCAAGTCCTCGTTGGTGCTCGCCGCCTTCCACTCCCTCTTCAACATCGCCAACACGCTGTTGCTGATAGGGTTCGTGCAGTATATCGAGCGCTTCGTGTGCTGGGTGATTAAACCCCGTAATGTGGATGAGGACGAGGATGTGCGCCTGCACTTCATCACCGCCGGTCTGATGAAGACGCCCGAGTTGTCGGTGCTGGAGGCCCGCAAGGAGATACGCCTCTTCGCCGAGCGCATCCAAAAGATGTTTAATATGGTACGTGAACTGGTGGAAGAGAGAGACAATGACAAATTTGACAAGCTCTTCACACGCATCGAGAAATACGAGAGCATCAGCGACAACATGGAGATAGAGATAGCCAAATACTTAGACCATGTGAGCGATGCCCACCTCTCGGTGGAGACCAAGGCTCAGATACGCGCCATGCTACGCGAGATCTCAGAGATAGAGAGCATCGGCGATGCCTGCTACAACGTAGCCCGCACACTCAACCGCAGAGCCAAGGGCAAGGACGACTTCACCGCCGCCCAGTACGACCATATCCACCAGATGATGGCACTCACCGACGATGCCCTCACGCAGATGAACGTGATGCTGTCGAACCGGCGCGAGGCGCTCGACGTGAACCGGTCATTCAATATCGAGAGCGAGATCAACAACTACCGCAACCAGCTCAAGAGCCAGAACATCAACGATGTGAACGACCACAAATACACCTACGCCATCGGCACGATGTATATGGACATCATCGGCGAATGCGAAAAACTGGGCGACTACGTGGTCAACGTGGTCGAGGCGCGCATGGGAGTACGCCAGAAAGAGTCGTAACCCCCTTCTGGCGTCCCTACGGATTCGTAAAAACTATAATATCTCCATGAGTTGGCGCATGCCGGCCGAGGCACCTTTCTGTATGTGCGTCACGTTCATGGCGTGGTAGCCCATGTCGGCGGGGTCGATCAGGTAGATGGGGCATCCCTTGGGCGCATAGTTCTTCAGTCCGGCGGCCGGATAGACCACCAGCGACGTGCCGATGATGATGAGGATGTCGGCCTGGCTCACCGCCTCGGCAGCCTCCTCGATCTTGGGCACCGCCTCGCCGAAGAACACGATGAACGGTCGCATGAGCGACCCGTCGCCGGCCTTCTCGCCGGGTGCGATGTCGGGATGCTCCGGTGTCAGCACACGATGGTAACGCTCGTCATCGACATCGCGCGAGGAGCAGCCCTTCATCAGTTCACCATGCAGGTGAATCACTTTCTTGCTACCGGCGCGCTCGTGCAGGTCATCTACATTCTGCGTCACCACCGTCACATCGTATTTGTCTTGCAACTGCGCCACCAATCGGTGGCCCTCGTTGGGTTGCACGTCGGAGTATTTACGCCGCATCTTATTATAAAACTCATTGACGAACTCGGGTTCGTTGAGCCAGCCCTCGTGCGTGGCGATACGCTCTACGGGTTGGTCTTCCCACATGCCGTTGGCGCCACGGAAGGTGCGCAGTCCGCTCTCTACCGACATGCCGGCGCCAGTCAATACTACAATCTTTTTCATGATTCTATTGGTTGTTGAGTGTTTAGTGTTTAGTGTTTAGTGTTCTTGGCATACCTCTCACCTCTTACCCCTTACCTCTCACCTCTTTTATTTTCTTAACAAAGTACAAAAATACGCATTTTTTTTCAAATATAATAAGGTAATCGTGAAAATATTGTACCTTTGCAGCCAAATTTAACAAATACATATCAGAAACAACAAAAATGGACAAAGTAAGTTACGCTTTGGGACTCGGCATCGGACACCAGTTGGTGCAGATGGGAGCCAATGACTTGAATATCGACGATTTTGCCAGCGCCATCAAGGATGTCATCGCCGGCAATGAGCTGAAAGTATCACACCGCGACGCACAAAGCATCGTAGAAGACTATTTCCGTAAAAAGGAAGCGAAGATGAATGCAGAGCGTGCCGCCAGCGGAAAGATAGCTAAAGAGGCTGGTGAGAAATACCTGCAAGAGAACGCCAAGAACGAAGGCGTCGTCACACTGCCCAGCGGTCTGCAGTATCAGGTGATTAAAGAAGGCAACGGCCGCAAGCCCAAAGCCACCGACACCGTGAAATGCCACTATGAGGGATTCCTCATCGACGGTACCGTCTTCGACAGCAGCATACAGCGCGGCGAACCCGCTGAATTCCCCCTCAACCAGGTCATCACGGGTTGGACCGAGGGGCTGCAGCTGATGCAGGAAGGTGCCAAATACCGTTTCTTCATCCCCTACCGCCTCGCATACGGCGAGGGCGGCGCAGGAGCCTCCATCCCCCCCTTCTCGGCACTCGTGTTCGACGTGGAGCTCATCGAGGTGAAGTAATTCCCAAACTCGCCAAATTCAGAAACTCAAAAAATCACAAATAATAACAATGAAAAAAATCTTTTTTATCGCTGCCATCGCCGCATCGGCAGCAACATTCGTTTCTTGCGGCCAATCGACGAAAGCCGACCTGAAAAATGATGTGGACACCGTGAGCTATGCCATCGGACAGCTCAACGGCTCACAACTCAAAATGTTTGCCATCCAGCAGCAAGGCATCGACTCGCTTTACTTCGACGACTTCGTCAAAGGCATGCGCGAGGCCATCCTCGCCACTGGCGACAAGAAGAATGCAGCCTACATGAAAGGTCTGGCCCTCGGCGCACAGATGGCCGAAGGCATGAACCGCCAGATATTCATGGGCGACTCGGCCACACACCTCTCATACCAGAACCTCGTGGCTGGACTCATGGCCGGACTCAACAACGACTCGACCGTCTTCAGCAATGAAAAACTGATGGCGACCATCGACCCCATGGTGCAAGCCATCCAACAGAAGCTGATGGCCAAGAAAAATGCTGAGATAGAGAAAGAAAACAGCGTGAAGTACAAAGCCAACAAAGAGGCCGGCGAGAAATTCATTGCCGAGAACGCCAAGAAAGAGGGCGTGAAGACATTGCCGTCGGGTGTGCAGTACAAAGTGATCAAAGAGGGCAATGGAGCCAAACCCCAAGACGGCGCTATGGTGAAACTCAACTACGAGGGCAAGACCATCGACGGTAAGGTGTTTGACAGTTCGTACGAGCGTGGTCAGGCCATGCAGATGAGCCTGGCTAAAGGTGCGCTGATTGACGGTTTCCGCGAGGCGCTGCTCAATATGCCTGTGGGTTCGACATGGGAGGTCTATATCCCCGCTGACAAAGCCTACGGAGGACGTCAGCAGGGTCCCATCCAGCCCTTCTCGGCACTCATCTTCAAACTGGAACTGCTGGGTATTGAAGAGCCCGCCAAGGCTCCCGCTCAGCCCGTGGCGCAGCCCGTACAGCAAAAGAAATAAAGTAGTATGAAGAAAATCATCCTTTTGGCACTCGTCATCTTGGCGGGTGCTTCTTTCAATCCCCTGTCAGCAGGCGATAAGAACAAGAAGAAAAAGACCAAGGCGTCGCAGTCTGTCGTGCTCGCCACTCCCGCCGACTCCATCAGCTATGCCGCAGGCAATAGCGCCACACAAGGACTCATGGAGTTTCTGAAACAAAACTTCAATGTGGATGAGAGTCAGATGGATGAATTTGTCCGTGGATACGAAGAGGCTGTGGCACGGCACAACGACCCGCGGCTCAATGCCTATAGCGCAGGCGTGCAAGTGGCGCAGATGGCCGTAAGCCGCATGATACCAGGCATCGGCGGCGAGGTGAAGGCCGCTACCGACACCATCGACACTGCCCTGTTTCACCGCGGTTTCATCGCCTCTCTGCAGAAAGACACCACGGTGATGAATGCCCGGACGGCAAAAGAGGTGATGACCGAAGCACGCAACGCACACCGCAAGGCCGGTGAGCGCTTTCTGGCCGAGAATGCCAAGAAAGCAGGGGTCGTCGTGACCCCCAGCGGGCTGCAATACAAAGTGCTGCGCAAGGGCAACGGACCCGTGCCGAAAGAAAACGACCGTGTGGTGGTGAAATACGAAGGGAAGCTCATCGACGGAACCGTCTTCGACAGTTCATATACGCGCAACCCGCAGACCAACGAGTTCACGCCCAAGCAGGTCATCAAAGGATGGACCGAGGCACTCACACTGATGCCCGTAGGCAGCAAATGGGAGATATACATCCCCCAGGAACTGGCATACGGCTCACGGCCGGCAGGAAAAATACCCCCCTATTCGGCACTTATCTTCACCGTGGAGTTGGAAGAGATAAAATAATTTTAGGGGCAGGGGGCAAGGGGCAGGAGGTAGGAGGATAGTTTTGGGGCAGGGGGCAAGGGGCAGGTGGTAGGAGATATGTGGTACAATTGCAATAACTATTGTCTATACTCCTATACTCCTATACTCCTATACTCCCTCCTTAAATTCCACAAAAATGACACAAAATCCCCTGGTTTTGACAAAAATCAGGGGATTTTGTTGCATAAATCAATAATAATTCGTATTTTTGCTTTCAAAATGTCAAAACAACAAACAGATATGGAAAAGATAGACAATTTAGACAGGAAAATACTAAGCATCCTCTCAAAAAACGCACGCATCCCGTTTAAAGACGTCGCGGCAGAATGCAACGTGTCGAGAGCGGCCATCCACCAGCGTGTGCAGCATCTCATCGAAGATGGTGTGATCACGGGCAGCGGGTTCAACGTCAACCCCAAGAGCCTCGGCTACAGCACCTGCACCTACGTGGGCATCACGCTCGAGCGTGGCAATATGTATAAGAGCGTGGTCGAGAAACTCATCCACATCCCCGAGATCGTGGAGTGTCACTTCACCACCGGCTCCTATACCATGCTCGTGAAGCTTTACGCGCAAGACAACGAGCAACTGATGGACCTGCTCAATAATCAGTTGCAGTCCATCCCCGGCGTGGTAGCCACAGAGACACTTATCTCGTTAGAGCAAAGCATCAAGCGCGAAATACCCGTCAAAACTGTCAGCACCGAAGAATAACGCCATGGAAAACTTTGACCTGAAGGCACATCTCAATGAGATATACGCCACCTTTCCCGAGGCGGCACACAAACCCGTGATAGGCATCACCGCCAACTATGCCAACGGCGACGCCTGTCTGCGCGACCGTTACTACCAGCAGGTGGTGGCGGCCGGAGGAACCCCCGTCATCATCCCCCCCGTCAACGACAAAAGCGTCATCATCAACACGCTGGAGCAAATCGACGGACTGCTGCTCACAGGCGGCGGCGACATCAACCCCCTGTGGTCGGGACAGCAACCCATACCGCAGTTGCACGGCATCAACGCCACGCGCGACCTGCCCGAACTGCTCATCACCCGACTGGCCTACAACCGGCAGATACCCATCCTCGGCATCTGCAGGGGCATACAGACCATGGCCGTGGCACTCGACGGAGCCGTCGTGCAGGACATCCAGACCGACAGACTGCAGCAGGCGGCCGACGGCGATGACGACAAGAAGAAAAACGCGAAAAAAGGCAAGGAGGAGACACCCGTGCAGCCGCTCATCAAGCACAGTCAGGATGGCGACCGAAACCTCTTCTCGCACACCGTCAAGATAGAGAAAGACTCGATGCTGCATGAGATATACGGCGCAGACCAAATCTTCGTCAACTCGTTTCACCATCAGGCCATCAAGGACGCGGGCCCACACTTCCGCGTCACCGCCACCGCTCCCGACGGCGTGATAGAAGCCATGGAGAGCAGTGAGTACAAGCCGATGATGGGTGTGCAGTGGCATCCAGAATGGCTCGAAGAGGAGGGACTCAAACTCTTCGTCTGGCTCGTGCATCAAGCCAACAATTTCTACGTGGCCAAACGGCTGCACCAGCGCATTCTCACCCTCGATACGCATTGCGACACGCCTATGTTCTTCCATCAGGGCATCCACTTCGAGCAGCGCGACCCACGCATCCTCGTCGATATGCACAAGATGGCAGAGGGGCGCCAAAACGCCGTCATCATGGCCGCCTATCTGCCACAACCCAAGATGGGCGAGACGTTCGCTTCGAAAGTACATTTCGACGTAGATAGCCCGAAGGCATACGCCGACCTGATTTTCGATAAGATCGAAGACATCGTGAAAGCCAACTACCGCTATATCAGCATCGCCCGCACACCGGCCGAGTTGTATGACGACAAGCGCAAGGGGCGCCGCTCGATCATGCTCGCCATCGAAAACGGACTGGCGCTCAACCACGACCTGGAGAATATCCATCACTTCGCTCAGCGGGGCGTGGTGTATATCACACTCTGCCACAACGGCGACAACGACATCTGCGACAGTGCCAAAGGCAGCGAGACCCACCACGGTGTGAGCAAGTTTGGCGAACAGGTGATTCACGAGATGAACCGGCAGGGCATCATGGTTGACCTGAGCCATGCCGCCGAGAGCAGTTTCTACGATGCGCTCGACATCAGTAAGACACCCATCGTGTGCAGCCACTCCAACTGCAAGGCACTGTGCGACGTGCCCCGCAACCTGAGCGACGACCAGATGCGCAAGTTGGCACGGCGGGGCGGTGTGGCCCACATCACCCTCTATGGCGGGTTCCTGCGCCGACAGGGCGAAGCCACCATCCTCGATGCGCTCAAACACCTGGAGCACGCCATCAGCATCATGGGCGTGGAACATGTGGGTCTGGGCACAGACTTCGACGGCGACGGCGGCGTGCGAGGCATCGCCGACTCATCGGAGCTCATCAACTTCACCCTGCATCTGCTGCGCCGCAAATACAGCGAGCGCGACATCCAGAAGATCTGGGGCGGCAACTGGCTCCGTGTCATGGCACAGATACAGAATGCTAAAGAGTAAATAATAATATTGTCATGACGTGATAACGACATCACTCAACATCAAAAAGAAATGAGACATCATACCCCTAAAGCCCTTTTCACTTCCATGCTGGCTGCCACGCTCATCATCCTCTGCACCGCCGCCAGTTGTAAAAACGGCAACAAGACACAGACATCATCATCCAGTTCGCCAGCCAAAGCGGCGAAGGCCGTCAATGCTCCAGCATTCAACGCCGACTCGGCATTCGCCTTTTGTGCCGCGCAATGCGACTTCGGTCCACGTACGATGAACTGCCGTGCGCATGATGCTTGCGGCGAATGGATCGTAGGGCAGTTTGAGCGGTATGGTTGCGAGGTGGCCACCCAGAAGGTGGTATTGCGCGGTTACGATGCCACCCCCCTGCAAAGCATGAATATCATCGCCCGCGCCCACAGCGACAAACCCACTCGCGTGATGCTGTGCGCTCACTGGGACAGCCGTCCCTGGGCCGACAACGACCCCGACAGCACCAACTGGCGCAAGCCTGTGTTGGCGGCCAACGACGGCGCTTCGGGTGTGGCTGTGATGCTCGAATTAGCCCGGCTGATACAAAACGACACCACCCTGCAGGTAGGCGTTGACTTCGTCTGCTTCGATGCCGAGGACTGGGGCACCCCGCAGTGGATGCGCATGAGCGATGAGAGCTCATGGGCCCTGGGCGCGCAATACTGGGCCGAGCACTACCAGAGTGCCGCGGGCGGCAAACCGCTCTACGGCATACTGCTCGATATGGTGGGCGGCGAGAATGCCATGTTCTATCAAGAACTGTACTCTAAAGAGTTTGCCCCCGCCATCGTGGAAAGGGTCTGGTCGGCGGCACGCGACGCAGGCTACAGCAATTACTTCCCCAAGCAGCAAGGCGGCATGATCACCGACGACCATGTGCCGGTGAACAAAAAGGCGGGCATCCCCTGCATCGACATCATCCCCTTCTATCCCGACTGCGAACAAAGCTCGTTCGGTCCCACGTGGCACACCGTCAATGACGACATGAACCACATCGACCGCAATACCCTGAAAGCAGTAGGACAGACTATTCTGCAAGTGCTTTATAGCGAAGAGAAATAGCTTTGCTTCAATCTCCTACCACCCGTTTACTTCCGTTGACCACATACACCCCGCGCGGCAATCCTTTCAGTGAGGTGGCTTGCGGGCGGATGAGTGTGCCCGTGATGGTATAGACATCTGAAGGATTCTCCCAAGTATCATCCGAGGCTGCATTGTCAACGGGCACGGCCTCGATGCCTGTCACCGTCGGGACGAACCACATCCTGTTGCCAAAGACGGAGAGGCTTGTGTCGCTGTGTTTTTTATATTGAGCCACCATGGCATAATGCTGCTTACCGGGCAACAATCCCTCAAAATGATAATCCAACGTGACCGTCTTTCCAGCGGCCAGATTGAGGTTGCCCGACTCTTGCAACACGATGCTCGTGTTACTATCCTCGGTGAAGATGGCGCACCCCACCGGACGGTAATAACCTTGCGAGGCATTGTTCTTCACCTTCGCTTGCACATTCACACCATCACCCACCACATCGACAGTATAGCTGACGAGCGAGAGATTGTTCGTACCCGTGGGAGCACTGATAATCTCGACGGTGATGGGGCTGAGATCATGCGACCCCTCCTCATCGATGTCAATCCACAGTTTCCATGTCCCTGTCGATGTAGGAGTGAAGAACATACTCCCTTGTTCCGTCGCCCCTGCTTCCACCACCATATTCGTCTGATTCACATATTCGCCTTTCTGGTTGGTCTTCGAAGCAAACAGATAGAACAGGTCGTTGAACTCCTCACCCTTATTGGTGACAGAGATTTTCACCTCCTGCGGCATATTCACGATACGGTTGCCCACACATTCATGGCTGACCGTCAGTGAGGCATGCGGATGATACGACATCGACTGCTTCACCCCGTTTTTCATCACGACTTCGACGTATGTACCGAAGTCGCCCTGCATGCGATACCATTCAGCCCCCTCGAGACGGCTGAACGGGTAGAAGCGATACGTACCGCTGCCAAGGTCCATCGTGTTCACATCTACACTATGACTGCGTATCGTTCCCGGGTTGAACGAGTTGGTTTTATAATCCAGCCAGAAAGAGTCGCCGTCGGTATTGATTTCCTGATAGGCGAAACCGTATTGGAACGTGCCATCCATACCCGTGCGGTTCCAATAGGCAGCCTCGATAGTCGAGCCACTGGTGTTCAATTCATCCAATGAAAGGATTCGCATGTCATCATCGAAACTGACAGGTTGACGGATGCCCACTACAGCACCCTGACTCATCGTGTAACCATCTTCCGTGCCACTGCTCCCAGTGCCGCCGCCGTCGGGATTGAGCAGCGACAGACGGTAGTAGCCGTCATGTTTGCCTTCCCATCCCCAGTTGATATGGTAGAGGCCATTGCCATCGTAGCCGTCGCACACAAAGCCGTGGCCGCCACCCGTTGACGAGCCATGGTAATAAACCGGACGGTTCTCCTTTAGCTCATTGTAAATCAGCTTATCCCATCCTTCAGCGGTATAGTCCGAACGTACCACATGACGCGTGTTGGTATCGTAGCCGAAATAAGTGCGCAGCGCCATAGCCACTTTATCGGAGGTGGTGGAAGACGATTTCGTGCCATAGTCCATCTCCAAAGCCTGACCGCAATAGCGCATCAGGCGTGCCACGGCAGTACGCTGTGTCGAGGTCTCCGTGCCACGGTATTTGTCCTGCATTTGATTCCAGTTGAACTTCACGGCAGAGAGAGCCGAGAGGGTGCCCAACTTATCGTTCGACTTATAGGCCGGGATGACCTCCGTATAGCCTGTAGGCCACCGGTTGTAGCGCATAATCTGTGCCATGGCCGTAGCCACGCAACCCGTCATGCAATGCACACCACCAATGGTGGGGCACAGTTGGTTGTAGGCATCACCATCCTCCGACGCGGTACCTTGGTCCCATTTCGAGGCGACCAACGGTGAGATGGCAGCATGGGTGGGCACCCGCCGGGGTGAGGCAAGTCCCTGGCGCAATGCCGTTATCTCCCGGGCATAATCCTGCAGCCACGCCCGCATATTCTCAGGCATGAATTGTCCGTCGAACGAGCCGTTGTCGGAATAGCCGATGACACCGTCGATGCGGCGGTCGCCCGAGACGATGACGAACCCGTCGCCTGCAGGGGTATTATACACATAACAGGCGGGGTCCGTCTGCCCTTCCATCTTAATGGTTTTGACCTGCAGCTTGCTCACCTGCTTGCCACGGGTATTCATGAACGACTTCGCCTTGGCATAGGCCTCGTCAGCCAATATCGTTTGCGCCATGCACCACACCACGAGGCACTGGCAGCATAGTAACATCAATGTCCGTTTCATCTGTATAACGCGTTGAATAGAGGGTTAATAGACTTTCCGCCGCAAATATAATGAAAATAAATGACATTTTCAAATTTTCACAGCATAATATGCAAATCAAAATCACGGATGCTAACGGATGCTAATATTCGGCCTCGACCGATGGGGTATGGATTCTACGGAAAATAGGAATCAAGGAATTGGTCGGCCCACGGCCGAGGGGCATGTCTGCGACGCTACATGAATTAACAAAAATGGCCACAAATTTTACATCAATTATTATTGATTCATTCATGGTTTTTTATGGGAATTCGTGGTACGCCTTAGGCTTGATATGACATTTGTCACAGCGCGGTGAGCGATGCGAACAAAAACAATGATGCCGGCCCTCTGATGGGCCGAGCATACCTTAGTGAAAGAGCGACGGGTAGGAGCGGTTAAGTCTCTTCCCAAGGATTGGGGAGAGATTTAGAGAGGGGTTGGAAGCCCTCCCATGGGAGGGTTGCGTGGGGGAAAGATGTCTGCCTTCGGCCGATATCATGTGCGCGCGTGCATAATTTTGGAAATTCGTTTGCCAGCTTAAGACAGATTTCATATCTTTGCACACGAAAACCTTTACACCCCATTTCATGAAAAGAATCATACCTTTCTTCATATGCCTATATATCATCAAAGGCAAAAAAATGGTGGTCAAGTAAACATTTCATCAACACATTCATCAACAATGAACCTATAAAACAGACAACAATGAAAAAAACAATGTTATTCAGCGGCAGGTATCTTATGCTTGCGTTGTGTTGTTTCGTCTTCCACACCATAGCCGCCCAGGAGACCGACGAGCGCCCCCTGACCAATGTCAAACCAGGGTCGAAAATCAACTTGGTCATGGACTTCTCCGAGGCTATCATCATGGGCAAGACCGAAGAGGAATTTGCCGATTACGAAAAAGACTGGTATAAAGATAAGCCATCCATCATCAACAAATTTGAGAAAGGCATCACCAGTCGTCTCAGCGGTGTGCTGAAAGTGGGCAACTACCCCGAAGCTGCTTATACGCTGCGGGTGAAGGTGAAAGTCATCACCGACATGGGTAACCTCTTTTGCGACGCCGCTGTCGTCGATGCCTCGGGCAACGAGCTCTTCGGTGTGAAGAAAATAAACGGCGGCAAGGAACCACTTTTCCTGCCCGGTTCAAAACTGGCAAAGATGAAGGTGTGGGCTCTCATCGTAGGACGGTCGCTCGGAGGTGCCATCAAGAAGGAATACTTGGGTGAATGATATGGTGAGGACGTGGTGGAATGTACGCCTTGGGAGCGTTCTTGCCCTCCTGTCGCTTTGCCTGTCGGCTGTGGCACAGAAGGTGGAGGCTCCGCGTATGGTCATCAATCTCGACCAGGGATGGCTTTTCCATGCTGGCGAGGTGCGTGATGGTGCCTCACCCTCGCTCAATGACAGTCAGTGGCGCACACTACGACTGCCCCATGATTTCCAGATTGAACAACCGTGGGTGGCACCGTCGTCCGGCGAGCAGGCCGACACTACCGATGTGGCTGCCAATGTGAAGAGTCTCCTTTCCGGTCGTGGTTTCAAGGCCATGGGGCGCGGGTGGTACCGCTACCACTTCACCCCTTCCGAGTCGATGCGCGGCCAGCGTGTGCTGTTAGATTTCGAGGGTATCATCTACACCGGCGATGTCTATCTGAACGGCAAGCACATCGGCGGTACCGACTATGGTTATGTGGGGTTTGAGATTGATATCACCGACCGGTTATTGTGGGAACAGGACAATGTGGTGGCGGTCATGGCCGACACCCGTTCGCCCGAGAACTCACGGTGGTACACGGGTGGTGGTCTCTTCCGTCCCGTACATCTCGTCGTCACTGCTTCCGACCTCTTTTTTGAGCGTCATCCCCTCCATATCACAACGCGTGACAACCGCTTTGTACGCATCTCAGCTGCCTTCACCGACCGGCAGCGCAATCCCGCCACACAGATGGCGGTACGCATCACCGGTCCTGACGGTCGCTTGGTCTATGCCGACACCATGGCCGTGGGACGACATCCCATGGCGCGCACCCGCGAGTGGGCTTTTCCTGAGATAGAGATTGCTCAACCACAGTTGTGGGACACCGGCACTCCTAACCTTTACTGTGCCGAGGTGATGCTGTTGCGGCCTGATGGCACAGTTGCCGACATGGTGAGCAGCCGTTTCGGCATCCGCACCATCGACATCGGTCCCGACTACGGACTACGGTTGAACGGCCGGAAGATATTGCTCCGTGGCATCGCCAACCACCACTCGCTCGGTGCCTTGGGTGCAGCCGCCTATCCCCGCGCCATCGAGAAACGACTGCGGTTGTTGAAGTCGTTCGGTGTCAACCATATCCGCACGTCGCACAATCCCTACAGCCGCCGTTTCATCGAACTGTGCGACAGTCTCGGTCTGCTCGTGGTGGATGAACTCTACGACAAATGGACGAAGCAGCATACCGGCGGGCGCGTGCCATGGCAGCAGCTATGGCAGTATGACGTGGCTGAATGGGTGCGGCGCGACCGCAACTCTCCCTCGGTGGTGATGTGGAGTCTGGGCAACGAGACACAGCAGAACGCCTCGATGCCTTACAACGACTGGGGCGTCACGGCCTATCGGCTGATGAAGACACTGCTGCAACGCTACGACAGCACACGGCGCGTCACCGTGGCCATGCACCCGAGATACCGCAACTGGAGCACCGACTCGCTGCCGTGCGACCTGGCCTTGGCTACCGACGTGCAGTCGTATAACTACCGCTACATGTACTTCCCCGGCGACGGCCGGCGCTTCCCGTGGATGACGTTCTACCAGAGCGAGGCCTCGGTCAGCAACATGGGCCCCAACTACTATGGCATGGACCGCGACCGCGTCGTCGGACTGGCCTACTGGGGTGCCATTGACTATCTGGGCGAGAGTCAGGGATGGCCTGCCAAGGGATGGACACAGGGGGTGTTTGATATCGCCCTTGAGCCGAAGCCCAAGGCTTACCTGATGAAGAGCCTCTTCAGCGACGACCCCGTGGTGCACATCGGCATCGTAGAGCAGCACGGCAGCCAGATGTGGAACGGCATACAGACGGGCAACGACGTGATGGGCGACCACTGGAACTACCATGCTGGCGACACACTGAGCATAGTGGTTTATACCAATGCCGATGCCGCCGAACTGCGGGTCAATGGTCGCAGCCTGGGTGTGCAGCGCAATGACAAGGGTCATCCTGACAAGCGCAATCAACTGTGGTGGAGTGGGGTAGTGTATGAGCCTGGGACTATTGAGGCACGTGCCTACCGCGACGGTATGGCCACGGCCGTGGCCAAGCACCGTGTAGAGACGGCCGGCGAGGCCGTGCGCCTGCGCATCACAGCCGACGATGAGCGATGGAAGGCCGACGGTTGCGACTTGCAGCATGTGCGCATCGAAGCCGTGGACGGCAAGGGGCGGCGTGTGCCCCATGCCGCCGACGAGTTACTGTTCAGCGTTGAGGGTGATGCCGATATCGTGGCCGTGAGCAATGGCGACATGTGCAGCGACGAGGCTTGTGTGGCGCACCGCCGCCGGTTGTATCACGGCAGTGCGCTGGTCATCCTGCGTAGTGGCAACACCCCCGGCCGTGTGCGTCTGCATGTGCGTGGCGTGACCGGACGGCTCTCAGCGCACCTTGACTTGCAGACCCGGCTATAAGTGTTTCTTGGAGGCTCTTCTACAGTTTCTCGCCGTAGCAGAGGTCGCCGCAGTCGCCGAAACCTGGCACAATATATTTGTTGGCGTTCATGCCCGGGTCGATGGCTGCGCACCAGACGGTGGCATCATCGGGCACCGCCTGCCGTACCACGTCGAGTCCTTCTTCAGTGGCGATGACGCATGCGATGTGCAATTTGGCGGGTATGCCTGTTTTGGCAAGCGCCTCGTAGCATGCCGCCATCGACCCGCCGGTGGCCAGCATGGGGTCGGCGATGA
This sequence comes from uncultured Prevotellaceae bacterium, assembly GCA_947165505.1. Lineage (GTDB taxonomy): Bacteria > Bacteroidota > Bacteroidia > Bacteroidales > Bacteroidaceae > Prevotella. Next base: position 8,960 of record CAMVAT010000017.1, on the reverse strand, counting down.
TGAGCGTCTTGCCGCCCACGCTGGGCGAAGCCATGTATTCCGTGTGTATGCCCACCTCGGTATGCTCGCGGTTGGTGTACATGCGGAAGGCTGAGATGAAAGCGTTGTCGGCATGGTCGAACACATGGAGGAAGCCCTCGTGGAAGGGCAGTCCGGCACGCAGGATGGTGCCTATGACCAGTTGGTCGGCGGGCACATTCACGGGTGCCACGCCCAGCGGGGTGGTCACCTCGCGCTTTTCATAACTGAGAGTTTTTGATATCTCGTAGGCCATCATTTCGCCGATGCGCTTGATGTTGTTGCGGAAGAGATGGCGGCTCTGTTGGTAATGTGTGTCACGAATCTCTGCGAGATATTGGTTGACGACGGAGTTGTTGTCGCTCAGATTGATGATCTTCATAGACTTTGATGTTTGCAGGTAAGTGTTGCAAAGATAATGTTTTTTGCTAAGTGAGCGTGGCAAAATGCGGGTGCAAGGTGCTGTTTTTAAAAAGTTTAACCAAAAAACGGCCGTTGCACATCGTTTTTTCAGTGTGCAAAGTGCAATTTGACGTGATTTTTTAGTACCTTTGCAGCGGTTTTAAAAGAGGTGATTAGTATCATTAACAATTCATACAAAGTAAAAGAAAATGGCAAAGTTTGAAAAGTCAGTTTTGGAGCAGTACGGTATCACCGGTACTACCGAAGTGCTTTACAATCCTTCTTACGAAGTGTTGTTCGAAGAAGAGACCAAAGAGGGTCTTACTGGTTTTGACAAGGGTCAGGTGACAGAGCTTGACGCCGTGAACGTGATGACTGGTATCTACACCGGTCGTTCGCCTAAGGATAAATATATCGTTGACGATGCCAACAGCCATGACAAGGTGTGGTGGACCACAGAGGCCTATCCCAATGACAACCACCCCATGAGCGAAGAGGTGTGGAAGACCGTGAAAGAGATTGCCGTGAAAGAGCTTTGCGGCAAGCGCCTGTTTGTGGTTGACGCTTTCTGCGGCGCCAACGAAGGCACCCGTCTGGCCGTGCGTTTCATCGTCGAGGTGGCATGGCAGGCTCACTTCATCAAGAACATGTTCATCCAGCCCAGCGAGGCCGAGTTGGAGTCGTTCGAGCCCAACTTCGTCATCTACAACGCTTCGAAAGCCAAAGTGGAGAACTACAAGGAGCTGGGTCTGCGCAGCGAGACCTGCGTGGCCTTCAACACCACCAGCCGCGAGCAGTGCATCATCAACACTTGGTACGGCGGTGAGATGAAGAAAGGTATGTTCTCGATGATGAACTACTTCCTGCCCCTGCAGGGTATCGCAGCCATGCACTGTTCGGCCAACACCGACATGGAAGGAAAGAACACCGCCATCTTCTTCGGTCTCTCCGGCACCGGTAAGACCACCCTTTCGACCGACCCGAAACGTCTGCTCATCGGCGACGACGAGCACGGATGGGACGACGACGGCGTGTTCAACTTCGAAGGCGGTTGCTATGCCAAGGTCATCAACCTGGACAAAGAGAGCGAGCCCGACATCTATAACGCCATCCGTCGCAACGCTCTGCTGGAGAACGTGACTGTGGATGCCGAGGGTAAGATTGATTTCGCTGACAAGAGCGTGACCGAGAACACCCGTGTGAGCTATCCTATCGAGCACATCGAGAAGATCGTGAAGCCCATCTATGGCAAGAGCGCAGGTCCCGCTGCCGAGAATGTCATCTTCCTGAGCGCCGACGCTTTTGGCGTGCTGCCCCCGGTGAGCATCCTTGACCCCGAGCAGACCAAATACTACTTCCTGAGCGGATTCACCGCTAAGTTGGCCGGCACCGAGCGTGGCATCACTGAGCCCACACCTACCTTCTCGGCTTGCTTCGGACAGGCATTCCTCGAGTTGCACCCCACCAAATATGCTGAAGAGCTGGTGAAGCGCATGGAGAAGAGCGGTGCCAAGGCTTATCTGGTGAACACCGGTTGGAACGGCACTGGCAAGCGTATCAGCATCAAAGACACCCGTGGCATCATCGATGCTATCCTGGGCGGTGCTATCCTGAAGGCTCCCACCAAGCGCATCCCGTACTTCAACCTGGAAGTGCCCACACAGCTTGACGGCGTGGCATGGGGCATCCTTGATCCGCGCGACACCTATCAGAACCGTGCCGAGTGGGACGAGAAAGCCAAGGATCTGGCCAGCCGCTTCATCAAGAACTTCGTGAAATACGAGGGCAATGAGGCTGGTAAGGCTCTTGTGGCTGCCGGACCGAAACTCTAAAAAGGCCTCACCCCCGCGTGGGGAGTGGTTACGATCTTGATATATCCTCTGCTCTATTGGGCAGAGGATTTTTTTGACCTTTCTCCGAGGCCGAATGAATCATAAATATGATTGATGAATAATTGATGGACAATTGATGCCTATTCGTGTAGCGTCGCAGACAATAACAACGAATACCACAAATTCTAAGTCTAAGGAACATAGGAATAAAGGAATAGTCGGCCTAACGGCCGAGGGGGATTTAAACGAACACGAATTGACCGAATATACCTAATGTCGGCCTTGCGGCCGATGAGGGTTCTAAGTCTAAGGAACATAGGAATAAAGGAATAGTCGGCCTAACGGCCGAGGGGGATTTAAACGAACACGAATTGACCGAATATACCTAATGTCGGCCTTGCGGCCGATGAGGGTTCTAAGTCTAAGGAACATAGGAATAAAGGAATTTCGGCCTTGCGGCCGAGAAGGGAATGGGGGAAGCATGGTATCTACTCCCCTCCCTCGGGAGGGGATGGGGGTGGGGCTACTGCATAAAAAAAGAAGGACGACATGAATCGCTCATACCGGCCTCCTGAAAACATCTTTAACGTTTACTGGTTCTTACCAAAGTAATGATGCTCAAAATCGTCATCATCAGAGTAAAGACCAGTGTCGCAGTTGTTTCTAAATCTAATAACATAATCTTTACCTTAAAAAATCTATCAAACTACTAACCTAATGAAACGTAGTATTCTCACGAACACGATGCAAAGGTACGGGTATTTTGCGGTTCAAACCAAATTTTACAGCTGCTTTTTGCCTGTTTGGCGCAATTCGTTGATGTAGGTCAAATGGGGGGCTGAGGATTGGGGGTTTAAGGCTCTTACACTGCTGTGGCACAGCAGTAAACGCAATAGGCGCTCGTGGCATATCTCCTGCTCCTTACCCCCTGCCCCTAAGAGAGCCCCCTGCACTTGCCCCCTGCCCTGCATCTATTCTCTCACCTCTTACCTCTTACCTCTCACCTCATACCTCTCACCTCTTTAATTCTAAACAGACCTTAAAAAAGTGCTTTTATTCCATAAATTGTATAATAATGTGGCAAAAAGGGTGTTTATTTAAGGATTTCTCATTACTTTTGCAACGAAAATTGCAATTTACCATTCTTAGACAATGAAAAAAGGTTTTTTCAGGTTGTCGGTTTTGTTGTCGGCTATCATCTGCTTGGGCTCGTGTCTGGGCAGCAGCGATGACAATAATACGGTCTATTATAAAGATACGGCAGTGCTGAGCTTTACGCTAGGTGCTGTGAACCGTTATTATACTTCTACAGCCGACGACGGTACTCAATACATCAGCAAAGAGACATATTCCGGCAGCCAATATAAGTTTTATATTGACCAAGTGAACCGTGAGATATACAATCCCGACTCTTTGCCATACGGTACTGACGCCAAGCATCTCATCTGCACCATCACGACGAAAAACTCAGGGTCGGTGGGCATCAAAAGCCTCATCAGCGACACCGTGTTTGTGCATTCGACGGCCGACTCCGTCGATTTCTCTCAGCCGCGCCATGTCATCGTCTATGCCATGGATGGTTCCGGCGCGCGCGACTATACCGTGAAGGTGAACGTGCATCAGCAAAAACCGAATGATTTCGTCTGGACGGCAAAGAACACCTCAGAGAACTTTCAAAACTTGACGGCCATGAAAGGGCTCGTCTGTGGCGAGCGCCTCTACGTGGCAGGCAGCGACGGCATCTCTGGAAGTCTCTACAGCACTGCACTCACTGATGGTGACACGTGGACACGGCATATCCCCGACAATGGGCTGGAGTTGCCTGCCCAGCTTTATGAGAATATCGCCGTGTCCGACGGACAGCTGTATGCCCTGATAGACGGAAAGCTGTGGGGTATCGACGGCGATCACTGGACGGAGCTGGGCACCCCCTCTCTCCAGCGCCTGCTGGGCAGCGGTGCCGGCTGGCTCTTCGGTATTGCCACAGACGGCACGTGGGTGGAGTCGAGAGACGGCTTGACGTGGAATGCGACGGGCCTCGACGCCGATGCAGCGCTTCTGCCCACACAAGATGTCTCGTTCGCTACAAGTGCGCTCAAGACAGACAACAACGCCTCGCGTATCGTCATGACCGGCAACCGTGCCGTGGCAGACTACCCCGAAGACAAATGGAGCGTCACATGGGTCAAAGTGGCTGATGATGACGCGCATGACGGTATGGGCCGCTGGATGTACTGTCCCACCGAACCCAATATGTACCTCTTGCCGCGTATGAGGCAGCTCACCACCGTGGCCTATGGCGACGGCATCCTCGCATTGGGCGCCGAGGGCATTGGTGCCTGCACCGCGACAGCCTTCGCACAGATTTACGACAGCCTCGATGGCGGTCTCAACTGGTTGACAGACAGCCGTTTCGTGATGCCTTCGGGATTCTCTTCAAACGGTGCTTTCGCTCTTGCTTGCGATGCTGACAACTACCTGTGGCTCATCGCAGGTGGCAGCGGACAGGTATGGCGCGGACGGCTCAACCAACTCGGTTGGGAAGAGATACAACGTGTATATCGTTAAAACCAATGATGCCCATGCGCCGTAGCTTATTCTTTCTCTCGATGTTGTTCTGCGTGGTCACCCTTCGGGCACAAGGCGACGTAGAATACCGTATGGAGATAGGTGGTGGAGCGGGGCTCATCAACTATACGGGCGACTATAACAGCAGCCTGGTGAAGAACTTGCAGCCGATGGCATCGGTCATCTTCCGCAGGGTGTTCAACCCCTATTGCGGACTGAAAATGAATCTGAGCTACGGCAAGTTGAAAGGCTCGTCTGACGACGAGAAGACATACTATCCCTCGGCTCATCCGGAGGCCTATACCTTTGACTATCCGTTGGCCGACCTGGGGGTGGTGTTTGAATATAACCTGCTGCCATACGGCACGGGGCGTGAATATCGTGGCGCCAAGCGGTTGGTGCCCTTCGTCTTCGCCGGCTTCGGACTGACATACGCCAAAGCCGACAAAAGCGTGTTCACTGCCAATGTGCCTTTCGGCTTGGGAATAAAATATAAGGTACGCGACCGCATGAATGTGGGAGTGGAGTGGGCGATGCACCTGTCGATGAGCGACGAGCTCGACGGTTCGAAAGACCCCTACAGCATCAAGAGTTCCGGGCTCTTCAAGAACACCGACTGCTACGGGATGCTGCAAGTGACGCTCACCTACAGTTTCAGCGCGAAATGCCGCACGTGCCATAATGACGATGAATGAACATGGAAAAGATACCGCAGCATATCGCCATCATCATGGATGGCAACGGCCGGTGGGCCAAGGCGCAGGGTAAGCCCCGCAGCTATGGGCATCAGGCCGGCGTTGACACCGTGAGGCGCATCACCTCGGAGTGTACACGCCTGGGGGTGAAATATCTGACCCTCTACACCTTCTCGACCGAGAACTGGAACCGCCCGTCGGACGAGGTGGCAGCCCTGATGGGGCTGGTGCTCACGTCGCTCGAGGATGAGATCTTCATGAAGAACGATGTGCGTTTCCGCGTTATCGGCGACTTAGGGCGGCTGCCCGACAATGTGCGGCAGAAACTGCGTGAGACCGAGGAGCACACCGCCGGCAACAAAACCATGACGATGGTGGTGGCGCTCAGTTACTCCTCGAAGTGGGAACTGACAGAAGCCACCCGCAGCATTGCCGCCGATGTCAAGGAGGGGAAGTTGGCCGAGGCCGACATCACCGAAGAGCTCATCTCGAGCCGCCTGCAGACTGCGTTCATGCCCGACCCCGACCTGCTCATACGCACAGGCGGCGAGATACGGGTGTCGAACTATATGCTGTGGCAGATAGCCTACTCGGAGCTGTATTTCTGCGACACCTATTGGCCCGACTTCAATGAAGACGACCTGCACCGTGCCATCGCTGACTACCAGAGTCGCGACAGACGGTATGGAAAGGTATAAACAAGATATGATAATCGTCGTAACAAAGCGATTTATTTGAAAAGATAACAAGATGATTTCTCACAAAAAGATACTATGGCTGGTCGTGGCACTGCTATGGTGCACAGCCATGCACGCACAGATGAAAATCGTACGCCCCGACATCTCGTATGCCGGCACACCACGCACTTGCAAGGTGGCAGGCCTCACCGTCTCAGGTATCGAAGGCTACGAAGACTACGTGTTGATAGGAATCTCCGGCCTGCGCATTGGTCAGGAGGTGTCGGTGCCGGGCAATGAAATCACCGACGCCGTGAAGCGCTATTGGCGGCACGGGCTGTTCTCTGACGTGGCCATCCTGGCCGACTCTATCGTCGGCGACCAGGTGTATCTGCACATCCAACTGGCAGCGCGCCCCCGCATCTCGACCATTAACTATGTGGGGCTGAAAAAGTCGGAGCGTGAGGATATGGAGAAGAAACTGGGTATCATCAAGGGCGGTCAGGTGACACCCAATATCATCGACCGTGCCAAAATCCTCGCCAAGCGTTATTTCGATGACAAGGGTTATAAGAACGCTGATATCAATATCGTCCAGCGGGATGATGCCGGCAATCCCGGACAGGTGATCTTGGATGTGGTGGTGGATAAAAAAGAGAAGATGAAGGTGCACGAGATCATTATCGACGGCAACGAAAAACTCTCTGACAGTAAGATCAAGGGTGGACTCTTCAGAAAGGGTGCCTTCTCAAAAACGCACGAGGCGGGCAAACTGTCCACCTTCCTCAAATCGAAAAAGTTCACTCCCGAGCGCTGGAAAGAAGACAAGCAGAAGCTGATAGAGAAATACAACGAATACGGATACCGCGACGCCACCATCATCAAAGACAGCGTGTGGAACTACGACGACAAGCACGTCAATATCTATATCAAAGTAGAAGAGGGGCAGAAATATTACATCCGTAACATCACCTGGGTGGGCAATACCGTCTATCCCACGGACGTGCTGAGCAGAGACCTCGGCATGCAGAAGGGAGACGTGTATAACCAGAAACTGCTCAACAAACGACTGTCGGAGGATGATGATGCCGTGGGCAACAGATATTGGAACAACGGATACCTCTTCTATCAGCTCGATCCCACAGAGGTGAACATCGTAGGCGACTCCATCGACCTGGAGATGCGCATCAGAGAGGGAACGCAGGCGCGTATCAGCCATGTGCGTATCAACGGCAATGACCGTCTGTATGAGAATGTGGTGCGCCGTGAGTTGCGCACCAAGCCCGGCGACCTCTTCTCGAAAGAGGCGTTGCAACGCTCGGCACGCGACTTGGCCTCGATGGGACATTTCGACCCGGAGAAGGTGAACCCCGACGTGCAACCCAACTACGAGGATGGCAGCGTGGATATCAACTGGAACCTGGAGCAGAAGTCTAACGACCAGGTGGAGTTCTCACTCGGATGGGGACAGACGGGTGTCATCGGACGTATCGCACTGAAGTTGAACAACTTCTCCATGGCCAACCTCTTCAACCGCAATAAGGAGCACCGTGGCATCCTGCCTGTGGGCGATGGCGAGCAGCTGTCGCTGGGATTCCAGAGCAACGGCCGTTATTACTATTCGGGCAACCTGTCGTACTCCACTGGTTGGTTTGGAGGAAAACGCCCCATCCAGTTCAGCTTCGGCGTCTATTATTCCAAGCAGACCGACGTGTCGAACACCTATTATAATAGTGGCTATATGCGCAACCTCAACTATTATATGTATGGCTACGGCAACTATAACGCATATAATAACTACGAGAGCTATTACGACCCCGACAAATACATACAGATGTTGGGTGCGTCGCTCGGATGGGGAACACGTCTGCGTTGGCCCGACGACTACTTCTCGCTGTCGGTGCAGTTGGCATATACACGCTATATGCTGAAGAATTGGCGCTACTTCCTCATGACCAACGGCAACTCCAACAACTTGAACCTCAATATCTCGCTCAACCGTACATCTACCGACAACCAGCTGTTCCCGCGTAAGGGAAGTGAGTTTACGGCATCGCTCTCTATCACCCCGCCATGGTCGGCATGGGACAATAAGGATTATGAGAATCTGGCCAGGAATCCCAACTCGCCTACTTACAACCGTGAGCAGCAGGAGAAATACCGTTGGGTAGAGTATCATAAGTGGAAGTTCAAGGCACGTACCTTCACCGCCCTCACCAGTGGCGTGAAGTGTCTGGTGCTCATGACGCGGTTGGAGTTTGGTCTTCTCGGCTCCTTCAATCAATACAAGAAATCGCCCTTCGAGACCTATTACATGGGTGGTGATGGTATGAGCGGTTACTCTACCGGATATGCCGAAGAGACCATCGGCCTGCGCGGATATGAGAACGGCTCGCTCACGCCCTACGGTTCTGAGGGATATGCTTACGACCGTATGTCGCTCGAGCTGCGCTATCCCTTCATGCTGGGCAACACCACCATCTACGGACTCGGATTCCTGGAGGCGGGTAATGCCTGGACGAGCACGAAAAACTTCAACCCCTTCGACATGAAGCGCAGTGCCGGCGTGGGTGTGCGTATCTTCCTCCCGATGGTGGGTCTGATGGGTATCGACTGGGCCTATGGCTTCGACAGAGTGGTCGATGGCTCATCGTATAAGCGTGGCGGCAGTCAGTTCCACTTCATCCTCGGACAGGAATTTTAGCAAAAAATCCACTACTGTCCAAAGAAATTTTTCCATAAGGTCAGCTGACCATTATCGGAGTCAT
>CAMVAT010000016.1 GCA_947165505.1 uncultured Prevotellaceae bacterium | reverse complement strand
GAGATTGGCAAGAACTTCCGCAACGAGGGCATGGACCGCAACCACAACCCGGAGTTCACCTGCATGGAGCTGTATGTGCAATATAAGGACTACAACTGGATGATGTCGTTCACCGAACACCTGCTGGAGACCATCTGCATCGCCGTGAACGGCAAACCCGAACGCGAGATCGACGGACAGATCGTGTCGTTCAAGGCGCCCTACCGCCGGTTGCCCATCCTCGAAGCCATCAAGGAGAAGACAGGCTTCGACTGCGAGGGCAAGAGCGAGGATGAGATACGCCAGTTCTGCCTGTCGAAGGGCATGGAGGTGGACGAGACGATGGGCAAGGGTAAACTCATCGACGAACTGTTCGGCGAGTACTGCGAGGGCACGTTCATCCAGCCCACCTTCATCATCGACTACCCGGTGGAGATGTCGCCCCTGACGAAGATGCACCGCTCGAAGCCCGGACTGACCGAGCGCTTCGAACTGATGGTGAACGGCAAGGAGCTGGCCAACGCCTACTCCGAGCTCAACGACCCCATCGACCAGGAGGAGCGCTTCGTGGAGCAGATGCGACTGGCCGACAAGGGCGACGACGAGGCGATGATCATCGACCGCGACTTCCTGCGCGCCCTGCAATACGGCATGCCCCCCACGAGCGGCATCGGCATCGGCATCGACCGTCTGGTGATGCTCATGACGGGCAAGACGTTCATCCAGGAGGTGCTCTTCTTCCCGCAGATGAAACCCGAGAAGAAGATTCCGCAGAGCAGCGTGGCCGAATGGGCCGAGATAGGTGTGGCCGAGCAGTGGGTGCCCGTGCTGCGCAAGGCGGGCTTCAACCTGGTGCAGAACATCAAGGACGAGAAAGCCCAGGGCCTGCAACAGAAGATCGGCGACATCGTGAAGAAATACAAGCTCGACATGCAGAAACCCTCAGTGACCGAGGTGCAGGGCTGGATAGAGAAAAGCCTCGCCCTCAGTCCCTCTCCAAAAGGCGAGGGGAGTGAATAGTTCACTTGAAAAAAGGACTGCGCACGGCTACGTGAGATGCGTGCGCATCACATGAAACGAAATCGGGAAGATGCTTCTTTACAGGCATTTTCCCGATTTCTTAAAAAAAGCGCCGACCAAAGGGAAAGCCAATTGCTATCCGCCAAAACCGTTTTTCGCATTACAAATGCTGATACTCCATGCGTGGGGATTACAAATCCCCACGAACGAGGCCGCCGACCGCTGGTTCCACACGAACGAGGGACAAAGCGTGCCCTGCATCCGCCATTCATCGTGATCGTCGTGCTATCTACTCCCCTCCCTACAAGGGAGGGGCAGGGGGGGGGGTCTTGTAAGGGTGGGTCTGCTCCGACATGACGATATTGATTTATCTTTTTTTAAGAGGAAGAACTAAAGGGCGAGGCGCAAGCCAAGGTCGCGGCCGCAGTCGCCAGGTCCGCCACTGACGCGGTAAGCCACCCGACAGCCCCAGGCGTCGCAGTACCAGCCGCCGCCCCGAATCACGCGGTAAGAGCCCTTGTTGTTGCTGGGATTGTTAGAGGGTGAACGGCTGTAATAATTCTCGTCGTTCCAGTCCTGACACCACTCCCACACGTTGCCGCTCATGTCGTAGAGCCCCAACTCATTGGGCGATTTCTTCGCCACGGAGTGGTGTTTCCCACCACTGTTGTCATCGTACCACGCCACTGACGAGAGATTATTGCTGCCCGCATACTGCGTGTGGCGGCTCTTGTTGCCCCCACGGGCGGCACACTCCCACTCCGCCTCCGTGGGCAGGCGAAATGAGCGCCCCTCGGGGCGCTGACCCTCCGTCGCCGCATTCAGTTTGCGGATAAACGTCTGGCAGTCGTCCCAACTTACGCTCTCCACGGGATTGCTGTCGCCTTTGAACTCAGACGGGTTGCCGCCCATCACCGCACGCCACAGAGCCTGCGTCACCTCCGTTTCACCGATACAGAAACCTGACAAGGTGACTTCATGGGCGGGTGACTCATTGTCTGAAGGCTTATCCTGCTCCGATGTAGCCCCCATGGTGAACGTGCCACCCTCGACGGATATCATCTTGAACTCCACACCATTGACCGTGTAGGTGCGCTCAGTATCAGGGGCGGCAGGTTCAGTCGGAGCCTGCGCAGTGTCTGCCGGCGCATTACTGCCTGAGGGCCGCAAGAGGAAGATTGTGGCGACGGCAAGGCAGACGGCGACGGCTCCCACGAAGAACCATAATTTCTTTCTACCACCAGAAGGATTGTGGGGCTTGGCGACTTTGCCTTCAGCCCGCTGATGGTCATGGCTTTGGAACTCTTGAACCGCCTTGCTCATAGGTGCGGAAACCGTCTCCTCTGTGTTAGTGCCATCTCCACTTGTGAGAGACCTGCCTGCCAGCACGGCCTTGGCCTGCTCCACATTCTGCGGACGGCGGCGGGGCGAGGGGTTCATCAGGCGCGAGATGGCTTTCTGCATCTGTGTGCTCACACCGACAGGGTAAGCGAACATACGACCGTCGTCGCCCGTGTCGTCGGGATCCACCTCGGGCGGCGTCTGTCCCGTGAGCAGGTGGTAGAGCGTGGCACCCACGGCATAGAGGTCGGTCCAGGGGCCGATGCTCTTCGTGCGCTGCCCCTCCTGTTCGATGGGCGCGTAGCCGGGCGTGTAGGCCATGCCCGACGACGACAGCGACGTGCGCTCCATGGCACTCAACTGCTTCGACGCACCGAAGTCTATGAGTGTGCAGTGGCCCTTGCGGTCGATCATGATGTTGCCGGGCTTCACGTCGAGGTGGAAGAAGCCCGCCCGGTGTACGGTGTCGAGGGCGTCGAGCAACTGCCCGGCCACATCGCGCGTCTGGGCCTCGCTCAACGGTGCCCGCTTGACGCGCGCCGAGAGCGACTCGCCATCAATGAAGTCCATCACGTAGTACGACGTGCCGTTGGCGTCGAACAGGTCGATGACATGCACGATATGGTCGTTGCGCAGGCTGAAGATGCGCTGCGCCTCACGCCGGAACTTATCCAACTGTGCGTCGAAGCCCGCCTGGTTGGCGGCGTTGCTTACCACCACCGTGCTATGGTCGGCGGCACGGTGGTTGGTGCCCCGCATGAAAAACTCCTTCACGGCCACCAGACCGTTGAAGCGGGTGTCCGTCGCCACGTAGGTGTTGCCGAAGCCCCCGGAGGCCAGATAGCGCTCTATGCGATAGCGGCCGCCAAGCATCGTCCCTACAGATAACATTTGAGATGGGTCGAGATTGCTCATAGCTATTAGTAGTTAATGATTCGGCAAAGGTACGGAAAAAGAAGTAAAAAAGCAAAAAAAGAGAGGAAAAGAGTCTTGGGGGCAGGGGGCAAGGGGCAGGGGGCAGGAGATATGCCACGAACACTGTACACTAAACACTAAACAAAAATGCGCTCGGTGAGCGGAGCGAACAAAGAAAATCGCAACTCTGTCGCGTAAAACAACACTGCGACCGGCAGAAAAAGGGAGCAGTACCTTAGTGAACGAGCGACGAGTAGGAGCGGTTGAACCCCTTTCCCTGGAGAGGGAAAGGGCTTGGGATAGGGTTGAAGCCCTCCCATGGGAGGGTTGGGTGGGGAAAAGAACTCCCTCCGAAGGAGGATGAATGACGAACTCGCTTCGCTCGTGCGGGCGGGCACAATGACCCGCCCCTACAGCGGAATGGCAGGGGGTGGGTCTGCCTGCCTAATTCTTCGCCACGAGGATATCGTCGATGTCGGTGGTGTAGTGATGGGAGATGTATTCGCGCTTCAGGCCGAAGCGGATGTCGGTGCCCTGCACCGCCACGCGCACCGTGTCGTGACCGTTCTTGCGGTTGATGCGGTCGATGGCCTCGATGAGCGCCGCCTGCTTCTCACGGTCGATGGGGTCGAAGAGGTCGTGCTGCACGCCCTCGTGCGTGACGATGTTCCACAGGATGACACCCGCTTTCTTATAGGCGTAATGGCCCTCGGCACGCTGTTCGCGCAACACGTGCAGCGCGGCACGGATGAGTTCGGCGCTGTCGTTGGTGGCCACGGGCAAGGTGACGGACCCGTAGATGGTGTGCGCCGGCACGTCAGTGCGGAATCGGCTGGTGTAGGCGAAGGTGGTGACCGAGAGGCAGTACGACCGCTGTTCGCGTAGTTTCTTGGCACACCGCGAGGCGAAGTTGGCCACGGCCTCCTCGAGCACGTTCCAGTCGGTGACGCCGGCATCGGCAAAGCTGCGCGAGGTGCAGATTGACTTCTTGCGGGGCAGTTCGTCGATGCTCACGCAACTCACCCCGTTGAGCTCTTTCCACGTGCGCACCGTGGTGACATTGAAATGGCTGCGCACCCAACTCTCCGACTTGTTGGCGAAGTCGGCGGCGGTATGGATGCCGTAGTAATTGAGTTTCTCGCCGATGCGGCGCCCGATGCCCCACACGTCGGCGATGTCGAACAGGGCGAGGGCTTTCTGCCGCCGCTCGTCGGTGTCGATGAGGCAGCAGCGCTTATAGCCGGGATATTTCTTGGCGAACTTGCTGCCCACCTTGGCCAGCGTCTTCGTGGGAGCGATGCCGATGGAGATGGGGATGCCGGTGGCCCGCCCCACCCTCTCGGCGATGCCCTCGCCGTAGGTCTTCATATACTGGCTGTCGCCCATGTTGTTCAGGTCAAGAAACGCCTCGTCGATGGAATAGATATCGAGCGAGGGGGTGTATGAAGAGAGCAGACTCATCACGCGCCCCGACATAGAGCCGTAGAGGGTGTAGTTGCTGCTGAACACCGCCACGCGGTTCTTCTCGAGCAGTTCGCGCACCTGATAGAGGGGTGTGCCCATCTTGATGCCGAGGGCCTTGCTCTCCTCGCTGCGCGCGATGACACACCCGTCGTTGTTGGACAACACCACGACGGGCACTCCATTGAGTTCGGGGTGAAACACACGCTCACACGAACAATAGAAATTATTACAATCAGCCAGGCCGAACATATTTAGATGCCCCCACCCCATCCCACAAGAAGCCCCCACCCCATCCCGGGGGAAAAGCCCCCACCCCATCCCTCCCCGAGGGGAGGGCGTAGATAGTGTACTAATAGGGGATAACTATCATTCTCAATGTTCAACGTTCAATGTTCAATGTTCAACGTTTCTGAGACCGTGTATCACGTAGGTGACGACGCCCCAGATGATCAGTTGGTTGGAGGCATCGACGCGGATTTTGGGGTAATGGGGATTCCACGGCACCAACCACCCGAACTGTCCGCTGCTGTCCATGCGAAACTCCTTGATGGTAAACTCGCCATCGACGAAGGCGATGACGAAATCGCCGTCTTGCGCCTGCAACTCCTTATCCACCACCGCCAGGTCGCCGTCGAGGATGCCCGCATCGGTCATCGAGTCGCCCGACACACGCACATAGAACGTGGCCTCGCGATGACGCACCAGCACACGGTTGAGGTCGATCTCCTCGCCCATGTAATCCTGTGCGGGCGAGGGGAAGCCAGCCCTGACGCTGCTCTGCGCCAACGGAATAGGCAACACCGTCTCGGTGTCAGCCGGATGAAACGTCAGTCGCACATCCCCCTTCATCGGCGCCTCCTTTCTCGTTTTCCTGCCAATGGATCGACATGCATGAGCCATGCCACGGCAAAGGTGAAGACACTCGTGCAGAGCACCCCTTTGAAGAATGCCTTATAGCCGAACATCTCTTGCAGCGTGCCCGACACCCATCCTGCCACCATGAGCGATACCATGGCCAAGGCGACAAGCACCGACAGGTTGGCGGGCCGCACGTCGCCCTCGTCGTTGCGGCTCAGGTAGAGCAAGGCGATGACATAATACGTCAGTCCGAACGCGGAGGAGAGCTGCCGCAGGAAGACACAGAGCGAGATGACGAAGAGCGACGACGGCATCAGATAAGCCAGCAGCAGGTAGAAGGCATTGGTGAGGGTGAAGGCCGCCACCATATACCACCGCCAGTAGCCCACGCCCGTGCGGTGCACCGCCTTGCCGCCGAGGTAACCGCCGATGGCGAGGGCGAACACGCCGATGGTGCCCATGACAAAACCGTACTCCTGGGGCGACAGTCCCAGTCCGCCCGCATGTCCGGCATCCAGCAAGAAGAGCGTTGACACCTTGCCTGCCAATGCCTCGGGCAGGATAAACAGTCCGGTGAAGAGCACCACACGCCACCAGTCGCTACGATGGAAGAACGAGGCCACCGGTTCGTTAACACGCTGCCAGTAATCGGCAAACCTGACACGCCGCTTATCACCCACATCCACCCGATGGGGCAGCAACAGCAGGTTGGCCACGAAGAGCAACAGGTAAAAGCCCGCCAAGAGACGGAACAGCAGGCTCCACGCCCCAGGCACATCGCGCGTGAGTGTCTCCACATTGCCCGCGACCATCACCAGGGCGCCCTGCCCCACCAACAAGGCCAGACGGTAGAAGACGCTGGAGATGCCGCCGTATGAGGAGCGTATGCGTGGCGATGCCGCCACGCGGAACAGACTGTCGGAGGCGGTGTCGTGCAGGGCACTGCCCAACGACATCACCCCCAAGAGGATGAGCATCGACGCGACAGGGTCCTTGGCTGGCGTGACGAAGGCCAGTGCGGCCAGAGCGGCGGCTATCAGCAACTCGGTGAGCAACATCCACAACCGCCGTGTGAGCACCATGCGCACCAACGGCGTGAAAAGGGGTTTGAGCATCCACGGCAGATACAGACACGACACATAGAGCGTGATGGTGGCATTGTCAAGACCCAGCCGCTTGAAGGCTATCAGCGAGAGGGTGGTGATGACCACCATCGTGAGTCCCTTGGCCAAGAAGGCCGAAGGAATCCAAGCCCAAGGGTGCCGGCCAGCCCACGTCTGCCGCCAACTGATGCGCGTATGTGCTGTATCTGTCATGATGCTGTATCTTCTTTCTTTTTCTTTCCGAACTCAGGGTCGATCTTGATGAATGCCGTGACGGCAAAGGTGATCACACAGAGTACCATCACGATGATGAAGAAATCCTGATAGCCCACCATGTCTTTGATCCATCCCGACACCATGCCCGGCAACATCAGTCCGAGGTACGACAGACCGGTGCAGATGGCGTAATGCGATGTCTTGAACTCGCCCTGACTGTAGTAGAGCATATAGAGGGTCAGGGCCGTGAATCCGAGACCATAGCCGAACTGCTCGATGAAGAGGCAGCTGCTGATGAGCCAGAGGCTCTCGGGCTGCGCGAAACTCAGATACACATAGACGATATCGGGCAGCGTGATGGCGCAGACGAAAGGCCAGAGCCACCGTTTGAGTCCGTCGCGGCTGGCGAGCATGCCGCCCACGATGCCTCCGAGCAAGAGGCCGATGAGGCCCACGGTGCCATAGGCCAGTCCGAAGGCTTCCTTGGTCAGTCCCAGTCCGCCGTCTTCTATGGGCCGCAGCAGGAAGGTGCTGGCCATCTTGGTGAGCATGGCCTCGGGGAAGCGGTAGAGCAGGAGGAACAGGAGCACGAAGACGACTTGCTTGACAGGCACCTTGGTGAAGAACGATGCGAGCATCTGCCACAGTCCGCGGGCCACGTCGCGGGCCGTCTGCCCCTCATTGTGGCGGTCGGCAGGCCGTGGCATGATGAAACGGTGATACAACCAGATGGCGATGAAGATGCCTGCCAAGGCGAAGAAGATGAGGCTCCAAGTGAACGCCTTGCGGTCGGGAAACACCTCTTGCAGTTGTCCGGCCACCCACACGAGCACGCCCTGTCCGAAGATGACGGCGATGCGATAGCAGGTATTGCGTATGCCCACAAACCACGACTGGTCGTGGCTGTCGAGCTCTATCATGTAAAAGCCATCGGCAGCGATATCGTGCGTGGCACTGGAGAAGGCCATGAGGAAGAAGAAGAACATGGTGCCCTGAAACCAGAAGTCGGTGGTGACGGTGAAGGCCACGCCTGCGAAAGCGGCACCCAGAAGCAGTTGCATCGAGAGCACCCACCAGCGCTTGGTCTTAAACAGATCGACAAACGGACTCCACAGCGGTTTGATGACCCACGGCAGTCCGAGCCATGCGGTATAGAGGGCAATCTCGGTATCGGTCATGCCCATCTCCATATACATCACTACCGCCAGTGTCATCACCACCACATTGGGCAGTCCTTCGGCGAAATAGAGTGTGGGTATCCACGCCCACGGGTTTTTCTTTTTCATTGTTTTTTTATAGAGGTGAGAGGTAAGAGATATGCGGGGAGAAGGGGGCAAGGGGCAGGGGGCAGGAGATTACTTCTCCGCGAATGTAGGGACAGGGCGTGTCCTGTCCCTACTTTCAATCACGAGTAGAACACTCAACCCTAAACCCTAAACCCTAAACTTTGAACTATATGATTACCAAGTAGGGAGGCGGCGTGCCTACATCATTAGCGAAGTAATCACTCCCGCCCCTACAAGGGGCGGGGTCAGGGGTGGGGTCTTATTTATACACCTTCTTGATTTCCGCCCCCTGATAGTAATGAAGCAGGATTTCGTCGTAGCGGTAGCCTTGCTCGCCCATCACGGCGGCACCTATCTGGCAGAGGCCCACACCATGGCCCCAGCCGGCTCCGGTGATGCGGAAACGCTGAGGCACACCATCGGCCACATCAAGGGCATCGACCACGAACGCCGAACTGAGCAGGTGTGTCTTGCTGAGTGCGCGGCGTATCTCCAGTTCCTTGCCAATGGTGAAGGAGCGCTCACTGCCCACGATCCTCAAGCGCACGATGCGCCCGCTCTTCCCCCGTTCTAAGGGCTCGAGGGCGAGGATGCTCCCCAATCCGAGGTGCAGTTTCTCTTCGACGAGCGCGGCCAGCTCTTCCTGGGTGTATTCCACCGTCCATCGGTAGAAGTCGGCCGTCTCGCGGTCGTAGTCATTGAGCACTTGGCGCAAGATGCGCTTATCCTGTGTATTGCAGAAGGCATCGGGTGCTGTGCGTATCCATCGCTCGGCGTCGGCTTCCTGCGTCAGTGACACGGGTGCGGCGTGGCGCGCGTCTCTCACCGACCGCAGATAACTCTTGGGCAGGTTCTCCCAGCAATACTGAAACTCTTCGGTCACGCCGCCGCAGCACTTGCTGAAGCGTGCGTCGCAGATGCCGCCATCGGCATAGAGCACCTGTCCGCGCGTCGCCTTCACCGCCTCGGCCACGACAGGGCGTGTGGCCTGCGTGATGCCTTGGTAGCGCTGGCAATGGTCGTCGGCGCACACGTCGAAGATGGTGTGGTCTTCGCGGTCGTACCACCTCACCCATTCATCCTCCTTGCGCACGAAAGAGAAGAAATGGTCGCCGCCACCACTCATCTGTTGCCGTTTTTTCATCTGCGCGAGCAACCAACTGCGCGAAATGACCGCATGGGCCTTGAGCAGTTCGGCCGACGACGAGGCGCTCATCTCGCTGCTGATGACGCTGGCGAGGTAGGTCTCGACGGCCACCTCGTTGATGGCGCATATCTTTCCGGCATCGACCACCAGGCGCAGCGTGCCGAGGAATGTCTGTGTCTGCTGCCGCTGCCAGTGGAAATGAACGCCGATGGTAACATCACTGATAGAGAAAGAGGCCTCGGCCGACTGCGGCGTGAAGGTCAGTTCACGGTATTGACTGCCTTGCCAGAGGATGCCCCCCTCTTGCAGTTGCACCGTCTGTGCCCCCTCTATCACCTCGCCCTTGGCCAGGAAGGGGGCATTCAGCACGAAGGTGATTTGTTCGGCACTCACGATACCCACTTTCACCATCGGCTCTTTTTTCAGAGGCGGTTCGGAGAGTGGCTTCGCCGCACGATAGGCGCGTATGCCCTCCATCCATGCCGCGAAATCATCGGCGGCCATGGCCACCTCGCCCAGGATGCCCACCACATCGCGCATGGTGATGCGCTCAAAGTCTTCCTGACGCGGGGTGATGATCAATCCCGACATATCAAGGGCTCCGGGACTGACCATCATCTGCCGGTCGCCCTCGGCGCTGTAGCAGTCGGGGCGGTGCTTCCGTCGTGGGAAGACCACAGAGAGATAATCATCGCCTTCGCGCCATGCCACGATGTTGATGTCGTTAAGAGGTGAGGGGTGAGAGGTGAGAGGTGAGGGGGCTGCCGAGGGGCGGAGGGCGGGATAGGTAGCCTGGAGGATGGCGAACAGCGCATCATCGGTATCACGCCTGCGGCTGCGGATGAGCAGGGCCGGACAGGGATAGTCGGTGATGACGTAGAGCCCCTCGTGGTCGTTGATCACCACCACGGGCTCCAGATTGCGGCTGAGTCGCTGCCATGCCGTCTGCAGGGGCAGCACGCCGGTGGTGCCCGCCTGGAAATGCAGATGGTCGGGGGCCGACGCGCCGCAGTGCGGTCCGTTGTAGAAGACCGTCAGTTCGGGATAGTCGGTGAGCAGCCGGTGGATGACGCCATACTGCCCCACGATGGCCTGCGGCTGGTGCTTACGCGCCGGTATGGTATAATGAGCGGGCAGGATGGGAAAGGGATTGACCAGGATGTCGTACTTCCCGTCGAAAGGCTTGACGATCTGCTGCCCGGGCCGGTTGGTGGCACAGAGGAAACACGGACGGGCCGCTATCGAGCGCGCGTCGATCTTGGCGCCCGTGGATACCATGCGGGCCGGGTTCCACTGCACCTTGAAGTCAATCAGGGTGAGTTCGCGGTCGGCGGCGCCGGCATCGTCCATCAGGTCTTTGGTCTTCACCTGCGACAAGTCGTCATAGCGCTGGCGTGCGTCGGGCCAACGTGACAACTGACGGCGGAAGAAACGTGTGAGCGAGTCGTCCTCCTCTTGGTCGCCCTGTCCGCTGTTGAGCAACTGCCGTGCCGACAGTTCCATGCTGCGCAGGCGGTCTTTATACAGGTTGTTGGCATTGACCCGCTCGATGCTGAGAGCGGCGTCGCTGTTGCCTCCCCACCTGCGGCACAGGTAGAGTTCGCTATAGATGCGCCCGATGCGGTACTGGCGGCTGAAGGCCAGTCCCAGCGCATAGTCTTCGCCGTATGAGGTGTTCGGAAACTGTATGCGGCGCACGATGGGCGTGAAGAAGGCGCGCGGCGCTCCCAAGCCGTTGATACGCAGCGCGTTGTTGGGTCCATTCTGGTCGGTCCACTCACGATGGTCTATCAGTCCGGGAGGCAGGGTGTTGAGGTCGAAGTCGCACATACGATACGACCCGATGACCATGGCCGCATTCTGCTTGTGAAAGGCGTCAACCACCTGTTGCAACGTCTGGGGCGACGAATAGAGGTCGTCGCTGTCGAGCTGCACGGCAAAGCGCCCGCAGCGGGGGTCGTTGACCGCCACGTTCCAGCACCCGCCGATGCCCAGGTCGGTGCGGTCGGGGATGATATGTACCAGGCGCGCATCGGTATAGGCCTCGAGCAACTCTGTGGTGCGGTCGGTAGAGTGGTTATCGACCACGATGACATTGTATTTGAAAGCGGCTTTCTGCGCCAATGCCGAATCGACGGCATCGCAGATGGTGCGCTCGCGGTTGAAGACGGGGATGACCACGGAAGCCTCGACAGGAAACTCCTCCTCATCGAAGTCGAGGGTGTGGTATCGGGCTGTATCGACCAGCGCACCCACCTCGGCCAGATGGGCCGTCACAGCCTGCTCCATCTCTACCTGCACCTCCCGGTTGCGGGGGTTGACGTAGTCGAACTGTTTCTCGCCCGATGTCCTGAGGTCATGCTCCTGCTCTGTGTAGAGGTATTCATTCAAGTGGAACAGACGCCCCTGACGGCTGAGATAGAGCCGCAGGTCGTAAAGACCGGCATATTGGTAATCGGGCAACTTCGCCTGACCGGCGTAGGCCTGCAGCAGACTCGTCTTGATCAGCAAGAGCGAACCGAAGTCGAAGTCGTCGCGCAGACTGCCCTCTTGGTAGTCGATGACGGGGTGCTTGACCACCTGTCCGCCCTCCACCGAATAGTGGTCGGCATATACCAAGGCGGCATCCGTCTCGGCGGCGGCACGCAACCAGCGGGGTATGGCGTACAGGCCCAGCGTAAACGCCGTGGCTTTCAGGCCGACGAGCGTATAGGGCGAGGCGGCGGCCTCGGCGACGGCCTTCATGGCCGCCGTGGAGAGCGGCGAATCGACGACGAGCCATTGCGCCCCCTCGGGCGGCAGACTCTGCGCGGCGGTCTGCGCGGCTGCCAGCAGCCAGATGTGCTGCACTTGGGGCACACTCCTCAAGCGAGCCACCATGTCGGACGACACGTCCATACGGTCGTGAGGAATAAAGATATCTGTCTTTTGTAACATAAACATTTCGTTTGATGCTGCGAAGATAGCGTATTTTTTCGTAATAAGAGCCGCTTTTTGAAAAAAACTGTTTCGGCGATTGTTTTTTCCGATTTTTATTTCTATTTTTGCACCCGTAAGTGGAGTGTCACCACTTCAGACACTTGTGCAGAATGAAATGAGAAAAGTCTTTTCTATCACTTTTAAAGTTATATTGCCATTGCTCTTCGGCGGTGCCATCCTCTATTGGATGTACCGCAACTTCGACTTTCAGAAGATAGACACGGTGCTGTGGCATGAGATGGACTGGACGTGGATGATCCTGTCGTTTCCGTTCTGCATCCTGGCACAAGCCTTCCGTGCCATCCGCTGGCGGCAGACGCTCGAACCCGTGGGCGAGCACCCCCGTCTGTCGTCGTGCATCAATGCCATCTTTGTGTCGTATGCCGCCAGTCTGGTGGTGCCCCGCGTAGGTGAGTTTACGCGTTGCGGCATTCTCAAGCGCCACGACGGGGTGTCGTTTTCGAAGGCCTTGGGCACGGTGGTCACCGAGCGTGC
Organism: uncultured Prevotellaceae bacterium; assembly: GCA_947165505.1. GTDB lineage: Bacteria > Bacteroidota > Bacteroidia > Bacteroidales > Bacteroidaceae > Prevotella. The sequence goes on along the minus strand of CAMVAT010000016.1, from coordinate 62,008 downwards.
CGTGGATATGCTCATCATGCTGCTGATGACAGGGGTGGCCCTGGTGGTTCAGATGCCCGTGCTCAACCATTTCTTCAGTTCCACGGGCACACGTCTGGACAGCATCTTTGACCGTTTCACCGCTACCGGTTACCTGGTGACGGCCGTGTGCGCAGCGGCAGCCCTCGTGCTGGTGTTTATGTTGGTGCGCAAGATGACCATTTATAATAAGGTGAAAGATGTGCTGCACAGTTTATGGCAGGGTGTAGCCTCGCTCAGGCATATCCGTGGCGTGACCCTGTACCTCGTCTATTCTTTGGCCATCTGGGTATGTTATTTCCTGCACTACTACCTGACGTTCTTCTGCTTTGATGCCACCGCCCACCTGAGCCTGGGATGCGCCTTCGCGTCGTTTGTCGTGGGCAGCATCGCCGTCATCGTGCCCACGCCCAACGGAGCCGGCCCGTGGCACTTCGCCGTGAAGACGATGCTCATCATCTACGGCGTGCAGAGCGACGACGCCCTCTACTTCGTGCTCATCGTGCACACGGTGCAGACGCTATTGCTCATCGTCATGGGCATCTGGGGATGGGCGGCACTAAGCCTGAGTAAAAGTAAAAGAGTAAAAAAGTAAAAAAGTAAAAAATAAAGCACAAGAACCCTAAACCCTTAACCCTAAACCCTTAACCCTTAACCCTAAAAACCCTCAACATTAAACAAAATACTATGAGTGAAATCAAAAACCTGCAACCTGAATGTATCTGGCGCAATTTCGATGCGCTGACACAGGTGCCACGTCCTTCAGGACATCGTGAGAAAGTACAGCAGTTTCTGCTGGAGTTTGCCAAAAGTGCTGGCGTAGAGGCCTTCCAAGACCCTGCCGGCAACATCGTGATGCGCAAGCCTGCCACACCGGGCATGGAAGACCGCAAGACCGTCATCCTGCAAGCCCACATGGACATGGTGCCACAGAAGACGAAAGAGAGCACACACTGCTTTGAAACTGACCCCATCCAGACATGGATAGACGGTGAGTGGGTGAAAGCCAAAGGCACCACACTGGGCGCCGACGACGGCCTTGGCATCGCTGCCATCATGGCCGTGATGGAGGCTAAAGACCTGAAACACGGACCGATAGAGGCACTCTGCACCGCCGACGAGGAGACGGGCATGTATGGCGCCAACGACCTGCCCGCCGGCGAGTTGGAGGGTGAGATACTGCTCAACCTCGACACTGAGACCGAGGGCGAGATGATCATCGGCAGTGCCGGTGGCATCGACATCACCGCCACAATGGAATACAAAGAGGCCGACACTGACCCCGACGACGCCGCCGTGAAGGTGACGCTGAAAGGACTGCGCGGCGGACACTCCGGCCTGGAGATAGGCGAAGGACGCGCCAACGCCAACAAACTGATGGTGCGCTTCGTGCGCAGCGCCATCAGCGAGAACGACGCCCGACTGGCCGCTTGGAACGGCGGCAACATGCGCAATGCCATCCCCTTTGAATGCGAGGTGGTGCTCACACTGCCCAAAGACAATGTGGAGGCGCTGAAAGAGGCCGTGGCCGACTGGTGCGAGCGGTTCAACGAGGAATACAAGGGCATCGAGAGCGGCATCGAGTTCTTCGCCGAAGAGGTGGAGACACCGAAGACCGAGGTGCCCGAAGAGATACAAGACAATCTGGTGAACGCCATCTACGCCTGCCACGACGGCGTGATACGCTATATACCCTCTATCCCCAATATCGTGGAGACATCATCCAACCTGGCCATCGTCAACATCGGCGGAGGCAAGGCGGCGGTGAAGATACTGGCGCGCGGCGCCTCGGAGAGCATGAAGGAATATCTGGCCGAGACCATTGAGAGCTGTTTCTCGATGGCCGGCATGAAGGTGGCCTTCGGCGGCGGCTACGGCGGCTGGAACCCCAACCCCGACAGCGAGATCGTGAAGGTGATGGCTGGCATCTACAAAGACCTGTTCGGCAACGAACCCACCATCCAGGTGGTGCATGCCGGTCTGGAGTGCTCCATCATCCTGAGCAAGTATCCCGGACTCGACATTTGCTCGTTCGGCCCCACCCTGCTCTCGCCCCACACCGCCAACGAGCGCGCACACATCCCCAGCGTGCCTAAGTTCTGGGAGTTCCTCAAGAAGACACTGGAGATGATACCTGTGAAGATCAAGTAGTCATTTAACTTTCGCAAGCTCCGCTTGCTTTTTGGAGTTTGGGAGTTTGGGAGTGTAGGAGTTTAGACAATAGTCGTAGCGCAACAGTTTTTGCATCATACTAATGTCTAAACTCCAGCGGCTGAAAGCCGCGAAAACTCCTCAACTCCTAAACTCCTTACGTATACGTATATTTCACCCGATTTTTCGTATCTTTAGATAAGATAGGCTGCATCTCAAAAATAAAAATGAAAAAATAGTTTTTTCATTTTGTATTTCACTCGATTTGCACTATCTTTGCACCCGAAAATCAAATTATTCACTTTTTTATGGACGATTATCACCCAGAAAAACGTAAGTTGTAACGCAGGGGCCGTGCTTCAGAAGCAGAGCCTCCGCACTAAACCCTTTTTTGGAGGCCCAAACACATGAAGACGTATTGGAACACGACCAAAGGACTGACCAAGCTCGACGAGTGGCAGCCCAACTGCTGGATACAAGTGACCTGTCCTACAGACGACGACCAGCGCGAACTGGAGAAGAGATTTTCCATCCCCGATTATTTTATGTCAGACATCAGCGATACCGACGAGCGTGCCCGCTATGAGTACGACGACGGTTGGATGCTCATCATCCTGCGTATCCCCTACGTCAAGGAGATACGTTCGCGCACACCCTACACCACGGTGCCGCTCGGCATCATCCACAAGCGCGACGTGACCATCACGGTGTGCTACTACGAGACCAACATGATGATCGACTTCGTGTCATTTCAACAGAAGCGCGGCGAAGGATTCACCGACTATGTGGATATGACCTTCAGGCTGTTTCTCTCTTCTGCCGTGTGGTACCTGAAGCGCCTGAAACAAATCAGCAGCCTCATCGACAAGGCCAAGCGCAACCTGGACCACGACATCAACAACGAGTCGCTCATCGGACTGTCGCGGCTGCAAGACTCGCTCACCTACTTCATCACCTCTATCCGGGGCAACGAAAACCTGCTGGCAAAACTGAAGTTCAAACTGCAAGTGGATGAACTGGATGCCGACCTGATCGAAGACGTCAACATCGAGATGAGCCAGGCACGCGAGACGACCAACATCTACTCCGACATCCTCGAATCGACGATGGACACCTATTCGAGCATCATCAACAACAACATGAACACGGTGATGCGTACACTCACCTCGGTGTCGATTATGATGATGTTTCCCACGCTCATCGCGTCGCTCTTCGGCATGAACCTCATCAACGGCATGGAGAACAATCCCGTCGGATTCCCCATCGCCATGCTCATTTCCGTATTCGTTTCGGCCGCTATTTGGTGGCTTTTCAGGCACAAAAGGCTCATTTAGACACTTTTTTTTAAAAAAATCGGAATAATTTTAGGTTATTTCATTTTTTTACCATAAGTTTGCAATTTGAAAGTGTGAGCAGGCGCTTATGCGCCTATACCCGCCACACGCCCACCTGATAGCAAATAACCGAATCAATAACTAAAGCGTTACATGATGGACTCTCAAGAGAATGCCCTGATACAGGGAACACCAGAGGAAGAGAAAAAAGTAGAAGAAACCGCTCAGGAAGTGAAGCAAGAGGCTCCCGCTGAAGCAGTGGAAAAAATCGAAGCCGCAGTAGAAACCACTGAGGAGACTGCTGCTCCGGCCCAGGCCGAGGCTGTGACAGAGGAAACTGCCCCCGCCGAGGAGGCCGCTGCCGAAGAAGTTCCTGCTGAGGCTGCTACAGAAGAGGCACCCGCTGAGGCCGCTGCCGAAGAAGCTCCCGCTGAAGAGGCTCCTGCCGAGGAGGCCGCCCCCCAGAAGGTCTATGCCAACAAGGAGGAGGTGCTGGAGCGCGTCAAGGAGCTGGCCCACGGAGAGGAGACACCCGACAAGGAGGAGGTGGACCACCTGAAGACTCTCTTCTACAAGATGCACAATGCCGAGCGCGAAGCACAGCATAAAGAGTATCTCGACAACGGTGGCGACCCCGAGGCATATCAGGTCGCACCCGACCCCGTAGAGGAGACCTTCAAGGCCGAGATGGGACTGATCAAGGAAAAGAGAGCCCAAGCTTTCATGCAGATGGAGAAAGAGAAGGAGGAGAATCTGCAACGCAAACTCGCCATCATCGAGAGAATCAAGAATATGGCCACTTCGCCCGAAGAGGCCAACCGCTCCTATCAGGAATTCAAGCGCCTGCAGCAGGAGTGGAAAGAAATCAAGGCTGTGCCGGCTGAGCGCTCCAACGAACTGTGGCGCACATACCAGCACAACGTGGAGCAATTCTACGACCTGCTGAAACTGAACAGCGAAGCGCGCGAATACGACTTCAAGAAAAACTTGGAGATGAAGACGCGCATCTGCGAGGCCGCCGAACGGCTGGCCGAAGAAAACGATGTGATCAGTGCCTTCCATCAGTTGCAGGAGCTGCACCAGCAGTACCGCGAGACAGGCCCCGTGACCAAAGAGCTGCGCGAGGAGATCTGGGCACGCTTCAAGGCCGCATCGACCGTCATCAACAAGCGTCACCAGCAGCATTTCGAGGCGCTCCGCTCGAAAGAAGAGGAGAATCTGGCCCGCAAGACCGAACTGTGCGAGAAAGTAGAGGCCGTCATCGCCGAGGAAAACAAGAGCGCCGCCGACTGGGAGCGCCACACACGCCAGATCATCGAACTGCAGGCTGAATGGAAGACCATCGGATTTGCCCCGCAGAAGATGAACGTGAAGATTTTCGAGCGCTTCCGCGCCGCCTGCGACGACTTCTTCGCCCGCAAGACACAGTATTTCCGCGACATGAAAGCACAATTCGCTGAAAACGCTGAGAAGAAACGCGTCCTGGTGGCACGCGCACAAGAACTGCAAGACAGCACCGACTGGAAATCGACGTCAGACAAACTCATCGCACTCCAGAAAGAATGGAAGACCATCGGCACCGTGCCCAAGAAACTGGGCGACCAGCTGTGGAACGACTTCCTCAGTGCTTGCAATAAATTCTTCGAGGCACGCAATGCCGCCAATGCCGGCACACGCAACGAAGAGCGCGAAAACCTGGCTAAGAAACGCGAAATCATCGCCCGACTGAAAGAAATCGCTGAAGAACCGGGCGACGACGTGCGCGACACCATCCACGAACTGGTAGAGGAATACCAATCGATAGGACACGTGCCCTTCCGCGAGAAGGATAAGCTCTACAAAGAATACCACGACGTGCTCGACAAGATATACAAGGAGCTGAACATCAGCGTCAACCGCCGTCGTCTGGACAACTTCCGCAGCAGTCTGAAAAATGCCGCTGAGAAGGGTGGCGCCATGCTCGACAACGAGCGCACACGCCTGATGAGACGCTACGAAGCTCTCAAACAAGAGATACAGACCTACGAAAACAACATCGGATTCCTGAGCGTGAGCAGCAAGAAGGGCAACAGCCTCATCGACGAGATGAACCGCAAGGTGGATAAGCTGAAAGATGACCTGAAACTGGTCTATGACAAGATCAAAGCCATCGACGAAGCATCCAAACAGGAAGAAGAGGAAGATTAAACATCCAACATTGAAGATTCAACGTTGAATAGCAAACGTTGCTGAAGATAAGGGAGCGGTTTCTTACAGATTCCGCTCCCTCATGATTCTACCACCACATGCTACCACCATCACGGCACACGCCGATAGCCATATATAGCTGATTTTACCGACAAAAGGGACGCTTTTTAGTATTTTTTTCGGTTTTTCTCGTTGTTTTTTGAAAAAACACCAAAAAAAATTTGGAAGGTTCAATAAAAGTGCGTACCTTTGCAAACGCAATTAGGGAATTGCAAACCACATTGGGATATGGTGTAATGGTAACACTACAGATTCTGGTCCTGTCATTCTTGGTTCGAGTCCGAGTATCCCAACGCAGAGAGACATCTTTTCGGAGATGTCTCTTTTGCTTTTCAAAAAAACAAAAAAATTTTGGTTTTTCGCTCACTTCATCGTACCTTTGGACTTCGTCCGAAGGTACTCACGTTCGGAAAAAAACAAAAAAATTTTGGTTTTTCGCTCACTTCATCGTACCTTTGTGCAAAATTTTGAGAATCATCATTTTTCATGGACGAAACAAAGAAATTATTACGTTACATTACTAAGGGAATACAAGAGAAAAAAGGGCGCGCCATCGTAGTGGCCGACCTGGGTAAAATCGACGGCACCATCTGCCGCTATTTCGTGATATGCGAGGGCAACTCACCCCTGCAGGTGGAGGCCATCACCGACTCGGTGACTGACATCGTGCGCGAAAAAACAGGCGAGAAACCCATACGTGTGGTGGGACAGGAAAACGCCGTATGGGTGGCCATGGACTACGTTGACGTGATGGTACACATCTTCGTGCCCGACATGCGCAAATACTACGACCTGGAGACACTCTGGCAAGACGCCAAACTGACTACGATTCCCGACATCGACTAAAACTATTATCTCATGGCAATGGACAATAAGAACAATAACAAAAACAACAAGCCCAATATGCCCAAGTTCAACCTCAGTTGGATTTACATCCTCATCCTTGTGGCGCTGGGCATCTTTTGGTACACAGGAGGCAGCAACTCACCCGACGGGCTCGGACGCGACGCCTCATACGCTCAGTTCAAAGAATACGTTGACAGCGGATGGGCCGCAGAAATCGTGGTCAACTCCGACGACAAGACGCTGAAGATGTACGTACAGCCCGAGCACATCCGCGACGTGTTCGACGCCGGCACCGACAAGGTGGGCTCTAAGCCCTACGTCAACGTCGAGTTCGGGTCGGTGGACAAACTGGAGGAATACCTGACCGAGGCGCAGAAGAACGAGAAGTTCAACGGCAACGTGAGTTACGACAACAAGCACGGCAGCGGTCTGCTCGACATCCTGCTCAACCTGGCACCGCTCATCTTCTTCATTGCCATCTGGATCTTCCTGATGCGACGCATGAGCGGAGGCGGCTCGGGCGGAGGCGTGTTCAGCGTGGGCAAGAGCAAGGCGAAGCTCTACGAACAAGGCAACGAACTGGGCATCACGTTCAAAGACGTGGCGGGCCAGGAGGGTGCCAAACAAGAGGTGCAAGAGATTGTCGAGTTTCTGAAAAACCCGCAGAAATATACCAACCTGGGCGGTAAGATACCCAAGGGGGCACTGCTCGTAGGCCCACCGGGCACAGGTAAGACGTTGCTGGCCAAGGCTGTGGCAGGCGAGGCCGGCGTGCCCTTCTTCTCAATGAGCGGCAGCGACTTCGTGGAGATGTTCGTAGGCGTGGGCGCCTCGCGTGTGCGCGACCTGTTCCGCCAGGCGAAAGAGAAATCGCCATGTATCATCTTCATCGACGAGATTGACGCCGTGGGACGCGCACGCAGCAAAAACCCCGCCATGGGCGGCAACGACGAGCGAGAGAACACCCTCAACGCGCTGCTCACTGAGATGGACGGTTTCGGCACCAACAGTGGTGTCATCATCCTGGCCGCCACCAACCGCGCCGACATGCTCGACAAGGCTCTGCTGCGCGCCGGACGCTTCGATAGACAGATCAATGTTGACCTGCCCGACCTCAACGAGCGCAAGGCCATCTTCGACGTACACCTGAAACCCGTGAAGATAGACGACAGCGTGGATGTGGAACTGCTGGCCCGTCAGACCCCCGGATTCTCGGGCGCCGACATCGCCAACGTGTGCAACGAGGCGGCCCTGATAGCCGCACGCCGCGATGCACAGGCCGTGAGCAAACAAGACTTCCTCGATGCCGTGGATCGCATCATCGGCGGACTGGAAAAGAAAACCAAGGTGATGACGGCACAAGAGAAACGCGCCATCGCACTGCACGAGGCCGGCCATGCCACCATCTCGTGGTTCTGCGAACATGCCGCACCGCTGATCAAGGTGACCATCGTGCCACGCGGCCGTGCACTCGGAGCCGCCTGGTACCTGCCCGAGGAACGGCAGATCACAACCAAGGAGGCGATGCTCGACGAGATGTGCTCGCTCATGGGAGGCCGCGCCGCCGAGGAGCTGTTCATCGGCCAGATATCCACCGGCGCGATGAACGACCTGGAGCGGGCCACCAAGAGCGCATACAGCATGATAGCCTATGCGGGCATGAGCGACCGGCTGCCCAACATCTGCTATTACAACAACCAGGAATACCAGTTCCAACGCCCCTACTCCGAGACGACGGCCAAGATCATCGACGACGAGGTGCTGAAGATGGTCAATGAACAATACGACCGCGCGAAGAAAATCCTGCTGGAGCATCAGGAGGGGCATAACGCTCTGGCCGAGATGCTCATCCGCAGCGAAGTCATCTTCGCCGAGGATGTGGAAAAGATCTTCGGCAAGCGCCCCTGGGTGAGCCGTTCGCAAGAGATCATGGAGCAGGAAGAGGCAGCTGATGCCCCTACCCCGACCCTCCCCGAGTAAAAGCCCCCTCCCCGACCCTCCCCGAGGGGAGGGAGTAGTTACTATAGAAACAACAATACTAGTACGACTAGTAAATACTAGTACGACTAGTAAATACTAGTACGATTAGTAAAAACTAGTACGATTAGTAAAAACTAGTACGACTAGTAAAACCAGAAAAAAGAAACAATGACAGAGAAACAAAAGAATCTGATCGTAAGAACCATCACGGGGGTGCTCTTTGTGGCAGTCCTCGTGACTTGTTTTCTGAAACCCATCGCCATGGTGCTGCTGTTCGCACTCATCACCGGCCTCACCATCTGGGAGTTTACAGGACTGGTGAACAATCAAGAGAGCGTGCAGACCAACCGTTTTATCTGCACGGCGGCAGGGGTCTATCTCTTCCTTGCCGTGGCAGGGTTCTGCACAGGTTTCACCCCCTCGGGGGCGTTCACGCCCGCCGTGCTGTTCATTCCCTATCTGGTCACCATCATCTACCTGCTGGTGTCGGAGCTGTTTCTGATGCAGAAAAATCCCGTCAACGACTGGGCCTACACCATGCTGAGCCAGATGTACATCGCCCTACCCTTCTCTACCATCAACATACTCGCCTTCCAAGACACACCCGACGGAGCGGTCTATAACTACCTGCTGCCGCTGAGTGTGTTTATCTTCCTCTGGGTCAACGATACGGGCGCCTACTGCACTGGTTCGCTGTTCGGCCGTCATAAGCTCTTCCCGCGCGTATCGCCCGGCAAGAGCTGGGAGGGTTGCATCGGCGGTGCCGTATTCGTGGTCATAGCCGCCGTGGTCATCAGCTGTCTGAGCGGCACGTCATCGGCTGTCTCCACGGCTGTGTGGATCGGTTTAGGTCTGGTGGTGGTCGTATTCGGCACCTTAGGCGACCTGGTGGAGTCGCTCTTCAAGCGCACACTGGGAGTGAAAGACAGCGGCAACATCCTGCCCGGACATGGCGGCATGCTCGACCGCTTCGACTCCTCGCTCCTGGCCATCCCCGCCTCGGTGGTGTATTTCTATACACTAAGTATTTAGAAGACCCACCCCCGGCCCCTCCCTTGCAGGGAGGGGAGTAGATAGTTTGGGGGCAAGGGGCAAGAGATATGATATAGAGGTGAGAGGTGAGAGGTAAGAGGTAAGTGTAAGGACACTAAACACTAAACACTAAACACTAAACACTAAACCCTAAACACTAAACCCTAAACCCTAAACACTAAACACTAAACACTCGACACTAAACACTCAACACTAAACCCTCAACAATACAAGCATGAAACTCTTTTTTGTCTTTTTCGCTCTATTATTGTTTGGCGGTCTCGGCTATGTGCTGTGGCATGTTTGGTGCGTGCTTCCGTTTCAGAAATGGATGAAGTGGTGCATCATCGCCGTGCTCACCCTGTGCTTCGCGACGATGTTTCTCAACTTCGGACTCACCGACCGCATGCCGCTGGGATTGGCGTCGTGGGTATATGACATCGGATGGTCGTCTATCTTCGTCTTACTATACCTGTTTATCACCTTTCTGGTGCTCGACCTGGGACGGCTGGTGCGTCTGGTGCCCAAGGCGTGGCTCTACCACAACGGCATCACCGCAGCCGCGATTTTCGTGCTCATACTCGGCCTGTTCATCTACGGCAACATCCACTACAACGACAAATACCGCGAGACGCTGACACTGACCTCGACGAAGCTCGACGGTCAGAAACGCATTGTGATGGTGAGCGACCTGCACTTGGGGTATCATAACCGCCGCGCCGAACTGGAACGGTGGATCGACCTTATCAATGCCGAGAAGCCCGACCTGGTGCTCATCGCCGGCGACATCATCGACATGAGCATACGCCCGCTCGCCGAGGAGAAGATGGCCGAGGCCTTCCACCGACTGCAAGCCCCCGTATATGCCTGCCTGGGCAATCATGAATACTTCAGCGGTGAGCCCGCCGCGCAGCGGTTCTACGACGAGGCGGGCATCCATCTCCTGCGCGACACCACCGTGGTGACAGGCGACCTCTGCATCGTGGGCCGCGACGACCGCACCAACCGCCACCGCAAGCCGCTGGCCGACATCATGCGTGGCGCCGACCCGAGCAAATACACCATCCTCATCGACCACCAGCCCTACCATCTGGAGGAGGCCGAGCAGTGCGGCATCGACTTCCAATTCAGCGGCCACACCCACTACGGACAGGTATGGCCCATCTCCTGGATCACCGACGCCACCTACGAGTGTGCCTTCGGACAGTGGCAGTGCGGCAACACCCGCTACTACATCAGCAGCGGCATGGGCATCTGGGGCGGCAAATACCGCATCGGCACCCGCTCGGAGTATCTGGTGGTTGAGTTAGCCCCCTCCCCGACCCTCACCGAGGGGAGGGACTCTCAATGAGCATAAGTTACCCAACTAATGATATCATCTTTATAAGAAACATTCTCCCGTTTGTATCTACGCTCTCCCCTCGGGGAGAGATGGAGAGGGGGCTCCCAAACAATCATGCAACAACGACATCAAGACAGACAACAATACTTCAATGAACTGGCCGCCACCTCGCGCGACTATTACCTCGACTATTTGAGTCCCCACGTGACGCTCGACAGCACGACGCGCATACTGGAGATAGGGTGCGGCGACGGCGGCAACCTGCTGCCCTTTGCCGAACGGGGCTGTCAGGTCACAGGACTGGACTTGAGCGAGGTGCGCATCGAACAGGCAAAGGCGTTTTTCGAGAAAGCCGGTCAGCACGGCACGTTCTTCAGCCGCAACTTCATCGAGGCCGACAAGCCGCAGACGGAGGCCGAGCGCTACGACGTGGTGCTCATCCACGATGTCATCGAGCATATCGAGCCTGAGTATAAGAAAGACTTCTTCACCCATATCCGTCCGTTTCTCAAGCAGGGCGGCCTTATCTTCTTCGGGTTCCCGGCCTGGCAGAACCCTTTCGGCGGCCATCAGCAGATCAGCCGTGGTCTGGCATCGAAACTGCCGTGGCTGCACCTGTGGCCCAACCCGCTCTACCGCGGCATGCTGCGACTGAGCGGCGCCTCGCAGGGCTGCATCGACGAACTGATGAGCATCAAGCGCTCACGCATGCCCGTGGAGAAGTTTGAGCGGCTGGCACGTGAGACGGGCTACGCCGTCATCGACCGCACGCTGTGGTTCATCAATCCCCACTACCGGCAGAAGTTCGGACTGAAGCCCCGCCTGTTGTGGCGCCCCCTGGCGCGTATCGCCTGGCTCCGCAATTTCTACACCACCTCGGCATTCTATCTGCTGAAAAGCAAAGAATCAGAATAGCATTTACCCATTAAACCTTTGCCCATCACATGGTTAAAAAGCTATGTCAAATAAAGAAATAAATGATTTCCATGAAGTATTGAAACATGGACTCGAGATTGCCGAAAAACGGATGTTGGAAGAAAAGGCCTTAAGAAACGAAGATATCATAGTATCTTCCGATGGCATAACCATAAGGCATATTCCTGCCAAATCACTAATTGAAGATACTCATTAACGACGATATGAAAAAGAACATCATTACACTCATTGTCGCCGTGGCGTGCTGCGTGGCCGTCCAGGCATTCGACCCCGTGAAGCAATGGGGACAACTGAAAGTGGTAGGCACCCAGCTGTGCAGCGAACAGGGCGAGCCCGTGGTGCTGCGCGGCGTGAGCTTCGGCTGGCACAACATCTGGCCGCGGTTTTACAACAAGAAAGCCGTGAAGTGGCTCAAACAAGACTGGCACCCCACGGTGATACGTGCCGCCATGGGCGTATCCACCGTCGAAGACCACTATCTGGACAACCCCGAGTTTGCCCTGCAGTGCATCGAACCGGTGATCAAGGCCGCCATCAAAAACGACCTCTACGTCATCGTCGATTGGCACTCGCACGAGATGCACACCGCCGAGGCCGTGAAGTTCTTCGGCTACATCGCACAGAAATACGGCAAGCACCCGCACGTGATCTACGAGCTGTATAACGAGCCCGTGGAAGACTCGTGGGAGTCACTCAAGGACTACGCCCGCGAGGTGATCACCGAGATACGCCGCCACGACCCCGACAACATCATCCTCATGGGCTGCCCCCACTGGGACCAGGACATCCACCTGGTGGCCGACAGTCCTTTGCAGGGCTTCACCAACCTGATGTACACCGTGCACTTCTATGCCGCCACGCACCACCAGTATCTGCGCGACCGCATGGTGGATGCCATCAGCCGCGGCGTGCCCGTGTTCGTGAGCGAGAGCGCCGGCATGGAAGCCTCGGGCAACGGTCCGCTCGACCCCGTGGAGTGGCAGGCATGGATCGACTGCATGGAGCAGCACAAGGTGAGCTGGGTGACATGGTCATTGTCTGACAAAGACGAGACCTGCTCGATGCTCCTGCCCCGCGCCACCGCCACCGGTCCGTGGAAAGACGACGTCATCAAGAAGTCGGGCAAGATGCTCCGCGACTACCTGCGGCGGTACAACCCGTAATAAGACATTGGCACACCCGAAAAGTTGCCGCAAATGTATTTTCTGTATCTTTTCTGTGAGTAGATTTTTCTGCCGTTTTCTTGCAACTTCCAAATGGTTTCATTATCTTTGCTGCATCAAAATGCCAGATTATGAAAGTCGGAGACAATGTATTAATTTCACCCCAAGTGACCCACAAATCTGATTGGATTGAGGGGACTGTTATTGATGTAGAGAATAACTCCTTTGTCGGGACTGTTATCTCAGCAGAAACCATGGAGGGAGAAATTTTCTTTGACAAGGAATATCTATTTAAAGCTGTCGTGTAATCATGTATGCCTTCTAAAGACAATATCTGCCTATGTAACACAACAAGACAAAAGACATAAAGGACAAAAGCGTTTAACTGATATTCTTGTTTTCTCTCGAAATCGCCAAAAAAAGAAGAAAACGTCTAAGAGCAAAAGTCGAAACGCTCACGCTACGGCGTGGGCTTTTACTCGTTATTAGGACGTTTGACGTGTTTGGCGATACGTGAGAGAAACTATGACGAAGTGATGAGTCCACGTTCGTTTTTACATCAAAAGGCAACAACAAGCATTAAATAAAATACAACAACATAATTATTAACGACTAAAAACCACATTTATCATGAAAAAGAGTTTTTTGAGTTTATTCGTTGCCTTGATGGCCATGGTGTCTATCCAGGCGCAACAGATTTCAGTGGTGTCGCCCGGTGGAGCCACCACCCTGTACCGCACATTCCAGCAAGCCATCGAGGAGGCTGACCCCGGAAGCATCATATACCTGCCGGGCGGTGGGTTCCCTATTAGCAATGACGTGAAGATCACCAAGAAACTGACCATTATCGGTATCGGTCACTATGTGAAAAGTGGCAATGTGGACGGCGTGACCACCATCAGCGGCAATCTGTATTTCAACGAGGGCAGCAGCGGCAGCGCTGTCATGGGATGCTATATCACTGGTGATGTGTATATTGGCGATGATGGCAAATCTGTCAACGATGTACTGATCAGATACTGTAACCTGAATTGTGTGCGAGTGACAAACAGCACATGCTTAGAAACAAGAATCAATCAAAATTATATACGCAGTATTTCTAGGTTCAGTGGAGCAAAAGCCATTGTTACTAACAATATCATCCATTCGATATACGACCTTGACAATGGTATAATAGCAAACAATATTTTAGCGGCTGCTTCTGAACAAATAGTTGGTGCTAATTGGGGAACAACGACTCTTCATGGTTGCGACCAAACACAAATCCTCAATAATATCGTGTTGCCTTCTGGTTTTTTGCATTATTGTTACAATTGTGAGGTGTCTGGGAATTTGGCTAACGACGGTACTACGAAATGGAACGATTATTTTGTCAACTACAATAATGGAGCAATTTCACCCTCTTCCGACTACCATTTTAAAGACACTTACAAACAATATCAAGGAAAAGTCGGCATCTACGCTGGCACCGGCTTCAACGACCAGCAGATGGCTCCCGTGCCCTTTATCGTAGCGAAGGATGTGGACGAGCAGACCGACTCTTCGGGCAAGCTGAATGTGAAAATACGTGTGAAGGCCAACCAATAAACGACAGCGCACCATGAGTAGAATCAACCATCACATACTATGGATCGGTCTGCTCTGTATGCTCCCCTGTCTGACTTGGGCACAGTCGTTGACACAATACGAATACTGGTTCGACGACGACTACAGCAGCAAGGTGTCGGGCAGTCTGAGCGGCACCGATGCCGTGTTCAGCTCCGCCATCAGCACCGACCAGTTAGACAACGGCGTACATAAGTTCAGCTTCCGCGCCCGTCAGTCCGACGGCCATTATTCCGCCATCACCAGCTCGCTCTTTCTGAAGCGCCCCTCGGCGCAGGGCAGCGTGATGGAATACTGGTTTGACGACCGCTTCGACCAGCGCGAGAGCATCAGCATCAGCAGCACCGACGAAGAGCAGGACCTGACACTCAACCTGCAGAACAATGAGAAATACCCCATGGGATTTCACGAACTCAACATGCGCCTCAACATCGAGGGCGAGGGCATGAGTACCGTCTATTCGGCCGGGGTGCTGAAGATAGCCGCCGGCAAAGCCACCAAGCTGGAGTACTGGATAGACGACGACCGCGCCCACAGCAAGACCATCAGCGGCAAGACAGCCACCGGCGGCTACCTGTTCTCCACCGACCTTGACCTGAGCGGCATCACGCCCGGTTACCACCTCTTGCACTGCCGTGCCGTGAGCAGCAGCAAGCGCACCGTCAGTGCCGTGACCACCACCCCGATTATGGTGAAGCTGAGTACTGGTATAAACGTTATTCAATACTCTTTAGCTGTGGACGGCCAGTCGTCTGTGACATACCCAATAGCGAATCCCGCAAATGAAGTAGAGGTATCACATGTTTTAGATGCCAGTAAGGCTGTTAATGGTGAGCATCGACTCAAGATGCATTTTTGGAACTCACGTTTTGAAAGTGTTGCAGATAGTGCGGACTTTATTGTGAACCGTTCAGGATTTAAGTTGGCAACTCCTGTTGCATCTACCTTTAAAGCGTCAGATATCCATCCAAAAGGTTTTACCGCCAGTTGGAAGGAAGTAGAAGGCGCTCTTTATTATGACATTCTTGTTAAGAAAGAAGGAGGCGACTATGCTCATCCGGACTATGTCGGTGGTTCTTCAATTACGTCAACGGAAGTTACAGGATTGGATTCCAATACATCCTATTATTTTCAGATAAGAGCCAGAAACGACAACAGAAATGAAGCTAGTGACTGGAGTGCCAGTATTCCCACAGCCGTAAAGACGGACAAAGTGCCAACAGCGACTGCCAATTTAGCTATATATAGTACGAAAGGATTCGACGGTTCTAAGCCGTTGACTGTCAACCACACGCATCACTACCATGTTTGGGTTGTCAATAACGGAAACTCGATATGGAACGGTTCGTTCTACTTAAAAGATGGTAATGAAGACATCGGAAGATGGTATAACCATTCTATTCCCTCTGGAGCGGCGAAACCATTAGAGTGTGATTATACCCCAGAAACGCCAGGGACCAAAAAACTGGTATTATATTACCAAACAGGCGGAACAGGTGGCGGCATACCTGTCGATAGCAAAGAAAACACACCAAACATGATGACGGTAGAGGTAATAGCCGAACCGACCTTTAATAATGGTATCAGACTGGCAAAAGCCATTACTTGTCCAACGACCTTACAACGTGGCAAGACAGAAAATTTGTCGGCAACAGTTATCAATCATGATAATAAGAGTTGGGATGGTACTTTGTATCTTGTTGATAACGGCATAACCCTCAATGATACAAAAGTGAGATTGGCTTCAGGAAAAGAAGGAGTGGTGTCTGCATCCTGGACACCTGAGACAACCGGTATGCACGAGATTGCAGTCTATTACAAGTCAGACAAGGGTTACAATTGGCAATTATTATCAGAAAACGAGTACAACAATCCCGTTTCTGTTATAGTCACAAAAGATGACGCATTGACGAATGCCACTTTAGCCACAATTACTCATATCAGCAAAGAAGTGGTGCCAAGGAAGGTGACAGCTGGGTCGGTTGTCAACTATTATTTCCGTCTCACCGACGAAAAAGGAAACCGTTTGAAAGGATTACGAATCCGCTTTAACTGCACCGGTTCAACTATGAGGGACATAGTAGAAACCAAACCTTCTGACGACAATGGAATAGCCGTGCTACAGATTCAAACAGAAGGAAGCGCGGCTATTGCGGAACGTGGGCAAACCGTTAAAATGGTTTGTGCCGTACTTTTGAACGATAAAAACGAGACCGTTCAACATGTCTATGAACCATCAGATGGCGAAATGGAATTGACCATACATCAAGGCACTTCGGCATCTATAGAAAGTGGTTTCGAGAACGTGGAAAAGATGAAATTCACACTTGACCTTGGTGTCTCAGCCAAAGCTGATTTGGGAAATTATGTCAAGGCTAAAGGTAGCGTCTCTTTCCCGTTGTCATTGTCATTGAAATTTGGTGACGATGGTTCTTTCACTAACCTGTCATTTGACGCTAAAGCCAAAGGAAGCCTTAGCGGATCTGTGGGAGATTTTGCCGAACAAAAAGATGCACAGGACTACGGAACAGCCGCGATTATCCCTCAAGGTTCTGTAGGCATATCTGGCGGCTACCATTATAATTTCTCTTCGAACGACTGGAAGGATATCTTTATCCGTTTCGTCATGCACTGGTGTGATAATTATTGGAAAGTGTCAGACTGGAAAAAAGACTTAGCGATCAAGACACTGGAAAATTGGTATAGCACAAAGAGAGATTATAGTGAAACGACAAACTGGTTTGTTGGTGGCGAGGTAGGCGCTTCGGTTGACTTTATGAATATCGTGAGTTTACCTTCATTCTTGCCGCGATCGACCAAGATGCCGCTTATGGAATTTCCCGATTTAGGCCTTGGCGGAAAGGTTTCTTTCAATTTTGACTGTAATATTAAGAAAAAGAGTAATGATGTTACACTTCATGGAGATGGCGCAAGTTATAAAATTCAAGGTAATTTTAAAGCGCAAGAAAAAGTGAGGAATTTATATAGCGATGTTAAGTATTGGTGGAACACATCAGTAAGGCACGGTTTCTATGCAAATCAATTGGACAATTTTTATAAAGATTCTCCAACACAGAATCTGTCTCGTGCCCTCTCTATGAAGTCAGAAGAGTTGTTTGACGATTCTGGCGAGTTGCAAGAAGTTTCTCATGAGATGTCATTAGAAGAGGGTTGGGAATTGTCTTTTAACAAACTCTCCCTACCGTGGAATCCTCTTGATTTAAATGAAGCGAAGATCAATGTGACATCTGTATCATCGTCAAAATTTGCCAGCAAGGGAGATTGGGCATCTTTTGTTGGTGATATTGCGACAAATGCCCCTGAGTCGAGTGACGCTAAACACGTTCATCATCTTTATCCCAATTTGAACTTAAGAACTATGTTTGTCGCTCCTGGAGAGGTTTACAACTTCTGGAAGAATCCACCCGTTGGTTCCTTGGAGGCATTGTTGGCGAAAGCTCCCAATCCATCACGATACAAGCTGAAAGAAGCTCTGAAGGTAGAGCAAGCTCTCTCCTCTGATTTAACAATGGCTGTGAACATACCATTCTTTGATTGGAAGATTCTTAAATTCTCGATAGACGTTGGAGCGACTATTGGTATTTACAATAAGCCTTCCGAGAGTTACTATAGTGTTGAGGATCAATGTTTCCTCCCAATATCCATTCATCCTACGACATCTATTTACAAAATAACGGGATGGCTTACAAACGAATTGGCAAAGAAATTCAAATCACTCTTTAAAGAAGAAGAAGTGAGTAAGTACATTCCTATGGATGATGCCTATGGTGTGGGTTCAGTGCAGGGATTCAACACCATCTTGATTGTTCCCGGTTTGCCAGAATACGACTCGTCAGTTGATCCGTCTCAGCCTCACTTCGTCAATAATCATCATGAAGGTGCTGAGAATTCAGGTACGCCTCAACTATCTCATTACATGCCATCAAAAGGTTTATCGCACTATATGCTTGATAATTTTGACAACAATTATGCTCAATATATCATTCGCAGGCATCCTCATTTAGGCGAGCATGTACAAAGAGACATCTGTACCTTCACGTTCAGCTTCAATAAAGATATACAGAATTTTGACGAAGGAGTGCAAATTAAGATACCGCACTATTATCCAGCAGGAGACCTTCTTGGTATTTCAGAAGACGGTGACACCCTATTCGTTGTCAGTGAAGTATGTAATTTGACAGCCCAAAAAGGCGGAACCGAATTAACAAAAGCACAACGGGGCGAATTTGAGATAACAGGTTATGTCGGTATTGACGACCTTCTTCCTTTCGGCTTCTCCGAGAACCAACCTTTGGATGTATATTATTGTGATGACGGCAGCACCACATGGAGATATGTAGGTCCAGCAGGAGTTCCTCTTAAAACGGATAAGATGGGTGCTTATATGATGGCAACCTCTATAAAAAATGATTCCGAAGCACCTCAGGTGACTGCTACACTGAATGAAGCAACAGGACTGATGCACATTAACGTGTCTGATAATATCGGTATTAGAGTTAGTACGCTTCAAGTCTTAGTAAATGGTGAGATAAGAGAAATATCAATGATTAATGAATCTAACTATGAGTTAGTGTTAAATGCTGAGGATTTGGAATATATGATAGTTGTCAATATAACTGTCGAAGATATTTCAGGTAATACTGGAACTTTATTCCAAATATTCAATTTGGATAAACCTGGCAGCTTGGATATTCCCGAGAACAAAGTGGAAAAGAATACCGATATTCGTTTGAATAGGAAACGGTTGGTTGTAAACGGAGCGAAAGCAGGTTCTACTGTTACTGTTTATTCTATCAATGGATATGTACGAGCCAAAACGAATGCAGATAGCGATGGCCACGCTCAATTGACATTCAACAGTTTGCAAGAAGGTATTTATATAGTTACCTTATCGGAAGGAAAGTCTAAGAAGATTTATGTGAAATAGGCAATTAATGAAAAAGACACCATCTCGTTCATTTGAGGTGGTGTCTTTTATGTCTAATGCGTCCCCCTCTAACTTAGAGTGGAAGCCCCCTCCCCGCCCCTCCCCGGGGGGAGGGGGGCGTTACCTTGGTGTAATAACAAAGATCCGATGGCATCCGTGACATCCGTTGTTTATTCATTCGACACACGCCCCCTACCCCCTCTAACTTAGAGGGGGAATGAAGTTACTGCTTCTATTAAGGTTCTTGATTGGAAAAACCGTTTGCGATGATTGATTGGAGAGGTAACCACTCCCCTCCCTACAAGGGAGGGGCTGGGGGTGGGTCTTCTCAACGTCCCCGTCCTTCGCGCAGGTCTTTCACGCGCACGGCCTTGCCTTCGCTCACGGGCAGAGAGCCCTTCTTGACGAGCTTGACACGCGGGGTGAGCAGGATCTCGTCTTTGAGGGCACGCTGTATGTTGCGCGTCATCTTCTGCAGTTCGGGATAGACGTCGGAGGAGATATCGTCGAGCTCCACCTCTACGGTCATGATGTCGTTGTCGTCCTCAGTGTCGAGGGTGATAAGGTAGTTGCTGCCCAAGCCCGGATACTGCACCAGTATCTTCTCTACCTGCATGGGGAAGACGTTGACACCCTTGATGATGAACATATCGTCGGTGCGGCCCTTGATGCGGTCGATGCGGCGGTGTGTGCGCCCGCAGGGGCAGGGTTCGTTGATGATGCGTGTGAGGTCGCGCGTGCGGTAGCGCAGGATGGGCATCATGGTGCGGTCGAGCGTGGTGAGCACCATCTCGCCCAGTTCACCGTCGGGAACGGGTTCGAGCGTGTCGGGATCGACGATCTCAATGATATAGTTATCCTCCCACAGGTGCATGCCGTTCTGGTATTCGCACTCGAAGGCCACGCCCGGTCCGTTCATCTCGGTCATGCCAAACGAGTTGTAGGCCTTCACGCCCAGCATGCGCTCGATACGCTGCCGCTGCTCCTCGGTATGCGGCTCGGCTCCGATGAAGAGGGTGTGCAGTTTGGTGTCTCTGGGGTCGATACCCTCCTCGCGGAACACCTCGGCCAGACGGATGGCATACGAGGGGATGGCGTGCAGACAGGTGGTGCCGAAATTGCGGATGAACTGTATCTGGCGCTTGCTGTTGCCCGCCGCAGCCGGCACGGTGGTGCATCCCAGTTTCTCGGCTCCGTATTGGAATCCCAGTCCGCCGGTGAACATGCCGTAGCCCGAGCTGTTTTGGAACACGTCGGTGTCGCGGCACCCCACCATATACATGTTGCGGGCTATCATATTGGCCCACGAGTCGATGTCGTGGCGGCTATAGACCACCACGATGGGAATGCCCGTGGTGCCCGACGTGGAGTGGATGCGGATGGCGTCTTTCATGTCGCCGCCGACGAGTCCGAAGGGGTAGTTGTCACGCAGGTCTTGTTTGGTGGTGAAGGGAATCTTCCGGATGTCGTCCACTGTCTTGATACTGTCGGGCGTGATGCCCAGTTCGCCGAGGCGTTTTTTGTAGAAGGGCGAGCGCAGGCACACTTCGAGCGTGTCTCTGAGTTTCTTTGCTTGCAACTCACGAAGCTGCTCACGCGGCATCGTTTCCAATTCAGGTTGCCAATATTTTCCGTTCATAGTTGTTGTTATTATAGTTATAAATTATTTTTTGTATCTATCGTTTGTATCGTTAAGAACGTTCGTATCGTTTGTATCGTTCATGTCGTTAAGAACGTTCGTATCGTTAAGAACGTTAAGAACTTTTCTATCGCATCTATAGTCCCCCTTGTGGCTTTTGCAGCAGGCGCAGCATGATGCCGGCCGCCTGGTCGGGTGCCACTTGGTGTCCGAGGGCTTGCCACACCTCGTCGTAGCCCTGGAGCATGCGCTCTCGAGAGGACTGCCCGGGCAGCAGGAGAGCCAGTTCGCGCCGTATATTCTCCACGCGGAAGGTGTCGGCCACCAGTTCGGTCACCACCTCGCGGTCGGCGATGAGGTTGACCAGCGAGATGTATTTCACTTTGAGTACACGCTTGCGCAGGAAACTGATGATGCGTGGCAGGGGCGTCTCGTAGCACACCACCTGCGGGGTGCCGAGGAGCGCCGTCTCGAGCGTGGCCGTGCCGCTGGTGACGAGTGCCGCCGTGGCATGCGTGAGCAGGGGATAGGTGTCATTGTGCACCACCCTGACGGGAAGGTCGCCGATGTACTTGGCATAGTAGTCATCGTCGATGGCGGGTGCCCCTGCCAGCACCAGTTGGTAGCCGTCGAAGGTTTCAGCCGCCTCGATCATCGCCGGCAGGTTGTCCTTGATCTCCTGCCTCCGACTGCCTGCCAGCAGTGCGATGACAGGCCGGCTGTCGAGGTTGTTGCGCTGACAGAATTGTCCGTAATTTTCAGTATATTCCGCCTTGAATTTCCTCACCTCGTCGGCCGTGGGATTGCCCACATAGTGAATGGGATACTGGTGCTTCCCCTCAAAGAAAGGCACCTCGAAAGGCAGGATGGAGAAGAGTTGATCGACATCGCGCTTGATGTTTTTGATGCGGTATTCCTTCCATGCCCATATCTTCGGCGAGATATAGTAGAAGACGGGTATATGCAGCTCGGCGTGAACGTATTTCGCTATTTTCAGGTTAAATCCCGGATAGTCGATGAGGATGACCACGTCGGGCCGCCACTGTGCGATATCATCCTTGCACTGTCTGAGGCTGCGGAAGATAGCGGGCAGGTGCAGCAGCACGGGTATGAACCCCATGTACGCCATCTCGCGGTAGTGGCGCACGAGCGTGCCTCCGACGGCCTGCATCAGGTCGCCGCCCAGAAAGCGGAAGTCGGCCGAACTGTCAATCTTTTTCAGCGACTTCATCAGATGCGAGGCATGCAGGTCGCCGCTCGCTTCGCCGGCTATCAGGTAATACTTCATTCTTCGTTTTATTATGGCAACGATTTCACCAGCCCCGCCACTTGCTCCATGGCCTCGTAGGCGGTCACATCCATGCGGGTGGGCGTGATGGCGATATAGCCGTGGGCGAGAGCCCAGTTGTCGGTGTCGTCGCGCTCGGGCTCGTCGTTGCTGTAGTGTCCTACCATCCAGTAGTAGTCGTATCCGCGGGGGTGATGCTCCTTGACCACCTCGCGGCTCCACGTGCCGTAGGCCATGCGGCACACCTTCACCCCCTGATACCGCTCCACCACGGGGAAGTTGACGTTGAGGCACACGCCGCGGGGCAGTCCCTCGGCCAGCACCTTGGCGGTGATGTGGCGGATATAGGGTCTGAGCGGTTCGAAATCGGCGTCGGCGCTGAAGTCGCAGATGGAGTATGCCACCGAGGGGATGTATTTCATGCAGCCCTCCATGGTGATGCCCATCGTGCCCGAGTAGTGGGTGTTGACCGACGCGTTGTCGCCGTGGTTGATGCCGCCGATCACCATGTCGGGCTTGCGCTCGGTGCATAACTGACTGAGTGCCAGCTTCACGCAGTCAACGGGCGTGCCGTTGCTCACCCATACCTGCACGCCCTCTTCCTCGCGACGCAGTTGGAGCCGCAGCGGGTCGTTGGCGGTGAAGGCACAGGCATAGCCCGACCGGGCCGAGTCGGGTGCGCACACCAGCAGGTCGGCCATGTCGCGCAGCATCTCTATCAGGCTGTTGATGCCTTTGGCTTGATAACCGTCATCATTTGAAATAAGTATTAACGGTCTCTTATTTTTCATAAATTTATTCAATTTGCGTGCAAAAGTACGAAAAAACGTTTAAATAATCGGTTTCTCGCATTAAAATATGTAACTTTGCATCAAAATTTATAGGTACAAGAGTATCCCACGGTGACGAAATGCAATATTTTGTGCCGCGCAGTCAACAAAATGTAAGGAAAAAGATTAGAAAGATAACCGAATGGGAAAAATTATAGCATTAGCCAATCAAAAAGGCGGTGTAGGCAAGACGACGACGGCCATCAATTTAGCCGCATCACTGGCCACTCTTGAGAAAAAAGTGTTGGTGATAGACGGCGACCCTCAGGCAAACGCCTCCAGCGGCCTAGGTGTGGACGTGCAACATGTGGAATCGTCGCTCTACGAATGTATCATCGACCACCTCGACGTACGCGAGGCCATCTATACCACCGACATCGATGGACTTGACATCATACCCAGCCACATCGACCTGGTGGGAGCTGAGATAGAGATGCTCAACCTGCCCTCGCGCGAACATGTCATCAGCAAGATGCTGGCCCCCATCAGAGGGGAATACGACTATATACTCATCGACTGCTCTCCCTCGCTGGGCCTCATCACGGTGAATGCGCTGACAGCGGCCGACTCTGTCATCATCCCCGTGCAGTGCGAATATTTCGCCCTGGAGGGTATCAGTAAGTTGCTCAACACCATCAAGATCATCAAGAGCAAGCTCAACCCCCGTCTGGAGATCGAAGGCTTCCTGCTGACGATGTACGACAGTCGCCTGCGCCTGGCCAACCAGATCTACGACGAGGTGAAACGACACTTCCAGGAACTGGTGTTCAAGACGGTCATCCAGCGCAACGTGAAGCTGAGCGAGAGTCCCAGCCACGGCATCCCCGTCATCCTCTACGATGCGGAATCGACCGGCAGCAAGAACTACCTGGCCCTGGCCAAGGAGATTATCCTCAGAGGGGCTTAGCAGTTTTGGGGCAAGAAGACCCACCCCCGGCCCCTCCTGTAGGGAGGGGAGTAGATAGCGTCGGGACAAGGGACAGAAGATTATGTGAGCAGTGTTAAAACACTAAACACTCAACCCTAAACCCTAAACCCTCAACAGTGTTAGAACACTCAACCCTCAACCCTCAACAGTGTTAAAACACTCAACCCTCAACCCTCAACACTAAACATTAAAAAATGGCAGTAAAAAAGAAATACAGTGCATTAGGCCGAGGCCTTGACGCCCTCATCTCGACCGACGAGGTGAGCACGCAGGGCAGCAGCACCATCAACGAGGTGGCCCTCGACCAGATAGAAGCCAACCCCAACCAGCCGCGGCGAGAGTTCGACACCGAGTCGCTGCAAGAGCTGGCCAACAGCATCCGCGAACTGGGCATCGTGCAACCCATCACCCTGCGCCAGTTGGCCGACGGACAATACCAGATCGTGGCGGGCGAGCGCCGCTGGCGTGCCTCGCAGATGGCCGGGCTGCAAACCATCCCCGCCTATATCCGAACCATCGACGACGAGAGCGTGATGGAACTGGCACTGGTGGAGAACATCCAGCGCGAAGACCTCAACGCCATCGAGATAGCCTTGGCCTATGCCCATCTGCTGGAGAAGGAGGGCATGACGCAGGAGCGCGTGGCCGAGCGCGTGGGCAAGAGCCGCGTGGCAGTGACCAACTACCTCAGGCTGCTGAAACTGCCCGCCGAGGTGCAGATAGCCATGCAGAAGCGCGAGATAGACATGGGACATGCCCGCGCCCTGCTGTCGCTCGACAGTCCGTCGCTCCAACTGAAGGTGTTTCGCGACATCCAGCGCAACGGTGCCTCGGTGCGACAGGTAGAGGAGATGGTGAAAAAACTCAAAAACGGCGAAGAGGCCAGCCTGCGCAAAAAAGAGGGCGGCAAGTCGTCGGTAGCCGAAGAGTTTGACATGCTGAAAGACCGCCTCGCATCCTTCTTGGGCGCCAAGGTGTCGCTCAACATCTCGCCCAACGGCAAGGGCAAGATCAGCATCCCGTTCGCCAACGAAGAGGAGTTAGAGCATATCATGCTCATGTTTGATAAAATGAGATAGTGTGAAAAGGCTTTACACCGTCATAATGTCTCTCTTCGCAGCCTTCGTGTGCGCGACTACCGCTGTAGGCCAGCAGCCTGTGGGCACCGCTGTCGATTCTACGTTCATCCTGCCCGACGACCCCGCCATGACACAGGTCGAAACAGAGGATGCGCTGAGCGACACGATACACCTCACACTGACCGACGAGCCCAAGCCGCAGCGCCCCGGACGCGACTGGAAGACATGGCGCCCCGACCCCAAGAAAGCGCTCTGGCTGGCTGTGGTGCTGCCCGGTGCCGGACAGATATACAACCGCAAGTATTGGAAACTGCCCATCATCTACGGCGGCTTCGTGGGTAGCATCTACGCCATGCGCTGGAACAACCAGATGTACCGCGACTACTCGCAAGCCTATCTCGACATCGTGGACAACGACCCATCGACGCAGAGCTACAACCAGTTTCTGCACCTCGGCATGCAAGTAACCGACTCAAACGCCAAGACATTCGAGGAACTCTTCCGCAAGCGCAAGGACTACTACCGGCGCTACCGCGACCTGAGCTTCTTTGTGCTCATCGGCGTCTATGCCATCTCTATCATTGATGCCTACGTGGATGCCTCGCTCTCTGACTTCGACATCTCCGACGACCTGAGCCTGCGCATCACGCCCGCCATCATCAAAGACGAACTCTACCGCAATCCCACGAAGGCAAGCGGCATCGGCGTACATTGTGCGCTGACTTTCTAAACGCAAAAAAAAAATCACAACACCCCAACAAGAAGAACAGTATTAAGTAATGAAGAAAAAAATCAGTAGCCTATTGGTCGGTCTGTTGTTCGGAAGTGCCTGTGCCACCTACGCACAGTATTATGAAGACGACTCCGAAATCATCTTTACCGACGAGAAAGGCAAGAAAGAGAAGATTGAATTTCCACCGACGATGAACCCGATGTACAACGAGCTCGACAGCCTGTTGTCGTCCTACCACGCCATGACCTACTTAGGTCTTGACGAGACCTGCGACCCCGCCTCATACAGTCCTGAATATGGCCGCGAAGTATATATCGAGCGGTTGCAGCGCATGTCAACTGTGATTGAGATGCCCTACAACGAAATCGTGCGCCGTTTCATCGACCGCTACGTGAGGATGCGCCGGCAGGTGAGCGCCATGCTGGGCGCCTCCAATTTCTACATGCCTATCTTCGAACAGGCCCTGGAGTCGTATGGCGTGCCACTGGAACTGAAATACCTGCCCGTGATTGAGTCGGCACTCAACCCCAAGGCGGTGTCGCGCGTGGGGGCCACCGGCCTGTGGCAGTTCATGCTCGCCACCGGCAAGCAGTACGGACTGCGCGTGAACTCGCTGGTTGACGACCGCCGCGACCCCATACGCTCGTCGTATGCCGCGGCACGATACCTGCGCGACCTGCACCGTATCTTCAACGACTGGACACTGGCGCTGGCAGCCTACAACTGCGGACCGGAGAATGTGAACCGAGCCATCCGGCGCTCCGGCGGACAACGCGACTACTGGCAGATATACCCCTATCTGCCCGCCGAGACACGCGGATACGTGCCCGCCTTCATCGCCGCCAACTATATCATGACCTACTACTGCGAGCACAATATCTGCCCCATGAGTGCCTCGCTGCCCGAACACACCGACACCATCATCGTGACTCGCGACCTGCCCATGCGACAGATAGCACAGGTGTGCGACGTGGATATCAATATGCTGCGCGAACTGAACCCGCAATACCGACGCGATATTGTCAACGGCAACAGCGAGCCCGCCACCCTGCGCATGCCTATCGCCGCCTGCAATAAATTCGCAGAAAACGAACAGGCCATCTACAACTCGCGTGGCAATTACTACCAGGCACCCCGGCGCGAGGTTGAGGTGAACGAGAGCCGCTCAAGCCGCAGCGGGCGCAACAGCAGCCGCAGCGAGAGCAGCGAGAGCACCCACTCGTCGGCCAACCACTACAGCAGTTCGTCGTCGTCGAGCGACAACCGCTACGGACGCAGCGGACGCTACGGGCGGCACAACAACCGACAGACGGCACCCACGCCACCGCCACCCGCCAAGCACGGCAAGGGCAAGCATCAGACGGCCCCCACCCCGCCGCCACCACCCGCCAAGCACGGCAAGGGCAAACACCAGACGGCTCCCACCCCACCGCCGCCACCCGCCAAGCACGGCAAGAATGGCAAGGGAAAACAACAGGCTGAAGCACCCGCCAAGGGCGGCAAGAACAGCAAGCAGCAGGCCGCACCCGCTAAGGGAGGCAAGAACGGCAAACAACAGGCAGAAGCACCCGCCAAGGGAGGAAAGAAAGGCGGCAAACAGCAGGCCGCACCCGCCAAGAGCAACGCCAAGGCCGATAAAAAAGCGGCAAAGAATGCTGCACCCGCCAAGAAAGGAAAGGGGAAAAAATAGTCTAAGTTGACTTAACTACTTCATTATCTACCAATCAACACCAAGAACTCCTAAATCGAAGATATATGGAGGAACCTAAAACCGGCAATGACAAACCAAGAGAGAATGTCGAAGACCAAATGGTGGAAGATGCCTTTCAGGCATTGCTCGACTCCTATCTCGCTTCGCCACACAGAAAGAAAATAGACATCATCACCAAGGCATTCAACTTCGCCAAGAAAGCCCATCAGGGCGTGCGACGACTGTCGGGTGAACCCTATATCATGCACCCCATTTCCGTAGCGATGATCGCATCAAAGGAGATGGGGCTTGGCTCTACCAGCATCTGCAGTGCCCTGCTGCACGATGTGGTGGAAGACACCGACTACACCGTGGAAGACATCGCCAACATCTTCGGCGAGAAAATCGCACAGATCGTTGACGGACTGACAAAGATCTCCGGCGGCATCTTCGGCGACCAGGCGTCGGCACAGGCAGAGAACTTCAAGAAACTACTGCTGACGATGAGCACCGACATACGTGTCATCCTCATCAAAATCTGCGACCGTCTGCATAATATGCGCACTCTGGCCAGCCAGCCTGCCAACAAACAATACAAGATAGCCGGCGAAACCCTATACCTCTATGCACCCATCGCCAACCGACTGGGGCTGAACAAGATTAAAAACGAACTCGAAGACCTGAGTTTCCGCTACGAGCACCCCAGCGAATACGAAGACATCAAGCGCAAGTTGGCCAAAAAATCCAAGTCGCTCGATAAGCTGTACGAGGATTTCACCCGCCCCATCCGAGAGAAGCTCGACTCGATGGGCATTCACTACGTGCTCAAAGGACGCGTGAAGTCGCCCTACTCCATCTGGACCAAGATGCAGAACAAGCACGTCTCCTTCGACGAGATATTCGACATCCTGGCCGTGCGCATCATCTATACGCCGCAAGAAAACGACAACGAGATCGACGAGTGCTTCCGCATCTATGTGGCGCTCCAAAAACTCTACAAATCTCATCCCGACCGATTCCGCGACTGGGTCAGCGCACCCAAGACCAACGGCTACCAGGCGCTGCATATCACCCTGATGTCTAACCAAGGACAATGGATAGAGGTGCAGATACGCTCCGAACGGATGAACGAGATAGCCGAGCAGGGCTTTGCCGCCCACTGGAAATACAAAGACAAGGCCGACGAGGAGGCTGCTGAGCAAGGCCCGGCGAAAGAGAGAGGCAGCGACGACGCTAAAGCCGATGAGCAAAAGGGCCAAAACGACACCGCTGCCGCCAAACGACAGCAAGAGGAGGGCAGCGAACTCGACAACTGGCTGCGCACCATCAAGGAGATACTCGACGACCCGCAGCCCGACGCCATGGACTTCCTCGACGCCATCAAGCTCAACCTCTTTGCCAAGGAGATTTTTGTGTTTACGCCCAAAGGCGAGATCAAACGACTGCCCACAGGATGCACCGTGCTCGACTTTGCCTTCTCTATCCACACCTTCCTCGGCAGCCACTGCATCGGAGCCAAGGTCAACCACAAGCTGGTGCCCATCAGCCACCGGCTGTCGAGCGGCGACCAGGTAGAGGTGCTCTCCTCCAACTCGCAGCACGTAGAGCCCAACTGGCTCAATTTCGCCACCACAGCCAAGGCAAAGGCGAAGATCGAGGCCGTGTTGCGCAAATACGGGCGCGAACGGCAGAAGAAAGGCGAGGAGACACTGAATGCCTTCTTGGAGAAGAACAACCTGCAAGCCACCACATCGGTCATGGACAAGCTCTGCGCCTTCCACGACATCGCCAAGCACGACACGCTGTTGGAAGCCATCGGCGAACGACGCATCCTGCTCAGCGACAAAGACATTGAGATACTGCTCCAGAAGAAAGGCGGCGGCTGGCGCAAATATGTGCCCTTCCTGAGCAGCGGCGACAAGAAGAAAGACAGCGACAGCAAGACCGACACGGCCGCCGGCACCGATGATGTCAATTCGCTCATCACCGTGGATAAGAAGTTCAACCGCAAGAAGCCCATCTTCATCACCGAGGAGAACATCCAGCGATATATCTTCCCCTCGTGCTGCCATGCCATCCCGGGCGACGACGCGCTGGGATATATCGACAACAAAAACCACATCGAGATACACAACCGTGCCTGTCCGGTGGCAGCCAAACTGAAAGCCAGCTACGGCAACCGTCTGGTTGACGCCAAATGGGACATGCACAAGAAACTCATCTTCGACGCCATCATCCAGATACGTGGCATCGACCGTCTGGGACTGCTCAACGAAGTGACTCAGGTGCTCTCATATCAGATGAGCGTCAACATACGCAAGGTGGTCATCACCACCAGCGACGGCATCTTCGACGGCACCATCGACCTGCGCGTGCACGACCGCGAAGATGTGAGAAACATCATCATCAACCTCAAGAAAATACAAGGTCTCCAAGAAATACTTCAAATCAGCTAATCACATGCGACAAATCATCTACACCTTATTATTATTAGCGGCATCTATTTCCGCTCATGCAGCCAACCCGTACGACAATCCCGACACGCTGGTGGTGGCACGCGACGGCACCGGACAGTTCCGCACCGTGGGCGAGGCCATCGAGGTGTGCCGCGCCTTTATGGACTACCACAAGGTCATCTACGTGAAACGAGGCACCTACAAAGAGAAAGTCATCATCCCCTCGTGGCTCGACAACATCGAGATACTGGGCGAAGACGCCGCCACCACTATCATCACCTACGACGACCATGCCAACATCCGCATGCCCGGCACAGAGCAGGGCATGGGCACCTTCCGCACCTATACGATGAAGGTGGAGGGCAACGCCATCACGCTGAAGAATATCACCATCGAGAACAATTCAGCACGGTTGGGACAGGCAGTGGCGCTGCACACCGAGGGCGACCGGCTGCGCATCATCGGATGCCGCCTGCTGGGCCACCAAGACACGGTCTATACCGGCAAGGCCGGCACAAGGCTCTATTTCGAGAATTGCTATATCGAAGGTACTACCGATTTCATCTTCGGACCCTCGACGGCTTGGTTTGAGAACTGCGAGATACACAGCCGCATCAACTCGTATATCACGGCGGCCTCGACACCCCAAGACATCGAATACGGATATGTGTTCAACCACTGCCGCCTGACAGCCGATGAGGGGGTTGACAAGGTGTATCTAGGCCGTCCGTGGCGACCCTACGCCTATACACTGTTCATGAACTGCCAGATGGGCGGACACATACGCGCCGAGGGATGGCACAACTGGGGCAAGACCGACAACGAGCAGACAGCACGCTATCTGGAATACAACAATACTGGGGCCGGAGCCGCCACCGGCGCACGCGCACCGTGGAGCCGTCAGCTCACCAAGAAAGAGGCCGCACGCATCACCCCCGAAACAGTATTCGCCATAGAGAAACAAAAATTTTAGGCTGCCTAGTAAAACCAGATAGACTAGTTTGACTAGTACAACTAGTAAAACTAGAAAAAACTAGAAAAAACCTGCAAAATAAAAATAACATGAACTACAAAAAAGCATTTGACACAATGGTGTCGGAAACGGCACAGTATCTGCACCGCTACGGCTTGAAAACCATGATATTAGGCCTTTCAGGAGGTTTGGACTCCACCGTCACCGCGGCCATCTGCCATGAGGTGGTGAAACGCTACCCCGAATACGGTTTTCAATTCATCGGCGTCAGCCTGCCCTGCTCGTCGAACACCACCGAGGAGAACGACTCTGCACGCGCGGCCATGCAGGGTTTCTGCAATCAATACTGGGTGGAAAATCTGCAGGCTCAATACCTGCTGCTGAAAGCTACCTGCGAACAGCACTACCCCTCGACCCATATCTCGCAAGGCAACATCAAGGCACGGTTGCGTATGATTTATCTCTATAATCTGGCATCGGTGACCGGCGGACTGGTGATGGACACAGACAACAAGACCGAGCACTACCTGGGTTTCTGGACCATCCACGGCGACGTGGCCGACTACAACCCCATCGGCGGTCTGTGGAAGCACGAGGTGTATGAGTTGTGCAAATACCTCTTCACGGAGGTCTATACCGACAGCGACGATATCCGCCACAAGGCTCTTCAGGCTGCCTACGACATTCTGCCCACCGACGGCAACGGCGTGGCTGTGGGCGGCGACATGGCGCAGATAGCTCCGGGACACACCTACGAAGAGGTGGACGACATCCTCGACTCCTACCTGAAGACCAAAGACCAACCCGAACAGCTCGCTCAGACCATGCAACGCCTGAACCAAGCCTACGGTGCCGACACGGTAGAGCGTGTGCTTCAGCGCCACCGCGGGTCGGAGTACAAGCGCAAGCGCATGCCCATCGTCATCGAGCGCAGCCTCTACGAATAATCCCTTTTTCCGCCACGAACGCGATAAAATACCCGTTCGTGGCGGAAAATCGCTTATTTTTCGCCACGAAGACTACAAAATACCCGTTCATGGCGAAAAATCGCTTATTTTTCGCCAAGTCAAAATGTTGAGTCTGCTTTAAAAAGTGGAGATGGTCTTATCAATCAATCATGAAAGCGCCTGCCAGTTCCCCTCTCCTGCAAGGGGAGGGGTGGAACGAAGTCCCGGGGTGGGGTCAAGAAGTGTATGTAAAAACATTTAACCCCTCATTAAATTATAATTTTATAATTTTTGAATCTTATTTTTAAAAAAGTTAGACGACCTGTTCAGGCCAGTCCGTCTAACTGTGCTTTGAGGGCTTTCAGTTCATCGCGCACGGTGATGAGGCTGTCGATGATGCGGGCGTTCTGGTCGGTGCCGTCGCGGTTTTCGTTGAGCATCTTGCGGGCGGCGGCTATCTTGAATCCCCGCACCTTCACCAAGTTATAAATCAAGCGTATCTGCTCAATATCCTTGTCGGTATATTGACGCACCTTGTTGCCTGTGGTCTTCGGACGCAGGTGCGGGAACTCCGTCTCCCAATACCGGAGCAGGCTTTCCTTCACCTCAAACATCTCGGCCACCTCCTTGATGGAGTAGTATAATTTCAGGTTCTTATCGCTCTTTGCCGCCATAACTGTCGCTTCTTCGTGAATGATGCTGCAAAATTATGAAAAAAAAACGATTTGTAAACATGTTTATAGAAGATTAACAAATCCGTTTATAGCGCGCTCGGAACGGTTGCTTTTTCAGTTCTGAGCACGCTATAAACGGAAAAACCACCATCCGCTGTCCTTCTGTCTAAAAATATGTTCTTCTGTCCTTCTGTCTAAAAAATATGTTCTTCTGTCCTTCTGTCTAAAAAACATGCCTTTCTGTCCTTCTGTCAAAAAAATCCCCTCTGCTCTTCTGTCAAAAGGTACTTCCACTCGGAAAAGGAAAAGAAAAAAAAGATTTTCTTTTCCTTTTCTCTCGTTTATTCGTACCTTTGCACCAAATTTCATGAAATAAAACCCTATCAACACTTTATGATGACAGCAAATGAAATCCGCGACTCATTCAAAAAGTTTTTCGAGTCGAAAGGACACGCCATCGTGCCATCGGCACCGATGGTCATCAAAGACGACCCCACACTGATGTTCACCAATGCGGGCATGAACCAATGGAAAGACGTGATACTGGGCACCCGCGACCCCGAACCGCGCCGACGCGCAGACTCGCAGAAATGCCTGCGCGTGAGCGGCAAGCACAACGACCTGGAAGAGGTGGGACACGACACCTACCACCACACCATGTTTGAGATGCTGGGCAACTGGAGCTTCGGCGACTACTTCAAAGAGGGGGCCATCGACATGGCATGGGAGTATCTGGTGGATGTGCTCCACCTGAACCCGAAAGACCTCTACGTGACCGTGTTCGAGGGCTCGAAAGAAGAGAACCTGGAGCGCGACGACGAGGCCGCCGGTTACTGGGCCAAGCACGTGCCCGCCGACCATATCCTCAACGGCAACAAACACGACAATTTCTGGGAGATGGGCGACACCGGACCTTGCGGTCCCTGCTCCGAGATACACCTCGACTCACGCACCGACGAGGAGAAAGCCCGTGTGCCCGGTCGCGAGTTGGTGAACAAAGACGACCCGCAGGTCATCGAGATCTGGAACCTGGTGTTCATGCAGTTCAACCGCAAGGCCGACGGCTCGCTTGAGAAACTATCGATGAACGTCATCGACACGGGCATGGGCTTCGAGCGCCTGGTGCGTGCCATCCAGGGCAAGCACTCCAACTACGACACCGACATCTTCCAGCCCTTTATCCGCGAGATCTCACGCCTGTCGGGCATGACCTACGGCGAGAAAGAGGAGACCGACGTGGCCATGCGCGTCATCGCCGACCATCTGCGTGCCGTGGCCTTCAGCATCGCCGACGGCCAGCTGCCCGGCAACGCCAAGGCGGGCTACGTCATCCGCCGCATCCTGCGCCGCGCCGTGCGCTACGCCTATACCTTCCTCGGACAGAAAGAGGCATTCATCTACCGTCTCATCCCCACCCTGGTGCAAGAGATGGGAGCCTCCTACCCCGAACTGCCCGCACAGCAGCAGCTCATCAGCCGCGTGATCAAGGAAGAGGAAGACGCCTTCCTGCGCACGCTCGACAAAGGCATCTCGATGCTCGCCGGTGCCATGGACGCGCTGAAGGCCGAGGGCAAGACCGAGCTCGACGGCGTACAGGCCTTCCGCCTGTTCGACACCTATGGCTTCCCGCTCGACCTGACCGAACTCATCTGCCGCGAGAACGGACTGACCGTCGATGAACGGCAGTTCGACGAGGAGATGCAAAAGCAGAAGGCGCGCGCACGCAACGCCGCCGCCGTGGAGAGCAGCGACTGGACTGAGCTGGCACCCGGCGAACAGCAGTTTGTGGGCTACGACTACACCGAATATACCTGCCATATCCTGCGCTACCGTCAGGTGACACAGAAGAAACAGACCTACTACGAACTGGTGCTCGACCACACCCCCTTCTATGGCGAGATGGGCGGACAGACGGGCGACCGCGGCGTACTGGTCAACGGCGAGGAGACCGTTGAGGTGATAGACACCAAGCGCGAGAACGGACAGAGCATCCACATCGTGAAGCAACTGCCCAAAGACCCCACCGCCGAGTTCATGGCATGCGTGGATACCGACCTGCGCGAGGCGTCGGCCGCCAACCACACCGCCACCCACCTGCTGCATCAGGCCCTGCGTGCCGTGCTGGGCACACACGTGGAACAGAAAGGCTCGTTTGTCAGTCCCGACACACTGCGCTTCGACTTCTCACACTTCCAGAAAGTGACCGACGACGAACTGCGTCAGGTGGAGCGGATGGTCAACGACCTGATCCGCCAGGACCTGCCGCTCGACGAGCACCGCGACACCCCGATAGCCGAAGCCAAACAGCTGGGTGCCATGGCCCTCTTCGGCGAGAAATACGGCGACAAGGTGCGCGTGGTGCGCTTCGGCGAGAGCTGCGAACTCTGTGGCGGCATCCACGCCCGGAGCACCGGCCGCATCGGGTTCTTCAAGATCGTGGCAGAGAGCAGCGTGGCCGCCGGCATCCGCCGCATCGAGGCCAAGACGGGCAAGAACTGCGAGGAGCTGCTCTACCAGATGGAAGACGGTCTGAAGGCCATCCGCAGCCTGTTCAACAATGCCAAGGACCTGCAGGGCGTGATACAGAAATACATCGAAGAGCACGACTCGATGAAGAAAGACATCGAGGCCTTCAAGGCTCAGGCCGTGGAGCGTGCTAAGGAGCGACTGCTGAAAGAGGCGCGCGAGGTGAACGGCGTGAAAGTGATCACCGCCATCCTGCCCACCGACGCCCAGACCGCCAAGGACCTGGTGTTCAAGATCCGCCAGGCCGTGAGCAGCAACCTGCTGTGCGTGGTAGGCACCACCGAGGGCAAACCCACCCTGAGCGTGATGCTGAGCGACGACATGGTGAAGGACCACGGTCTGAATGCCGGACAGCTGGTGCGCGAGGCCGCCAAGCTTATCCAGGGCGGCGGCGGCGGACAGCCCCACTATGCCACCGCCGGCGGCAAGAACGCCGACGGCCTCACTGCCGCCATCGACAAAGTGCTGGCAATGGCACTCTGAACGCTTTGTTCTTTGAACATTGAACTTTGAACATTGAACTTTATGATTAGCTCTACTTCCCATTTATCATGCTTGGCGTGGTAATTACTCCCCTCCCTACAAGGGAGGGGCCGGGGGGTGGGTCTGCCTGTAAGAACACTAAACAAAAAAAGAGCCTATGAAGCGTATCATCCTTTGCATCACTGCCATGCTCCTGTGTATCGGAGCCTCGGCCATCGACATCAAGTTTTTGAAGAAAGACCGCGCCGACATCGACGGCATCTTCTATCAGTTCAACGCCAAAAAAGAGACGGCCACCGTCATCCGCCATCCCGAGGGCTACAACGGCGACATCATCATCCCCGAGAAGGTGGAGAAAGACTCGCTCACCTTCTATGTCGAGGAGATTGGCTCCGGAGCCTTCGCCGACTGCGTGGGTGTCACCTCGGTCGAGATACCGCGCACCGTCGAGGCCATCGGGGCGGGCGCCTTCTCAGGGTGCAGTTCGCTCACCTCCGTCACTATCCCCGATGCCATCACCGTGCTGCCCGACAATCTGTTTCGCGACTGTGCCTCGCTCACTGAGGTGAACCTGCCCGCGGGCACGAAGAAGATCGGCAGCGGTCTGCTGCGCGGTTGTAAGTCGCTCGAGTCGTTCACGTTCCCCTCCACCCTGTCTGAGATACCATCCAACACGTTCACGGGGTGCAGCAACCTCATCTATGTGAGCATCCCCGTCAGCGTGCAGAAGATAGGCAGCGAAGCCTTTGCCGAGTGCAGCAGCATGGAGGCCATCGAGATACCCACGGGTGTGAAAGACATCGGCAGCGCAGCCTTCCGCGGTTGCACGTCGCTCCGCCATTTCTCGTTCCCGGGCAGCATCAAGGAGATTGACGACAATATGTTTCGCGACTGCGCCTCGCTCACCTCTATCAGCATCCCCAACTCGGTGAAGGAGATAGAGCACGACGCCTTCCGCGACTGCCACAGCCTTGACAGCATCTCACTGCCCAACTCGCTGCAGAAGGTCGGTTCGAGCGTGTTCGAGGGTTGCAGCAGTCTGCGCACCATCACGCTGCCCGTCAGCCTGAAAGAGATATCGTCCGAGATGTTTCAGGACTGCAGTTCGCTCACCGCCATCAAGTTGCCCAACGCCGTGAAGAAGATAGGCAGCAGTGCCTTCGAGGGTTGCGCCTCGCTGGCCGAGATCACCATCCCCGTGTCGGTGAAGGAGATCGGCGGTTCAGCGTTCGATAAGTGTGCCACGCTCATGGATGTGTATGTGCTGGGCGTGACGCCGGTGAAGATCAGTGGCAGCACCTTCAGCAAGGCCACCGAGAAAGAGGGCACACTGCATGTGAAGAGCAGTGCCAAGAACGGCTACATGACCGACAAGCAGTGGCGCCGTTTCCTCACCATCGAGGCTATGTGATGCCTGCGAGAGCCTTATTAAAAGATATGCGGTGGATGTGACGGGCGCGTGCATGCCCGCGTGAAAAACATCAACGCCCTCCACTCGTGGAGGGCGTTGATGTATTTCAGCGACGAGACGCGCAGGCCGTAGCCATCATCTGCTCATATCGAAGCCCAGACGCAGACCGTCGTAGTTGGTGCTCAGTTCGCCGATGGCACTCAGGGTGCTGTTGCCGCTGAGCGACGCTACCGTCTGAAGCAGCGACAGCAGTTTCTTGCCTTCGAAGAGCAGGCTGATGCCATTGGCCGAACCGGTGACATAGCCGTTGATGTTGATGCCGAGCAGCGCCGTCTTCATGTTGATGGCACCTGTAGAGGCATCGTAAGTATAAGTGCCCGACAGGCCCGTACCAAGCAGTTTGCCCTCAAACTGCTTGTTGGATCCGAACGTGAAGTAGGTGTTTGACGACTTCACGCCCACCGAGCTATACACGTTTTTGAGCTTATTCTCAATCTGCTGCGCCACCACTTCGCCGCCGGCTTTGGCCAGCACATTGGTGCTGGTGAATGCCACGCCCGGATTGACATAGCGCCATGAGCCCACCAGTCCGGCCTCAGTCACCTTGTCCAGTCCGAGCACAGAAGTGAGCACATTGCCGATGCCCGAGGCAGCATTTCCATCTGTACCAGCCAGTCCGCTCAGCACACCGGTTAAGATATTACCTCCTCCACACGCCACCAAGGTCATGGCAGCCATCCCAACGATAAACGATTTGATTTTTTTCATAATAAAAAATGATTAAATAGTTATCTTTTGTTTGTTTTGGGCAAAATTAGGTAATAATTTCGATAAATCGGACAAAAACGGATAGTTTTTTCAACAAAATCAACTAAACGCCTATTTTTTAGGTATGAAAATGACGATTTTAAAAAAAAGTGCGTACTTTTGCATGTCACTAACTTAGCGTTACTGTCTGTTTTTTAGGTGTGAATCGGCTAAGTGGTGTAGTAGTAAAACCAAGTGTTCATTTGTAAAAGACTTTATTGATATGAAAAAAACAATGGTATTATTGGTGGTGATGTTGGTAGCCATGGCACAATCGCTGCACGCGCAATTACCCTCGGTGATGCTCAAGAGCATTGACGGGAAAAGCATTTCGTCTGATCAGTTGCATAACGACGGCAAGCCCTTCATCATCGACTTTTTCGCCACATGGTGCAAGCCGTGCAACCGCGAATTAAATGCCATTCACGAGGTATATGCCGACTGGCAGGATGAGACAGGCGTGAAGATCTACGCCATCTCTATCGACCAGGCGCAGAATGTGCATAAGGTGAAGCCCATGGTTGATGCCTACGGGTGGGACTACGAGGTGCTGCTCGACACCAACAGCGACTTCTGCCATGCCCTGGGCATACAGATGATACCCTATGTGATGATATGCGACGGCAACGGCCGCATCGTATATAGGCACAACGGATACACCGACGGCGACGAAGAGGAGTTGATCGAGAAGGTGAGAGAGCTGCTCAAACAGGAATAACAAAAATAACCGCCGAGATGAGAATAGCACATCGCCTTACTTCCACCCTATCCGCCCTGCTGACGGCCACACTGCTCATGGCCCAGGAGCCAGCCAAGACCAACAACATCGTGGTGAGCGGCAGCATCCAAAGCGATGTCCTCATACCCCAAAACGACCATGAGACGGGGGCTGAGAAGGGCGACGACTGGGCACGCACCAACACCTATGCTGATGTGTCGGTGATGAGCAAATACGTGGACGGGGGCGCCCGGTTTGAGTTTCTGCAACATCCCCTGCCCGGTTTTGAGAAAGATTTCAAGGGCTGGGGCGTGCCCTTTGTTTACATCAAAGGAAAGTTGAAAAACGCGGAGGTGACCGCCGGTTCGTTTTACGAGCAGTTCGGGTCGGGGTTCATTCTACGCGCTTACGAGGAGCGCTCACTGGGCATAGACAGCCACCTGCTGGGCGGACGTGTGGTGTATCGGCCTGTCGAGGGCATTCAAGTGAAGGCACTCGCCGGCAAACAGCGCCAATACTGGTCGCTCAGCCACTCATGGATAAGCGGCGCCGATGTGGAAGTGAGCATCGACGCATGGTCGAAACGCATGCAGGACAGCGGCACACGGCTGACGATAGGCGCCTCGTGGGTCAATAAATACGAGAAACAAGAAGACATCATGGTGGATGCCACACACCGTCTGAACCTGCCCGAGCACGTCAATGCCTTCGACGTGCGTGCCGACTTGCAGAAAGGCGGTTTCCACCTGTTGGCCGAATATGCTCAGAAGACACAAGACCCCAGCGCCGACAACGGTTACATCTACCGCCGCGGCTATGTGACCATGCTGTCGGCCTCCTACTCGCAGAAGGGCGTCAGCATCCTGGCGCAGGCCAAACGGTCTGACAATATGTCGTTTCGCAGCGAGCGGTCGGCCATCGGCACATCATCACATATCAACCACCTGCCGGCATTCACCATGGACCACACCTATGCGCTGGCAGCCCTCTACCCCTACGCCACACAGCCCGACGGCGAATGGGCATACCAGCTCAACTTAGGTTACCGCTGGAAGCGCAACACCGTCATAGGCGGCAGATACGGCACGTTGGTCAAGGTCAACGTCTCGTATGTGCACTCCATCGACCATCACCGCCCTGACGGCAACGCCGCGGCAGCGGGCACCGACGGCTACGGGTCGGCGTTTTGGAAATGGGGCGACAACAAGTATTACCATGACGTGAATGTGCAAGTGGAGAAGAAGATCACCAAGGATCTGTCGCTCAACCTGATGTACATGAATCAATATTACAATAAGACCGTGATCGAGGGGCATGGCGGCGACGTGCACTCAAACATCTTCGTAGCCGATGCCAAATACCGCTTCGGCCGGAGCGCCACCCTGCGCGGCGAGCTGCAATACCTGACCACGAAAGACGATGAGGGCGACTGGCTGTATGGCTTATTGGAACTGTCGCTTGCACCCCATTGGATGTTCACCGCGTCTGACATGTACAACTGCGGCGACACTCACCGCCATTATTACCAAGGACTGGTCACCTACCACATCGGTTCGCACCGGATACAAGCGGGATTCGGCCGTACACGCGCCGGCTACAACTGCTCGGGCGGCGTCTGCCGGTATATGCCTGCCACCAAAGGTTTCACCCTGTCGTATAATTATAACTTCTGATGCGCATGAAACGAGTATTCCACATCATCGCCGCCCTCTCGGCCTTCCTCACATCATGCAGCCACGTGGATGAATCAGAACGGCTCATCTACGTGAAGCCGGCTCAGGTGTCGCGCCACGTTCTCATCGAGGACTTTACCGGCCAGCGCTGCGTCAACTGCCCGATGGCCACCGCCGAGATTGCCAAGTTGCAAGAGCAGTATGGCGCCGACAACGTGATAGCCGTGGGCATCCATTCGGGTCCGCTGGGCTTCGCCGGCAACGCCAAGGCCGCGGGATTCATGACCGACTTGGGCAATGCCTACTACAACTACTGGCAGGTGGAGTATCAGCCCGCCGGAGTCATCAACCGCAACGGCGGCGTGCTCAACTACACCGACTGGCAGACCAAGGTATATAACGAACTGCAAAAGGAAGCGCCCCTGTCGCTGACCATCGACAACAGTTACGACCCATCGACACGGCAGCTGATGATCTTGGTGACGGCCCAGGGCATCGACGGCAACACCGAGGGAAAGCTGCAATTATGGCTGACCGAGAACGACCTGACCGCCCTGCAGGTGCGCTACAACACCATCAGCGATGCCGGCAGCGGACAGATCAGCGATGCCAACTACATACACAACCACGTATTGCGCGATGCCGTCAACGGCCAATGGGGCGACGACATCACCCTGCGCGAGGGCGTGCTGAAAGGATACACCTACACCTATACCCTCGACGAGCGTTGGACACCAGACAACATGAACATCGTAGCCTTTGTCTATAACGACGAGGGCGTACAGCAGGTGGTACAAAGCGGAATCACACAACTAAAATAACATTGCAGAATGAAGAAGATTTTTACACTTTCATGGCTCGCATGGATGTGCTGCATCACAGCGATGGCACAGAACCTCAATGCGCTCACCTTCGTTGACAAAAGTGGCAACACCTTGCCAAACGGAACGACACTGACAGTGAAAGATGCCGTAGAGAACGACTTCGGCGACATCTTGTTGCCTTCGGGTCTGTGTGTCAAGAACAACTCCGCCGCCGACCAGGGAGTGCGGGTGATTTGCAACATCAAGACCATCGACAACGGCAACATGCAGATCTGTTTCCCCACCAACTGCATCTCAAAGAATGCGGCTGGGCAGTTTAACACATCGTCGGGCATGATGGCCGCCGGCGAGACCATCGACTTGCAGTCTGAATGGCTACCCACCGCCGACGGCAGATGCACGGTGGTCTATCAGTTGCAACTGATGACACCCCAAGCCGACAACCCCCTGAAATACGACGAGGGAGAGATGGGACCGACGCTGACCGTCAAGTATGAATACGGCAATGTGGGCAGCGACGAACCAGAGACACAGGCAGGGCAATACCTCTGCGGACTATATACCACCGACGACCTGGCAGAATACGGGTCGGGAATGGGGGCATATACCAAAGGTGCATGCAAGGTAGCCACACCTTTCGACAGCCAGGTGACCGCCTCGTTCGACGGGTTCAAGGTCATCGGCATGCGCGTGGGACTGGTTGAGAAAATCACCGGCTTTGGCGTGTTCGTTGACAAGATCGTAGATGGCAACATCTCGTCGTTCGTGAGCAAGGAGGTAGGCTCCGCCAGCAAGGGGTGGAACACCGTGATGTTCGACGAGAGCGAGCAGTTCACCCTGTCGGCCGGCGAGGTGTATTTAGTCGGTTTCTCGTACAACCAGAAGAACACCGTCAACCTGCGCACAGGAGACCTGACCGACGACTGTTACCCCATCTCGTACTACGAGAACAGCGACAACAAGGGCATCTTCTATTTCTATGGCAACATACCCAGTTCGGCGGGTGGCAGCGGACAGGGTTGGTACAGTCTGGACAACACCGGCGCCCTGTCGGTGCAACTGATTGTGAAAGGTGAACTGCCCGACCAGCACGTCATCATAGGCACTCTGACCGCCGACAAGAAATACTACCAAAGAGGTGGTGAACTGACATGGTCGTTCGACCTGACCAACATGGGCAAGAATGCCATCGAGAGCGCCGACGTGAATATCTACATCGACGATGTGGCCATCAGCAAGCAAAGCCACACCGCATCCATCGCCCCCACGCAGAAAGGTAATATCAGCGGCCGTCTCCCGCTGCCCTCCGACATCCCGCTCTTAGGACACACCCTGCGCGCCGAACTGGCCGCCGTCAACGGCAGCACACTCACCGGCGAGGTAGAGAACAACAACCCGACTAGGCCCTTCAATGTCTTCGCACAGTCGGTGGCACATCAGAAATACCTGGTTGAGCACTTCACCTCGAACACCTGCACCTATTGCCCCCGCGGTTATAACCTGATGCGCCGCCTGACGGCCGACTACGATGACGTGGCATGGGTGTCTATACACGGCAACATGAACGGCAAAGACCCGCTCAACTTCACCGAGTGCGACCAGATTGAGTCGATGGAAGGACTGACGGGTTGGCCGGGCGCCAGCTTCAACCGCATCTACGATGCCAGCTGGGCTGAGGGCGAAGCGACGCTCATCTACGGCATCGGCTATCCCGACCAATATATCGCAGGCGTAGAGGCTGACATACGCACCCTGCTGACCACCTCGGCCGACCCCGCCTTCGTGACGCTCGACATCCAACCCGTGTATGACGCCTCGACACGCAACCTCAGCATCACGGTCAACGGCACGGGCGTGGAAAGTGCCAGTCAGTTGCTCGCCAACGACGGACTGACCATCTACCTGACGGAAGAGGGACTGACAGGACGCCAGTTGAACGCCGGCACATGGGTGAACAACTACGAGCACAACAATGCCCTGCGCATGGTGGCCACCAGCTATGGCGGCGACGACATCACGTGGGACGGCGACAACTTCACGTTGACCAAGTCGGTGACCATACCCGCCGACTGCGTGGCAGAGAATATGACCATCACGGCGTTCGTGGCACCACAGGTGAATGGCAGCACCCCCGCCGACATCTACAACATGAGTGTGAACAACTGCGCGCAGGCTGCTGTGACGCAGACAGCCGACGGCATACATCCCGCCACCGCCGTGCATGAGACACAGCAAGTGGTGTCGCGCTACAACGAAGCCGGACAACAGATAAGCACGCCCAAGCGCGGACTGAATATTGTGAAGATGAGCGACGGCACTATCCGCAAGGAAATCAGGAGATAAAAACATTTGACACGCCCCTCTGGCGGGCGCGTCAAATAAGACAAGACAACGGATTTCACGGATGACACGGATTGATTGATCAACTGATTATGAATCTGTGTCATCCGTGAAATCCGTTGTTATAGTAAGTGGTCAGGCCTCGCTTTCGGTCTGTGTGCGGGGCCAGTTGACTAAATAGAGGGTGGTGGTGGCACGGGTGAAGGCGGTATAGAGCCAGTGGATGTAATCGGGTGTGAGCATATCATCGGTCATATAGCCCTGATCCACATACACGTGCTCCCACTGCCCGCCCTGGGCCTTATGACAGGTCACGGCGTATGCGAACTTAATCTGCAGAGCATTGAAAAAGACATCCTCGCGGATGCGTTTCAACCGCTCTGCTTTTTGTGTCACATCGGCATAGTCGTCGTTGACGGCGGCGAAGAGCTGGTCGTTTTGTTCGCGTGTCAACGCCGGCGCCTCGGTGGTCAGCGTG
Organism: uncultured Prevotellaceae bacterium; assembly: GCA_947165505.1. Taxonomy (GTDB): domain Bacteria; phylum Bacteroidota; class Bacteroidia; order Bacteroidales; family Bacteroidaceae; genus Prevotella. The sequence continues at coordinate 17,909 of CAMVAT010000016.1, read as the reverse complement.
TCGAGCAAGACCTTGCACGACAACTCATAGTCGTCATAGTCGGGGAAGAGCAAGACGGCATCGGCAAAATGGAAGCCATAGAGCTCGCGGTAGTTGCGCACCCGCAGCACCCGCATGCGGTCGCCATTGGCGATGAAGGGGAAGGGTGCTTTCTCCTGCTCGGTCCAATAATAGTTGTTGCGCACCGCCATCAGGCTGTCGCCCGTTGAGAGCTGCTCCTCGCGGCCGAGCACGGTGTTGCGGATGCCCTGGTTGTAGATATTGGCGCGTTTGTTACTGCGCGTCACCACGATGGTCTCGTCCATGCCCACGCGGCTGAAACTGCTGTTGAGCGACTCGATGAGCTCGTCGCCCGGCACCATGCGGATGTCGGCGAAGCCATGGAAGCGGATCAGCGGCAACTGCGTCATCTCGTCGTGTGTGATCATCTGTCGCACCACGGTGGCATTGTAGAGGATGCCCGACTCGGCCGACTGCCTCAGCACTTGGTTGAGGTCGCATTCATACACCTTGAGTCCGTAGCGGCTGAGCACCTCGCCCTGCAATGCCGGCGACTCCGCCTCGCCCACGGGCGGAAGCTGCGCCTTGTCGCCGATAAGCATCATGCGGCAGTTGTGGCCGCCATAGACGAAGCGCACCAGGTCGTCGAGCAGCCGGCCGCTGCCGAAGGCTGTGTCGCCGCTGTTGCCATTGGCTATCATCGAGGCCTCATCTACCATCACCAGCGTGTCGCGATACGAGTTGAAATTGAGTTGGAAACCATCCATGTCGCCCGTGAATGCCTCTTGGCGGTAGATGCGCCGGTGGATGGTAAAGGCTTCGTGACCACTGTTGAGGGCAAACACCTTGGCGGCGCGCCCTGTGGGTGCCAGCAGCAGCAACCGCTGCCGCAGTGCCACCATGGCCCTGACGATGGCGCCAGCCAAGGTGGTCTTGCCCGTACCTGCACTGCCTCGCATCACCATCACCGCACGCGGGTCGGCATCGGTCAGAAAGTCGCAGAAGGTACGAATGGCCGCCGACTGTTCTGCCGTGGGTTGCAGGGCAAAGGCATGCCGTATCTGGTATTCAAATTCCTGTTGTATCATGTTTTTTAGCGAAAATGATGGTTATCTCGATGAATTGTTGTACTTTTGCACTCCGATAGGGCAGACAAAAGTAATCAAAAAAAATCATTCTGACAATCATTTCCGTGAGAATTCGTCACAATTACCTACTCGCTGTATGTGCCGTGGCTCTGGCCGTGGCATGTATATGGAGTGTGAGCCGCCCGTTGCGCTTCGACCAGGAACGCCAGGAGCGCGAAGAGGCCGTAAAAGAACGTCTGCTGGCCATCAGAAGTGCCGAGGAGCGCTACTGTGCACAGCATGGCGAGTATGCGGCCGACTTTGCCACGCTCATCGCCGCGGGTCTGCTGGCTGACTCGTCGCAGTACATCCCCTATTCCGGCGGCGAGCGGTTTGACCTGAGCACATCGGCACGTATCACCCCATCGGGTAAGGTGGTGCCGCTGATGCAGTGTAGCGCACAATATCACCAATATCTCAAGGGACTTGACGACAACAGCGTGGGCAACCTGACCGATGCGGCAGATGCCGCCGCCCGCTACCCGGGACTGAAGGTGGGCGACCTGACCGAAGACAACGGGAATGCAGGAAACTGGTGATTGACAAGAGGTGAGAGGTAAGAGGTGATTACCAAGAGGTGAGAGGTAAGAGGTGATTACCAAGAGGTGAGAGGTAAGAGGTGAGAGGTAAGAGAAATGCTCTGCGCGCCCCGCAATAAGACCAGAGAAGCCGGAGAGCCCGGAAAAACCGGAATATCCGGAGAAACCGGAATATCCGGAAAACCCGGAGAAGCCATCAACCATCAACCCTAAAAACCCTAAACCCTAAACAAAAAATGAAACGACTCATCATACGAATCAGCGAACGCGGCATGGCTTTTGCCACCGACCACTACGACATCGGCACATCGGTGGAGTACGAACCCTATAGCACACGAAGCGGCATCTCGGCGGCAGCCAACCTGCGCGAGGCACTGAAATCATCGAAACTGCTGTCGCGCACTTACGACCGCACCGAGGTGCTACTCGATACGCCGATGCTGTTGGTGCCCCTCGACGAATTTCAAGACGACGAGGCCGCCACACTCTACAGACACACTTTCTTGGGCTTCGAACAGTACCATATCGACCACGTCATCATCGCCGAACTGTACAGCGTGGCCGTCTTCGCCGTCAACAAAGACTTGCTGACGGTGGTGGGCGACCATTTCGCGCAACACCGCTTCATGCCTGTCAGTCTGCCTGTATGGCGACATCTGCGCATACGAGCCAACAACGGACAGCGGAAGAAACTGTTTGTCTATTTCCACGACGCTCAGGTAGAGCTGTTCAGCTGCTGGCAAAACCGCATCCGGTTTTACAACACCTTCCCCGCCACCCAGGAGCACGATGCGCTCTATTACCTGCTCTACGTGTGGCGCCAGACCGGCCTGAACACGGAGATGGACGAGATGCACATCGTGGGCGATATACCTCATCAAGACTGGCTGACGGAGCGGCTGCGACAGTTCTTGCGCAACGTGAGCATCATCAACCCCTCCGACGACTTGATGAACGCGCCGGCCACACAGACCCCTGGCATGCCCTACGACCTGATGACCCTGCTATCCACCAACAGTCACGACTAAGCCCATGCGTATCATCACAGGTATTTATAAAGGTCGCCGCTTCGACGTGCCCCGCACGTTCAAGGCCCGTCCTACGACAGACTTCGCCAAAGAGAATATCTTTAATGTCATCAACGGTTACCTCGACCTGGATGGCGCCGATGCCCTCGACCTCTTCTCGGGCACGGGCAGCATCTCGCTCGAACTGCTCTCGCGCGGTTGCCGGCGGGTGGTGGGTGTCGAGGCCGACCGCGACCACTGCGCCTTTATCCGACAGTGCCTGCAAAAACTGGGCACCGATGCGGTGAGCCTCATCCGCGGCGATGTGTTCAAGTTTGTGTCACGGTGCCGCGAACAGTTCGACATCGTCTTTGCCGACCCGCCCTACACCCTGGAGGGTCTGAGCACCCTACCCTCGCTCATTCTCAAACAGGGACTGCTGAAAGAAGACGGCATCTTGGTGTTTGAGCACGGCGGCCGCAATGACTTCAGCCATGAAGCCGGCTTTGTAGAGCACCGTGCCTACGGCAGCGTCAATTTCTCCATCTTCAGAGCAACGGCGCAAACAGTCGCACAATCGACTCCCACAGACGAGTGAGGAAACCGCGCTGTTCGATATCTTTCACTTCGTCGAGCGGCACGCAATGCTCCAGGTCGCGCTCAAACACTTGTTTGAGCCTCAGCGCCATGTCGCGGTCGTAGAAAAAGGCGTTCGCCTCGAAATTATTCTCAAAACTGCGGAAGTCGATGTTCGTAGAACCGCACGAACACAGACTGTCGTCGCATATCAGCAGTTTTGAGTGGTTGAACCCCGCCTGATACAAGTAGATCTTCACCCCGTCGTCGGCCGCTTGCATCACATACGACGAACTGGCCCACTTCACCACTTTGGCATCGGCCTGCATGGGAATCATCAGCCGCACATCCACGCCCGACTGCGCACAGGTACGCATGGCAAAGAGCACCGGCTCGGTGGGCAGGAAATAGGGGGTGGTCATATACACATATTGTTTCGCATTGTGCAGGATGCTCACATATCCGTGCATCATCTCGGGCGACTCGCTGGTGGGGTTGCTTGTGACGATCTGCGCCAGACAGTCGTTGACAATCCGCTTGGGCACTTCTGGATAATAGACTCTGTCGGAGATGAGTGTGCGGTCAACGAAATACCAATCGACGAGGAAAGCGCTCTGGATGCCATAGACGGCACCTCCGCGTATGCGCAGGTGCGTGTCGCGCCATGCCTGACGCCCGTTGCCCTTGATATAGCGCAGCGCGATATTCATGCCGCCGATGAAGCCTGTGCGGCCGTCAATGACGCACAGCTTGCGGTGGTTGCGGTAGTTGACCCTGCTGGTGAACGCGGGGAATTTCACAGGCATGAAAGCATGCACATCGACACCCGATTCGCGCATCCGCTCGAAGAAGGCCGACGGCACTTTCCAGCACCCCACATCATCATAGATGACACGCACCTCGACACCCGCCTCGGCACGCTCGATGAGTGCATCGCTGACCAGGTAGCCCAGAGGGTCGTCTTCGAAGATATAGGTGTCGATATGGATATGATGCTTGGCCTGTGCTATCTCGGCGAGCAGCGCGGGGAAGAACTCGTAGCCATCGGTGTAGATATCTACCTCGTTGTTCTTAAACGGCAGTGTCCATCCGTTGCTGGCAAAGAGACGTATCAGGTTGCGGTATTCCTCGGGCAGTTGCAGGCTGCGCTGCTCTACGAAGCCCAGCATCGACCGCCGGGTGATCTGGTCAAGACTTTGTTTGCTGATGATGCGCTCGCGCCTTGTGTTCTGTCCGAAGAAGAAATAAAGTATCACCCCGACAATCGGCAGGAAGATCAGCGCCAACAGCCACACCAATGCCTTGGCGGGCTGACGGTTGTCCATCAGCACCGCTATGATGGAGCCGAGTGTGACTACCACATAGACAACGAATATGATCCAGTTGACGTATATCATTTGTCGGGGAGAATGGGGAAAATTAAAAAATTATAAAATTAAAAATTAAAAGGGGAGTGTAGAAGTTTGGGAGTTTAGGAGTTTGGGAGTTTGGCGTGCCCTGTCCGTCATTTGTCGTGATTGCCGGAGTAACCACTCCCCTCCCTACAAGGGAGGGGCCGGGGGTGGGTCTAAAATGGCAATTCTATGTCATCGTCTTGTTCGCCCTCCTTTCTGGGGTCGATGCGCTGCAGGTATGCCAGTTCGTTGATGGCGAAGTCGCTGTTTTCGGGTTCTTTGAGCATATCCTTGAGCAACTTACGGGCGTACGGGTAACTCTCTCTTTCGATGAGCAGATACACCTTGCGCCGGCGCAGGAAGTTGTAGAAATTGCGCACATTGGCATCCAGCATCAGTCCGCCGCCTCCGCCACCGCCCTCTTCATCGTCATCGTCGTCGTCGCCATCACTATGGTGCAGTTCCAGTTCGCCGATGAGTCCATCGACCATATCCTCTACGCGTATGTCGCCGTAGTTGACCATGCAGTTCACCTGCTCTGTGGTATAGGTGATGCGCCTGAGGGGTGTCGTGAGTTCGAGGTAATAGATGGCGCGGTCGTATTGTTTCATCTCGGCATAACAGAATCCGATGAGGTAGCACACCTCGAAGAACTGCTCTTTCTGCGCATTCTTCATGTATTTGAAGCGTGACAGCAGTTGGTGATAGGCATGCTCCAGATAGGTGAGCGCCTCGGCGAAGCAGTTGTTGGAGAAATGCCGCCGTCCGAAATAGAGGTCTTTGGCGAGCGACTCATCCACGATTTCGCACACCAGTTTCTGTTCGTCGGTCAATCCCTCGGTATCACCCGCCTTGGCTTTTTCGAGTGCCTCCTTCCACATATAGCGGAACTCATCCACCCGTTGTTTGTCGGTCACACGATCCATCGCCACGAGCGCCGACACGGTCTGCGCTTGGTTTTTGCTCCATCCGAAGGGCACATCGTGGTAACGTGCCGACAGCGGTTCGATGGTCATCGTGAGCCGGTAATAGCTGGACTGGTCGTCGCCGCCATGTTCGCTGAGCATGAGCAGCAGCGTGCGCCGCGCATGCTTGGTGTCGTCTTGGAAATGGAGAGTGGCCACACAGCGCCGGGCGAGCGTCCCCTGCCCGTCGAGCAACTGCCTCAGGGTGAGCGTCGGCACTTGGTCGGCGGGGATGTCGGTGCCTCGCAGCGGTCCGTCGAGCACTTCGATGCCGAGCGGATGGAATGTGTTCAGGTCGAAGAGCCGTTGCACGAGAGCCGCCAGGGCAAGGGGCTGCACGCTGTCGGGCGCATCCCTGAGTTCGCCCTCCGGCTGGTGTGCTATCTCCATCTCTCTGAGGAGCGACATTTCATGTCCCCACTTCACGGCATCCGCCTCTATGTCAGTGCTCTCTTTGCCGGCACCCCGGAGCAGTTCCTCAAACCGCCTGACGAAAGCGTTCTGCCAACTGAACATATTCTGCATGGCCCGCGCAAGCGTCTCGCGTGCGTAGTCGGGGTGCAGCAGCACCCCGGTCATGGCATGCAAGTCCACCTCGTTTTTCTCGGCATTGGTGGAATAGACGATGCGCTCGCACTCACTGTTCAGATTGCTTTGGTTGCATACGTGCCTCACCAGGTTGAGGTGTTCGGCCTGCGTGGTGTAGAAGAAGAGGTACATCAGGCGCAGGTAGGGTGTATCTTTCTCCACCCTGATGCGGAAGTGTCCGTTTTGATAGTCGAAGGCAGCCACCCGCTCGCCGTTGTCATCCTCCCACCGACAGTCGCAGTTCATCAGCGTGAGCGTCCGTGTCACCAGTCGCTCGCGCACCTTCATGTCGGTGGTCAGCCCTTCGGCTTTGGGTTGTCTCTTGAATATATCTGTTAGTTTCACGTCTTATTATTCTTTTTGGTATGGGTGGTTGTCTTAGTGGTTATCGGATGATGGCGACGGCGAGAAGCCCCGTGGCTTTTACCTCCCGATCCTTCTTCCTACCTTAGCACCTATCAGGTTGCGCAGTTCGCTCATCTCTCTGTATTCGGTGAGCACCGGGGTGAGGCGCTGCATATCGCCGGCGGCCAGTGCTATCTCGCGCTTCAATGCTGCCAACCGCTGCTCCACCCAGTTTTGTTTGAAGTCGAGCACCAGGTGCTGCGCCATATTGCGCAGATACTCCTCGGTGGGCTGTAGCATCAGGTGTGTGGTGAAGATGCCGTCGTCGGCTGTCATGCGTGCTGCCACGCTGCTCACCTGTATGTCGGCATGGTGGTTGAAATACGTCTCGGCCACAAAGCCCTCCTCGCCCGCATGCGTGACCGCTTCGTTGAGGATACGCCGATAGAGTGGCGTACTGAGTTCGAGATGGTCGCCCTCCAACTCATAATAGATGTATTGTGCCACACTGAGATCCACCCTCTCGTCGGTACCTTCTATCTCCACTTGATGGAAGATGACCACCTCGCCATGCCGCATCACCAACTGCACGATCATGTCTTCCAGTTCATCTACCTTCTGCTGCGTTTCTTTGGGTTTGAGCAGTGTTGGTGTCTGCGTCTGCTGTGCGCGTGCATCCCGCTCCGCCTCTTTTTGTTTCTCCTCGACCCCGGCGCGAATGAATTTGTTCATCTGCGATATGAGGGTCGCCTCGGCGATGCCGATACGGCGGGCGCACTCTTGGATATACGTGGCGCGTACGATGGGATCGACGATCACCGAGATGCTCTTGACGATATTGTTGATGGCCTCGCTCCGCTTGATGGGGTCGCTGACGCCTCGCAGCAAGAGTTGCGTCTTAAACTCGATGAAGTCGGTCTGATGCTCCTCGATGTATTTTTTGAAATCGGCGGCGGTATGCTTGCGTGCGAAGGAGTCGGGGTCTTCCTGGTCGGGCAACAGCAGCACCTTGACGTTCATGCCTTCGGAGAGCAGCATGTCGGTGCCTCGCATGGCTGCGTGAATACCGGCCTCGTCGCCGTCGTAGAGCAGCACGATGTTTTGCGTGAACCGTCTGAGCAGCTTGATCTGGTAGATGCTGAGCGCGGTGCCCGAGTTGGCCACCACATTCTCGATGCCGCACTGGTGCATAGAGATGACATCGGTATAGCCTTCGACCATATACACGCAGTCTTCCTTGACGATGGCCCGCTTGGCCTGGAAGATACCGTAGAGCTCGTGGTCTTTGTGGTAGATGACGGAGTCGGGCGAATTGACGTATTTCTGTGCCACGCCCTTGGTGCGCGAGTCGAGCAACCGGCCTCCGAAAGCCGTCACCTTGCCGCTCACGCCCATCCAGGGGAAGATGACGCGCCCGGCAAAGCGGTCTTGCAACGTGGCACCGGGCAGCGGGTTGCCCTGCTCGTCGCGCCGCAGGTAGCACAGACCTGTCTTCTCCAGGTATTCGGCCTTATATCCCGCCGCTGTGGCCGCCGTGGCCATGGCATTGCGCTTCTTAGGTGCGAACCCCAATTGAAACCGCTCGATGATATCGTCGCGGAATCCGCGCGAGCGGAAATACTGCATGCCGATGGCCCGCCCGTCAACATCGTTGTGCAGGATGTCGGCGAAGTATTTCGCCGCCCACTCGTTGACGATGAGCATCGACTCGCGCTCGTTTTGCTGTTCGCGCTCCTCGTCGGTCTGCTCGCGCTCCTTGATCTCGATATGATACTTGTTGGCCAGCCACCGCAGCGCCTCGGGATAGGTCATCTGCTCGTGCTCCATGATGAAGTTGACGGCATTGCCGGCCTTGCCGCACGAGAAGCACTTATACACTCCCTTGGCGGGCGAGACAGAGAACGACGGCGTGCGGTCGTCGTGGAAAGGGCACAGTCCCTTATAACTCGTGCCCCGCTTGCGCAGCGACACGAAGTCTGACACCACGTCAACGATGTTGACCGCGTCCATGATTCTGTCTATGGTAGCCCTGTCGATCATCTTCTTTATTCACCATCAGTGTACTTGAACTTGCAAAAGTAAATAAAAAAATTGAGTTGCGAAAAAAAATGGAATAAAATGATTACCTTTGCGGCGAAAAAGCAAAAAAGGTAAAAAACCATGACTATCCTCATCTCTGTCATCTGCCTCATCATAGGCACCGTGGTCGGCTACTTGGCCGCTCACAGCCGCAATGCGGCGCTCACCACACAGACCAACATGCAGCAGGAGCGCATCGAAGCGCTGCGACGACGGCTGCAAGAGCACGACACGCGCATCGCCCAACTGACCGACGAGCGCACCACCCTGCATGCCAACCGCGAAGCACTCGATACACAGGTCGCACACCTAAGAGAGGCGCTCGGCGAACAGCGGCAGCAGAGTCTGACACTGCTGCAACAGACACGCCAGCAGTACGAACAGCAACTGCAACAGACTCGCCAGCAGTACGACCAACTGATGCAGCGCGCCGAACAACAGCAGCGCGAGGCCGAGGCCAGACAGGCACAGCTGATACGCGAACAAATCAATACGGCCTCGGAAAATATCCTCAAGCACCGTGCCGAACAACTCAGCGCCGACAACCAACAGCAGATGGCCACGCTGCTCAACCCGCTGCAAGAGAACCTGCGGCAGATGCGCGAGGCCGTGGAGCGGAGCGACCGGGAGCACACCACGACCATGGAGCGACTCGACGCATCGATCAAGGCCAACCTGAAACAGGCGCAGGAGGTGGGCGAACGCGCCGACAAGCTGGCACAGGCACTGACCAGCGAAAACAAAGCACAAGGCAACTTCGGCGAACTGCGCCTGCGCACGCTCCTGGAGAGCATGGGACTGGAAGAGGGGGTGCAGTTTGAGGAGCAGACCACCCTGCGCGACGACGAGGGGCGTGCCATTCACGACGAGGAGAAAGGACGGCGCATGGTGCCCGACGTGATTCTCCACTTTCCCGACGAGCGCGACGTGGTCATCGACTCGAAGATGTCGCTCAAGGCCTTTGAAGACTATTACAACGCCGCGGGCGACGACGAGCGCAACGAGGCGCTGCGACGGCACGTCAACTCCGTGCGCAACCATGTGAAGGAACTGGCACACAAAAACTACAGCCGATATATCCGGCCCGGGCACGGAAAGCTCGACTTCGTACTGATGTATGTCTATAGCGAGAGCGCACTGCAACTGGCGCTGAGCCACGACCCTACGCTGTGGAAAGAGGCTTATGAGCAGGGGGTCATCATCAGCGGAAGCCAAAACCTGTATATGATGCTGCGGGTGCTGGAGATGACGTGGCGGCAGGTGCAACAGGCAGAAAACCAAGAGGCCATCATGGCCACAGCCAACGAACTGGTGAACCGCGTGCAACTGTTCTACGAGCGCTTCGTCAATGCCGACGAGCAGTTGCAAAAAACACGCGAGGCCTTCGACCGGCTCAAATCGACCACCTCGCCCACCGGACAGGGCATCATCACCACCGCCAACCACCTGCTCAAATACGGAGCCAAAGAAAACCCTAAACGCAAACAACGGCTGCCCAAGGAAGATACACGTTGAACGTGGAACGTTGAACCTCAAATCTCAAACCTCAAATCTCAAACCTCAAATCTTGTTTAACAACAATTAACTTCCATTTCGCCGACGAATGCAAATAAATTGAATATTTTTGCACCTTGAAAATACAAAATCAACAAAACGACTATAGAGAAATGAAAAAAATCACTTTCTTGCTGCTGTCGCTCATCACAGCCCTCAGCATGCAGGCACAGACCACAGCGACACCACCCGCCGGCGCGACCATAGAAAACTGGTTCGTGTCGTTCGTGTATCACTATTTCGACAACAACAACACCGAACAGACCGAGAACATCGCCGAGGAGATGGGCGTGGTGTTCGACGGGCAGGATGTGTACCTCAACATGCCTAACCCCATCACCGGCAACAGCTGGGTCAAGGGCACCATCAACGGCAGCACGGCTACCTTCGCACGCTCGCAATACATCGGCAGCTACGGCGGCAGCAAGGCTTACCTCGACGCACTGGGCGAGAGCGGCCTGTGCGACCTCGTGCTCAACTACGACAGTGAGAAAGGACTATTCAGCACCGATCTCTATGTGCTCATCAACAGCAGCCTGACCGAGCAGTCGGCATGGTGCTACTACACCGCCTTCACCGTGAGCAAGAGCGGCAACGGCGGCGAAAGCGACATGAACCCCGACGGCACCGTCACGCCGCCAGCATCAGCCACACAAGAGACGTGGACACTAACATGCACCAATGTGAACCCCAACGACGAGACGCAGACCGAGGCCGTGAGAGATAACGTGGCCGTGGCTTTCGCAGGCAACAACATCTACATCCAAGGATTGAGCGGCTATGTGCCCGAGGCATGGATCAAGGGCACCATCAACGGCGACAAGGCCACCTTCGCCACACGCCAGTACATGGGCACGGGCTATGGCCAAAGCGTCTATACCATCGGCTACAACGGCAGCGAGACCGACATCGTGTTCAACTACGATGCCACCAACGGCACACTGACCACCGACACATACATTCTGGGCATCTCATCGACCGACGTGCTGCTGCAGCAACTCACCAGCGTGGTGCTGACGCGCAACAGCGGCGACACACCCGCCGACGAGGTGGTGACACCGCCGGCATCGCTCAAGACCACCGAATATGTGTTCAAGGCTTCCTCGATTCAATACGACACCGAAGGCGCCATCAGCGGACTGGAACCCGTGCAGTGGAACGTGCGCGTGGGCTTCGTAGGCAGCAAATACGTCTATATCCAAGGGCTCTGCCCCTACATCCCCGACGCCTGGGTGCGCGGCGAGATGAACACCGACGGCGAGGTGACCTTCACCAACGGGCAGTACTACGGTAAGACGGCCTATAACCAAGGCATGTATTTCGGAGGTATGATCTTCAACGATTTGTCTGACGTGGTGCTCGACTGGTCTTCGTCAACACTCACCTTCACCGGCGGCAGCTACTATATGGTTGTCAACTCACGGAAGAACACATTGGCACCCTACGATATCTATGCCGGCATCACCATCACACGCATCAAAGACGTGGCAGCCACACCCGCCGACCCGACCATCAACGAATATCAGCCGTATAACAGTGAAGCCGGCTACGGATATGCGCTCTTTGACATCCCCACCCAAGATGTGGACGGCAACGCCATTCTGATGGACAAACTGGCCTATCGCATCTATACCGAAAAGGGCGGCACCGTAGAGCCATACGTGTTCAGTCCTTCGCTCTATCAGGATCTGACCGAGGAGATGACCACCGTGCCCTATATGTATGCCGACGGCTATGACATCTACCGTGGCGCTTCGTTTATCGCTTTCTACGACACGGACAACGAGTTCGACAAGATTGGCATCCAGAGCGTCTATAACGGCGGCAACAAAGAGAACGTGTCGAACATCGTGTGGTACGACATCAAGGGCAGCACCGAGGGCATCGACACAGCCACCACCCAGAGCACCGTGGCAAGCGAGACCTACTACGACCTGCAGGGCCGCCGCGCCAACGCCACCACGAAGGGCATCCTGCTGCGCGTAGAGACACTCACCGACGGCACCACACGCACCACCAAGGTGGTGAGGAAGTAATGCACAAATAATATATTTGGGAAAGGGCTCTATCTTAATAGCCTTCTCCATTTCCCCTTGACCATATCCCGAAAGTGGGCGAAAGCCGATGTCATGGCATCGGTTTTCGCCCACTTTCGTCTTTGAATACTACATTTGCGGTATGCAGAATGCCGTAAGATTGGGATTGTGGGCTGCCTGTCACCGTCGAGAGTGCCGAACAGCGGCTGGGCATCAGTCCCAGGACAGCGCGCTTTGTGCTGCCCATCTGCACAACGATCAACATGAACGGCTGTGCGGCTTTCATCCTCGTCACCTCGCTCTTCGTCATGCAACAGGGAGGTTTTACCATCAGCATAAGTACCATCCTGCTGTGGCTACTTATCTCCGTGGTCTCCGCCGTAGGCAATGCCGGTGTGCCCATGGGCTGCTATTTCCTGACGCTCTCGCTGATGTCGGGCATCGGGGCTCCCGTCGCCGTGATGGGCATCATCCTGCCCATCTACACCATTATCGACATGGTGGAGACTGCCGAGAACGTGTGGTCTGACTCCTGTGTGGCGGCCATGGTGGACAAGTGAATGATACTGCCCCGATTTTTTTGCAGCAAGCAAGCCTGATTGTCAGGAAAAAAGTGTACCTTTGCACCCAAACAAATACAAACTACTCACCATTATGAATTTACGACGAATCAAAGCGGTTGTTTCGGCGACAGCACTGGCTACAACCCTCATGGCACAGCCTAACTACAGCAACACACGGCAACAGGAGACACTCGACCGAGGCATCGTGGCATTCAACACGGCCAACAACACTACTTTCATCTCGTGGCGCTACTTCGACCATGAGAGCGGCTACAAATACCAACTCTTCCGCAACGGCGAGAAGATGGTGGAGACGCAGCGCACCTCGCACACCCTGCCCATCGAAAGCACACCCACCGACAAATACCAAGTGCAGGTCATCGACCGCGACGGCAACGTGGTGGAGACATCGAAAGAGGTGACACCCTACACCGAGGCACTCAAAATCCGCCTTGAGAAACCCGCCAACCGCACCTCGGGACAGAGCTACACTGCCAACGACATATCGGTGGGCGATGTGGATGGCGACGGACAGTACGAACTGATACTGAAATGGGACCCGACCAACTCGCAAGACAACAGCAAGAGCGGCAAGACCGACGACGTGTATCTGGACTGCTACCGACTCGACGGCACTCGCCTGTGGAGGCTCAGTCTGGGGCCCAACATCCGCGCCGGGGCCCACTATACGCAATTCCTCGTCTATGACTTCGACGGCGACGGCAAAGCCGAGGTGATGTGCAAGACGGCCCCCTGGAGTGCCGACGCCAACGGCAAATTCGTGAACCAGGCGGCCGACGACGCTGCCATCAAGGCCTACGGCAACACAACCTCATACCGCAACGGCAACGGACATGTGCTCACAGGACCGGAGTTCCTCACCGTGTTCAACGGCGAGACGGGTGCCGCCATCCACACCGTGTGGTACAACCCCAACCGCGCCATGACCTTCAACCAAGAGGGCGAATACACCAGCGCCTGGGGCGACAACTACGGCAACCGCAGCGAGCGATACAACGCCTGCGTGGCATACCTCGACGGCGAGAAACCATCGGCGGTGTTCTGCCGCGGCTACTACACGCAGGCTTACCTCTGGGCGGTCGATTTCGACGGTGCCAAGCTAAAGCACCGCTGGCTGCACGCCTCGGTGAACAACAGCCGGGTGGAACACTATGATGCCGACTGGAACAAGACCGAGCGCACCTACGACAGCAATACCTGCGGCATGGGCAACCACTTCACCGCCTACGGCAATGGCAACCACAACCTGTCGGTGGGCGACTACGACGGCGACGGGCGCGACGAGATCACACTCGGTTCGTGTGCCATCGACGACGACGGACAGCTGATGTATGCCGTGGGCTACGGACACGGCGACGCATTGCATGTGGGCGACCTGGACCCCGACCGCCCCGGACTGGAGGTCTTTCACGTGCATGAGGAGACCATCACGGGCAACTCATACGGATGGGACCTGCACGATGCCAAGACAGGCGAGGTGATATGGTCGGCGGCTGGAGCCGAGGACAACGGGCGCGGCATTGCAGCCGATATTTTCCCGGCCAACCGCGGCGCTGAGTTCGCCTCGTCCAACGACCGCGACCACCGCTCTGCCGCCACGGGCAAGGTGGTGAGCACGAAGCACGCCTCGTGCAACTTCCGCGCCTATTGGGACGGCACCCTGCGAGACAACCTGTTAGACGGCGGTTACTCCGAGGCCTACACCATCACCCGGTGGAACGGCAGCAGTTTCGAGTCAGTGACCGGCCTGGAAGGCAGTTCGTGCAACACCACCAAGCGCACGCCCAACCTGAGCGCCGACATCTTCGGCGATTGGCGCGAAGAGATTATCCTGCACGACGACAGCAACCTATATATCTACTCGTCGGCCATGCCGACGACCTACAACGTGCCCTGCCTGATGACCGACCATATCTACCGCATGGGCATCGCCTGGCAGCAGTCGTCGTACAACCAGCCGCCGCACCTGGGCTACTACCTGCCCGACCATGCCCTCGACATGAGCACCGCCGAGGAGACGATCTTCTACGACCCGGCAGAACTGGTGAACCAAGGGGTGCAGCACATCGAGGTGGGCAGCGGCGACATCCATTGGACGCTGGCCACGGCCGACCTCAGCGAACAGGCCGTGATAGCCGAAGGCATCAGCCCCTACTTCACCGGCAGCAATATCACCCTGGGCTCCACGCTGAAGGTCTATGGCGAGCGCACCGTGGGCGAAACCACGACATCCAAACAGACACTTTTCTACCCCGACATCGCCGATAAAGAGAAGGAGGGCACCGCCACTGACGGCAATGCCGTGACCTTCAGTGTGACGCTGAAAGAGGGCTATGAGTTCATCCCCACTGCCGTGAACTTCTACACCACCCGCTACGGCACCGACGGCGGATCGGTGGATGTGAACTGGCTCAACGGCGACGGCACCAACAAGAAGATTGCCACCGGCATCTCACCCGCCCGCAACAATGCCACCCCACCCTACACTGCCGCCGAATATACGCTCAACGCCTACAAAGCCACCAGCGGCACCTTCGGCGTGCGCTTCAACCTCTACGGCATCACCAACAACAAACAACTGGGTCTGGGCGACATCATCATCTCGGGCCGTGTGCTCTCGCTCAGCAGCGAGGGCGTAGCCGACGGCATCCGCGACATCCGCGGCACCAGCACCAACACCGCTGCCCCCTACTACACCATCGACGGCCGCCGCATGCGCACCCAGCCCGCACAGCCCGGCATCTATATCCACCAAGGCAAGAAAGTGGTGGTGAAGTAAAACAAATATCATTGTAGGCAGTCTGTGTCCTGCACAAAAGGCTCGAAATGTGCACATTTCTTGACGGAATGTGCATATTTTACACTCATTATTTTGCGGCACGATAAAAAATGTGTACTTTTGCACCCGATTTTGCAAAAGATAACATTTTATATATCACATTATTATTTTTTATGGCATTAAAGATTGTTGTGCTGGCCAAACAAGTGCCAGACACCCGAAACGTGGGCAAAGACGCCATGACTGCCGAAGGCACCGTCAACCGCGCCGCACTGCCCGCCATCTTCAACCCTGAAGACTTGAACGCCCTGGAGCAGGCTCTCCGACTCAAAGAGCAGCATCCCGGCTCTACCGTAGGCATCCTCACGATGGGGCCTCCGCGTGCAGGTGAGATTATCCGCCAAGGACTGTACCGCGGCGCCGACACGGGCTGGCTGCTCACCGACCGACTCTTCGCCGGAGCTGACACCCTGGCCACCAGTTATGCGCTGGCCACCGCTATCAAGAAGATCGGCGATGTGGATATCGTCATCGGCGGCCGCCAGGCTATCGACGGCGACACCGCACAGGTGGGTCCTCAAGTAGCACAGAAGCTGGGTCTGAACCAAGTGACCTACGCCGAGGAAATCAGCGTGAACGACGGCATCGCCACCGTGAAGCGCCATATCGACGGCGGTGTGGAGACCGTTGAGGCACCCCTGCCCGTGGTTATCACGGTCAACGGCAGTGCCGCCCCGTGCCGTCCCTGCAATGCCCGTCTGGTGATGAAATACAAACGGGCCACCTGTCCCATGGAGCGCCCAGCCGACGACAACGGCTATAACTACCTCTACGACGAGCGCCCCTACCTGACCCTCAACCAGTGGTCGGTGGCCGATGTGGATGGTGATGTCAACCAGTGCGGTCTGGCCGGTTCGCCCACCAAGGTGAAAGCCGTGAAGAACATCGTGTTCCAGGCTAAGGAGTCGAAAACCCTGACGGGAAGTGATGCCGATGTCAACTCACTCATACAGGAATTGTTAAACGAAAAGATTATTGGTTAAGCTATGCAGAACGTTTTTGTATATATAGAAGTGGAAGGCGCACAGGTCGCCGAAGTTTCTCAAGAATTGCTGACCAAAGGTCGCAAGCTGGCCAATGAGCTGGGCGTGGAACTGCACGCCGTGGTCATCGGCACCGACATCAAAGGCAAGGTGGAAGAGCAGATACTGCCCTACGGCGTTGACCAACTGTTCGTCTTCGACGGCGAGGGACTGTTCCCCTACACCTCGGCACCCCACACCGACATCCTCGTCAACCTGTTCAAGGAAGAGCAGCCGCAAATCTGCCTGATGGGCGCCACCGTCATCGGCCGCGACCTGGGACCGCGCGTGAGCTCTTCGCTCACCAGCGGACTGACCGCCGACTGCACCGAACTGGAAATCGGCTCGTATGAAGACAAGAAAGCCGGCAAGGTGTACGACAATCTGCTCTACCAGATCCGTCCCGCCTTCGGCGGCAACATCGTGGCCACGATTGTCAACCCCGACCACCGTCCGCAGATGGCCACCGTGCGCTCGGGCGTGATGCAGAAAGCCATCTACGAGGGCGACTGCCGCAAAGAGGTGGTCTATCCCGAAGTGGCTAAATATGTGGATATGGCCGTGGCAGGCGTCGTCAAGGTACTCGACCACCATGTAGAGGCAGCCAAGCACAACCTGAAGGGAGCTCCCATCGTGGTGGCCGGCGGCTATGGCATGGGGTCGAAAGAAGGTTTCGACATGCTCTTCGAACTGGCCAAGGTGCTTCATGGCGAGGTGGGTGGCAGCCGTGCCGCCGTTGACGCAGGCTTCTGCGACCACGACCGTCAGATCGGCCAGACGGGTGTCACCGTTCACCCGAAGGTGTATATCGCCTGCGGTATCTCCGGTCAGATTCAGCACATTGCCGGCATGCAGGATTCTGGTATTATCATCTCTGTGAACTCCGACCCCGATGCTCCCATCAACAAGATTGCCGACTACGTGATTGTCGGTACCGTTGAGGAAGTTGTGCCGAAGCTGATTAAATACTACAAGCAGAATAGTAAATAAGGAAGCCCCCACCCTGGCCCTCCCCGAGTGGAGGGAATGATTAGTTAACCAATAGAATAAGAATGTAAAAGATTGCCCCTATATCCTTCTGCAATCTATTCCTCCCCCTCGGGGGAGGATGGGAGGGGGGCTTATAACATCATGAATTATTATAGTGATCATCCTGAGATCGGGTTCTACTTGAACCACCCCCTGATGGCTCGTATCGTAGAGCTGAAAGAAAAGGGTTTCGCTGATGCGAAAGAATATGACTACGCTCCCGTT
>CAMVAT010000015.1 GCA_947165505.1 uncultured Prevotellaceae bacterium | reverse complement strand
GGCGGGTACGGTGACTCGGAATGGCGGGCGGGTACGGTGACTCGGAATGGCGGGCAGGCACGGTGACTCGGAATGGCGGGGGGCATAGTGACCCACCCCTGGCCCCTCCCTTGCAGGGAGGGGAGTAGTTAGTTTAGCGGCGGGGGCCTCACAGCAGCCCCAAAATCATCTTGTTGGCTTTATCGACCACCGATGTCTCCAACGAGGCGAGGTAGATCTGTGTGGTGGCCTCTGAGTCGTGACCCATCCCCTCGCTGATGACCGACAGGGGGACATTCTTCGCCTTGGCGGCACTCGCCCAAGAGTGGCGGGCCACATACATGCTCAGCGGACGCGGCAGCTTCAACAACCGGGAGAGGTCTTTCAACCGATGGTTGACCAGATGCAGGGCGCTGTCGTACTGGCGGCGGTCGTTGCCGCTTCGCTTGATGATGGGAAGCAGATAGCCGGTGCCTGTGTCTGGATATTTGGCTGTTATCTCTGCCATACACGGCTCCCACCGGATGGTGAGCTGCTGGCCCGTCTTACGGCGCCTGTAGGTGAGGATGCCGTTTTGCAGGTCGCTCTTCCTGAGATAGGCCATATCGACGAACGACATGCCCCTGGTGTAAAAACTGAACATAAACATGTCGCGGGCAAAGTCTAACGATGGCTGCATGGTGAGGCCCATGTTTTTCAAGGCTTTGACCGTCTTGATGGGGATGGCTCGCTTCACGGTTTTATCCACACCGGTATAGACATGACGGAAAGGGCGGTTTTGCGGGGTCAGCCCTTTCTCTACCGCGCGGTTATATACGGCCCGCATGATGCGCATATAAAACGATATGCTGTTCATGCTGACACCGCGCATTTTCAAATAGGCTTCATAGAGTTGCATCAAGTCGGAGGTGATGCCGTCGAGCGGCACGTCGTGACCGTCGCGGAACGACGAGAAACTGCGGAGCGTGGCAGTGTAGGTCTCTGAGGTGCGCTCCCGACCTAACTGCTTGAGCTGGGCGATGAGGTGGTGCATGAATGTGAACAGCGAGGCCTCTTCCGACTGTCGCTGAAAGGCGGCTATCAACTCGTCGGCGGTATAGCGGCGCTGCTCAGCGTCGAATGTTCTGGCTATCTTCCTCAAACGTGCTAGATCCCAGTGATAACGCTCCTTGATGCTGCTGAGCAGCGGTGAGCGGCTGCCACGGATGAGGATGGTGCCGGAGGGCTCGTCCCACTCGTCGGGGAACACTCTGTAGGGGGTGCCCAACTGCCTGGCCACCCTGCGGTGGATGACTTGAATGTAGATGCTGCCCTCCTTGCCTTCCACTGCCGAGGGCCTGAATTTTGCTTTGATAGATGTCATAGTGATACCTTCGCTCGTTTTGGCCCCAAAAGTAATATACAAGGGGCAAAAACGAGCGGTATCGGTTCAAACCTATAGCGTATCGACGATGAGCGGCTCGGTATAGGCGTAGGGGATGTAGTCGATGGAGGGGATGGGGCGCGTGATTGTCAGGCGGGCCTGCTTGCCTACGGTGATGCTGCCGTAGTCGCGGCTCAGCCCCATGGCGGCGGCTCCGTTGATGGTGGCGGCGTTGAGGGCCTCGGCGGGTTGCAGACGCTGTTTGATACACGCCAGCGAACAGACGAACTTCATGTCGCCCGAGGGGGTGCTGCCGGGGTTGGAGTCGGAGGCGATGGCTACGGCCAGTCCGCGGTCTATCATCTTGCGGGCGGGGGCGTAGGGCATGTTGAGGAAGAACGAGGTGCCGGGCAGTGCCGTGGGGATGGTGTGCGAGGCGCGCAGCAACTCGATGTCGGCGTCGGCCATGCTCTCCAGATGATCGACAGAGAGGGCGTTCATCTCCACACCCACCCGCACGCCGCCCGAGTCGGCCAGTTCGCAGGCATGTATCTTGGGCCGCATGCCCCATTCGGCTCCGGCACGCAGGATGCGCCGTGTCTCGTCGGGCGTGAAGAAGCCCTGGTCGCAAAACACGTCGATGAAGTCGGCCAGCCCTTCGCGCCCCACGGCGGGGATCATCTCGTTGACCACCAGATCGACATACGCTGCCTGGCGGCCTGTGTAGGCTCTGCCCACGGCGTGCGCCCCGAGGAAGGTGGACATGATTTTCACCTTGCTGTGGCGTTTCATTTCGCGGATCACGCGCAGCATCTTCAGCTCGTCGTCGGTGTTGAGTCCGTAGCCGCTTTTTATCTCTACGCACCCCGTGCCGCTGCGGTGCATGTCGTCGAGCCGCTGCATGGCCTGGGCGTAGAGGTCTTCTTCTGAGGTGCGGTGCAGCAGGTCGGCTGAGTTGAGGATGCCGCCGCCGCGTGCCGCTATCTCGGCGTAGGAGAGGCCCCGTATCTTGTCGGTGAACTCCCCTTCGCGACTGCCGGCATAGACGATGTGGGTGTGGGCGTCGCACCAGCAGGGCAGCACGGCGCCGCCCCGGGCGTCGATCTGCTGTATGCTGTCGTTGCCAAGGGCGGCACGATAGTTCTGTGCCTCGGTGCCGGTGTCGTCGCGCATGGTGCCGAAGTCGATGATGGCACCTTTATATGTGAGCAGATAGGCATCGCGGATGGTGGCGAACTGTGCCATCTCTGTGCCGGCGAGCCGCTCTGTGCCTTCTGGCAGGATGCCGCCCAGGATGCCGATGTTATGGATGAGGATAGACATGGGTTGGTTGAGGGTTGAGGGTTTAGGGTTGAGGGTTTAGGGTTTAGGGTTGAAGGTTTAGGGTTTAGGGTTGAGGGTTTAGGGTTGAGGGTTTAGGGTTTAGGGTTGAGGGTTTAGGGTTGAGGGTTTAGGGTTTAGGGTTTAGGGTTCTTATTGGCAGACCCTCCCCCCGGCCCCTCCCTTGCAGGGAGGGGAGTGGTTACTCTTGCAAATGGTACATGGTGCACGGTCTTGTGCCACGTTGTAGGGGCGGGTCTCTGTGCCCGCCCGTACGGCCCGGAGGGCCGTTCATTTGTAAAATTTGAAAACAATTTGTAAGATTTCCCGCCACAGGCGGCGACATAAGCACGCTGTGCTTGGAGATTTTTGGCACGCTTCGCGTGGAAATTGCACAAATTATATTCAAATTATTCAAATTCGGATCAATTTTTTCAGAACGCTTCGCGTCATGTTTTAACTCGCTATCGCTCGTGCGGGCGGGCACGGTGACCCGCCCCTACAGCGTGGAATGGCGGGCGGGCACGGTGACCCGCCCCTACGGGCGGAATATGTGCGGACAGGGCACGCCCTGTCCCTACATGCGTGGCGAACGAACGGTGCCCCAACCCTACGGGTGGCATATCTCCTGCCCCCTGCCCCTTGCCCCCTGCCCCGAAACTCACCTCTTACTTCTAAGAGAACGTTTCGACGTATTGTTGGAGGAACTCCACCGAGCGGGCGATGTGGGGATACATCACCTGGTCGTGGTCGATGAAGGGCACCACGCGGCGGTAGGCTTCGAACACACGCTCGATGACGGGCGACGACTTCAGGGGACGGCGGAACTCGAGGGCTTGGGCGGCGGTGAACAGTTCGATGGCGAGCACGCGCTCGGTGTTCTGCACGATACGCATCAGTTTGGTGCCGGCGTTGGCGCCCATGCTCACATGGTCTTCCTGACCTTGCGAGGTGGGGATGCTGTCGGCCGACGAGGGCATGCAGAGCGTCTTGCTCTGGCTCACGATTGATGCCGAGGTGTATTGCGGAATCATGAACCCGCTGTTCACGCCGGGGTTGGCCACGAGGAATGAGGGCAGGCCGCGTGTGCCCGACACCAGTTTATACTGCCGCCGTTCGGAGATGCTGCCCAGTTCGTTCATGGCGATGGCCAGGAAGTCCATGGGCAGTGCGATGGGCTCGCCGTGGAAGTTGCCGGCCGAGATGATGAGGTCTTCGTCGGGGCATACGGTGGGGTTGTCGGTGGTGGCGTTGATCTCGATATCGACCACCGACTTCACATACGAGAGGGTGTCTTTCACCGCCCCGTGCACCTGGGGTATGCAGCGGAAGGAGTAGGGGTCTTGCACATTCACCTTGTGCTGCGCAATGAGCTGGCTGCCGCGCAGCAGTTCGTTGAAGCGCGATGCGGTGGCTATCTGTCCGTTGTGCGAGCGCACCAGATGCACCGCCAGGTTGAACGGTTCGATGCGTCCGTCGTAGGCTTCGAGCGACATGGCTCCGATGACGTCGGCCCATTCGGTGAGGCGTTTAGCCTGTATGAGCGACCATACGGCGTGTGCGCTCATGTTTTGCGTGCCGTTGAGCAGGGCCAGTCCCTCTTTCGAAGCCAGACGGATGGGTTGCCATCCCATGCGCTGCAATATCTCGGCGCCGCTCATGCGACAGCCCTGATACTCCACCTCGCCCAGACCTACGAGCGGCAGGCAGAGGTGTGCCAGGGGCACGAGGTCGCCCGAGGCCCCCACAGAGCCCTGTTGATAGACGATGGGGTAGATGTCGTGGTTGAAGAAGTCGATGAGGCGCTCTACGGTGCACAGTTGGCATCCGGAGTAGCCGTAGCTGAGCGACTGTATCTTGAGCAGGATCATGATTTTGACGACATCGTTGGGCACGCGGTCGCCGGTGCCGCAGGCGTGCGACATCATCAGGTTGATCTGCAACTGCGCCAGTTGGTCGGGGTCGATATTGATTTTGCAGAGCGAGCCGAAGCCGGTGGTCACTCCGTAGATGGGTTCGCTGGATGTGGCAATCTTATGGTCGAGGTATTCGCGGCAGTGGATGATGCGCTCGCGCGAGTCGTCGCCCAACTCCAGTTTGTAGCCCTTGGTGATGATTTCGTCTATTTTATCCTGGGTAAGGTGCCCAGCGGAGATTTTGTGAAACATGATTCGAGTTTTTAAGATTTATTTTTAGGAATGAAGTTTGGGTAGTTAGAGAAGTTAAAGAAGTTAAGGAAGTTAAAGGACGATAGCTGACGGGGTGAGGGGTCAGATAGGGTCTTCTTTCATGGCCACATTATCGGATATGGCCTTGCAGTATGAGTTGAGAAATTTGCTGGTTTCCTCAATGCTTGCATGCAAGAGGTCAAACTCATTGCCAAAAAGGTAACCCAAATCGCGTGAAAGAAGATGATAGTCTCGGCATTCTTCCAAACTGCCTTGAGCAATGTTATAGAAGCGAAGTTTATCCGCTTTGCTTATTTTTTTATAGCCTTCGGCAATATTGGCTTCTATCGATATAGCAGCACGGCGGAATTGTGAGGTAAGTCCAAACTTTTCCTCTTCTGGAAAATGCCGTGTCACTTGATAGGTTAGGAGAACAAATTGATGGGCTTTTTGCCATGCAATTACATTTTCAAAACTGTATGTCTTCATGTTTTTCAATTGTTTCATATGTCCTTTAACTTCCTTAACTCCCTTAACTCCCTTAACTTCCAAATAAATTGACCACTTCGTCATCTACCAGATTGGGCAGGGTGACCTTGAGCTGGGGCGTGCGCTCCATCTCGCGGCGGATGGCCTCGATGCTGCCGGTGTTGCGGGCCCAGGAGCGGCGGGCGATGCCGTTGTTGACGTCCCAGAAGAGCATCTCGCGGATGTGGCGGGCGGAGTCGTCGCTGCCGTCGATGACCATGCCGAAACCGCCGTTGATGACCTCGCCCCAGCCTACGCCGCCGCCGTTGTGGATGCTCACCCAGGTGGCACCGCGGAAGGAGTCGCCGATGACGTTCTGCACGGCCATGTCGGCGCAGAACTGCGACCCGTCGTAGATGTTGCTCGTCTCACGGAAGGGCGAGTCGGTGCCCGACACGTCGTGGTGGTCGCGCCCTAAGACGACGGGTGCCGACAGTTCGCCGCGGCGTATGGCATCGTTGAAGGCCAGCGCTATCTTCGAGCGCCCCTCGGCGTCGGCATAGAGGATGCGTGCCTGCGAACCCACCACGAGGTGGTTGCGTGCCGCCTCGCGTATCCAGTGCAGGTTGTCGGCGGTCTGTCCTTGTATGCTTGCGGGGGCTGTCTTCAATATCTCTTCCAGCACCTCGGCCGCCAGCCGGTCGGTCACGGCCAGGTCTTTCGGGTCGCCAGAGGTGCATACCCAGCGGAAGGGTCCGAAGCCGTAGTCGAAGAACATCGGTCCCATGATATCCTGCACGTACGACGGGTAGCGGAAACGGCCGTCGGGGCGTAGGATGTCGGCGCCGGCGCGGCTCGACTCGAGGAGGAAGGCGTTGCCGTAGTCGAAGAAGTACATGCCGCGGGCGGTGAGGCGGTTGATGGCGGCTACCTGACGGCGCAGCGAGGCGCGCACCTGTTCCTTAAACTGCTCGGGCTCCTCGGCCATCATGCGCTTCGACTCTTCGAGCGAGAGTCCCACGGGGTAGTAGCCGCCGGCCCAGGGGTTGTGCAGCGAGGTCTGGTCGCTGCCCAGATCCACCTGTATATCCTCGTCGGCCAACCGCTCCCACAGGTCAACCACGTTGCCCACGTAGGCCATCGACACCACGCGGCCTTCGGCTTTCGCCTGGCGGATGGCGGGAATCAGTTCGTCGAGGTTGGTGTGCAGCTCATCGACCCATCCCTGCTCGTAGCGCTTCTCGGCTGCCTTGGGGTTGATCTCGGCCACCACGCTCACCACGCCGGCGATGTTGCCCGCCTTAGGCTGAGCGCCCGACATGCCGCCTAAGCCCGACGACACGAAGAGTAAGGTGGGGCAGGGGGCAGGGGGCATGGGGCAGGAGATTTGAGATTTGAGGTTTGAGGTTTGAGATTTGAGGGATGCCCCTTGCTCTTTGTTCCGGCGTTGTAGCACCATGCGGGCGGCGTTCATCACGGTGATGGTGGTGCCGTGTACGATGCCCTGCGGTCCGATATACATATACGAGCCGGCGGTCATCTGTCCGTATTGGCTCACGCCGAGGGCATTGTCGCGCTCCCAGTCGTCGGGCTTGGAGTAGTTGGGTATGACCATGCCGTTGGTCACCACCACGCGCGGCGCATTGCGGTGCGAGGGGAAGAGGCCCAGCGGGTGGCCCGAATACATCACGAGCGTCTGCTCGTCGGTCATCTCGCTCAGGTATTTCATCACCAGGCGGTATTGCGCCCAGTTTTGGAAGATGGCACCGTTGCCGCCATAGATGATCAACTCGTGCGGGTGCTGAGCCACGCGCGGGTCGAGGTTGTTTTGTATCATCAGCATGATGGCCGCCGCCTGACGCGAGCGGGCAGGATACTCGTCGATGGGTCGGGCGTAGATGTCGTACGACGGGCGGTAGCGGTACATGTAGATGCGCCCGTAGTCTTTCAGTTCCTGAGCGAACTCAGGTGCCAACTGGGCATGCAGGTGCTTGGGGAAATAGCGCAGCGCATTGCGCAGTGCTAATTTCTTCTCCTCGGCGTTGAGGATGTCTTTGCGTTTGGGCGCATGGTTGATGTCGGGGTCATACGCCTTGGGCTCTGGCAGCGTGTCGGGGATGCCGAGCCGTATCTCTTGTTGAAATTCTGCTGTGGTCATGGGATTTTGGGTTTTAAAGCCCCCTCCCCATCCCTCCCCGAGGGGAGGGTGTAATTTGTTTTACTAAATTGGGCTCACTTCGTGGAGTTAAGGGGGATCTTATGCTAAAAAGGGCTAACTTTATCCTCCCCCTCGGGGGAGTTAGAGGGGGCTCTTATGCTAATTTTGCAAATACTTTTTCTGTGATGTCTTTCTCAGCCTGATTGGCCTGAGCGATGAGCGCGTCGGCCTCGGCGACGAGACGGTCGGCAGTGTCGCGGTCTTTGAGCGAGGCGGCATTGATCTTGACGTTCATGCCGGCACCCAGCACGGCGGCGCGGGCGGCTAAGGCTCCCACACCGGCATCGCTGAGGCTGTTGGGGTTGCCCTCGTCGGCCATGGCACGGCACAGGGCGAACACCTCATAGGCCGTCTTCATCGTCTGCAGGGGCACCTCGGTGGCATAGAGCGTGGCGGCCTGGATGGCTTCGCTGCGTGCGGCTTTGTCGGCCTCGGTGGCCTTGGGCAGCGCGAAGGCGGCCATGATGCGGTTGAAGGCCTCGGTGTCTTCGTCAACCAGTGCGAGCAGGCGTGTCATCAACGTCTGGCCGCGGTCGGCATACTGGCTGAACTCATGCCAGCGGTCGTCCCATCCGGCCTTGTGGCTCGACAGGTTGGCTACCATCGTGCCCAGAGCGGCGCCTAATGCGCCCATGTAGGCGGCGATGGTGCCGCCGCCAGGGGCGGGCGACTCGCGCGAGGTCTCCTCGGCGAATCCTTTCACCGTCAGGTTGACCAGTTGTCCGGCTTTCTTCTCGTCGTCTTCCATCAGGAATTCGATGACCTTCTCGCGGGGGTTGAAGGGGCGCAGGTCAGAGAGCCCCATCGAGTGGATGGCAATATTGATGATATCCTGTTCGGGGATGCCGGTGGAGCGGTGTTGCTTCTCGAGGAAATAGCGGCCGGCGTCGATGAGCGTGCGCTTGGGGATGAGACCCACGATCTCGGTGCCCGTGACGCGCAGTCCGCGGTTCTGGGCACACCGGCACACCTCGTCGAAAGCCACGTGCAGAGGTGTGGTGTTGATGTCGGTGATGTTCATCGACACCTGTGCGATGCCGTATTCGTCGATATACCATCCGATGGCCTTGGTGCCCTTGAGCGTGCCGGGAATCATGATGGTACGGCCGTCGGCGTCTTTCATCGGCTTGCCGGTGATGGGGTTGCCCTCGCGCTTGGGACGGCCTTTCTCGCGCACGTCGAAAGCGATGGCGTTGGCGCGGCGGGTGGAGGTGGTATTGAGGTTATAGTTGACGGCGATGAGGAAGTCGCGTGCGCCTACCACGGTGCATCCTGTGCGTGCCACCCCCTCGTCGTAGGGGCGTGCGCCGCAGTCGGGGGCGCGGTCAGGGTCGGCCAGCTTCTCGGGCAGTGCCTCGTATTCGCCGGCGCGGCACACGGCCAGGTTCTTACGCTCGGGGCGGTAGGCCGATGCCTCGTAGCAGTAGCAGGGGATGCGGTGCTCGGTAGCGATGCGCTCGGCCAACTGACGTGCCAGGGCGGCGCACTCCTCGAGCGTGATGCCGCTCACGGGGATGAGGGGCAGCACGTCGGTGGCTCCCATGCGGGGATGTGCCCCGTGGTGGCGGCGCATGTCGATGAGCTCGCCCGCCTTGCCCACGGCGCGGAAAGCGGCCTCGCACACGCCTTCGGGGGTGCCCACGAAGGTGACCACCGTGCGGTTGGTGGCTTCGCCGGGATCCACGTTGAGCAGTTTCACGCCCTCAACGCTCTCTACGGCATCGGTAATCTGTCGGATGATGTTCATGTCGCGCCCCTCGCTGAAATTGGGCACGCATTCCACGATTCTCTTGTCGTTGTTCATAAGTAAACGGTTTAAGGTTGAAATTTTTGCAAAATTACGGTTTTTTCTTCAGACAGAATAACAGAAAGGCGTTTTTTTTCTGACAGAAAGACTGATTTTTCTGACAGAAGAACAGAAGGACATGTTTTTTGACAGAAGGACAGAAGGACAGAGTTTTGTTGAGTGTTTAGTGTTTAGTGAATGTGAAGGAGTAGGAGTCACAAATGTTGTTAAAAAAATGGTAAGAAAGAGCGCTTTTTCGTATCTTTGCAGCCAATCTGACTTTTTGCTACATGAAACATCTTTCTCTTTTTAAAATCGTGCTTGTGGCGGTGCTGGTGGTGCTGGCTCTGGCGGTGTCGGCACAAACCAAGAATATGTCGGTGCTGCGCAGTGAGATACCGGGCGGCTATCCCTTCTGGGTGTGTACGCCGCTGGGCTATGAGGCGGTGTGGCATTCCGAGGGCATCGAAGACGAACCGTATTATCCCGTCATCCTGTTTCTGCACGGGCGGTCGCTGTGCGGCCGCGACATGAAGCGCGTGCTGCGCTACGGCACACTCGATGCCATAGAGAGAGGCTTGAACGTGCCGGCGATCATCGTGGCACCGCAGAACCCCGGCGGGGCGTGGAACCCGAAGAAGTTGAACGACATACTCGACTGGGTGATGGACAACTGCGCGGCCGACCCCGAGCGCATCTATGTGCTGGGCATGAGCCTGGGCGGCTACGGCACGCTCGACTATGTGGGCACCTATCCCGAGCGCGTGGCGGCGGCGATGGCGCTATGCGGGGGCAGCACGCTGCGCGACGTCAGCCGCATGGGCGAGGCACCGCTGTGGATCATCCACGGCACGGCCGACCGCGCCGTGTCGGTGAACGAGTCGAAAAAGGTGGTGAGCGCCCTGCAGGCCTCGGGCCATGACAGCCGTCTGCGCTACGACTGGTGGGCGGGCATTTCGCACGGAGCGCTGTCGCGGCTCTTTTACATGCCCCAGACCTACGAATGGCTCTTCTCGCATTCGCTGGCCGACCCCGGCAGACCGGTCAACAAAAAAATAAACATCACGAAGGAAGACCTTCGCAATGTTCGTAAGAATAAGAAGTAATCTTTGGGGGCAAGGGGCAGGGTGCAAGGGGCAGGGGGCAAGGGGCAGGAGATATGCCACGAGCCCTAAACCCTAAACCCTAAACCATCAACCCTAAACCCTAAACCATCAACCTGCTAACTATTCTCCTGCCCCCTGCCCCTTGCCCCCTGCCCCCAGAAAAGCCCCCTTCCCCCAGGAAAGCTCCCTGCCCCAAAGACTATTTGTCGTACGCGTGTACGGGGTAGTCGATGGTGTAGTGCAGTCCGCGGCACTCCTTGCGCTCTATGGCCATGCGGGTGATGAGATAGCCCACGTTGATCATATTGCGCAGTTCGCAGATGTCTTTGCTGGCCTTCACACGCTTAAACAGGTTCTCGGTCTCTTCGTAGAGCATGTCTAAGCGGTCCCAGGCACGTTTCAGACGCAGGTCGGAGCGCACGATGCCCACATAGTTCGACATGATTTCGCCTACCTCTTTCACACTCTGCGTGATGAGCACCTTCTCCTCGTTAGACATGGTGCCCTCGTCGTTCCACTCCGGCACCTTCTCGTTGAAGTCGTACAGATCTACATGATCGATGGAGTGCTTGGCAGCCTTGTCGGCATAGACCACCGCCTCGATGAGCGAGTTGCTGGCCAGACGGTTGCCGCCGTGCAGACCGGTGCATGAGCACTCGCCGATGGCGTAGAGGCGGTCGATGCTTGAGCATCCGTTCAGATCGACCTTGATGCCGCCGCACATATAGTGGGCCGCGGGGCGCACGGGGATATAGTCGGTGGTGATGTCGATGCCCATCGACTTGCATTTCTGGTAGATATTCGGGAAGTGGTGGCGTGTCTCGTCGGCGTTTTTGTGCGTCACGTCGAGGCATACATGGTCCAGACCGTGTATCTTCATCTCCTTGTCGATGGCGCGTGCCACGATGTCGCGCGGCGCCAGCGACAGCCGCTCGTCGTATTTCTCCATGAACGACTCGCCGTTGGGCAGTCTGAGGATGCCTCCGTAGCCGCGCATGGCCTCGGTGATGAGGAAGGCGGGGTGCGTCTCGGTGGGGGAGTGGAGCACCGTGGGGTGGAACTGCACAAACTCCATGTCGGCCACGGTGCCTTTGGCGCGATAGACCATGGCGATGCCGTCGCCGGTGGCGATGACGGGGTTGGAGGTGGTCTGATAGACAGCGCCGCAACCGCCGGTGCACATCAGCGTCACCTTGCTCAGGTAGGTGTCCACCTTCTGTGTCTCGGGGTTGAGCACGTAGGCTCCGTAGCAGTTGATATAAGGTGTGCGGCGGGTGACGCGGGCTCCCAGGTGGTGCTGCGTGATAATCTCCACGGCGAAGTGGTTCTCCTTGACGATGATGTCGGGGCAGGCGCGCACGGCCGCCATCAGTCCGCGTTGTATCTCGGCGCCCGTATCGTCGGCATGGTGCAGGATGCGGAACTCAGAGTGTCCGCCCTCGCGGTGCAGGTCAAACTCGCCCTGCTCGTTGCGGTCGAAGTTGACGCCCCAGTTCACCAGTTCCTTGATCTGGTCGGGAGCGCAGCGCACCACTTGTTCCACGGCGGCGCGGTCGCTCACGTAGTCGCCGGCTATCATCGTGTCTTCGATGTGTTTGTCGAAGTCATCTACCGCCAGGTTGGTGACCGATGCCACACCGCCCTGTGCGAACGAGGTGTTGGCTTCGTCAAGCGAGGTTTTACAGATGAGGCATACCGTGCCTTTCTTGGCGCGTGCCACTTTCAGCGCATAGCTCATGCCGGCCACTCCGGCGCCGATGATGAGGAAGTCGTATTTGTATATCATTGTTTTTGGAATTAGTTGACGAGTTGTTTCTTAGTAGATGGCCTAAGGTTGGTTTTCGCAGCGCAAAGTTAATGCAATTCCGTGTAAGTAGCAAAAAAAAAGAGAGATTTCTTAGGCGCGACACCTATATTATACGTCAGGGCATCAGGTAAAAGCGCGCTTAACAGTTACAAAAACTTAAACAGTGGCGAGTTTTTTTGCGCTTCGCCCTTTTTTTCGTATTTTTGCACTCCATTTCTATTTGCTACCTTGATGAAAAGATCGTTTGCACATCGGGTGTCGGCCGTGGTCGTGGCATTCACCGCCATTCTGGCCGGTGTGGCATTGTACTGCTTCTTACAACGGCAAGGTGCCTACACCCTCTGTGGCCTCCTGGCCATGGCGGTGGCGGTGATGGCGGTGGAACGGACGGTGCATACGGAGTATGTGCTCACCGACGACGGTGTGCTGCACGTGGTGCGAGGGCGCTTCGCACGGAGCATCGACATCCCGGTGGCGGAGATGACGAGCATACAGCCGCGGCACACGCTGCTGCATCTGGTGCGTTATGTGCTCATCGAATATGGCGCGGGCCATGCCGTGGCCGTTCAGCCTGCCGACGAGGCGCATTTTATCAGCGAAATCAAAAAGATACAACAGAGATATGATGAAAAAGAAACTATACAGTCTGGCAGCAGCCCTGATGATGACGGCTCTGCCGGCAATGGCTCAGCTCACTGAAGAGGAGCTGGACCGATATACCAACGGATATAACTCGGGCAGCTACGAGTCGGAGGTGGAGGTGATAGACCCCGTCACACCGGTGGTCGAAGAAGAAGACAACACCATGTCGGGCTCTGACTGGGCCCGGCGCGTGAGCAACGGGCTGGACCGGCTGATGCAGAGCGAACTGCTGAAGACCACCCAACTGGGGCTGCTCGTGTATGACATGACCGAGCAGGCCGTGGTCTATCGGCACAACGACCACCACCGCATGCGGCCCGCCTCGACCATGAAACTGGTCACATCCATCACCGCGCTCGACATGCTGGGCGGCGACTACCAATATCGCACCTACCTCTATCACAACGGGCATGTAGATGACGAGGGCACGCTGCACGGCAGCCTCTATTGCGCCGGAAGCATGGACCCCACCTTCAGCGCCGACGACCTGGCAGACTTTGCCAATGCGGTGCGCAATGCCGGCATACGCCGCATCGAGGGTAATATCGTGGCAGACAAGAGCATGAAAGACGACCTGCTGACGGGGTCGGGATGGAGCTGGGACGATGACAACCCCAAACTGTCGCCGCTGCTCGTTGACAAGAAAGACAATTTCGCCGAGCGGCTCTTCCAGATGCTGCGGCAGAAAGACATCACCGTGACAGGCAGCGTGACCTCGGGACGCACACCGCAAGGGGTGACACAGATAGCCGTGCACCGCACTTCGATAGACAAGGTGCTGGATCGCATGATGAAAAACAGCGACAACCTCTATGCCGAGTCGATGTTTTACCAGATAGCGGCAGGAGAGGGTAAGCCCGGCACCGCCAAAAAGGCCGCCACCGCCATGAAACGGGTGGTGAGCCGGCTGGGACTGCCCGCCGAGCGCTACAACTTCGCCGACGGCAGCGGACTGTCGCCCTACGACTATGTGACGCCCGAACTGTTGGTGCGCCTGCTGCGCTATGCCGCCGACAAGCACGACATCTATTCGCACCTGTATCACAACCTGCCCATCGCCGGCGTTGACGGTACCCTGAAAAACCGGATGAAAGACACCCGTGCACAGGGCAACGTGCATGCCAAGACTGGCACCGTGACGGGCGTGAGTTCGCTGGCCGGCTACCTCACCGCCTCCAACGGTCATAAGATCGTGTTTGCCATCATCAATCAAGGGGTGGCGAAGGCGTCAGACGGGCGTGAGTTCCAGAACGAGGTGTGTGAACTGCTGTGCCGCTAAAATCTCAAACCTCAAACCTCAACTCTCAAATCTCAAAACCTCAAACCTCTAATCAAATGAAAATAACAGAAGTAGATTTTTGGAGACCGTTTATCACCTCGCGCGAGGTCATCAACGGCGAGTCGGTGATCCTCTCCGTGGCCCTCGACGGCGACGGCGACTGGCAGGGATATGGCGACGAACGAGTGACTGACGACAACCTCGACTGCATCTCGGTAGAAGAGGCCCTGCAGATTGACCCCACGTTGGCCTCGCTGCCCGACCTGAAACCCGGACAGGGCGCCTGGCGCGACAACCGCGACAGCGAGTGGCAGGTGGAAGAGGACGAGAATGAGGATGATGAGGAGGAGAGCGAGGAGGAGAACAAGTAAAGAACCAAACACCCTATAACTATGAAACTGGCTGAAGCATTGAGCCTGCGCAAAGACCTGCAGGCCAGGATAGAACAACTCAAGACACGTCTGCTCAATAATATCAAGGTGCAGGAAGGTGAGAAACCGACCGAAGACCCCAACGATCTGATGGGCGAGCTCGACGGATGCCTCAAGCAGTTGGAGACACTCATGTTCCGCATCAATGCCACTAACATGCAGACCGTGCACGAGGGAAAGACCATCACGCAGCTCAATGCCGAGCGTGATGTGCTGCGCATGCGCACCGACTTCCTGAGAAGCCTCACCAACAGCGCCTCGCAGTTGAACAACCGCTACTCGCGCACCGAAATCAAGACCGTGGCCACCATGGACGTGAAACCCCTGCGCAAACAGATTGACAAACTGTCGGAGCAGTTGCGGCTGCTCGACCTGAGGATACAGACGCTCAACTTCACCACTGAGTTGGTGTGAAAACATAACATCCGCAAGGATGTAACCCCCTTTTCCGGCAGAATGGCACGGGGCGAGTTGAACCTGCTTGGATAAGCAAACTTTAGAATCTTTCGGGGCAAGATAGTTTTTTCGCATGTGGCAGGCCTCGCACAGCCGCATCTCGCAAAGGGCAGTCTGGCACTTGTTTGCCGGCCTGTCCGCACGGAGCAAACAACAGCACTACCATCAACTGACCTTGCCGTCTGTCGGATTTTTACCCTATTTTCATGTGGGTCACACATCGGCGAAGTAGGGACAGGGCACGCCCTGTCCGCTATTTATCACTGTTTGCTTTCGGACAGGGCACGCCCTGTCCCTACAAGTTATTGTGGATGTCTTTTGCAAAAGTATCTTGCGGAATGATGCAGTTTTTTGCAAAAGTATCTTGCGGAATGATGCAGTTTTTTGCAAAAATATCTTGCGGAATGAAAATAATTGATTATCTTTGTGACTGTCAATCAAACATTTAAGTGATATGTTCAGAAGACAGCTTTGTCTTTTATGGCATCGTAATTTCCTTTCTGCATGTGTAGTTTGTTATCTGCCTGCACACGTTAATTCTGTTAATTGTGCCCTCTGAGCATGATGCTCTTGATTCTGTGCGACCAATAGCCGGTGGCGTTGCTATATGTACAGCCATGTTCGTTGAGAAACGAGGATATCACGTGGTAGTCATCTTTCTCGTGGTACGTGCAGATGGAAAAGGCGACATTCCCTTTTTCAGAAAATAACTTCCGGGCGCCGTCGAGGGCTCTTCTTTCCATCCCCTCGATGTCCATTTTGATGAACAGGTCAGGGTGTGGAGTGTCATGAAAAAAAGCGTCAAGTGTGGTTGTCGAGCCGTCGTTGTGGTCGCTCACGTATTTCGGCACGATGGTCACTTTTTCCTGCCACGGCTCGAAGGTCTTTCGTAAGGCTTCCGCCCACTCCGCTTCGCATTCAAAGAGGTACACGTGTCGCACTTGCTCGATGGCCATGAGCGACAGGATGCCCTCAGCAGCACCGACGTCAAGTAGGATTCTGTCTTTAAACTCTTTGAGGTCGTCAAAATACCTGTGTGGCGACCGAGGGTCTTGCTCCATGAGCAAGGCTTTGAACAGGCCGTTTATCTTCTCCTTTTTCATTTCACGCTTGAAATAAAGACGCTTTTCTGTTTCTGGTAAAACGACGTATGGCAGTCCACATGCCTCGTCATAGTACGTTTCGACTTCAAATCCGTCATATTCATGGCTGAAAAGGAATAGGTGATGCGCATCGCCGTGCTGGACGATGTATCTATAGAAAATCATTTTTTCTGAATTCGGACAGAAAATTTTGGCAAGGAAATAGGGAATGTAACCGTTGACAATTCGTTTAAAAGCCTTTGTTGATTTTCTACTCATAGGGGAACCATTATATAAAGGTGGCTCCCGCACTCTCTATTGGTTGAAAAAGTATGATGCTATGATATAAAAAAGAAGCGTGGGAGTCTTACTTTGTCACCCGTTCCGCTTCCGGAGGCTCTGGCATGCCCAGTCAGTCAGAACGAGCAACGCCGAAGCCCACGCCGATATGTATATACCTGCACAGACCCAAGCATGCACCTGGGTGCCTGCATAGAGTCGTGCGCATGAGGATATAACATACCCATGGGCATCTACCGTTGCTTTGTGTCTCGACTGACTTTTTGGAACTGCCAGATTCCCGGAAGTCAAGAACAAAGCGTTTTAGTAAACGCCTTTCCTATATATAGGTCCTACACCCTTGTCCCACCGTCAGGCAGGCTTCGGCCATAGAACGGGGCAAAGGTAGGGCTTTTTCTGCTAACTGCAAAATTTTTTCAGGGACAAATGGCGTGTGGTAAAAAAAACGTGTATCTTTGTGCCCACAGTAATACTATCATGTCGTGCAGACGATGTAACCGTTTCAACAATTACAAACAATCCCCCCGAAAGCATCCGTGCTTTCGGGGGGGAACTGTTTTGCTAAGATGTATGCGGATTAGAATCCTCCTCCCATTCCGCCTTGGGCACCGCCGCCCTGCATGCCGCCGCCCATGCCGCCTTGGCCGTTGAGCTGCTCTTCAGCATTCTGGTGCTCGATGTAGTCGTCGGTAATCTTCGACTGGCGCGGGCGTTTCATCTGCATCTTGTTATTGCCCAGGGTGA
This sequence comes from uncultured Prevotellaceae bacterium, assembly GCA_947165505.1. GTDB lineage: Bacteria > Bacteroidota > Bacteroidia > Bacteroidales > Bacteroidaceae > Prevotella. The sequence goes on along the minus strand of CAMVAT010000015.1, from coordinate 61,095 downwards.
CCCTGACACTGAGCTGCACCTGGCTGACGTTCACGCCGATGGCTTGGTTGCTGATGAAGTCTTTGCCCTCGGAGTAGGAGTCGAGATGCAGTTTGCCGCCCTTGCTCAGTCCGGTGACACCCGAGAGGCTGACGGTCACCTTGTCTTTGAGGAACGACTTCGAGAGTGTGCCGATGAGCATGTTGAATCCCGACGTCCATCCTTGCAGCGTATAACTCTTGGTGTTGCCTATCCAGTTCATAGAGAGGTTCATGTCCCAAGGCAGTTTCTGCTGCAGGCCCACCATGATGTTGCCCTGCCATCCGTTGTTGCTCGTGTCGAGCGCCTTGCTGGTCATATCGACGTAGGTGAGACCGCCGTTGACCATGAGTCGCGTGTCTTTGGTGATGGAGTAGTTGGCATAGAGGTTGAGCCCTGCCGAGTGGCGTTTCATCATGTTGCCGTAGGTGGTGTTGAGCAGGTTCTTATCGTCGTAGAAGCTGTATTGCTCGATGGCGTTGTCGCAGAAGCTGTAGCGCAGCGTGGCATTCATCATGAATTTCTGCGAGAAGGAGTTGAACACCATCTGCACGTTGTGTGTCTTCTCCACGTCGAGGTCGGGGTTACCGTATGAGACCATGGTGGGACTGCTGTTGTCTCTGTAGGGGTTCAGGTAGGTGATGCCCGGGCGGGAGATGCGCATGTTGTAGGTGAGTCCGATGTTTTGCGTGGGCGCGATAGAGTAGGAGAGGCTGGCCGATGGCACAAGGCTTCCGTAGTCTTTCGAGAAGTCCTCGCCGGCCCCTTTGTTGTATTCCACCTTCTGCCAGGTATGCTCGTAGCGCAGCCCTGCCTTCGTGCTCCATTTGGGTGTCCATTTCGATTCCAGTTCGGCATACCCTGCCAGGATGTTGTTCATGTAGAGGTAGTCGGTGCTGGCAGCATCGTTGTAGATGTTGTTGAGGTAGTATTTCGAGTCAGACGAGTTGCGGCGGTTGAGGTATTTCAGGCCGGTGTTGAATGTCTGGCTGGCCGAGAGCGGGGTGGTATAGTCTGCCTGCACGGTGTGCTCGGTCGATTTCTCGCGGTTGTCGGTCAGACGGTCAGTATTGATGTCGAAGGCGGGTGTGCCCTCGCCTGTCTCTATGGGGTCGAAGATGGTCTCGCTCTCGCCCTTGATGGGACTGTACGAGAACTGGTAAGTCAGTGTGAGCAGGCGGGTGTGATCAGCATTGAAGAAACGTGAGTAGTCGGTGGTAGCGGTGAACGAAGTGCGCCGGTTTTTCGATGTCATCTCATTGCCGTAGGTGAAACCGTCGCCGTAGAGGCCGCCGCTCATCGTAGTGGTGGGATGGCCGGTGTTCTTCATGTTAAACTGGTTGAAGCTGAACGTGGCGTTGAGACTGCTCATCGGGTCGATGTCGTATCCCAAGGTCAGGCTTCCCATCATGAACGGTATCTTCGTGTCGCCTTTCTGGTAGTAGCGGGTGGTCATGGTGCCCAGGTCGCTGTATTGCTCGCGGGTCATCTCCACCTCGGTGCCTTTGTTGTTCATGTAGTTGTAGAACGCGTTCACGCCGATGGATAGCTTGCCTTGCTGCGCGTTGGCAAACAGGCCTGCCCCCACGCCCCGGGTGCTCGCCGACGCCTGTGCGGTGGCGGTATATCCGTTGAGCGACTGCTGTGCCATGGGGCCTTGGTTGTTCATCACGATGTTGAGCACGCCGCCGGCGCCCTCGGCGTCGTATTTGGCTCCCGGGTTGGTCACCACCTCGATGCTTTTCACCACCGATGCGGGCATCGACTTGAACACCTGCGAGGGGTTCGACGACATCATCACGTTGGGCTTGCCATCTACATATACCTTAAAGCTCGACGCGCCGTTCACGGTGATGTTGTCCTGTCCATCGACGGTCACCATGGGCACCTTGCGCAACATGTCGAGCACGGTAGCCGATTTCGACTCGTTGTCGTCGGCCACGCTGTAGCTCATCTTGTCGGTCTCCATCTTCACCAGCGTCTTGTGGGCCACCACCTCCACGCCTTCGAGCATCTTGGCGTCGTCGGTGACATACACGGTGCCCAGGTCTATGTCCGAGCCGCTGAGTGTGATGTGGCGGGTCACGCTGTTCTTGCCTGTGGCCGAGAAGATGACGGTGAAGCGCCCGGTGCCCTCCACCTGCTGGTTGATGCGCCCGTCGGCATCGGTCACCGACATGGCCACGGGCTTGTCTGTCTTGTTGTCCTGAAACACGCGCACGGTGGCGTAGGGTTCAGTCTCGCCGCTGATGGAGTCGGTGAGCACGCCCTTGATGGTGTTGGTTTGTGCTGTTGCCATCGTCGCGATGGTCAGCATGAATGAGAGAATAGTTAGAAATCTTTTCATGTCTTTTTACCTTTTAATTGATTTTCTGGTGCAAAGGTAGTTCGATAAACACGTTCTTGCAAGTGTTTTTCGACGAAATGCCGCGAATGTTTCGACAAGTATAGTATTTTGGAACGTTTTTGTCACATAGGGACATGGGGCTTTTAGACATAGGAACATAGGGACATAGTTTTTTTAGACAAAGGAACATAGGGACAAAAAATAGGGACAAAAAATAGGGACAAAAAAACATAGGGGCAGAAATATGTCCCTATGTTCCTATGTCTAAATAAGATTGGCGTCAGTCTTTATCAATTTTCCACAGCTCGTTGAGCTTTTGCTGAACAGCCTCGGGCAGGTCGGGGATCTTGTTTTGACGCTCAAATTGTTGGATGGCCTCGTACGATTTTTCCAACTTGTTGTCTTTCTTAATCTGTTTGACCTCGTCTTTGGTCGCATAAGCGCGCTCGATGGAAAACACCTGCACAAGCATGAAGTTGTGTGTCAGCGAACCGTCCTTTTCCACTTCGTCGTAATCGCTCAGATATTGCTGCATGACGAAATCTTCAGGCAGGTAGTTGCCGTCCTCGTCAATCTGGTAGATGGTGAAGTCGGCATCCTTGCGGTTCTTCTTTTTCTCGTCGCGTGCCTCTAACTTCTTAATCTTCTTTTCGTTGCCTCCTGCCTGCACTTTGTGCTTGTGTATTAAGTGGCTGTCGTAGGCGAAGTGACGCTGTCCGGCCTCCTTGTCATCTATGATTTGACCGACGATACCAAAGGTGTCACGTATGATTTTCTTGTTCGGTGATTCTTCCGTGATGGTCAGACCCACCTCTTTTCCGTGTCTGATGAGCGATTTCTCAAACCTATTTGTCCTTATTTGGCTTTGATTGTCAATCGCACTTCCTGCCAACATATTCAACAGGGTTTTAACGATACCGATGAAGGCTTTTGAGATGTGCCGGGTCTTGGCTTTGTTTTCTTTCTTCTGCCGGTCAATCACATTGTCGGTCAGTCCGGCACGGTAGTACTTCACCCCGTCCGTCTCATCATAGAAGATACAACGGTAGTAGGTCTGAACATAGACGAACGGTTTGGGAGAGACAGTAATCTCTTCCAGTCCGAAGTCGGAGTCCTCGAGGGTGACACGGCCGTCGGCGAGGGTGGTCACATCCACCTCTTTGGTCTTATAGGCCACATGGGTGATGCTTAATTGCTTGTTGCCTTTCGCATCGGCCAACACACCATTGAGGTCGGTGATACCCACGAACTTGGCATCTTGAGTCATGACAGAAGCGTAAGGCACGGGATTGCCGTCAGTGTCTGTCACCGTAATCTTTTGCGCGTTTGCCATGCCCGTGAAAAAAAGCAGGGCGGCCAGCAGCCATAGTTTCATCGCTCTCGTGTTATTCATCGCTCTCATGTTATAGTTGATGTGAATAGTCAATTGTGGATTATTTCAGCACTCGCTTGTCAATCACGCGGCGGGCTTTGCCGGTGGAGCGCTCGATGCCTTTCGGCTCTACCAGACGGACCTTGAAGCCGAGACCGATAACGCTGCGCAGTTCGCCTTCCAGTTTCTTCTGCAAGCCCACCATCTCTGACATGGCATCGGTGAAGTATTCTTCTTTCACCTCCACTCTCAATTCGCTGGTGTCGGTGTTGTTTACGCGGTCCACGGTCAACATGAAGTGTGGCTCGAACTCAGGCAGACTGAGGATGACAGCCTCGATCTGCGACGGGAACACATTGACGCCGCGGATGATGAGCATATCGTCGCAGCGGCCCAGGATGCGGTCCATGCGCACCAGCGTGCGTCCGCACTCGCATTTCTCGTAGTGCAGGGCTGTCAGGTCGTGTGTGCGGTAGCGCAGCAGGGGCATGCCCTCTTTGGTGAGGTGTGTGAAGGTGAGTTCGCCGAGCGTGCCTTCGGGCAGTGGTTGCCCCGTCTTCGGATCGACGATTTCGGGATAGAAATAGTCTTCGTTGAGGTGGGTGCCGTTCTGGCATTCGCATTCGTAGCCCACACCCGGTCCGGCCACCTCGCTCAGTCCGTAGATGTCGTAGGCCTTGATGCCCATGAGCGACTCCAGTTTGCCGCGCATCTCCTCGGTCCAGGGCTCGGCGCCGAAGGCACCCACGCGCAACTTGAAGTCGCGCCGCGGCCATTCGCACTCGCGCATGGCTTCGCCCAGAAACATGGCATACGAGGGTGTGCAGCAGAGCACGGTGGCTCCGAAGTCGTGCATCAGCGTGATCTGCTTCTGTGTGTTGCCCGACGACATGGGGATGACGCTGGCGCCGATGTTGGTGGCACCGTCGTGTGCGCCCAGACCGCCAGTGAACAGTCCGTAGCCGTAAGACACTTGGAAAATATCATCTTTGGTAGCCCCGTAGGCGGTGAAGGCGCGTGAGATAGCCTCGGCCCACATGGCCAGGTCTTTGCGGGTGTACAGCACCACGACGGGTTTGCCGGTGGTGCCCGACGAGGCGTGTATGCGCACAATCTGACTCATGGGCACGGCGGCCAGACCGAAGGGGTAGTTGTCGCGCAGGTCGAGTTTGTCGGTGAAGGGCAGTTTCACGATGTCGTCGATGCTGCGGATGTCGCCCGGCTCCAGCCCCATCTCGTGGAATTTCTTCCTGTAGAAGGGGGTGTTGTGATACACATACTCGGCCATCTTGACCAGTCGGCTGCTTTGTATTTCGCGCAGTTGCTCGCGGTCCATACATTCTATGTTCTCATTCCAAATCATAGTTTTGGTTACGTTTTGTGATAATTGTGTAAGATTAAATGCCAAAGTGTAATTTTCCGGCGGCAAAGGTACGCATTTTATTTTTATTCCACACTTATTTATAAGGAAAAGTTGTAGAAAGCTTGTTTTTGAAAAAAGAGCTTGATTTGCAGAAAAATGACTATCTTTGCACAAAGAAAAAAATAGAAGGCTGATGGATAATCGTGTTTATAGGAAAATTGTCATAGCGATAGATTCGCTGAAGGGCTGTCTGAGTTCGGTGGAGGCCAACATGGCGGCGGCCGAGGGCGTCAGGAGCGTTTGCCCTGGCGCTGAGGTGGTGCAGGTGCCGGTGAGCGACGGCGGTGAGGGCTTTCTCGAGGCTTACCGTGCAGCCATCGGCGGCGAGACCGTCGAGGTGGTGGTGCGCGACCCGCTGATGCGGCCCGTCACGGCGGCATACCTGCTGCAGGGCTCTACGGCGGTGATAGAGACGGCACGTGCCAGCGGACTGACCTTACTGGCCGACGGCGAGCGCAATCCGCTGGTGGCCACGAGCTACGGCACGGGGCAGCTGGTGGCCGATGCCGTGAGGCGGGGGGCAAGGCATCTCATCGTGGGTCTTGGCGGCAGTGCCACCAGCGATGCGGGCATGGGGATGCTGCGCGCCCTGAAAGACGCTTTCGCCCCGGATGGCATTTGGGATGATATCGGGGAGTTGCGGTCTGTCAGTGTCACCATCGCCTCGGATGTTCGCAACCCCTTGTATGGTGACGACGGGGCCGCATGCGTGTTCGCGCCGCAGAAGGGGGCAACCCCCGAAATGGTCGTCAGGCTCGACGAGCGGGCACGGAGGTTCGCCGACATCTCAGCCCGTCATTTCGGTTTCGACCGCTCTGCGATGGCGGGTGCCGGAGCCGCCGGCGGTCTTGGCTATGCTTTCTTGCAATACCTTGATGCGACGTGCATGTCGGGCATACAGCTGTTGCTCGACACCGTCCGTTTCAGCGTATTGGCCGAAGGTGCCGACCTGATCATCACCGGCGAGGGCTCTGCCGACCGCCAGACGATGATGGGTAAGTTGCCGATGGGTATTCTGAATCACGCTAATGGTGCGCCCGTAGCCTTGATTGCAGGCCGCATCAGCGACCGCGACGCATTGCTCAGTGCCGGTTTCGCCCGGGCTGAGTGCATCAATCCTCCCGGCATCTCGCTGGCCGAGGCCATGCGCCCCGAGGTGGCACAGCGCAATATCAGACAGACGGTGGTACGGATGATTGGTTCGTTTTGATTATTTGATGAGTCTCCGTCTGTCATAAAGGGAGGGTGTATCATGTTAAATAAACAACGGATTTCGCGGATTTCACAGATGTTAGTTGTTGCTGATAATCAGCAAGTTGTAAATCCGTGAAATCCGCGAAATCCGTTGTCGAGGAGAAATCCAAGTGTCTTGACACACCCTCCCATGATGATGAGGGGGATTCGGATATGGCTATTCCGAGCTTGTGGCGGCTAAATCTGTGTAAATCTGCACGTTTGTGTGCCAGGCAGCTGTATCAGTGGATGGCCTGACGGGTATTCGGTGATGTTTTCACTCGGTTAGGCAAATAAAACCAGGTTTTATTTGCATCTGTGGTCGCTTTTGCGTAATTTTGTGGACTGTTTTGAAGTTTAGAGCACCAGAACCTATAGGCTGAAAATGGACTTTACCGTCGAATTATTAAAATGGTATGAACACCATGGCCGGACACTGCCGTGGCGGGAGACGCGCGACCCTTATCCCATCTGGTTGAGCGAGGTGATCCTGCAACAGACACGCATACAGCAGGGCATGGCCTACTGGGAGCGTTTCATGCAGCGCTTTCCTACAGTCGAGGCGCTGGCTGCTGCCAGCGAAGACGAGGTGCTGCGCTTGTGGCAGGGCCTGGGTTACTACAGCCGGGCACGGCACCTGCATGCGGCGGCGCGGCAGATTGTGGAACGAGGCGGTTTTCCAACCACGCTCGAGGGCATACGCTCGCTCAAGGGCGTGGGCGACTACACGGCAGCTGCCGTCGCCTCGTTTGCCTTCGGACAGCCCGCGGCTGCCGTCGATGGCAATGCCTACCGCGTGATGGCACGTTATTTCGGCATCGAGACGCCCATCAACTCTACCGAGGGGAAGAAGGTGTTTGCTGCCCTTGCGGCACAACTGCTGCCGCGCGACCGCGCCGCCGACTACAACCAAGCGGTGATGGACTTCGGTGCCACATGGTGCACACCGCAGTCGCCACGTTGTGCCGACTGTCCGCTGGCCGAGGCCTGTGTGGCGTGGCGAGAGGGCAGGGTGGGGCTGTTGCCCGTGAAGGAACGCAAGGTGAAGATGCAGACGCGGCATATCACTTACATCTATGTACGCTGCCACGGCATGACCGCCCTCCGCCGGCGAGGACCGGGCGACATCTGGCAGGGACTGTGGGAACCTGTTTGCTATGAGACCGGGGTCGGGGAGCAGGCGGCAAGAGAGTTGTCTGCACTCCTGCAATTAACGGCTCCACCACGCCTGATAAAGAAAGATGTGAAGCATGTGCTCACGCACCGTATCCTGATGGCTGATTTCTACCTGTGGGAGCCCGACAGCCGGCCCGCGTTGCCCGCCGGTTATGTCTGGATAGCCGAGGAGGAACTCGACAGCTATGCCGTGCCGCGGTTGGTAGAGATGGTTTTCTTAGAGGTAAGAGGTAAGAGGTGAGAGGTTAGAGATATGCTTTGAGGCAAGGGTCCGGGGGTGGATCCGCTTTCGTAGGGGCGGGTCACTGTGCCCGCCCGCACGAGCGTCAGCGAGTTAAAACATGATATGAAGCGGGCGAACATCATCGCCGCCTGCTGCGGGAAATCTTACAAATCGCTTTCAATTTTTACAAATGAACGGCCCGCCGGGCCGTGCGGGCGGGCACGGTGACCCGCCCCTACAGCGTGGTACATGACCGTGCACCACCTGTTTGTTTAGTGTTTAGTGTACAGTGTTTAGTGTACAGTGTTTAGTGTTTAGTGTACAGTGTTTAGTGTACAGTGTTTAGTGCTCTTCCATGGTTGAGGGTTGAGGGGTCTATTGGGGAGTTTGGACTATAGTTATTGTGATAGGAAGTAGGGACAGGGCGTGCCCTGTCCGCCATCAAGGATTACACAACCTAATAGCGGACAGGGCACGCCCTGTCCCTACATGCGCGGTGAGGTAATAACCAACCCCAGCGTTCAATGTTCAAAGTAAAAGTCCCTTGTTCTCTGCCCCAAAACTATTCTCCAGCCCCCTGCCCCCAAACTAACTACTCCCCTCCCTACAAGGGAGGGGCAGGGGGTGGATCTGCTGGTCAAGGGGTAGGGGTGGGTCTGCTGGGTTGGTCTGCTGGTCGGGGGGGGCTGGGTCTATTGGCCCATATAAAAAGAGGGAGGGGCGGCCGAAGCCGCCCCTGGGGATTGAGGTTGGGGAGGGGGACCTCCCCTGGAGGGTTCAAATTTTGTAGTAGAATTAAATTCTGTTGCAAAGGTACGTCATTTTTTTTAACTTCCAAATTTTTTCGCGGAAATTTTCGCTCTTTCTGCAAAAAAAATGCAAAAAAGGCATATTGTCACCCTTTTCTGTGGCAATATGGGCTTTTTTCACTAATTTTGCAGCTGAAACAAGATATAAAAATACGATGTACCACGTAATCAAAAAAATGGAGATTGCCGGGTGCCACAACCTCACGCTGTCGTATCCCAGCAAATGTTCTCGGCCGCACGGCCATAACTGGACCATCACCGTGTATTGCAAGGCCAAGCAGTTGAATGCTGATGGCATGGTGGTCGATTTCTCTGACATCAAACGGCGGGTGCATGGCTATCTGGACCATGGCAACCTCAACGAACTGCTGCCCTTCAACCCCACAGCCGAGAACCTGGCCAAGTGGGTGTGCGACCAGATAGACACCTGCTGGAAGGTAGTGGTGGAGGAGAGCGCCGGCAATATCGCCATCTACGAAAAAGACGACGACGAATGAGGGTCAACGAGATTTTCTACTCGCTACAGGGCGAAGGCTTCCACACCGGACGGGCGGCGGTCTTCGTGCGCCTGTCGGGGTGCAATCTGGCGTGCCCGTTTTGCGACACCGACCACCAGCCCTTCACCGAGATGAGCGAGGAGCAGGTGGCGCAGGCCGTCGCGGCCTTTCCCGCCACATGGGTGGTGGTGACCGGCGGCGAACCAGCCCTGCAACTCACCCCCACGCTCGTGTCGCTGCTGCACCAAGCAGGCAAGGAGGTGGCGGTGGAGACCAACGGCACGCTGCCTCTGCCCGATACGGTGGACTGGGTGACGGTGAGTCCCAAGTCTGACTTCGTGGGACGGGCGGGCATCCCCGTGCTGACGCGTGCCAACGAGGTGAAGACGGTGTTCGGCGAACAGCCGCCCGCCGGCGACCCCGCCTGCGGCATCACTGCCGACCATTATTTCCTGCAACCCTGCGACACGGGCGATGCCCGGCGCAACCAAGACATCACCGCACGCTGCATCGAATACATCAAGCAGCATCCGCAGTGGAGGCTCTCGCTGCAAATGCACAAAATGGTGGGAATCAGGTGAACTGAAATGAATGTGTTTCCAAAAATTACATTTCAAACGTTATGATGAAAAAAACATTCTTTCTCGTGCTGACTCTGACGGCGGTGCTGTCGGCGGCGGCGCAAAGCATTTACGACTACCAAGTGAAGAACGCCGACGGACAGACGGTGTCGATGGCCGACTACCGCGGACGGGTGCTGCTCATCGTCAATACCGCCACTAAGTGCGGGTTTACGCCACAGTATAAAGAACTGGAAGAACTCTACGAACGGTATCATGCCGAGGGACTGGAGATACTCGACTTCCCCTGCAATCAGTTCGGACAGCAGGCGCCGGGCTCCATACAAGAGATACGGCAGTTCTGCACGGCCAACTACGGCACGCAGTTCGCCCAGATGGACAAGATAGACGTCAACGGACCGCAGGCGGCGCCGCTCTATACGTTCCTGAAGGAGAAACGGGGCTTCGGCGGTTTCGACACCACCGACCAGCGCGGCAAGATGATGGACGACATGATGCGCAAGCGCGATGCCGACTACGATAAGAATGCCGACATCAAGTGGAACTTCACTAAGTTTCTCGTGTCGCGCGACGGACGCGTCATACGCCGCTACGAACCCACAGAGCCCGTGGCCGGCATCGAGCAAGACATACAGATGGAACTGAACCCCGTGCTCAGCAATATGATGGCGCGGCGCTCGGTGCGCAAATACCTCGACAAACCAGTGGAGCATGACAAACTGGCGATCATCGCACGATGCGGCATCAACGCCCCGAGCGGCATGAACCGCCAGCCGTGGGTGGTGCGCGTGGTGGAAGACCAACGGCTCATCGCCGACGTCACCGAGGTGTATCGGCAGGCGAACGCCGAGCAGGTGAAGCGCGACCAGGGATTCAAAAACATGTTTCGCAATGCACCCAACATCATCTGCGTGTGCACCCCGACCGACGGCAGCGGACAGTTAGACGCCGGACTGCTGGGCGAGAACATGATGCTGGCGGCGCAGGCGATGGGGCTGGGCACCTGCTGCCTGGGCGGTCCCGTGCGCTTCATCACCGGCAATCCGCAGGCTAAGTTCTTCCTCGACCGTCTCGACATCCCCCAAGGATACCAACTGTGCTACATCCTCGCCGTCGGTTATCCCGACGAACAGCCCGAGGCCAAACCCCGCGACGCCGAAAAGGTGAAGTTCGTGAAGTGATACAACACCGCCGTTGGGGCGGGTCACCGTGCCCGCCCGCAAGAGCGACAGCGAGTTAAATGATTCCTTTTTTCTACAACGGATTTCACGGATGATACGGATGAATAACAGACGTTTTCCTCCCTTAAACGGTTTACGCAAATTGTTTGCGAAGAATTTGAGAGACTTGTCGTAGCCCCGCTGACCGAAGGAAGGTAATCATGATCAAAAAGATGTGAAACATCAGTAAAGTAAGAGGACATGAGTATGAGTACAAAAGAGCAACTGATAAAGGTACTTGACGAGTATAAAAGACTCGGAATAGCGGAACAGATAGACTACGACAAATTCTATCTCTACTCCCTCATTACCCACTCAACAGCCATTGAAGGTTCGACGGTGACAGAAATAGAAAACCAACTGCTGTTTGATGAAGGCATATCCGCCAAAGGCCGCACCATGCAGGAGCAACTGATGAACCTCGACTTGAAGAAAGCTTATGAAGAAAGCATTCGCCTGGCAAAGGGTCATACTGATTTTTCCATCGTCATGCTAAAGGGGTTGGCAGCCATCGTCATGAAAAACACAGGCGGCACCTACAACACTCTGCAAGGCTCTTTTGATGCGTCAAAAGGAGATTTGCGCCTGGTAAATGTAACGGCAGGTGCCGGAGGCCGTTCTTACATGAACTTTCAGAAAGTACCCACTCGTTTGGCAGATTTCTGCTCCGAAATGAATGAACGCAGAATGTCGCTACACGAATCACATAAAATCATTGAGCAATACCTGCTGAGCTTTGATGCCCACTACGGATTGGTGACAATCCATCCGTGGGTAGATGGCAACGGCAGGATGTCTCGCTTGATCATGAACCACCTTCAGTTCGAGTATGGCCTCGTGCCAACCAAGGTCAACAAGGATGACAAAGCCGAATACATACAGGCTTTGATTGATTCCCGTGATCAGAATACTACTGAACCCTTCCGTGAGTTTATGCTTCAGGAACACATCAAGAACCTGCAGCAAGAAATCGCGACTTATCAGGAGTCTGTCAACGAAGTGGACACAAAAGGTGGACAGAAAACAGAAAAGGTGGGCAGAAAAGGTGGACAGAAAACCCGCGAAGCTATCTTCGACATGATAGCCAAGAATGCTAAAGTCACCTCCACCCAAATGGCCGAATCCCTCGGCATCAACCGGAGTGCCGTTTCCAAGCACCTGAAGAAAATGCAGGAGGACGGTATCATCCAACGTGAAGGTCCTGATAAAGGCGGTAAATGGGTGATATTATGACTATGCCCAATTAAAAAAGTGCAGATGGATTGGAATGACAAAAATCCGTATCATCCGTGAAATTCGTTGTGTATTCCTTATGTTTGTTTTGTCAAAGATTTTCGTAGTTCGGAATCTGCTCTAAAAATAAAAATTTTTGATGTTCTTTATCAAGCTTGCAGCAGTAGTGCTGCAAGCCGTTGCTCACCACCAGATAGTCGGCTTGCAACATCAGATTGTAAGAGGCTATCTGGTCAAACACACGCTGCGTGATCGTCACCGTAGAAGCCTTGTATTCGATAATCATGCGAGGCTGAAGTTCCCTCGTGTAAAGCACCGTGTCGCAGCGCAGGCGTTTCTCGCCGATACGCAGCTCCACCTCGTTGGCCAACAGGGTAGGGGGGTAGCCCTTGTGCTCCGTCAGGTAATGCACGAAATGCTGGCGCACCCACTCCTCGGGCGTCAGCGCCACGTATTTGCGGCGCAGGATGTCGAAGATGGCGGGGTGGCCGTCGCGCATCTGTATTTTTTGCTCAAAGGGGGGTAAGTTCAATTCGCTCATAGTTGCATATATGGATTATTATCCGTACCTTTGCCGTGATAATCTACGGCAAAGGTACGATTATTTTTTCGAGAAAACAAACATATCATATAAATAACACTGGCGATGGCAGAAAAGCAGTCTAATACTTTCGACAGCATCATGGCCGAACTGAAGGGCGGGCATTACAGGCCTTTCTATCTGCTCATGGGCGAGGAACCTTATTATATAGACCTCATCAGCGACTATATCATCGAACACGCACTCTCGCCCGACGAGCGCGACTTCAACCTGACTGTCGTGTATGGAGTGGATACCAGCTGTCCCAAGATCGCCGACATGGCCAAGAGCTATCCCATGATGGCCGAACGGCAGGTGGTGGTGGTGAAAGAGGCGCAGAACATACGGTCGTGGGACGCGCTGGAGAACTACCTGGAGAAGCCCATGCCCACCACCGTGCTGGTGATATGCTACAAAAACGGCACCGTGGATAAGAGGAAGAAGTTCGCCCAGAAAGCGGCCAAGGTTGGGGTGGTGTTCGAGAGCAACAAGAAAAAAGAATATGAACTGCCGGCGTTCATCGAGGGCTATCTGCGCTCCAAGGGAGCCACCGCCGACCGCAAGTCGGTGCAGATGGTGGCCGACCACGTGGGAGCCGACCTGTCGCGCCTGACCTCAGAGCTCGACAAGGTGCTCATCTCGCTGCCGGAAAACAACCGGCGCGTGACCCCCGAACTGGTAGAGGAGAAAATAGGGGTGAGCAAAGACTATAACATCTTTGAACTGAAAAACGCACTCATCGCCAGAGATGTGTTGAAGGCAAATAGGATAGTAAAATATTTTGACAGCAACCCAAAGACGGGCTCTCTCTATGGTCTTCTCCCAAATCTCTTCATTTATTTTCAAAATCTGATGCTCGCCTATTACGCCCCGGGAAATCGCACGGAAGACGACGTCGCAAAATTCCTGGATTTGCGATCGGGGTGGGCCGCGCGCGATTATATCGCAGGCATGAGAAATTACTCTGGAATGAAAACTCTACAGATTATTTCCAAAATTAGAGAGGTTGACGCCAAAAGTAAGGGCCTTGACAACGTCAATACAAGCATGGGAGAGCTGATGAAAGAGCTAATTTTCTTCATTTTGCACTGAAAAAAGCACTTTTTCCGACTCTGGTTTCACCCTAAAATGGCATCCGAAAGGATGCCTTTTTTGAGTCTAATTGTTTCATTTCTAAATCGTTCGGCCCATTTCCGACCGCTCAAAACTTCGATTTTTGAGGCCGTCGCGCACCCTCGTAGGAAAAACAGCCGAAATGCCAAAAAATCGGGTTTTTCTCCTTTTTTGAAAAAGCCGATTAAGGATTTTTTGCATTTATAATTCCAAATTTCGCTTTCAAAACAAAAATAATCATTCACAAATGTTGTGAAAATGTAAATATTCAAACGTAAAAGAAAGCAAGGTTTACAAGATTGATATTTGTAAATGTAGAGCGCAGGCGTTACATCTTAAAATGTGTATGAATATTTATACAAAACGCGTTATTGTTTGCAAATGACATAAAACCAATGGTTTACCGCATGATATTAGATACTTGCTTGACGTGGTTGTACCTGAAAAATCAAAATAATTGACAAACTCTGCCGTTTTTGGGTCGTTGTGATAATGTAAATAATTGTGTATCAAAGAAATAACAAAAAACACTTGATAAATACTTTTAATTAGTTGGTTACAGGTGTAGTGAAGTGTTCAGATATGTCAGTATTATTTATGTTATTTATGTTTGTATATGTAAATTTGGCAATCTAATTAAAATTTATAAAATTGAAAATTTACACTTGAAAAATTTGCGTATATAAATTTTTCACTTTATCTTTGTAAACCTAAACGAAAGAGGCTAAAAAAGTGACTGATCAGTAAAATCGTTATGAAAGACAGAATCAGAAAAATCATGGAGTCGCAACACATGAGCCAGCACAACTTCGCACAGTTCATCGGTGTCTCGACCGCTGCACTCAGCAGCATCTTCAATGGCAGAACAAAACCTACACTTAATACGGTGGAGGCCATCCGTAGTAAACTGCCTGACATCAGTCTGGAGTGGCTCGTGTTTGGCACCGGCGATATGCTCATGCACAACGCTGACACGCAAAGTGTTGCTGCTAAGGCTGCTAATACCGATGTGGAGCCGACACTCGACTTTGAACTCGACGCCACTGCCCTACCCGATGGGGCGAATGAGGAGCCTATTTTAAAGAGTGTAGAACGTACACCCAAAAAATCGGCTAAAAATGATGTCAAAATATTTAACAAAACGCACCGACGCATCACCGAGATCCGCGTCTTCTACGACGACCAGACCTACGAGTCGTTCACACCAAAATGAAGTCTTTTCTTGGGGCAAGGGGCAGGGAGCAAGGGGCAAGAGATATGCCACGAACACTAAGCACTGTACACTAAACAAAACTTGGCATGGTGAGCGGAGCGAACACAAAAAGCACCCCGGACCTTTGATGGTCCGAGGGTACCATAATGTAAGAGCGACGGGTAGACAATTTTTTCGATAAGCCAAATGAGCAAAGTGGAACTTGTTTCGACTTTGCCATGGCGAGAAAAAATCGCCGAAGGCAGCGGTTAAGTCCCTTCCCAAGGATTGGGAAGGGATTTAGGGATGGGTTGGAAGCCCTCCCATGGGAGGGTTGGGTGGGGAAAATTGAATTGTGAATTGTGAATTGTGAATTCTGAATTGTGAATTGTTAATTCTGAATCCACAGCAGTGAATTCTGAATTTTTTATATTATCTTTGCAGCATCCTATACATAATACATGATACATGTACATATACATATACATATACTATTATATATAATGTGTAATGATGCCAATCAATCATGAAAAAATACATACTCGACCTGACCGTCAAATCGGTTGAAGCCATCGGCGGCAGATATGCCCTGCTTAGGCTGACCGACGACAAACCACTGCCCGAGATGATGCCCGGACAGTTCGTGGAGGTGCGCGTGGATGGTTCGCCCGGCACCTTCCTCCGCCGCCCTATATCTATCAATCAGGTGTCGGTGCCCGACAATGAGTTGTGGCTCCTGGTGGCTGCCGTGGGCGATGGCACACGGTGGATAGCCGCTTCGCAGCCTGGCGACAGGCTCAACTGCGTGCTGCCTCTCGGACGTGGGTTCACACTGCCCGAACAGCCCGGCGGGCACTACCTGCTCGTCGGCGGCGGCGTGGGCGTGGCGCCACTGCTCTACCTCGGCCACCGAATGCGTGAGATGGGCGTCAAGCCCACCTTCCTTCTGGGGGCACGGTCGGCGCAAGACCTGTTGATGATCGATCACTTCAGACCGCTGGGGCGCGTGCTCGTCACGACCGAAGACGGCAGCTTGGGCGAGCGGGGCTTCGTCACCAACCATAGCGTGCTCGGGGCGGAGCGCTTCGACCGCATCTATACCTGCGGTCCCAAGCCGATGATGATGGCGGTGGCACATTATGCACGCCATACCGACACCGACTGCGAGGTGTCGCTTGAGAACATGATGGCGTGCGGACTGGGCGCCTGCCTCTGTTGCGTGGAGAATACCACCGAGGGCAATATTTGTGTGTGTAAAGAAGGACCAGTGTTAAATATTAAGAAACTGTTATGGCCACTCTAAATGTAAATATAAAGTCATTAAAACTGAAGAACCCCGTGATGACCGCTTCGGGGACGTTTGGGTATGGATTGGAGTTTGCCGACTTCGTCGCCCTCGACCAGATAGGGGGCATCATCGTCAAGGGCACGACGCTGCATCCCCGGCAGGGAAATGATTACCCGCGCATGGTGGAGACGGCTCAGGGCATGCTCAACTGTGTGGGGCTTCAAAACAAAGGCGTGGATTATTTCTGCCAGCATATCTACCCGCAGGTGAAAGACATCGACACGAACGTCATCGTCAACGTGAGCGGGTCGGCCCCGGACGACTATGCGGAGTGTGCCGCGCGCATCGATGCCTTGGAAAAGATCCCTGCCATCGAATTGAATATCTCTTGTCCTAATGTCAAGCAGGGAGGCATGGCTTTCGGCGTCACCACCGCGGGGGCTGCCAGCGTGGTCAGGGCCGTCAGGGAGCGCTATCACAAGACGCTCATCGTGAAACTGTCGCCCAACGTGACCAACATCGTTGACATCGCGCGTGCCTGCGAAGACGAGGGCGCCGATAGCGTCTCGCTCATCAATACGCTCATGGGCATGGCCATCGACATCGAGCGGCGCCGGCCGGTGCTTAGCATCGCCACGGGCGGACTCAGCGGCCCTGCCGTGAAGCCTGTGGCTGTGCGCATGGTGTGGCAGGTGGCTCATGCCGTCAAGATACCTGTCATCGGTCTGGGCGGCATTATGACAGCCGAGGATGCCATCGAGTTTCTCATGGCGGGGGCTACGGCCATCGAGATAGGCACGGCCAACTTCATCGACCCGGCTGTCACCATCCGGGTGCGCGACGGCATCAGCCAATGGCTCGACCGCCACGGTTGCCGGTCGGTGCAGGAGATCATCGGAGCAGTTTAGGGTTGAGGGTTCTTTCTTGTACGGTTGAGGGTTTAGGGTTTAGGGTTTAGGGTTGAGGGTTCTTTCTTGTACGGTTGAGGGTTGATGGTTTAGGGTTGAGTGTTCTTGTACGGTTGAGGGTTGAGGGTTTTTGCACGGTTTCTTGCTCCGAGGCTTTATCATTCTTCTCAGCTGGTGCCCCCCTCCTTTGGAGGGGGTACGGGGGAGGCTTAAAAAATTTGAGAGCTGCCCCAAGGCAGCTCTCAACCAACACAAAAACTAAACTAGACTTAACTAAGTTATGGCAATTTTCACAAATAGCTCATAACCGAGTGCAAATATAGTGGTAATTTTTGGAATAAAAAAGTTTTCGGTGGTAAATTGTTGTCGAAATGACAATTATTAACAAATTACAAGGATTTTCTGCCCTTTATAGACAGAATAAAGTCTAAAATGGTCATCGCAGCCATCGCTTCTACCACGGGCACTGCACGTGGCAGTACACACGGGTCGTGCCGTCCGCGGGCCTTGAGTGTGGTGGCGTTGCCCTCCAGGTCCACCGTCTGTTGCTGTTGTAATATCGTCGCTACGGGCTTGAAGGCTACCCGGAAGTAGATGTCTTGTCCGTTGCTGATGCCGCCTTGTATGCCGCCGCTGTGGTTTGTGAGCGTGGTGATGCGCCCGTTGTCGTTCACGAACACATCGTTTTGCTCGCTGCCGCGAAAGCGCACGCCCTCAAACCCCTCGCCGTATTCAAATCCCTTCACCGCATTGATGCTGAGTATGGCGGCACCCAGATGCGCGTGCAGCTTGCCAAACTCCGGTTCGCCTAATCCCGGCGGACAGCCTCGTATCACGCAGGTGATGACGCCGCCAATGGTGTCGCCCTCGCTCTTCACTTGCAGTATCAGGCGCTCCATCTCGGCGGCTTTCTCCGGGTCGGGACAGCGGACGGCGTTCTCTTCACTCTTCGTGAGGTCGTAGCGGCGGTAGTCGCGGTCCAGGGCGATATCTCCCACCTGCGATGTGTAGGCTTGCACGCTGATGCCGTAGGGGCGCAGGGCCAGTTTGGCCAGCGCGCCACCCACGCAGCGGCTGATGGTGATGCGTGCCGACGAGCGCCCGCCGCCGCGGTGGTCGCGCACGCCATACTTGGCTTGGTAGGTGTAGTCGGCATGCGACGGGCGAAACAGGCAGCGCATATTCTCGTAGTCTTGCGAGTGCTGGTTGGTGTTGCGCACGATGAAGCCGATGGGGCAGCCCGTCGATTGGCCCTCAAATACGCCGCTGAGCAGCTCCACACGGTCGGCCTCGTCGCGTGCGGTGGTGATGGCGCTCTGTCCGGGCCGGCGGCGGTTCAGCTCCGACTGTATGAAGTCGAGGTCGATGTCTATGCCCGCAGGCATGCCGTCCACCACGCCGCCGATGGCGGCTCCATGGCTCTCGCCGAAGGTGGTCAGCGTAAATTGATGTCCGAAAGTGTTCATTTCTTTAGAGGTAAGAGAATAGCTTTTCTGTTGTAGGTGTCAATGGCATCCGCCGCAGCCACCTTCGCCGCAGCCTTCACCGCAGCCTTCGCCACCGCAACCGCCGCAGCCGCCACAGCCCTCGCCGCTCAGCAACTTGGCCATCTGCTCCAACTCTTGGTTGGTGGCCTCGCGCGAGACGAGCACCGTGCCCACGAAGTGCAGGTCGCAGCCCGCCAACGGGTGGTTCAGATCTACGGTCACCTTGTCGGCTCCCACGCTCACCACTTGTGCCTGGAAGCGCTGGCCCTCCTGGTTCTGCAGGGGGATGATGGCATCCTCAAAGATACGCTCCTTGTCGAATTTCCCGTCAATGCAAAACATCTCCTTGTCCAGCTCCAGCACACCCTCGTCGTCGTAGTCGCCGTAAGCGTCGTTCTTGCCGATGGTGAAGTCGAATGCGTCACCTGTCTGCAGCGCCACGATCTTCTCCTCGAACACAGGCAGCGTAGCGCCCATGTGGCTGATGAATATAAATGGCCGGTCGGTGGTGGCCTCTTCTAATAACTCTGTTTCTCCGTCTTCCACGCTATACAGCTTGTATGCCAAAGCGATGTACTTGTTTTGTTGCTCTTCCATTTCTTTGTATAATGATGATATGATTATTGCGTAATTTGTGTGCAAAGATAGAAGAAAAAATCGGAATGATCGGCCTGTTGGTAAAGAAAAATGCTGCGGGCCATGCGAAACAAGGGTGAACAGACAACAGACAGGCGGCAGTCGGTCATTCCGACTGCCGCCTGACTGTATTATTTATTTTTGCGCGAGTAATCAACGACTCGTGAAAACAGATTATTTAATTATACCAGATTGAAGGTTCGGCACCATAGGCGTAACGTTCGTCGGCATCACAGTTGTAGATGTTGTCTAATTCGTACTCTTCTTCGTACTTTTGTTGTTTCGTATTCATAGCTTTTCCTCCCGATGATAATAGTGTTAGTAGTGTATGGCAAATATAGTGAAAAAAAGAGGAAATTGTTCTCTTCTGTGTGATTATTTAAGAATAATTAAACAATTACTTGCATTTTATTGGAAAAATATGCAAAACACTGTCATATAGTTATTCAACTTTCGCAAGCTCCGCTTGCTCTTTGGAGTTTGGGAGTTTAGGAGTTTAGACAATAGTCGTAGCGCACCAGTTATTGCACCCAACTAACGTCTAAACTCCAGCGGCTGAAAGCCGCGAAAACTCCTAAACTCCTAAACTCCTTAAGCATGCTAAACTTGATTATTGTTATTCATATTTCGTAGAAAGGAGAAGTGAAGGAAGTGAAAGGACAATACTGCTGAAAGCCGTGGGACAGGGGTGCTCAGGGGGGCTGTTGACCTGCGTCAATAAAGCGGGGCTTTTCATGCGATTGCCCGCAAAATGTTTGACGGGTTGTCTTTTTTGCCGTATCTTTGCATCGCAATTCAGAGATAACAATTTTAAAAAAACAAACGATTATGTTGACATTTGGTTTGGTCGCTTTAGCGGTCGTGAAAGCAGTAGTAATGGCAGTGGAGTTTAAAGAGATTCATGTCTCGCTTCGTTGAAGCCACGTGCTTTTTTTGAGAGAATTCATTTGAGAGAGAACATGATATATCGCAATGAGGCGGCCGGTGAATATCGGCCGTCTCTTTTTTTTGACACCCTGTCACCACTTCGCTGATGTGAAACCCGCTCGAAATCTTGTAGAACCCAAAAAAAAGTTGTAATTTTGCACTCACCTCACATCTCACATCTCAAATCTCAAACCTCACATCTCAAATCTCAAACCTCTCACCTCTCACCTCTCACCTCTAATCATCATGCGACAAGTAAGACCAAAGAAAAATCTCGGACAGCATTTCCTGACCGACCTCGACATCGCCCGGCGCATCGCCGACACCGTCGATGCCTGCCCTGATATTCCCGTCTTGGAAGTAGGGCCCGGCATGGGCGTGCTCACGCAGTATCTGGCACCCAAGCCCCGCGAACTGAAAGTGGTGGAGATAGACCGCGAGTCGGTGGCCTACCTCAACGAGCATTTCCCGCGCCTGCGCGACCATATCATCGGCGAGGACTTCCTGCGCATGGATCTCGACGGCCTCTTCGGCGGGCGGCAGTTTGTGCTCACCGGCAACTACCCCTACGATATCTCCACGCAGATCTTCTTCAAGATGATCGACAACCGCCACCTCATCCCCTGTTGCACGGGCATGATACAGCGCGAGGTGGCGCAGCGCATCGCCTCCGCTCCGGGCACCAAGGCCTACGGCATCCTCAGCGTGCTCATACAGGCATGGTACGATGTGGAATACCTCTTCACCGTAGATGAAAACGTGTTTAACCCGCCTCCCAAGGTCAAGAGCGCCGTCATCCGCATGACACGCAACGATGTGCGCGAGTTGGGCTGCGACGAGACGCTCTTCCGCCGTGTGGTCAAGACAGCGTTCAACCAGCGGCGCAAGATGCTCCGAGTCAGTCTGCGGCCGCTCTTCACCGAGCGTCCCGCCTCGCCCGCCTTCTACCAGCACGATATGATGACACGCCGACCCGAGCAACTCTCCATCCCCGAGTTTGTGCTGCTGACCAACCTCGTGGCAGCGGAAGTAAAGTAAAAACGACCTCCTATTTCGGCATCCCGATCTCTTTCACCAGGCGCTCAAAGTCGTCGCGCTCTACGATGGCGTTGGTCTTCAGGCGGGCACGATAGTTATAGATGGTATTGACGCTGTAGTTCAGAAATTCTGCTATCTTCGAACTGTCGTCGATGCCCAGACGGATGAGTGCCAAAATGCGCAGGTCGGTGTTCATGCGCTTGTCCTTCTCCAGTTCCATCCGCTCCTCGGGCTTCAGCAGCTTGTTCACCTCGCTCACGAAATTGGGAAACAGATGCAGGAAGGCGGCGTCGAAACTGCCGAAGAGCTCCTCCAGCTGCTGTGTCTTCGACTCCTGACTGCGCGTGGTGTTGTACAGCTCCTCGTATTCGCGGTTTTTCATCATCTTGTTCACGCGCTTGCGAAACTGGTCCATCTTGTCGATATACACGGAGCACAGACGCATGAACCGACCCACATACTCCTCCTTCACACGGTTCGACTCGGCCAACTGCGCGTTGAGCGCGTGCAACTGGTCGTTCACTTCCGACAGCTCATTGTTTTTCTCCGACAGCAACCCGTTGGCCGAGGCCAGCTTCTCATTGCTCTGTTGCAACTGTTGCTGCGCCGCTGCCAGCCGCTTGCGCTGGCGGTTCACATAGAAGAGCAAAGCTAAGAGCAGCATGGCGAGCACGCTGATGCCGATGATGGTGAGGCGCAGGCGCTGACTGCTGCGCTCGCTCTGTGCCTTGTAGTTGTTGGCGATGGCCGACAGCAGCGGGGCTATCTGCCAATTGCGCTGACGCGACCCGTAGCGGCCCGCGCACTCGCTCGTGAAACTGATGTAACGGTAGCTGCGGTCCACGTCGCCCTCCAGCATCAACTGGTTGGCCAACTCCCACAGCGACCCCTGGTCCATCACCGCGTTGCGCACGTCGGCCAGCGCCGACTCGGCCAGCCAGTACATCATCTCATCGTCGTTGCCCGCCGCCTTGTATTCCAGATAGCGGTAGAGCGCCACCAGGGCATAGCGGTGACTGCCCGGCGTCACACGTCGCAGCCATGCGTCGTTGATGGCCTTCGACTCTTCCAGCCGTCCGGCATTGAGTGCTATCATCTCGCGCCGCAGCAGTGCCGCGTCGGCCGTGTCGGGCAGCAGGCTGAGCATCAGTCCCTCGTATTTGCCCGCCTCGGCCAGGTAGCGCTCTTTCATGTCGGCCATGTGAGTGTAGTAGGCCAGCTCGTTATACACATGGTTGCGCGCCTCGTAGTAGATGCCCAGTGCGGTGGTGTCCATCTCCTCGGGGCGCACGGTGTCAAGTATCTTGAGTGCCTCGTCGTACATGCCCGTGTTCGAGCAGCGCAGCGCCAGCAGCGAACGGCACTCGTTCACTTTCGACGGCTGGTGCAGACGCCCGGCCAGGTCGATGCAGTTGCGCAGGTAATAGACGGCCGAGTCGTTGATGAAGGCACGGTATTTGTCGTAGAGACGGTAGTTGAGGTCGTAGCGCAAGGCATCGTTGTCGGCCTGCGACAGTTCCTGCGTCAACAGGCTCACCTCACGGTCGTGAACGGCCACATAATCGGCAAATCGCTCTATCTCGCTGTCCAGGCAGCGGTAGAGCGAGTCCAGATTGTGCTGCGCCCTGACCGCAAGGGTGGTCAAGGTGAGCAATACGATGGTGATATAACGGGTTGAAAAGAGTTTCTTCATGGCTATTTTTGACAGTCGAGACACCATGAAGCACATCTCCACGGCATCTCGACTGCAAAAATAGTCAAATTATTTGAATCTCAGAATTCTATTGAATATTTTTTTTATTTCAGCGCAAACTTCACTTTCTGTGTCAGACGGTCAGACGAGGTGCCGATCAGGGCCTCGAAGTCGCCCGGCTCTGCCACCCATGCCCCCTGGCGGTCGTCGTAGTAGCTCAGGGCCTGGCGGTCGAGCGTGATGCTGACGGTGCACTGCTCACCCGGTTGCAGATATACTTTCTGAAAAGCCTTCAGCTCTTTCTGCGGGCGCGGCAGCGACGATTTCACATCGCGTATATACACCTGCACCACCTCGGCGCCAGCCACGCTGCCCGTGTTCTTCACGGGGATGGTCAGGGTGACGGTCTCTGCCGCTGTCAGCGTGTTCTTGTCGGCGGCGGCCTTGCCTATCTCAAACGTGGTGTAACTCAGACCGTGGCCGAAGGCGAACAGCGGTCGCACGCGGTAGCGGTCGGCACCGCGGTAGCCCACATAGAGGTCGTCGGCATACGTCTCGTCGATGATGTCGTGCGCGGGGCGCCACGTGCCGGGATAAGTGCCCAGACGGTGGGCCGGCACATCGTTGAGCGCGGCAAACCACGTGAAGGGCAACTTGCCCGAGGGGTTGGTGCGGCCCGTGAGCATGTCGGTCAGGGCGGTGCCGCTCTCGCTGCCGATGAACCATCCCTGCACGATGGCGCTCACCCGGTCGCGCCACGGCATGGCCACGGCATTGCCCGAGATGTTGACGAACACGATGTTCGGGTTCACACGTGCCAGCGCCTCCACCAGCGCGTCCTGACCGTAGGGCAGGGCATAGTCTTGGCGGTCGTGGCCCTCGCTGTCTTGGTGCGCGCTCTTGTTCAGACCGCCGAACACGACCACGTAGTCAGCGTCCTTGGCTTTCTCCACAGCCTCGGCCAGCAGCACCCCGGCCGGACGGCTCTCGGCGATGCTGCGCCCCACTGTCACGTTGTTGTAGCTCTGCACCGTGTCGCCCACATAGCCGCGGGCGTAGTCGCACACCACACCGTGGCGCGCACACTCGGCTGTCAGGGCGTCGAGGGGCAGCACCTCGTGCTGTGCCTTGAGCGACGAACTGCCGCCGCCCACGGTCATCATCTTGATGGCGTTCTCGCCCACCACCAGTATGCGGCGCTTACCCTCCAGGCGCAGGGGCAGCACGCCCCCCTTGTTCTGCAAGAGCACGATGCCCTCGCCGGCTATCTGGCGTGCCGCCGCATAGTGGGCGTCGCTGCACAGGAATCCGTAGCCGCGCTGGCGGTTCATCGTGGTGCGGAAGAAGAGGCGCAGCACACGGCGCACCTTGTCGTTGAGTTCGCGCTCGGTATATTTCCCCTCGCGTATGTCGTCTTTGTAAGCCTTGGCCAGGTGATACATGTCGTAGGCGTTGGTGGCACCCATGGTCAGACCGTCGGTCCACGTGCCAAACTCCATGTCCAGTCCGTTGCGGATGGCCTCGTCGGTGTCGTGCGCGCCGCCCCAGTCGCTCACCACCACACCGTCGTATCCCCAGTCGCCCTTGAGTATCTGGTTGAGCAGCGTCTGGTTGTGGCAGCAGTGCTGGCCCTGATACAGGTTGTACGATCCCATGATGCCCCAGGTGCCGCCCTCGACCACCGCGGCGCGGAAGGCGGGCAGGTAGATCTCGTGCAGGGCGCGGTCGCTCACCACCACGTTCACTTGGTGGCGGTTTTCCTCATCGTTGTTCAGCGCATAGTGTTTCACACAGGCGGCCACGCCCTTCGACTGCAAGCCCTGTATGTAGGGCACCACCATGCGGCTGGCCAGATAGGGGTCTTCGCCCATGTATTCGAAGTTGCGGCCGTTGAGCGGCGTGCGGTTGATGTTCACGCCCGGGCCCAGTATCATGTCTTTGTCGCGGTAGAGGGCCTCCTCGCCCAGACTCTCGCCATAGAGGCGTGCCATGTCGAGGTTGAAGGTGGCTGCCAGACAGGTGAGGGCGGGGAAGGCCACGCACGAGTCGTTGGTGTGGCCGGCCTGCACCCACTCGTCCCACAGCACGTCGGGGCGCACGCCGTGCGGTCCGTCGTCGGTCCAGAAGTCGGGGAAGCCCAGTCGCATGATGCCGGCCGACGAGAATTTGCTCTGTGCGTGGACGACGGCGATCTTCTCATCGAGCGTCATGCGCTGCAGGGCATCCTCCACCCGCTGTTCAATGGGCTGGCTCTCGTCCAGGTATATGGGCGTATTCTGAGCCGGGGCAGTGATGGCCACCATGGACATCGCTGCCGCAAATATCAGTTGTTTCTTCATTTCTTAGTTATTGGCCTCCCCCGTACCCCCACCGAAGGAAGGGGACACGAGTTTGGGATCGTTTTGGGAGTTGATGAGTTTGGACATATTCTACGGAGGAAGGGAGGATAGGAGGCTCTAAGTTAAGAGGTTGCTCTCCCCCGCTAAACAGGGGAGCCGGAGGGGGTGTCAGGGGGCGTGTGCCGACGATTCTCCTACTCTCCGCAACTCCGTAGAAAGAGAGACAATAAGTAGTGATTATTTCTGAAACACTCTTACATAGTCTATTTCCATCGTGGCGGGCAGTGCGCTCTCGTCGATGCCGTAGGTGCCGCCCCATGTGCCGCCCCACGCCAGGTTGAAGATGACGTAGAACGGGTCGTCGTAGGGCCAGTCGTCGCGGCCCAGACCGCGGTTGTCATAGCTCAGCTGCACCTGTCCGTCCACGTATGTGGTGATGTTGTCGGCGGTCCACTTGATGGCGTAGGTGTGGAACGTGTCTTCGGCTCCGTCGCACAGCATCTCGTGCGTCACCTGCGTGTTGTTGCTGTGCACATGGGCGTTGGCGTGCAGGCTCGACGACACGTAGTTGGGGTGTCCGCCCACCTCTTCCATGATGTCTATCTCGCCGTCGGCGGGCCACGACTTGAAGTTGACGGGCATCATCCAGAAGGCAGGCCAGGTGCCTTTGCCCTTGGGCAGTTTGATGCGGGCCTCGATATAGCCGTAGGTCCATCCTTCACTCTTCTTAGCATATACGCGTCCGGAGTAGATCTTGCCGTCTTCCTTCACGCAGTGGATGAGCAGTTTGCCGCCCTTCACCTCGGTCACCACCTCGCCGCCGGGCGTGGTGTGGTTCACGTAGTTCTGCAGTTCGTTGTTCACCCATCCGGCACTTTGCACCTCGTGGGTCCAGTCGTCGGCGTTGAGCGTGCTGCCGCTGTTAAACTCATCCTGCCACACCAGCGAGTAGCCCTCAGGGGCATCGTAGGCGGCCGTCTCCGAGGCGGCCTGCGTCAGTGCGATGGTCTTGCGGGCGGTGCCCGACATCACGGTCACGTCGGCCTTGCGTGCGGTGGTCAGCGGGTTGGCGTCGATGGTCACGGTCAGGGTGCCCTGCTGTGCGGTGCTGCCTGTGGTCTGCACCTGTATCCAACTGGCGGTGCTGTAGGCGCCCCACTCGCGGCCCGTGGTGCTCACGTTGAGGGTGTAGGTGCCGCCGTCGGCCGGCACGCTGATGCTTTCCTGACTCAGGGTGATGGTGGCGTTGGGAGCCACGCTGCTGTTGTCGTCGTCATCGCTGCCGCAGCCCACGATGAGGGCTGCCGCGATGGCTATGATGGTGTTAAACATGTATCGTTTCATTGTTTAGATCTCCTTGAATATGATTTTACTGATTTTCACGTGAGTGCCTGCGGGCGAGCCGCCGAAGTCGAAGAACATGCGGATGGCGGTGGCGTCCTTACCCTCTTTCAGGGTGATGCCCTTGCGGGTCAGGGTGAAGGGCTCGCCTCCCGGCACGTCGATGCGCTCCTCGAAGAAGTAGTTGGTGTCGCCCGAGTCGGTCAGTTTGAAGGTCACCTGCGGCAGGTCGTTGTCGGCCTCCATCACCAGCTGGAAGGCGTACTGTTTCGAGGCCGAGGCGGTCAGTTTGGTGTCGATGTGGAACTGTCCCTGCCACTGCATGCCGCCCAGGTTCGCGGGCAGGTCTATCTCATACGCGTCGCCGCTGTGGGTGGCCTCTGTATAGGCGATGGGCGACCAGTCACTGCCTGTGGCGAAGTAGTAGCCGAAGGCATCAAACATCGAACCGTCATCTACGGCTTTCCACAGGTTGTCGGCATCGGCGTAGTCCATGCTGACGACCTCCTCGAAGTAGATCTTGCTGATCTTCACGTGGGTGCCTGCGGGCGAGCCTCCGAAGTCGAAGAACATACGCACGGCAGTGGCATCCTTGCCTTCCTTCAGGCTCACGCCCTCTTTCTTATAGACGAACCCTCCGGCGGGCACATCCACGCGCTCCTCAAAGAAGGAGTTGGTGTCGCCCGAGTCGGTCAGCTTGAAAGTCACCTGTGGCAGGTCGTTGTCGGCCTCCATCACCAAGTAGAAGTTGTATTTCTTCGAGGCCGAGGCGGTCAGTTTAGTGTCGATGTGGAACTGTCCCTGCCATTGTGAGCCGCCCAGGTTTGCGGGCAGGTCTATCTCATACACATCACCGCTGTGGGTGGCCTCGGTGTAGGGGATGGGCGACCAGTCGCTGCCTGTGGCGAAATAGTAGCCGAGGGCATCAAGCATCGAACCGTCATCTACGGCTTTCCACAGGTTGCCGGCCGAGTCGTAGTCCCAGTCCATGGTGCCGCCCTGCTGTTCGCCGCCGCCTTCGCCGCCCTGCTCGGGCAGCACGGTGCCGTCGTCGTTGGCGTGGTCTTTCAGCACGATGTTGCGCACATTGACGGTGGTGGGTTCAGAGGCATAGCCGAAGTCGAACACGAGTTTCACGTTGCTCAGGTCAACGCCCTCGAGGTCGCTGCGCCAGAAGATGAAGTCTTCGCCGGCCTTCAGACTGATGTCGGCCACGTCGATCATCGCGGCGGCATCGTCTTCCTGTGTCAGTTTCAGCGTCACGCCGTTGATGTCGCGTTCGGCATTGAGGATGACCGAGAAGTCGTAGTGGTTGGCTGCCGAGGTCGTCAGGTTGGTGTGGAAGTGCATCTGTGCCTGCCAGCGGTCGGCGCAGGCGTCGGGCACGGTCACGCTGTAGTCGTTGTCGCCGCTCTCGAAGGTCGCTTCCATCTCCGGTGTGCGCACGTCGCCCCATCCGGGTTGGAAGTGGAACGACATTGTCGGTGTGATGCCCTTCCAGAGGTTGAAGTCGCTGTTGGCGTCGAAGCCCTCAAAGACCTTCTCGGCAGCCTTGCTCGTCAGGATGTATCGCCACGAGATACCGTCGCCCTCGTAGATGAGCACCATCTTCGATGCGGTGAGCGACTCGATGCGGAAGCGGGGATGCTGGTATTGGGCATCGGCGCTGATGTAGGGGAACAGGGTGTTGTCGGCCAGTACCAGGTAATCGACGTCTATCTCCTGACCCTCAGCGTCGGTCCAGGTGCCGCGCTGGAAATACCAGCTGCTGGTCTGCGCCTCGGTGGCCACGTCGTAGTCGGGCTCGGGCTGCGAACCCCAGATGGTGGTGCCGTAGTTGACGTATGTCTTGCCGTCGGCTCCGGGGTTGTAGGTGTAGGTGCCGCCCTTGTTGCTCTCTACGGTGAAGGTGATGCGGTCGTCATAGACGCCGAAGTCTTTCTTGTCGTCGGGTGCCGCGCTCCACCAGCCGGTGCCGTCGCCGCCGTTGGGTCCGCAGGCCATGTGTGCGGGTTCGGCGTTGTCGATGCGCCACTCCTTGTCTTTGATGCGGTTGAACATAGCGGTGTAGTTGATCTTCGTCTCATTGAAGGTGAAGTACTTGGTGATGCTGCCCTGGCTGAATCCGTTGCGGTTGGCCATGCGCAGTTCCACGCTGTAGGTGCCTCGCTCGGTGTTAGACCATCCCACTTCTTGAAGGGTGGAGTAGGTGGCTCCGTTGATGGTCCACACGGGGTACATGCCTTGTTTCTGCGGCACGCTCAGCAGCACTTGGTTCACCTCTTGGTCAACCGTCATGTTGAAATCTATGCCCTCCATCGTGGGTATGCCGTTTTCATCGGCACCGTCGAACGAGTCGGGCGAACAGGCGTTGAGTAATGGCGCCAGCGCTGCCACTGCCACCGGCAGTGCGGCCTTGGCCATCGTCCTGACCTTTTGATATATGTTTGCTTTCATTGTCGTTGTTGTTTTTTTTGTTATTTTGGCTTATTGGGCTAATAGGGCTCATAAGAGTTGATGTGATAATCAGGATTGGAGGACTATTCTCTCACCTCTTACCTCTAATACTCATTCTGTACCAGCGAGGGGTCGGCGTCGAGTTCCGACTGTGCCAGTGGGATGTGCTTCTTGTTGGGTGTCCACGAGTTGGTGCGGTAGCCGTAGTTGTCGGGCACGAGCACGGTGGCGGCCCGTCCGGTGCGCACCAGGTCGAAGTAGCGCTTGCCCTCGCCCACAAACTCCAGATGGCGCTCGTTGATGATATCATCGTCGGTGATGCTGCCCAGAGCCTCCAGACCGGCGCGCTGTCGCACTTGGTTCAGATAGCCCGTGGCCTCGCTGTTGCTGCCGCCCGTGGCCAACAGCAGTTCGGCTGCGTTGAGCAGCGTCTCGGCATAGCGGTAGATGCGCTTGTTGTTGTTGAAGTTACAGTTCTTCGATGTGGGACAGTCCTTGTTGTTGTCTGAGTACGGACGATACTTGGCCAGCCAGATGTGGGTGTCTTGGTAGCGCATGGTATAATCTATTCCGCGCACGTCCCAGCAGGTGGCATCGCGCCGCAGGTCGCCCTCGGCAAACATATTATACGTCTCTACGCGCATGGGCAGGAATCCCCAGCCGTCCTCGCCGGTGTTCCATCCGTCGCCGCCAGGCCATTTGTTCGGGGCGATGAGGGTGGGCAGCACGGTGCCGCCGGCATTCAGTGCGGCCGCTCCGGTCCAGTCGCGCTGCGCCTGGTCGTCGTTGTAGTTGATCTCGAAGATGCTCTCCTGGCACCACTCACCGCTCTCTTTCCACAGGGCAGCGTAGTCGGGGTTGAGCTGATAGTCGCTCGATGCGATGAGCTCTTTCATGTAGGCCAGAGCCTGGGCGTAGCGTTGTGTGTCGTTCTGATACATCACCATCTCGGCATAGAGCATGTAGGCCATGGCTTGCGACACGCGTCCGGCGTTGGCGGCATCCCACCTTAGGGGCAGCACCTTCGAGGCGATGATAGCCTCCAGCTCGGGCAGTAGCTGCGCGTAGATCTCGTCGGCTTTCAATTGCGGCGCGGTGTAGGGTGTGGTCAGGTTCTCCAGATAGAAGGGCACATTGCCGTAGTAGTGCCACAGAATATTGTAGTAATACACGCGCAGCAACCGTGCCTGCATCTCTGTCGAGCGGCGGTTGTCGGCGGTGCCTCCGCCCCACGAGCAGTAGTGGATGGCGTCGTTGCAGCGCTTGATGCCGCTGTAGAAGTCGGTCCACAGGGTGGCCAGCGTGTTGTTGCCGCTGCCCTCGAAATTAAACAGTTTGTGCCAGTGCAGGTTGTCGGTGGCTGTCTCGCCGCCCACCCAGAAGTCGTCGCCCATAATCTCGGCATCGACAGTCAGGTCGTTGTAGGCCGTACCGTCCCAGTCGGGCCAGTGCAGGGGAGCGTAGGCCGAGGTGAGTGCTTCGTTCAGCCGGTCGTCGGTGGTGTAGTATTCCTCCAGAGGCTCGCCGTCGGGCTTCTTCACCTCGAGGAAGTCGTCGCTGCACGAGGCCAGGGTGAAGGCTCCGGCTGCTAACAGTGCTATGATGGAAATATGTTGTTTCATAACTATTTGGTTGATTTTATTGATTCTTATTTAGGCTTATTAGGCTTATTGGGCTTATTGGACTTATGGAGCTAATTGGCATTTCTCTTGCCCCTTGCTCCTTATATCTTACAGAGATACATTGCATCCTATGGTCCATGTGCGGGCCTGCGGATAGACACCATAGTCAACGCCCAGCGAGGTGCTGCTCGTGCCTATCTCGGGGTCGAAGCCCCAGTATTTGGTCCACGTGAACAGGTTCTCGGCGCGCACGTAGAAGCGCAGGCGGTCGATGCGTATCTTTTGTGTGAGCTGTCGGGGCAGGGTGTAGCCCAGTGTGATGTTCTTCAGGCGCAGATACGAGCCGTCTTGTATGTAGAGGTCGCTCACCACCCAGTTTTTGCTGTCGCCCAGGGTGGGTACGCGGTTGGAGGTGCCTTCGCCGGTCCAGCGGTCCAATACCCAGGTGGGGTAGTTGCCCGATGACACGTCTTGGCGGTAGGTGGCGTCGAACACATCCACGCCGCTCACTCCCTGGAAGAAGAGGCTCAGGTCGATGCCTTTCCACTCGGCGTTGAGTGTCAGGCCGAAGGTCCAGTCGGGTGTGCCGTTGCCGATGTTGGTGCGGTCGTCGTCGGTGATCTGTCCGTCGCCGTTCACGTCCACGAAGCGCATGTCGCCGGGTTTGGCATTGGGCATGATGGGTGTGCCCTGTGCGTTGGCGTAGGCTTGCACCTCGGCCATGTTTTGGAACACGCCGTCGGTCTTATAGCCGTAGAAGAAGGGGAAGGGCTGACCGTTCTCGGCGCGTGTGCTACCGTCGTTGAACATATTGATGCCGTAGTTGAGGAATCCGCTCTCATTGCCCAGGTTCTTTAGTTTGTTGTGCAGATACGAGGCGTTGCCCTTGACGGCGAAATGTGTGTCGGCGATGTGCCATTTGTAGCCGAGCTCAAACTCCACGCCCGAGTTCTCCATGTCGCCCACGTTGCCCAGCGGACGGGCCTCGCCCACATAGCTGGGGATGGGCATGTCGATGATCATGCCGTTGGTCTTCTTGATGAAGTAGTCGGCCGAGAATGTGAGGGCGCCGTTGAAGAACCCGAGGTCGATGCCGATGTCGGTCTGCTCGCTCTCTTCCCATTTCAGGTCTTCGTTGGCCAGTCGGTTGGCTTTCGAGCCGACCAGCATTGTGGCGGTGCGGCCGAAGTAGTAGTTGCTGCTGGCACCCATCGACGTGAGGGTGGTGTAGGCGAAGTCGCCGATGTTGTCGTTACCGTTCTTACCCCAGCTCATGCGCAGCTTCATGTTCGACAGCCAACTGCGTGTCTGCTCCATGAAGGCTTCGTTCATCACGTTCCATCCCAAAGAGAATGAGGGGAAGGTGCCGTATTTGTTGTTCGTGCCGAAGCGCGAGCTGCCGTCGCGGCGGATGGTGGCTTGCACCATGTAGCGCTCGTCGTAGTTGTAGCTCAGTCGGGCGAAGAGCGAGGACACGCGGTGCTCTACATAGGGGCCGCCGCCGTTGCCGGTCAGGTTCTTCACGCCGGTGATATTGCCGTCCTTATCCACGGTGGTCTCGTAGTCCACGTTCGTGGCGTAGTTCAGGTAGGGCTTGTTGGTATTGACCAGATTCCAGCGGTATGCGCTCAGATCGTCGCCCTTGAACTTCATGGCCGACTGTCCGAGCACCACGCCGATGGTGTGCTTGCCGAAGGTTTTGTCGTAGGTCAGGGTGTTCTCCACCTGCCATGTGGTGTTGTTGCCCTTATACATGCTGGCCTGTGTGTGGTCGGCGTTGTTGTTGCCCGAGAGGTAGTATTTCTGCAGCGTGGCACTCTCATTGCCCCAGAACGACATCTCAGCGCTCCAAGTGAAGTGGTATTTGATCTCGTCCCAGAGTTGCAGGTCGAGGTTGAATTTGGGCATGAATTTGTGCGACCATCCGCGTGTGGGGTTGCCCTGCATGATGGCGATGGGGTTGTTCTGCTCGTTGTACGACCCGATGAATCCCGGTATGGTGTAGGGATTGCCGTTGGCGTCGCGATAGAGTTCGTATTTCGGATATTGGTTGATCATCTGTTCGCCGATGAGCGGGTTGCCCTCGGCATCGTAGCCGGCATTGAGCGTCAGGGGCAGGGTGGGGGCCAGATAGAGGGCCGAACCCAGGGGCGAGCCCCAGGTAGAGTTGGCGTCGATGCCCGTGCTGTGCACGCGCATGTACGACAGGTTGGCACCCAGGTCGAGCTTGTTGAGGAATGTGCGCTCCTTGGAGTCGTCAAACAGGTTGATCTGGTTGTTCGAGCGGATGGTCAGACGGTCGTAGTTAGAGTGTCCGTAGTTGCCGCCCACGATACCATCCTGTGTGAAGTAACCCAGCGACAGGTAGTAATTGACCTTCTCGCTGGCACCGCTGATAGACACGTCGTGCTGCACGATGGGCGCATTGTCGTTGAAGAGCAGCTCCTGCCAGTCGGTGCCGAAGCCGACCACCGCATTGCCATTGGCGTCGATCAGGTGGTAGGGGTCGGCATAGAGGGGAGCCTGTCCCGTCTGCACGTGGCGCTCGTTTTGCAGGATGGCATAGTCGGTGGCGCCCGTCACGTCGCGTTTGCGCCATGCGTTCTGCCAACCGTACGAGAAGTTGTAGTTGATCTGTGCCTTGCCCATCTTGCCTTTCTTGGTGGTCACCAATATCACGCCGTTGGCGGCACGTGCACCGTAGATGGCACCCGAGGCAGCGTCTTTCAGCACCTCGATGCTCTCGATGTCGTTGGGGTTCACCGACTCCATGCCGTCTTGGTCGGTGGGCATGCCGTCGATGATGTAGAGGGGGTTGGAGTCGTTGATGGTGCCGATACCGCGGATGCGTATCAACGACTTCGACCCGGGCTGTCCCGAGGCCGATGTCACGTTCACACCAGCAGCCATGCCCTTGAGCGCATCCTCGGCGCGCAGACGTGTCTTGCCGTCCAGGTCGTCGCTGCTCACCTTGGCGATGGCGGCGGTCACCACGCTCTTCTTCTGCACGCCGTAGCCTATCACCACCACGTCGTTGAGTGTCTGTGCATCTTCCTCGAGGGTGATGCTTAGGTTCTCTCTCGCGGCTACTTCTACCGTCTTATACCCGATGTAGGAGATGGCCAGGGTGGCTCCGCGCTTCACCGTGAGTGAGAACTGTCCGTCGATGTCGCTCACGGCTCCGTTAGAGGTACCTTTCTCAATCACGGAAGCGCCGATGACCGGCTCGCCGCTGCTGTCGTACACCGTGCCCGATGCTATCTGCTGGGCGAAGGTGCTTACTGACATCATCAGAAATGTCAATAATGCAATTAGGAAACTTCCTTTTTTCATAGATTACAGTTTTTAATATATTAGGTGTTTTATTGTATTGTTTAGTGTTGAGTGTTTAGTGTTGAGTGTTCTTACACTGTTTAGTGTTTAGGGTTTAGTGTTTAGGGTTTAGTGTTCTTACACTGTTTCGTGCTCGGAGTGTTGAGTGTTGAGTGTTCTTACACTGTTTCGTGCTCGGAGCATATCTCCTGCCCCCTGCCCCTTGCTCCTTGCCCCTTGCTCCTTGCCCCTTGCTCCTGAAAAGCTCGTTGCAAAAATAAGTAATAAAAGTACGCATTTCAACCTGATATAACAAAAAAGTGGATTGAATTGTCCGTTGTGTTCAATTCAATCCGCTGTGAATCAGTGAGATGGCGGTTTTTAAAAATTGTAAAGAAGTGGACTCGATGTAAACGTTTACAGGGCGAAAACAGGGCGAAAAAGGGGTGAAAACGGGCAAAAAAGAGTGTGCTGCTTACACTTTTTCAGAGCTGTGAAGCGCCTTCAGCCACCATGCGGATGTAACATCTGTCGTCGAACGACAGTCGGCCGCGCATCATCCCCTTGGTGGCCTTGTGGCGGTAGATGCAGAGGGGGTCGTCGGCCAACTGCCGTGCCAGGGCTGCCTCGCTGTCGGCCAGGGTGGGCAGCAGTTCGGGGTAGCCGTCGGTGGCGAGCACCAGTTGGCGTGCGCCGCTCACATCAATGACACGTACCCTGTCTAAGGGGATGTCGAAGCCGTCGATCACGGCAAACGTCTGGTTCTGCCATCGGCAACTGTCTATGAGCACGGGCAGGATGAAGTCGCGCCCGGCGTCGTGCTCTTGGAAGTCCTCCACACGTCGCCCTTGACTCAGTTGCAGACGGATATACGCGCTCCGCATCTCGGCAATCATCTCCTCGTATGGCTTCGGGTTGTCGTACAGCACACCGTCTATCATACACTGGCAGTCGCCCACGAGCCACACCTCCTGTCGTGCCCGGCTATAGACAGCCGTGCTGGCCGCCATGCGCTCCGTGGGGGTCGCCGTCAGCAGGTTCATGTCTGTGCCGGCCCTCTCATATACCGCCCTCACCACGCGTGTGACGCTTTGGCAGAACGTGGCGCAGTCGGTGTCGGCCGGCACCCGGCTGATGTGTTCTTTCACCAGTGTCATGCAGTATTGTCCGTTGCTCATGTCGGGGTGCATGCGTATGCTG
The DNA here is from genome assembly GCA_947165505.1 of uncultured Prevotellaceae bacterium. GTDB lineage: Bacteria > Bacteroidota > Bacteroidia > Bacteroidales > Bacteroidaceae > Prevotella. The sequence goes on along the minus strand of CAMVAT010000015.1, from coordinate 25,830 downwards.
CTCTTGTTGGTGCTGCCATCCACCACCGCTACGAAGTCATCGGTAGCCACTGCGCCGTCTTCACACCGCAGTGGCCCTGCTTTGCCTATAATGGTTTGTTCGATGATCTTGTAATCAGACCCACCCCCTGCCCCTCCCTTGTAGTGAGGGGAGTAGATAGTACGACAATTACGATGAAAGGGTGAAAATAAACTATTCATAAAGTACACAATTCACAATTCTATTTTCCCCACCCAACCCTCCCATGGGAGGGCTTCCAACCCATCCCTAAATCCCTTCCCAATCCTTGGGAAGGGACTTAACCGCTCCTTCCCGTCGCTCTTACATTATGGTACCCTCGGACCATCAAAGGTCCGGGGTGCTTTTTATGTTCGCTGCGCTCACCGTGCGGCGGATAGGGCACGCCCTGTCCCTACATGCGTGACGAAGTAATCTCCTGCCCCTTGCCCCCTGCTCCCTGCTCCGAAGCTATCCACTCCCCTCCCTAAAAGGGAGGGGGCAGGGTGTGGGTCTTCTTTCTTTCTGCCGGTCGCAGTATTATTTTACGCAACAGAGTTGCGATTTTTGTGTTCGCTGCGCTCACCGTGCGGCGGATAGGGCACGCCCTGTCCCTATATGCGTGACGAAGTAATCTCCTGCCCCTTGCACCCTGCCCCCTGCTCCGAAGCTATCCACTCCCCTCCCTAAAAGGGAGGGGCCGGGGGAGGGTCTGCTTACTGCTGAGTCTTCTTCTCGTAATACCGTTTGAAGTCTGCCCATTTATAATAAGGATAGAGCGACGAGGGCAGTGGCAGGCGTGCCTCCTCGCCGTTGAGCAGGCATTTCACCAGGATATCGTCGCGGCCGCCCTTGCCACGGTAGAAGATCAGTTGTATGTTAGACGCCTTGCACGTCTCCCAGTTCTGGTAGCAGTATTTTACCTGATAGGGGTCTTCGGGGTCTTGGTCGGCACCGTTGATGCCCATGAGCACTGTGAGCGGCCCCAGATACGAGTCATGTCCGAAGCGCAGGTCGGCGATGTGGTCGCTCGTGCCGTTGATGGCCGCCTCAGCCTTGGTCAGGATATCCTTCAGGATGGGAATCGTCTCGAGCTGCGGACCGAACACCCATGAGTACGACCCCAGGTTGGCCTGTTCCCATCGCTCCACGATGTCGGCGTCGCTCACGATGCCCTCCAGCATCCCCTCGTGTCCGATGCTGGGCAGCGTGGTGTAGAGGTCTATCAGGTTAGCCCCGATGCGGTTGGCGTTGCTCGGCAGACTGTCGGTGCTGGTAAATGCCCGTTGCGCCACGCGCAGCGGCAGCGTCGGGTCACCCTTCAGCTCATCGCGTCGCTGTTCGTATCGTGGTTTCATTTTCGGGTAGGTGCGCCGTGCCGGGTTTTGTCGGTCGGAGGGAGCCACCGCGTCGAGTGTGAAGCGCGACGACTGTTCGCGCACCTCTATCTTCGGGTTGCACTGCTTCAGTTCCAGGCAGAATGACGCCATGCTGATGACGCATCGCCCCACGAGCGACGAGATGGCATACACGTTGCCGCCCCGTTTAAACACCTCCGGGAATCGGTTGTACATCGTCCGTGCGATGCGCTGGTGCTGTTGCCACCCCAGGTCGGTCAGTTCGGTCACGCCCGTCATCAGCTCGTCTTTGGCAGCCATGTACCGCGTATAGAAGCGTTCGCCCGCCGTTGTCAGTTGTCCGCGTCGGTGAGCCACCTTCAGCAGCGTGTCGAGGTCTTTGTAGAGTCGGTCGGTCCAGTAGTAGCGCGACCCGTGTCGGCCGTAGTGGCTGATGTAGAACGCCTTGTAGCCGCGCGGTGCTTTCGTCATGCGTGCGGTCTCCATGGGGTAGGGGTAGTCGGTGCCGTAGGCCCTGCGGGGGTCATCCTTCAGCAGTTTCGCAATCGAGTCAGTCTGTGCCGTCATGGTCATCGCCATGAGCATCATGCACAATGAAGTAATGAATATTTTCATGTTGTTGATGAGTGTTGAGTGTTCTTATACGGTTTAGTGTTGAGTGTTTAGGGTTTTTATACGGTTTAGGGTTTAGGGTTCTTGCACGGTTTTGTGCACGTAGCATATCTCCTGCCCCCTGCCCCCTGCCCCGAAACATATCTCTTACCTCTCACCTCTTACCTCTTACCTCTAAAAAAAGTTCAATGTTCAAAGAGGTCCCCTGAACCTCAATAGTTCTTCCCCTTTCACGAAGAGGGGTCTTCCCTCCACATGTTCTTTGTCGAGCCGGTGCCATGCTATCAGTCGGCCGATGTCGAATGCCCCGATGCTCACCTCCTCGTCGAATCGGAAGATAAAGTAGTCGCCTTTCGGTCCGCCGTGGTTTTCGGGGTATTGCGCCTGCCGCATCTTCGCTTCCGTCATTTTGGCGAAGTCATGTATGCGAAACACATGGTATTGATTCTCACGCTCGTGGTTCTCCTCGTAGAGGATGGCAAACAGCGGGCGTTTGGCTCGGATGGCATGTTCGCTCATGGCCCCCTCAGGCTCTCTCGACAGTCTGACGTTGTATATCATCGCCCCGCGGTCGTTCTTGCCCGTGATCCAATCCCAGTGTGGTTGGTCATGATACAGTCCCACGACGAAATAACGGTCCAAGTATCGCTCCACATGGTATTGCGGCAACCACTGTTCGGGCACTTGTTTGTAGGGGTGTTGCTGCTGATAGACCGTTACCATCTCGTCCACCCGCTCTTTCGGGTCTTCGCCAAGCTTCACCTTGTCTATCACAAAATACTCCTCCAGCATCCTGTACAGTTCCGACTCCTCGTTTCTCAGACCTTGCTCCTTGGGCTTCTCCAGCGCCATGGCATAGAGGAATGAGTCGCCGTAGGGTCTGTAAAGCTTGCCTTGCAGTTCTTTGAAGTGTTCGTGTATGAACTCCTCGCCCGCCATAGGGTTGCCGTTGCTCTTCAGGGCATAGAAGTCATATTCCTCTTGCAGCCAGTCTTGTATCTCCTCGCGGAATCGGTGCCGTATTTTCTCCTTCCATCCCGCCTTCTGCGAGGCATTGTCGCGAGCGTAGAGAGCGAGCACAAACAAGAAGTTGACGTCGTAGTGGAACAGCAGCAGCGTGTCGCGGTCGAAGAGCCTGTTCTTGAAGTGTTCATTCCGGTATCGCTGCATGCGTCTGTCGGTCTTTTCGATGCCTTCCTTGCCATAGTCAAATCCCTCGTCCATCTTGGCCGAGATGAAGAAGTTAGGGATGATATTATACCCTTCGGTCACATCGTCGCGCAGTTTCACGCCCGACTGCGTTGTTTTCCCGTCGTTGAAGATGTCGATGTTCCATTGTATCACGTTGCGGGCGTAGGTATATTGTTTAAACACAGCCTCTCGGCCCAGAGGGTGCCCCATCTTGTAGTATTTCGAGTCGCCGATGTAGTAGGTGCGGTTGGTATCGCTCTCTATCAGACTCTTGGCGGTGTACAGGTGATCTACTATCTTCCCGTCGTCTTGTTTCTTGTCCATGCCGTCGGGCAGTGGGGTGTCGCCTATCAGTTCGTCGATGATGGCTTCAAACACGATGTAGAAATTCTTCACCAGCAAGTATTCCTTTCTGTCTGTGCTTACGCTCACTTGCCGTGCCTCGTCGAAGAAAGCATAGCACAAGTGCCACAGTTGCAGCGCCTTGTCAGAGAAATACTTGTATTTGATTTGTCGCAGCCGTGTGCATCCGTATCCGTCGAGATAGCGCTTAAACTGCCTGCCGTGTATCAGTTCGTATTGGAAATTGATATCGGCTGTGAAGCCGAAGGCCTTGCAGATATAGTTGATTATAGAGAAGAAGATGACGAGCAGCTCCTCGTCGAAATTCACCTGCCGACGTTTGTTCACGGGTCGCAGGTAGATGGGCTGTCCGCCCTGCACGATGGCTGTCTCGCGGCTGATGGTGCGTGTCCAGTTGATTTTATTGAATCCTGCATGCAGGTTTTTCAATACGAAGAAGAAAAAGCTCTGATTGTCTTTGTTAAACTGCAACAGTTCGAGCAGGATGTCGAGGTAGGTGTTGCTCATTCTTCGGCTGCCTTTGCCTATCTGTGCTATTTTCGAGTGATATACGATGCTTGTGTCGCTTCGTCTGTCGTTCTTATATACTACGATGGCGCGGTATATCCACACGGCAAACTTATAGATGAAGTCTTTCTCTTCAGATGTCAGAGCGCATTCGTTGTCGATATGTGCGATGTCTTCGGGCTTGTATTTGCCGAACACCCGCTCCAGTCCTTCGTCGCCTTTGAGCAGCACCTTCGGAAGAATAAACACGCAGTCCTTCAGCAGGGTATTGTAGTAATACCCCACGTAGTGGATAGACACCCGACCCTCCACGTTCTGCATGGCATCGATGCCGTGCAGGATGTCCTTCACCTTGTCGGCCTCGTATTGGTATTCTTCGATGAGGATTCTCATGCTTCTTCGTTGTCAGACGACTGGTGCTCACCGTCGTCTTCGTCCTTTTTGTTTCTCAATCGCTTGACAGCCTTGTCGAAGTCGCTCTCCAACATCCGCATTTCCCGCTCGCGGTAGATTTCAAATTCTCGCTCAGCCTTTTCAATGGCTTCTTGGTGTGAAACAGTCCCGTTGCCCTCCAAGATGTTCTTCCGAAGTCGGAGTATCTGGTCGTCAAGAGCGGCAATCCAGTCGGCCATTGTCATGGGATTCTGCTCCAGTGCTTGAAATTCAGCATAGTCGAGGAACTGTGATGTAAGCAGATTCAGTCTCTTCAATTCCAGTTCCGACAGGTAGTTCTTGGCTATCTTCACATCATCGCGAGTCACGTAGTTGCCCTTGAAGTTGGTCATACCCACAAAAGGTTTTTCATTATCCACACGTTCGTAGATAAGTTCCGCTGCCGTATGTTCGTGCACAGCATAGTGCATCTTGTTTTGCACGGTAGCAAAGAAGAGCTTGGTTATTTTAGCGCGAGGGTCATAGTCAGTGGATGTAGCGTAGATGTCTGTCACTTGCTGATAGAAGTTACGCTCGCTGCTGCGAATGTCGCGGATGCGCTGCAAGAGTTCTTTGAAGTATCGGTTGCCGCCTTGTTTCAGCCGCTCGTCGTCCATCGTGAAGCCCTTTTGGATATATTCATGCAATCGCTGTGTAGCCCAACGGCGGAAGCGTACGGCAATGGACGACTGAACGCGGTAGCCAAGTGCGATAATGACATCAAGGTTGTAGTGCAAAACATGATAGTTCTTACCATCAGCGGCAGTTGTTCGGAATTTCCGAACAACTGCATCCCTCTCCAACTCTTGGTCGTTGAAGATGTTAGTTAGGTGCTCACTGATATTAGACTTACTCGTCTGATAAATCTCCATGAGTTGTGCCTGCGTCAGCCACACATCCTCATCGGCAAAGCGCACGTTTACGCTCACCTTGCCATCATTGTCCTTATAGAGTATCAGCTTATTCTCCTTGTCCATCTGATTCTTCTACTTTAATATTCCATCCTTGACTCTTCGCAAAGTTGATGATATTGTTGATGTTAACACTTGTCCATTGTTTATATATTTTGAATGTTACACCATCAGACGAGGTGAATTGTTCTTGAGAATAGTATCTTCCATAACTATCTAATTGAGTGTCTGTTGATGCAATTAACCCTCTATGACCAGAGTGTACCAACATGCTGTCTGGGAATGTTTCTTTGATTTCTTGGAAGGTCAAGTTAGGATGCTCCTTCAGGTATCTGGTCATTATTTCTTTACCGGCGTATGACTTTCGCTTGAATATCTCACCGTCTATAATGTATCTAACACGTCCATTCGCTTCATTTTCGTAGTCCTCATCATCAATGAAAGGTACCACACCAAGGTTTCGCAAGAGCCTTTCTACTTTCTCTTCAGCCACCGTAGCCTTTCCGTCGGGTGTGGCGGTATAGAATTTGTTGAACGACAGAGAGCCTTCATCGTCTTTGAACAGGTCGCCGGTTTCGTCGGCGAAGTCTTTGAACACATCGTTCCAGATATAGAAAATCACCTTCCCCACGAACGTGTCGGCGCTGATGATGCCGTCTTTCGCCTTGCAGAAGAAATAACCCAGTTTCTTGTCTTCAGAGCTGGTGGCCTGCCCTATAGCGTCGTTGATTTTTTCAAGGAACTGCCACCAGTCGTACTGCCGTCCCTTCACTTCTATCTTCCACCCTTTGTTGGCGTTAGAGATGGGCATATACTGCCAGTCCCAACGGCGCTTAAAGGCTGAGTCGATGGGGAACAGGCTTTGGTCGGAGGTGTTCATTGTGGCCCAGATGTGCAAGTTGGGCGGCAGTATCATCAGTTCGCCGTTTAGCACCTCTTCAGGTATATGGGCTTTCTGTTCGTCGGTCAGTGTTGCGAAGCCGAACTTCCTGTCCGTCAATAGGAATTTCTGTATGTCTTCATCGGGTGATATGGGGTATTCCGACAGACCCGTCGTGTCGTTGCGGTCAAGCAGTTGAAACAGGTCGCCGAATATCTGGGCGCAGTTGCCTCGGTTGATTTCCTCAATAATCAAGTAGAAGGGCTCACTTGGATTCTTCCACGCCCCTGTATAAGCCTTCAGGAAAGCCTGTGGCACAAACTCATAGACAATCTTTTTCTCCATTCTCGGTGTGCCGTCGGCATTCTCTACGGGCACCGCCTTTGTGCCTATCATCGTTGTCACGGGCACTTCTATGCTTGTCGGTTTATAGGCACCCACAAAGGTAGAGTAGTCGCTGTCGGGGTGGAACGTCGTGCGCACATTCGGCTTTTTCTTATCGTCCACCTCACGCTTGATGGTATTTGACTTGCCCGTGCCGGGGGCACCGTAGAAGATTACTTGAAGCGCATGGCTCGTGGTGTCGTCTGTGGGCAGAGACTCGGCATGCGCTCCTCTTTGTATGGCCATGTCGGCCATAATACATAATGTGGAAGCGTAGCCAAATTCAAAATTGTCAATCTCACTCTTGTCTTTCAGTTCGTTTCTTGCTTCGTTTGATGTGGCAGAAGGATGGTTGATTTTATATGCTACAAATTCTTGCAACAAGGCTTTTGATATGGTCCTTAAGCCGATAGCCCCTTTACTTTCTGATCGTACTATATAGCATAGTCTGTCTTCATCTACAATTGTCACCTGTCCGTTGGGTGAAGCATCGCCTATGTTAAGATTAAAAATATATTCCATTATATTGATTGTTATGGTTATGTTACCTGTGTTTTATACTGCTTTTGCAGCCTCAAGCATAAATCCAGGGATAGGATTTCTCATGTCCCATACTACGTTCATCGGGCGCTCTCCATGACTTTCATGATAGTCGATGAGTCCAAGGCAGTAATAGGCATTCGTATTGCTATACTCGTCTTTTTTCGTGTCACGTACAAAAAGTATATATTTCCAGCCGTTGGTCCTTTGTTCGATGATACGCTGTCCTTCGTTGCTTTCAATGCGAACACTGTTCATCGATTGCCAATGGAATTGGTGGGCTGAGATGGCGTAGTCTTCATAGCGGGTGGAGGGTGAATATTCTTTGTCTGACTTATTGAGCGTGACAAACACCATAGCCAATTTGCGCTCTGAGATGTATTGTGTGCCTAAAACCTGCCAACGACCCGGTTTGTTTTCCAGCATGAGGTGTATCTCATCGGCCGAGTAACAGCCGTATAATTCTATCTCAGCATCGTCATCGATTTTTAACCAGTTGGTTGTCTTGCTCAGACTTGCCAGACGTGTCCTGACAAGGCAGGCCAGTTCTTCCATCATCCATTTCTGGTCGGAAAGCGATACAACGGCATACTCCATGTCGGGAAAATCCATTCCATATTTCTTGTTCACTTTTGCAATGTCATCCATCCAGATGGTATAGTAAAACAGTTGTAAGAACTTTTTTTCGCGCCGGGTTGGATAGTTGATTTGACACATACCGTTGCCAATCAGTCTTTTCAGATAATTGAGGTAGTCATAGCTGTTGGTGTGGTACAGTCTGGCCAGTCCGCCTTCAAGTAATTTGGTATAAGATGACTGCTCATCGAATCCCTCTACAGGGATCCCCGCCTGTACTTTCAGCCTTGCCCATGAGCCTGGTGTCTTATAGATATGCCGCCAGTCAAGTCCGAAGTTTTCGATGAAATTATCAAGCGTCAGCTCTCTTCCTGTATTCTGGGTGAAGAAACGTGTTTCTTTGCGGAGTCTTCGCACGTCAAAGATGGCTTCCTTGATGTTTTTCAAGATATAATCCTGTGCCTCCTTCTCCATCGTGATAGAGCACCCGCGAGGCAAAAAAGTGAAGCCGTCTTTAATTTCCTTTTCGATACTTTTCTTTCCGCGCCCCACAAGAGCACGGAAACGACTTTCGTAATTATAACTACTGTTGGCTTGGGCCACAAAGTCTAAGACTGTCAGGCAGGTCTTACCGTCAGCCAGACGCAATCCGCGGCCCAACTGCTGCAAGTAGATGGTCAGTGATTCCGTCGGCCTCAAAAACAGAACGGTGTCAATCTCAGGTATGTCGATACCCTCATTCAGAATATCCGCCACGCAAAGGTAATTGATGTCGCCGCGTGCCAACTTATTGGAATAGTTGTCAAGCTCTGAACTGTTGCGTGAAGTGACGGATAAGGCTTTATATCCTGTCTGGTTAAACATATCGGCCATAAACTCCGCATGCTTGATACTGCAACAGAAACAGACAGCTTTGCAGTCGTGCGGGTCGTTCACATATCGTTCCAAAGCACTCTGTATCAGTCCGAATCGCTGTTTGTTATTGTCATACAAACGTGAGAGCTCATTCCTGTCATATACATCGCCCCTACAGGCTATTTTACTTAAGTCCACACTGTCGTCTGTTACACAGAAATAGTCAAAGGGCGATAGCAGTTGTTGGTCTAAGGCTTCTTGCAAGCGTATCTCGGCGGCAAAGCGATTGTTGAAATCCACTTTGATTTCCTTCATATCCATTCGCTCGGGCGTAGCGGTCAAACCAATGAATATCTCGGGAGTGAGGTTGTTGAAAATAGACGCATAACTGCCGGCCTTGCTGTGGTGTGCTTCGTCGATGACCACATAGTCATAGTAGTCGGAGCCCATTTTCCTAATGGTGTCCCAGTTGTTGTTGAGCGTCTGAATGGTGATGAAAAGGTGCTCTAAATCGGACTCCGTACTGGGCTGTATCTGACCGGTCCATATCTCGCCGAAGTTGGCATCCACCATCACAGAGCGGAAAGTATAGCGGGCTTGTTTCAGAATCTTTTCGCGGTGAACGATGAAAAGCAACCTTGCACTGCGTTTCTTTTCTTGTATGCAGCGTTTGTTGTAGTCCTTGAAGTCAAAAGCCGAAATGGCCGTTTTCCCCGTACCAGTGGCGGCGACAATCAGGTTTTTGTAGCTATGGATAATCTCACGCTCATATTGCAGTTTTTCCAATACTTTGATTTGATGCGTCTTTCTCTCAAAGCGTGTGATGTATTCAGATTCCTGACTGTCTATGCCGCTTTTATTGTTTTCATTCCAGATGGCATCCTGAAAACGTTTCAAATCATCCTCTGTGCCAATGATTTCAAAATCATCACTGTTCCAGTAGTTTTCAAATGTGGCTTGGGTCTTGTTGATGATATGGGGATTCTCTAACGTGGTGACGCGAAGATTCCATTCCAATCCCTTGGTTAAGGCTGTACGCGACAGATTGCTCGAACCGATATAGGCTGTGTGGTAACCATTGTTCCTGTAGAATATATATGCTTTTGCGTGAAGCCGCTCCTGTTTTGTGTTGTATGATGCTCTGATTTCTACATTTCCGATGGCTTTCAGGTTGTAAAGCATTCGTATGGCCTTAGGGTCGGTGGCCCCCATATAGGTAGTGGTTATGATGCGTAACCGGCTACCCTCACGTTTGACAAACTTGCGCAGGTCGTCCATGATAAGGCGGAGACCTTCAAACTTAATGAATGAGACAAGCAGATCTATTTGGTCGGCAGTCTGTATGTCACGACGTACCTCGTCGTCCATCGAGATGTCATTGCCTCCTGTGAACAGGTTGCTGACACGATAGCCAGACAGGGGATGGTGCTTTGACCGCTCTTCTACTTGTGCCTGGGTGTAGCCTATTTTTGAATAGATGCCGCGCAGAAGCTGCATTTGCGAATCTTCACTCAACTTATCGGGATAGGTCTGCACGTGCTTCGGCTCCCATTCATCTTCAATGTATTTCAGTATTTTGTTAATCACTTCCACCTGACTGCTGATGGTCGCGTTTCTGTCTTTATCGGTGAAATATGATTTTAAGATACCAGCAACCACGTCTCCTAAATAAGATGAAAACCATCTGTAGGAGTCGGCACTGTCGATGTCTTCTTTCTTGATGTAATATAGTTCGTCGGAAAGACCATTTAGTTTCTCTTCAATGGCCTGACTGATCAATGTTTCATATACGCCGGGAACTATTTCCATAGTGCTTATTCTATGTTATCAGATTAGGGAAGTTAGTGTTTTGAGCTTTTAGTGACAAGTCATAGCATCTGCAAAGTTAAGGAGAAAAAACGAGAATGGGGTTGGTTTTAATCGTTTTTTTTGAAGTTTTTGATGACAAAAGCAAAAATGCGCTTTATGGACGACGGGGTTTACACGCTTCGCGTGGAAATGGGTCAAATCGGACTTAAAATATTCAGAACGCTTCGCGTCGTTTCTGAACTCGCTGGCGCTCGTGCGGGCGGGCACGGTGACCCGCCCCTACAGAAGCCCCCTCCCCAGCCCTCCCCGAGGGGAGGGAGTGATTACCACGCCAATCACGATAAATGCCTCGTTCGCCTCGGCCGCCTCGTTCGTCGGGATTTGCAATCCCGACGCATGGAGTATCAGCATTTGCAATGCGAAAAAATGACTTTGGCGGATTGCAATTGGCTTTCCCTTCGGCCGCCGACCGCTGGTTCCACCCGAACGTGTTTTTTAACATGCACCAGCGGTTTTTCTTTGCCTACGGCAAAAGGGTTTTAAACATGAATGCCCATGAATTATCCACGAATTATCCATGAATTATTTTTTATCGCCGCAAGCGGCGATGAGCATTAATGGCAATTCATGGGTAATTAATGGCAATTCGTGTTGCCTACGGCAAAGGGTTTTTAACATGTAATTCCCATGAACCGAAGGTCACTGTGCGAAGCGGAAAGTAATTATCCACGAACCAACGGTCACTGTGCGAAGCGGAAAGTAATTTCCCATGAATTATTTTTTATCGCCGTAAGCGGCGATGAACATTAATGGCAATTCATGGGTAATTGATGGCAATTCGTGTTGCCTACGGCAAAAGATTTTTGTCTATAGCACGCTTGAATCGGTCGTGCCGACCGATGTCTCCCCATCCTCCTTATCTCCGTAGAGATGAATGATTCTACGGAATAGAGGAATAAAGGTATTTTTGAACTCGCTGGCGCTCGTGCGGGCGGGCACGGTGACCCGCCCCTACAGAGGCCCCCTCCCCAGCCCTCCCCGAGGGGAGGAAGTGATTAGCACGACGATTGCGACAAATGGCTGACAGGGTGAAGTAATGTGCAAAATCTATATAAAAATGATAGGTTACGCCCAAAATATTTGGAAGTTTGAAAGATAATCCGTATCTTTGGCCAAATTTTCAGTTCAATTGCAAATTTGTCCAACTTATGAGCAAACAATTAATAAACAGGACGTTAGCAGCGTACATTTCTGATGTGTTTCGCGTTCTCCCTGTCATTACGCTCACCGGACCGCGTCAGTCGGGTAAGACCACGCTGTGCCGCGAGCTATTCCCTGATTTGCCATACGTCAGTTTGGAAGATGCCGACACACTGGCTGAGGTGCAGGCCGATCCCAAAGCATTCTTCAATCGCCATCCTAAAGGTGTGATTATCGACGAGGCACATCATTTTCCGAATGTTTTCTCTTACATTCAGGTTATTGTCGATGAGGATCGCTTTCACGGTACAGACCAACACCACTTTATTGTAACGGGCAGCAGTAATTTTGCCATGATGGCGCGGATTACGCAGTCGATGGCAGGGCGCACTGCCGTCTATTCGCTGCTTCCCCTCAGCACAGCCGAGGTGATGTCGCATCAGCCGGATGCCAGCACGTCGAAGATGCTACTTTATGGCGGCTTCCCTGCTGTGTGGGTGGCTGACAACGAGATGTCGCGCCAACAATTGCTGAGCAACTATTACACAACCTATATTGAGCGCGATGTGCGAACTCTCATCAACGTGAAAGACCTGCAGGCATTCCAGACCTTCATTCGGATATGTGCCAGTCGCGTGGGGCAGGAGTTCAACGCTTCGGCTGTGTCTAACGAGGTCGGCGTAGCTGTAAACACAATCAGGCACTGGCTCAGCATTCTCGCTGCCTCGTACGTGGTCTATCTGCTGCACCCGTACTATACCAATATCGGCAAGCGGCTGACGAAGACCCCCAAACTATACTTTTATGATACGGGGATAGCAGCCTTCCTCTTAGGCATCACCTCTGAGCAGCAGATGGATGTCCATCCGTTGCGCGGCCCGCTGTTTGAGAACATGGTCATCAACGATATGTTGAAGCTCGACCTGAATCGGGGCAACAACATGCAGCAACTGTTCTTCTATCGTGACAAGAGCCAGCGAGAGGTTGACGTGCTGCGTATTCTGCCGCCCAACCTTGTAGAGGCCTATGAGATCAAGTCGGCCCAGACATGGAACAGCGATTTCTTCGCCAACCTGAACTATCTGCGTCCTCTGCTGAAGGAGCGCTTGTTGAAGACCTCTGTTATCTACGACGGCCTGCAGGAGAACCCTCAGAAAGACAACGGCATCATCAACTTCCGCCATCTCACTTGGTAGCCTTTTCCCTCATGTCGTAGGCGTTTTTATTTCTTTTTTCTCCTTTCTTATGTGATGGTTCACCACCTGACCGTCCACCTCGGCCGCCGACAGTTGGTTCCACCCGAACGTGGTAATTGATGGCAATTCGTGGGTAATTGATGGCAATTCGTGTTGCCGACGGCAAAAGATTTTTGTCTATAGCACGCTTGAATCGGTCGTGCCGACCGATGTCTCCCCATCCTCCTTATCTCCGTAGAGATGAATGATTCTACGGAATAGAGGAATAAAGGAATTTTTGAACTCGCTGGCGCTCGTGCGGGCGGGCACGGTGACCCGCCCCTACAGCCCCCTCCCCAGGAGGGTGTGTCATATTAAATAGACAACGGATTTTGCCGATTTCACAGATGCTTGTTATTGCTGATAATCAGCAATTTGTAAATCCGTGAAATCCGCGAAATCCGTTGTTGAGGAGAAATCCAAGTGTTTTGACACACCCTCAGAGGGGGAGGCCCCCATGCGGACAGGGCACGCCCTGTCCCTACTTGCGTGGCTGACATATAAAAGAGGTGAGAGATAAGGCAAAAAAACATCAATCGTGATAAGGAAATGTAAATAATATCCGTATCTTTGCACCCGACGGCAACACGGTAATTCCGTGTCGCCCGCAAACCCCCAACAAAGCCCCCCAACAAAGAACCCCATAAACCACAAACACGATGATATTTAACGACGACGAGAAACAACTGCTGCAAGACGTGAAGAGCGGCGAGAGCTATTTCAGCTATATCCCCGATGATATCGGAGAGATTCTTTTCTGTACCACCACTACTCAATCGGCGAAGCCCATGAGCAAACGGAATCGATTCATACTCCTGGTCTTGTCTATACTGGTGCCGGGACTGCTTATCTATCTTTTCTATGATGTGATCTTGTTGGACATCGTGTGTCTTTTCGCCGCGTGTGTGGGCATCGAGATAGCCCTCTTTTACAAAGGTACCGACTATTTCGTGGGAACGGAGGGGTTCGCCATCGCCGAGTTTAAGAAAAGTCGCAGTGACGTGGTCAGCAAGAAGGTGGTGAGATGGGACGAAGTGGAGGATGTGATTGCCACGGAGTGGGTAAGGGTTGAAAAGAGGGAAGAAAAACTGGTTTATTTCATCAGAGTGAACGGGCACAAAAAAGACGCCGGACAAGGACGATGTGAGTTGGCTCGCTTTGAGGATGATTATCAGGATGGCAAGCTCAAATCAATTTACAATTATGAGGTGCGATTCTGGAAAGCGGTGGAAGAGCAGTGGATGGAGTATATATGGCCAAAGGTGCAGGCTAAATATGATGGGGGCGAGGAGGTGGCTTTCCATGAATATTTTGGCGGCGAGTGTCGTGAGAACTATGTCAGGCTGCAGGGCAAAAACCTCATCGTGGGCAAGATGGCCTTCCGCGAAGGCGACATACAGAAGGTGGGGGCCGACGACGAAAAAATCACCATTTATGGCAGTGATTATGACACGCACCTGTTCGGACTGGTGAAGGAGGGGACGACATGCGAGATATATCTGCGCACCATCGGCAATTGCCAGATACTGAAACACATCTTCAAAGAGCATTTCTAACTGAAAAGAAGGTGTGTCATATTAAATAGACAACGGATTTTGCGGATTTCACAGATGCTTGTTATTGCTGATAATCAGCAATTTGTAAATCCGTGAAATCCGCGAAATCCGTTGTTGAGGAGAAATCCAAGTGTTTTGAAGTGAGGGGCCTGCCCGCATGAAAAAAGCCAGTCCGAAGGGACTGGCTTTTGAGTTGCGGAGGCAGGACTCGAACATGCGACCTCCAGGTTATGAGCCTGGCGAGCTACCAACTGCTCCACTCCGCGATGTAAATATGGCATCCTTTTCAAATGCGAGTGCAAAGGTACGACTTTTTCTGCCGTAAAACAAATTTTTTCCGCATATTTTTCAAAAAATACCCCAAAATGTCATTTTTTAGCCCTAAATACGCAAATTTTCAGAAAATATTTTGTGCGTTTGAAAGAAATGCCCTATTTTTGCACATGTTAATATGATGTGCAAAATTTAGGGAGGATAGAACATGTCAATATCCAAGACGAGGCAAAAACTAGTAGATGTGGCCCGGCAGCTATTTGCCAAAAACGGTATAGAGAAAACATCCATGAACGACATCGCCATGATGTCGGGCAAGGGACGGCGTACGCTATACACCTATTTTAAAAATAAAGACGAGGTGTATTATGCCGTCATCGAGTCGGAATTGGAGCGGCTGTCTGACAAATTAGACGAGGTGGCCGCCAAGAAAATCACTCCGCAAGACAAAATCATCGAATTGATTTACACCCATCTGAGCATGATCAAGGAGACGGTGTGCAGAAACGGTAACCTGCGCGCCGAGTTCTTCCGCAACATTTGGATGGTAGAGAAGGTGCGCAAGCATTTTGATGAGGAGGAGATAGCCCTCTTCAGAAAAGTATATACCGACGGCAAGGAGGAAGGCGAGTTCGACATCGACGACGTCAACCTCGTGGCGGATATTACGCACTATTGCATCAAAGGCCTGGAGGTGCCCTACATCTACGGCCGCCTGGGGCACGGACTCACCGAAGAGACCAGCCGTCCGCTCGTGGCCAAGGTGGTGTATGGAGCACTCGGGAAAAGATACGTCAAGTAGTACTTTTTTGTTGAGGGTTGAGGGTTGAGGGTTTAGGGTTTAGGGTTCTTGTACTGCTGTGACACTGCAGTAAACGGAACGAGGTGCACGGAGCATATCTCTTGCCTCTCACCTCTAAGATAACCTCTCACCTCTCACCTCTAAGATAACCTCTCACCTCTCATCTCTTTTTAATTTTTTAATTTTTTAATCTTTTAATTATCAAATATTTTAATTTTCAAACATGGGATTATTAACTGGTAAAACAGCACTTGTGACGGGCGCGGCCCGTGGTATTGGTAAGGCCATCGCCTTGAAATTCGCCGAAGAGGGCGCCAACGTGGCTTTCACCGATCTGGTCATAGATGAAAACGGACAGGCTACAGAGGCCGAGATCGCCGCCAAGGGCGTGAAGGCCAAAGGGTATGCCAGCAATGCCGCTGACTTCGCACAGACCGAAGAAGTGGTCAAGCAAATCAAAGAAGATTTCGGCAGCATCGATATCCTGGTCAACAACGCAGGCATCACCAAAGACGGACTGATGTTGCGCATGACCGAGGCACAGTGGGATGCCGTCATCGCCGTCAACCTGAAGTCGGCCTTTAACTTCATACATGCCTGCACACCCATCATGATGCGCCAGCGCAGCGGCTCGATCATCAATATGGCGTCGGTGGTAGGCGTGCACGGCAATGCCGGACAGAGCAACTATGCCGCCTCGAAGGCCGGACTCATCGCACTGGCCAAGAGCATCGGACAGGAGGTGGGCAGCCGTGGCATACGCGCCAACGCCATCGCTCCGGGATTCATCGACACGGCCATGACGCAGGCGCTGCCCGACAACGTGCGGCAGGAGTGGATACAGAAGATACCCCTGCGCCGCGGCGGCACCGTAGAGGACATCGCCAATGTGGCTACATTCCTCGCATCCGATATGTCATCGTATGTCACCGGTCAGGTGATACAGGTAGATGGCGGAATGAATATGTAAATGCGCGTCGTTTACGAAGACAACCATATCATCATCGTCTATAAAGAGAGCGGGGAAATCGTGCAGGGCGACAAAACCGGCGACACCCCTCTCTCGGAGACGGTGAAGGAGTATATCAAGGCGAAGTACAACAAACCGGGGAGCGTGTTTCTCGGTGTTGTGCATCGCCTAGACCGGCCTGTGGCCGGACTGGTCGTGTTCGCACGCACGTCGAAGGCGCTCACACGACTCAACGAGATGTTCAGGCGCGGCGAGGTGAGAAAGACCTATTGGGCCATCACCGTGAAGGCACCGGCACGGCCCGAGGCCGACATCGAGAGCTGGATGGTGCGCAACGAACGGCAAAACAAAAGTTATGCCTACGACCGCGAGGTGCCGGGCGCCAAACAGGCGCGGCTGCACTACCGCGTCATCGCGCATTCCGAGCGCTATCACCTGCTCGAAGTGAACCTGTACACCGGGCGGCACCACCAGATCAGGTGCCAGTTGGCCCATATCGGATGCCCCATCAGGGGCGACCTCAAATACGGGGCACCACGGTCGAACCCCGACGGAAGCATCTCGCTGCTGAGCCGGAGGGTGAACTTCGTGCACCCCGTATCGAAAAAAGAAATCACCGTCGAAGCCCCACTGCCCGACGAGAGGCTGTGGCATGAAATGACAACCTAAACGATTATGAAAAGGCTGCTGAAGTGGGTGGCCAGAATCGTGCTCACACCGATTCTGCTGTTCATCATACTGGTGATACTACTCTATGTACCGCCCATACAGAATTGGGTGGCGCAGCAGGTGACGGCCTACGCTTCTGAGCAGACCGGCATGGACATCAGTGTAGGTCATGTCAGCCTCAAATTCCCCCTCGACCTGACCGTAGATGACTTCAGGGTCATCAAGACCGATTCGCTCACCCACCAGCGCGACACCATCGCCGACGTGGGGCAGTTGGTGGCCAGCGTGCAACTGATGCCGCTCTTCAAAGGGCAGGTAGAGGTGGACGCGCTCGAGCTGAACCGCGTGAAGGTGTTCACCAACGGACTCATCCGCACCGTGCGCGTCGATGGGCACTTCGACCGACTCTATGTGCAGAGCCATGGCGTGAACCTGAACGACGAGCAGGTGGTGCTCAATACCGTGCAACTGGAAAAGGCCGATATCGACATCGCATTGCAAAAAGACACGCTGCCCCCCGACACGACACCCAGCACCAACCGGTGGCGCATCTTATTGCAAGACCTGAAGATAGACGACAGCCGCGTGGCGCTGCATACGCCGGGCGACACCATGCAGATAGCGGCCTATCTGGGCGAGTCGCAATTCAGCGACGGACATTTCGACCTGTGGAAAGGTGAGTTTAAGGTGGGTAGCGCCAGTCTGAGCGACGCTACCTTTGGCATGGACTATCCGTATCAGCCCCATGCGCCGGGACTCGACGTCAACCACCTGGCCCTCTCGGAAATACAACTGCAGGCCGACTCGCTCTATTTCTGCGCGCCCGAGATGTATATGGCGCTGCGCGAACTGTCGTTGAAAGAGAAGAGCGGACTCACACTCGACCATCTCTCCGGGGCTGTCGCCCTCAACGATACCCAGCTCTCTGTGCCTGCCTTTGAGATGAAGACACCACACTCGCATCTCAACGCGCACTTTGAGATGGACCTCAACGCGTTTGACAAACAAACGCCAGGCGCACTCTATGCCACCATCGACGGATACGTGGGCAAGGCCGACCTGATGCGCGTGGCGGCGCTGCCCGCCGGCATGGCAAGGCAGTGGCCGGAGCACCCGCTCGCACTCAACGGGCAGATTAGGGGCAATATGCAGCATGCCTCTGTGCGCAACCTCACGGTGTCGATGCCGGGAGCATTTCAGTTGAATGCCTCGGGCACCATCGACCATCTGGACAACCCCGCGCAACTCGAAGCCAACCTCAGACTGAAAGGGCGCACTGATGATCTCGCCTTCGTCACCTCGGCACTTCCCGATCTCAATAACACCGTACGCATACCGCAGGGCATCGCACTCGACGGCACGGTCAACATCGCCGCCGACCGCTATGCTGCCGACATGCTCATCGCACACGGCGGCGGCACGCTCGATGCCGACATCGACTTCGATGCGCGGCGGATGCAATATACAGCCGACATCCAGGCAAAGACCTTCCCCCTGCAACACTTCCTGCCCGGCCTGCCCCTGACACCGCTCACGGGCACCATCACCGCCAAGGGCGAGGGCACAGACCCCACATCGCCCAAGACACGGCTGCAGGCTGATGCCGACATCGCCAGCCTGAGTTATGGCGACTTCGACCTGAGCGGCATGAAGGCTACCGCCGATATCCACGACGGGCATGCCATCGCCGATATCGACTGCCACAACCAAATGCTCAGCGGCGTCATCCGGGTGGATGCGCTCACACATACCGACGACCTGCAGGCCACAGTGGTCTGCGACCTCAACCATGCCGACCTCTACCGCATGAAAATCATGAGCGAACCCTGCGAAGTGTCGGGGTGCGCTAATATCGACATCGCCACCGACATGAAAAAACGGTATGGCATTCATGGCAACGTGAGCGATATGCGGATGCACTATCAGGGCGAAGACATCCAATTGAAAGAACTGGCGCTCGACGTGGAACTCGATGAGCAGGCCACAAGCGCGATGATTGAGAGCGGCGACCTGGCACTCAACCTCTATGGCGAGGCGGGCTATGAGACCATCATCAACCAGCTGGGGCATTTCGCCGAGGAGATGGTGACGCAACTGAAAAACTTGCATATCGATGATGATGCGCTGCGCATGAAACTGCCCGAAACCCGCATCTATCTCGACAGCGGACACGACAATATCCTCTCGCAATACCTCAAGCGCGAAGGCATCACGTTCCACCATCTGGCCATCGACATGACCACGTCGCCCGACAGCGGTATCAACGGCGACATTCTGGCCGACACGCTGCGCAACGACAACCTGCAATTAGACCAGGTGAAGTTGCACTTCGATACCGACGAGGGGGGATTCAAATACAATGCCGAGGTGGTGAACGGACCCGACAACCCCTTCTATCAACTGCGGTCGGTGATCGACGGTTCTATCAACGACAATGCCGTGGCCATCAACACCCGCCTGTACGATGCCAAAGACTCGCTGGGCGTGAAACTCGGACTCAACGCCACCATCCAAGACAGTATGCTCGTGGTGCGGCTGGCCGACACCAAGCCCGTGATAGGATATAAGACATTTACGGCCAATAACGACAACTACCTAAGGCTGCAAAAGGGCAACAGGCTATCGGCCGACCTGACGCTCAAGGCCGCCGACGGCACCGCCGTGCAGCTCTACACCAACGACGACAACGAAGAGGCGCAGCAAGACCTGACCGTGAGCATACACCAACTCAACCTGGCCGAGATCGTGGCGGCCATGCCCTTCCTGCCCAATATCGCAGGGACACTCAACGGCGACTACCACCTGGTGAAGACCGACCAGCAACTCACTGTGTCGAGCGACATGACGGTCAAACAGATGATGTTTGAGAAAAACGCCCTGGGCGACCTCGGCACCGAGTTCGTATATATGCCCAACGAGGACGGGTCGCACTATGTGGATGCCGTGATACACAGCAACGGACTGGAGGTGGGCAAAGTGGTGGGCACCTACTCGCCCGTGGGCGAGGGGACGCTCAATGCCGACTTTGAACTGGCACGCATGCCGCTCGAACTGCTCAACGGATTCATGCCCGACCGTCTGCTCGGATTCAATGGATATGCCGAGGGAACACTGAAAATCAACGGACCGCTGGGCAGACCCGATATCAACGGCGAACTGTATCTCGACTCGTGCCACGTGATGAGCCTGCCCTACGGCATTGAGATGCGCATCGCCGACGACCCCGTCACCATCAAGCACAGCCGGCTGCTCTTCGAAAACTTCCAGCTCTTCGACCAAAACGACACACCGCTGGAACTCAACGGCGCCTTCGACTTCTCCAACCTCAGCAGGATGACCATCGACATGCGGATGCAGGCACGCAACTTCATGGTCATCAACGCGAAGAAGAACCCGCGCTCGGAGGCCTTCGGCAAGGCATTCATCAATTTCTTCGGACGCATACAAGGACCGCTCGACGCCTTCCAGATGAGGGGCCGGGTGGATGTGCTCGGCAAGACCGACATGACCTATGTGCTGCGCGACTCGCCACTGACGGCCGACACCAGAATGGATGAACTGGTGAAGTTCGTTGACTTCACCGACTCTACGCAGCTCGTGGTGCAGCGGCCGCCCGTCAACGGACTGAATATGGACCTGACCATCAACATCGACGAGCAGGCACACTTCGTGTGCGACCTCAATAACGACAAGCACAACTATATCGACCTGACCGGCGGCGGCGAACTGCGCATGCGCTACACCCCCACCGACGACCTGAGGCTCACCGGACGATATACGCTGGCCAACGGCGAGATGAAATACTCGCTGCCCGTCATACCCCTCAAGACCTTCACCATACAAGACGGCAGTTACATCGAGTTTATGGGCAACCCCGGCAACCCGAAACTCAACATCACGGCCACCGAGCGCGTCAAGGCCTCAGTGACGGGCGAGAACGGAACAGGGAGAAGCGTGGATTTCGACTGTGGCGTGGTCATCACCAAGACACTGCAAGACATGGGACTGCAATTCATCATCGACGCCCCCGACGACCTGACTGTGACCAACCAACTGGGTGGCATGTCGGAAGAGGAGCGCGGCAAACTGGCCGTCACCATGCTCACCACGGGCATGTATCTCGTGGACGGCAACACCGCCGGACTGATGAACAGCGCGCTCAGTTCGTATCTGCAAAGCGAGATCAACAACATCACGGGCAACGCCCTGCGCTCGCTCGATATCAGCATCGGCGTGGATAATGCCACCGACGCCACCGGAGCCATGCACACCGACTACTCCTTTAAATTCTCTAAGCGATTCTGGAACAACCGGCTGCGGGTGGAAATCGGTGGCAAGGTATCCACAGGCAATGACGTGCAGAACCGTAACCAGTCGTTCTTCAACAATGTCACCTTCGAATACCGGCTCAGCGACACCAGCAACAAATATATCAAGGTGTTTTACGACCGAAACACGTACGACTGGCTCGAAGGAGAGGTGGGCGAGTTCGGTGCCGGATTCCTCTGGCGGAGGAAGCTCGACCGGCTTATCGACATCTTCAACTTCAAGAGCGACAACAACGCGAGGATGCCGCAACGGCCCATGCCACGGCCCGAGCAGAGCGACTCGCTCTCGGGCGCACCACGCCGCGACGACACGGGCACTCCACAGCCGGCCGGCAACACCCCTCATCAAACGACTCTGACCCATGAGAATCATGAATGACCCTATACGCCATATCCTGACCGCAGGCGCCACGCGGGCCTGGCGGCACGCGGCGGCACTGTTAGCGGCGGCGCTGCTCGTGGCGGCCTGTTCCATCACCAGCAGCGTGCCCGAGGGCGAATACCTATACGTGGGCATCGACAAAGTGTCGTATGCCAACTACGAGCCGGGCACACACGCCGAATATGCGCAGAGCGAGGTGAGCGCCGCGCTCGACTGCGCACCCAACGGCGCCCTCTTCGGCAGTTCGTATCACCGCACGCCCTTCCCCTACGCACTCTGGATATACAACGCGTTCTATAAGTCGCAGACAGGCTTCGGCAAGTGGATGGTCAGCTCGTTTGGTAAAGAGCCCGTGCTCATGTCAACCGTGAACCCCGAACTGAGAAGCGCGGTGGCGAAATCGACGTTGAAGTCGCACGGCTACATGCGCGGCACCGTGGATTATGACATCATACAGCGCAAAAACCCAAAAAAGCAAAAGGTGAGCTACAAAGTGGATATGGGTCATCTTTTCACCGTCGATACGCTCGAATATATCAATTTCCCCGCTCAGGCACAGCAAATCATCGACAGCACCTATAGCGAACGGCTCGTCAGGCGAGGCGTGCCCTTCGATGTGGAGACACTCAACGGCGAGCGACAACGGCTCACCAACCTCTTCCGCAACAACGGATACTACTATTTCCAGACAGGATACTCATCGTATCTCGCCGACACCATCGCCGTGCCGGGACAGGTGCAGCTGAAACTGCAAATGGCCGACAGCATACCGCCCGAGGCGCTGCGCAAGTGGTATATCGGTAAGCGCGACATCTATCTGAAGCGCAACTTCATGGAGCAGACCGACAGCAGCAGGGTCATGCGGCGGTCGGCCACCACCATACACTACAGCGGCAAGAAACCACCCATGAGGGTGGGCACGCTGCTCAGCGGACTCAAGGTGCGCCATGGCAATGCTTTCTGCTACGACGACTACGAGGAGTCGGTGAGCAAAATCACCGGCAACAACATCTTCAGCATGGTCGATTTCAAATTCACACCGCGCGACAGCACCGAGCAGTGCGATACGCTCGACCTTGAGGTGAACTGCATCTTCGATAAGCCCTACGACTTCTACGTAGAGACCAACCTGGCCGGCAAGACGACGGGATTCCTCGGACCGCAGCTCGTGCTCGGACTCACCAAGCGCAATGCCTTCCACGGCGGCGAGAACCTGGACCTCAACCTGCACGGAAGCTACGAGTGGCAGCTCAACCGCAACGACCGCAACAACGGACGTATCGACTCGTATGCCTACGGATTTGACGTGTCGCTCGAACTGCCACGGCTGCTCATGCCCTCGTTTATCCTGCCCACAAGGCGCAGAGGCACCGGCCCCCGGCGCCCGCGCTTCTATACCACACCCTCTACGCTCATCAAGGTGAGTAGCGACATCGTACGCCGCTCGGGCTACTTCACACGCCATATCGTGTCGGGAGAGATCACATACAATATACAGTCGTCGGAGACACTCAGGCATAAGTTCTCGCCGCTCATCCTGGAGTTCAACTATATGCGCAAGGTGTCGGACGATTACGCTGACATGCTGTACAACAATCCCAACCTGCTCTTCACCATGGCCGATCTCTTCGTGCCTAAGATGCGATATACGGTTACATACACCAGTCCGCGAAGCTACCGCAACCCCATCTTCTGGGAGACCACCATCAGCGAGGCGGGCAACCTGCTCTCGCTCGGGTATATGGCCTTCGGGCGCAAGTGGAATGAGAAAGACAAGGAGATGTTTAGCAATCCCTATGCGCAGTTCGTCAAACTCGAGACCGACTTCACCAAGACATGGCGCCTGTCGGAAAACGCTTCGCTCGTGGGGCATGCCAATGTGGGGGCGGCATGGTTTTATGGCAACTCCAGCGACTTGCCTTACACCGAGGCGTTTTATGCCGGAGGAGCCAACAACGTGAGGGCATTCACCCTGAGGTCGTATGGACCGGGGTCGTACGACCCGGCAGGACTGAAAGACTGGGGATTCATCATGTGCATGGGCTCGATGAAGCTGCTGGGCAATCTGGAGTTGCGCGCACGCCTGTTCGGCAACCTCCATTGGGCGTTGTTTCTTGATACGGGCAATGTGTGGTATATGCAGGGTGAGGAGGATGAGGATGTCCTCGGCGGGTCGAAGTTCAGGCTCAAAAACTTCTTCGATGACATGGCCCTCGGCACAGGCATCGGACTGCGCTACGACCTCGACTTCTTCGTCATCCGCCTCGACTGGGGCATAGGCCTCCACCTGCCCTACGACACCGGCAAGAGCGGCTATTTCAACATCCCCAAATTCAGCGACGGCCAGAGCGTCCACCTCGCCATCGGATACCCGTTCTGACGGTTGGTCATTGTGCATTTTTTCTTGGGACATGGCTGTCAACAAAGAAAGCCGAAAGACAGGTGATCGTCTTTCGGCTTTCTTGGTTTATATGAGGATGGATGTTGTTCCATCCTGCTGTTTATGCTTCTTCAGCCTTCTCTTCCATTGCCTTGAAGTAGTCGAGGTCCTCGACGTGGAAGGCCTTGATGTAGGCCGACTTGCCCAGCACATCTTCTTCAGTCATGCGCACATATACTTGTGCCGACTTGGCGAAGAGCTCAGGTGCTCTCGAGGCATCGCCGATGATGAGCAGCGACATCACCAGTTCGCAGGTCATGTCATACAGGCGGCGGGCCAGGAAGTCCTGTGCCGGCTGGTTGCCCAGGCTCTTCACGTAAGCGAGAGCTTCCTCATATACGGGCATGAGCTTCTCCACACGTGCCTTGAGCGTGGCGTCGGCGTTCTCGGGCAGTGCGGCCAGCATGTCCTTAATGTTGGCCAGCATGGTGCCATTGGTGATGTAGCGGATGGCAGCCACCACCTGCAGCTGGGTCGTTCCCTCATAGATAGAGAAGATGCGGGCGTCGCGATACAGACGCTGGCTCTTATACTCCATGATGAAGCCAGAACCGCCGTGGATCGAGATGGCATCGTAGGCGTTCTGGTTGGCGTACTCTGAGTTCATGCCTTTGGCCATCGGGGTGAAAGCGTCGGCCAGACGTTGGTATTTCTTCAGCTCCTGACGCTCGTCGGGTGTGAGCGAGCGGTCGCGTGCGATGTCTTCGAGACACTTGTAGATATCCACGTAGCAGGCTGTCTGGTAGAGCAGCGAACGGCCGGCGTCGAGCTTGGCTTTCATTCGGCTGAGCATGTCATATACGGCGGGGAAGTTGATGATCTTCTCGCCAAACTGGGCACGCTCCTTGGCGTAGGCCAGACCTTCGTTGTAAGCCTCCTGAGAGAGACCCACGCTCTGTGCGGCAATGCCCAGGCGGGCGCCGTTCATCAGGGCCATCACATATTTGATCAGTCCCAGACGGGTGCTGCCGCAGAGCTCGGCCTTGGCGTTCTTGTAGGTCAGCTCGCAGGTGGGCGAACCGTGGATGCCGAGCTTGTGCTCGATGTGGCGCACGTTGACACCGCCCTGACGCTTGTCGTAGATGAACATCGACAGGCCGCGGCCGTCTTTCGTGCCCTCTTCGGAACGGGCGAGCACCAGGTGGATGTCAGAGTCGCCGTTGGTGATGAATCGCTTCACGCCGTTCAGGCGCCAGCACTGCTCCTTCTCGTCGTAGGTAGCTTTCAGCATGACGCGCTGCAGGTCTGAGCCGGCATCGGGCTCAGTCAGGTCCATCGACATGCCCTCGCCTGCACAGACGCGGGGGATGTACTTCTGACGCTGCTCCTCAGAGCCGAACTCATAGAGCGTGTCGATGCAGCTCTGGAGCGACCAGATGTTCTGGAAACCGGCATCGGCAGCCGAGATCACTTCAGAAAGCATGGAGAACACAGCGTTGGGCAGGTTCAGACCGCCGTAGCGGCGAGGCATCGAGACACCCCACAGACCAGCCTTGCGGGTGGCGTCGAGGTTCTCGTAAGTCTTAGAGGCATAGATCATGCGGCCGTTCTCGAGGTGCG
>CAMVAT010000014.1 GCA_947165505.1 uncultured Prevotellaceae bacterium | reverse complement strand
TCCTCTCGCCCGGACCGGGAATACCCTCAGAGGCGGGACTGCTGCTGGATGTCATCAAGGCATACGCCGGCAGGAAGAGCATGCTCGGCGTTTGCCTCGGTCACCAGGCCATCGGCGAGGCGTTCGGCGCGCAGCTCGTCAACCTCAAAGAGGTCTATCATGGAGTGGCTACGGAATGTACGCATTTCGCCAACGACACGCTCTTCGACGCATTGCCCACACGCTTCACCATCGGGCGTTATCACAGCTGGGTGGTTGATGAGAAGGGATTGCCCGACACGCTCGAAATCACCGCGAAAAGCGACGACGGCCAGATCATGGCACTCCGGCACCGCCACTACGACATTCATGGTATTCAGTTCCACCCTGAAAGTGTGCTGACGCCCGATGGCAAGCAAATCATGGCTAATTTTTTGAGAAAATAACCTTTTTTCGCCTTTTAAGTGCCGTATCTCATTTTTTTTGTGTAAGTTTGCAACTTGATTGCTAACTGACACGGTTATGAGAAAAAAGTTGTTATGGATTTGCTGTCTGTCACTCTTGGCCACGGTCATGGCACCGGCGGCCGACGGGCTCACCATCAAGGATGTGACGGGCAGGGCGTTCATGCCTGAGTATCCCGCTTCGATACAGATGCTCGACGACGGAGAGACGTATGCCTCGTTTAATGCCGACTATACTCAGATCATACAATATGCGCTGAAAACGGGAAAGCCCGTCAAGACCCTCTTCGATGTGAGTGAGGCGGGGTGGGGCGATGCCGACGACTACCTGATGAGTCCCAAAGGCGACAAGATGCTCATACAGACCAACACGGAGCGAATCTACCGGCACTCGTTCAAAGCCGACTTCTATGTCTATGACTTGAAGACGAAGAAGATAAGCCGGCTGTCGGAAGAGGGCAGGGAACAGGCACCCGTGTGGTCGCCCGACGGGCGGTACGTCGCTTTCGTCAGGGATAATAATATCTTTCTCGCTGATGTAGGTCAGTCGGGTGCTGTCACACAAGTGACGACCGACGGCGTGAAAAACGAGGTCATCAACGGCATTCCCGACTGGGTCAACGAAGAGGAGTTCGGTTTCGACAGGGCGATGGTCTTCAATGCCGACGCCACGAAACTGTGCTGGATCAGATATGATGAGGCGAAGGTGCGAACATACAGCCTACTGTTTTATATGATGCAGGCCGACTTATACCCTGCCGACTATTCTTACAAATACCCCAAGGCAGGCGAGACCAACGCTACGGTCACCGCGTGGTGCTATGACATCGGCCAGAAAAAATCAGCACAACTGAGGGTGCCACTGACGCCCGACGGATATATGCCGCGTATCGTAGGCACCGACCAGGCCGACCAGATATTGGTCTATACCATGAACCGGCACCAGGACATACTCACCATCGTGGCCGCCGACCCCAATACGATGGAATGCCGCCAGCTCATCGAGGAGAAGGACAAGAAGTACGTCAAGGAAGAGGTGCTCGACGGCATCAAGGTGACGAGCCGCTATATCGTCATGCCCAGCGAGCGCGACGGTTTCATGCAACTCTATCTCTATGACCGTGACGGACAGTTGAAAGGACAGCTCACTCATGCCAAATGCGGGGTGACCGAGGTGTATGGATTCGACGACAAAACAGCTACCGCCTATTATCAGGCGGCAGGAAGAGACCCCATGAACAGAGAGGTGTATGCCTCGAACCTGAAAAAGACGGTATGCATCACACCGAAAGAGGGCACCAACGAGGCGGCCTTCAGCAAAAATTACCAGTTCTTTATTCACACATGGAGCGACAGAAATACACCTTATGTCTATTCCGTGTGCAACCAGCTGGGCAAGACGCTGTCTGTGCTGGAGGATAACCATGCGCTGGCCGCAAAGGTGAAGCAGGCCGGACTGCCGCCCAAGGAGTTCTTCTCGTTCAGCACTGCCAGTCAGGTGACGCTGAACGGATGGATGGTGAAACCCGCCGATTTCGACCCGGACAAGAAATATCCCGTGGTCATGTTCCAATACAGCGGACCAGGCAACCAACAGGTGCTCAACGCATGGAGCATCGGATCGATGGGCAGAGGGGCGCTCTTCGACCAATACCTCTCGCAACAAGGAATCATCGTGGTATGTGTGGATGGCCGGGGGACGGGAGGACGCGGCGCTGACTTCGAGAAATGCACCTATCTCAATATCGGTCAGCTGGAGGCGGTCGATCAGGTGGAGACGGCTCTCTATCTGGGTTCGCTGCCCTATATCGACGCACAGCGCATCGCTATATGGGGATGGAGCTACGGAGGATTCAATACGCTCATGAGCATGACCGAGGGGCGGCCTGTCTTTAAGGCCGGCGTGGCGGTGGCACCCCCTACCGACTGGCGGTTCTACGACAGTATCTATACCGAGCGCTATATGCGCACGCCGCAAGAGAACCCTACGGGCTACGCTGACAACCCCATCACAAGGGCAGAAAAACTGCACGGCGCGCTGCTCATCTGCCACGGACTGGCCGATGATAATGTGCATCCGCAAAACACGTTTGAACTGTCTGAGGCGCTGGTGCAGGCCGACAAGGATTTCAAGGAGGTCATCTATACCAATAAAAACCACTCTATCTATGGGGGGAACACAAGGACGCATCTGCTCAGGCAGATAGCTGATTTCCTGATCGAACAACTTAAAAACTAATTCATATTGCAATGATGAAACACTTTACAATGGCATTGATGCTCGCGCTGGGCGCGTTGCACTTGCAGGCAGCAGAGGTGACGGTCACGGTCACTAACAATGAGAGAACGCAAAGACAAGAACTGGCCGAGGTGAAGGCCGCTGACGTGTACCAACGCTTAGGCATCGGATACGGGCAGCCCATCGTCGTGAAAAACGGTCTCGGACAGCAAGTGGCTTATCAACTCACCTACGACGGCATGATTCTCATCGATGCCGCGGTAAGGCCGTGCGGCGACGCCGTATTCACCATACAGAGCGGACAGCCCGAGGCGTTCAAGACGTTTGTCACAGGACGCCAGTACCCCGAGCGCGTGGATGACATCGCATGGGAAAACGACCGCACCGCCTACAGACTTTACGGCCCCGCCCTGCAACGCTCGGGCGAAAGGGCTTTCGGCATCGACGTGTGGTTGAAAAACACACCCGACCTCGAGGTGGAACAGCGCTATAAGGTGGAACTGGACAACCATGCCAAGATACAGCAACTCATCAAAGAGGGCAAAAAAGATGAGGCCCGGCAAGTGGAGATAGCTACCACATATCATTTCGACCACGGATATGGGCTCGACTGCTACAAGGTGGGACCGTCGCTCGGATGCGGCGCACCCGCACTGATGCAGGATGGCAAACTGGTGTTGCCCTATTGCTATAAGGAGTATAAAATATTAGACAACGGACCCTTGCGCTTCACCGTGGAGTTGACGTACAACCCTGTGGCGCTGGGCAAGGACAAGGCCGTGGTGGAGCACCGCATACTCAGCCTCGACAAGGGCTCTAACTTCAACCGCATGACGGTGTGGTACGAAGGGCTGTCGGCACCCGTTGATATCGCGGCGGGCGTGGTCATACACCAAGAAGACACGCAGAGCCTCATCGTCGGGCGCGATTACGTGGCTTACGCCGACCCCACCGACAATCCTGCCGCACAGAACTTCCAAATATACGTGGCGGCGCTCTTCCCGAACAACATTTCCGAGACGAAGGCTATGATCGACGACACACCGGCCAACGGGATTGCCGGACATGCCGTGGGCATCCTCAAAGACTACAAGCCGGGCGAGAAATACGTCTATTACTTCGGATCGGCATGGAGCAAGAATGATGTGCGCACGCTCGATGAATGGAAATTGCGCATCGACAACTTCCTCAACGCGCTGCATAGCCCGCTCGAGGTGCGTCTCAAATAAATCAAATTCCCCTAAATATAAATATCATGATAAAAAAACTCTTATTAGGCGACGAGGCGATAGCACAGGGTGCCCTTGATGCCGGACTGAGCGGGGTGTATGCATATCCCGGCACTCCCTCAACGGAAATCACGGAGTATATCCAGATGTCGAAACTCGCCGAAGAAAGAAATGTACACCGTAGATGGTGCACGAACGAGAAAACGGCGATGG
This sequence comes from uncultured Prevotellaceae bacterium, assembly GCA_947165505.1. GTDB lineage: Bacteria > Bacteroidota > Bacteroidia > Bacteroidales > Bacteroidaceae > Prevotella. The sequence goes on along the minus strand of CAMVAT010000014.1, from coordinate 76,085 downwards.
AGGCCGCTCTCGGTATGTCGTACATGGGCAAAAGGGCTTTGGTATGCATGAAGCACGTGGGGCTCAATGTGTGTGCCGACCCCTTCGTCAACTCGGCTATGACAGGTACCAACGGCGGTATCGTCGTGCTCGTGGCCGACGACCCCTCGATGCACTCATCGCAGGATGAGCAGGACAGCCGGTTCTATGCGAAGTTCGCCATGATTCCTACGTTCGAACCCAGTTCGCAGCAGGAGGCGTACGACATGATGGAGGTGGCTTACGACTACTCTGAGCGCATCAAACTGCCTGTGCTCATGCGTGTCACCACCAGAATGGCTCACTCCAGGGCGGTCGTGCAGATGAAAGAGACACCCAGAGCACAAAACGAGCTCAACTACGATGCGGTGGCGGCCAATTGGGTGCTGTTGCCGGCGAACGCAAGGAAAAGGAATGTCGTGGTCACGGCACAACAGGCGCAACTCGAACAAGATGCCGTCAACTCACCGTTCAACCGCTTCATCGACGGAGCTGACCATTCGATGGGTATCATCGCTTCGGGCATCGCTTTCAACTACCTGATGGAGTGCTTCCCCGAGGGATGTCCGTATCCCACGCTCAAGGTGAGCCAATATCCGCTGCCGAAAGCGCTGGTGTGCCGCTTGGCCGAACAGTGCAGCACCATCATGGTCATCGAAGAGGGACAGCCCTTTATCGAAGATATGCTGCGCGGAGTGGTGCCCGGCAATTTGCAGGTGAAAGGACGACTCTCCGGCGAACTGCCCAGAACGGGCGAACTGACTCCCGATGCCGTGAAGAAAGCGCTCGGCATGACGGTGGGCGAGAACTATGCGCCATGCGAGGATGTGGCGCCACGTCCGCCCGCTCTCTGTCAGGGATGCGGACACCGCGATGTCTATGCAGCCCTCAACGAGGTGCTCGCTGAATATCCCAATGCGCGCGTGTTCGGCGACATCGGTTGTTATACGCTGGGCTTCCTGCCGCCGTACAAGGCCATCCACTCATGTGTGGATATGGGCGCCAGCATCACCATGGCCAAAGGTGCTGCCGATGCCGGTCAGTGGCCGGCGGTGGCTGTCATCGGCGATTCTACATTCACGCACTCGGGCATGACCGGACTGCTCGATGCCATCAACGAGAATGCCAATATCACGGTCATCATCAGCGACAACCTCACCACGGCGATGACGGGCGGACAAGACTCGGCTGGCACCAATAAGTTTGAGGCTATTTGCAGAGGACTGGGATTAGACGATGAGCACCTCAAGGTGGTGGTGCCGCTGCCTAAGAACATGCCCGAGATCACACGCATCATACGCGAAGAGATTGAATACAAAGGCACCAGTGTCATCATTCCCAGAAGAGAATGTATGCAGACGCTCCAGCGTCATCTGAAACAAAAAAAAGCTAAGGAGGCGAAAGCATGAAAACGGATATCATTTTATGTGGCGTCGGGGGACAAGGCATCCTCTCTATCGCTACCATCATCGGCGAAGCGGCCATGAACGAGAATCTGTATATCAAACAAGCCGAGGTGCATGGTATGTCGCAAAGAGGGGGCGACGTGCAGAGCAATCTGCGCATCTCGTCGAATCCCATCGCCAGCGACTTGATCCCCAAGGGACAGGCCGATGTCATCATCTCCATGGAACCCATGGAGGCGTTGAGATACTTGCCATATCTGAATGAAAACGGGTGGATCATCACTTCGAGCAATCCCTTCGTCAATATCCCTAATTACCCTGACATCGAGGTAATTAAAGGTGATTTGGAGAAGGTGAAAAACGTGATTGTCTTTGATATCGATAAATTGGCCAAGGACAATGGCGTGTCTCGTTCGGCGAATGTTATCCTGCTGGGAGCGGCACAAAAGGCACTCGGCATTGATTACGAAAAACTCGAGGCGGCCATCCGCAGGGTCTTCGGACGGAAAGGCGAAGCTGTCGTGGAGGCGAACATCAAGGCGCTGGCCATAGGAAAGGAAGCACAGAAATGAAACCGACACCAATCAGCAAACAACTCATCGACGTGGCTATCAGCGATTTCGGCATCCAGGATTTCGCTAAGGCGACCATCCGAGAGGTGAAGTCGATCGCGGCTTTCGCCGAGAAAGAGTCCGGGGTGGAGTTTATCAAGATGGAGATGGGCATCCCCGGACTGCCCGCTGCCAAAGACGGTGTTGAGGCGCAAATCAATGCCCTCAAAAACGGCATCGCCAACAGCTACCCTGACATCCAGGGCTATCCTGAACTGAAAAAACAGGCGTCACGGTTTGTCAAGGCGTTTATCGGCGTGGATATCGCCCCCGAGGGCTGTGTGCCCGTATGCGGCTCCATGCAGGGCACCTTCGCGTCGTTCCTCACCTGTTCGCAGGCCGACCGGAAGAAAGACACGGTGCTCTTCATCGACCCGGGATTCCCCGTGCAGAAGATGCAACTGCAAGTGCAGGGCGTGAAATACGAGACGTTTGATGTCTATGATTTCCGTGGCGAGAAACTCGGACCGAAACTGCTGTCGTATCTGGAGAAAGGCAATATCTGTGCGATCGTGTATAGCAACCCCAATAACCCCGCGTGGATCTGTCTGAGCGAGGAGGAGCTGCAGACAATTGGTGCCTTGGCCACGAAATACGATGCGATCGTGATGGAGGACCTGGCATATTTCGCCATGGACTTCCGCAAAGACCTCAGCACGCCGTTCCAACCGCCATACCAGCCCACCGTGGCTCGATATACCGACAATTATATCCTGCTCATCAGCGGCTCGAAGGCGTTCAGTTATGCCGGCGAGCGTATCGGCGTGACCTGCATCGGCAACAAACTGTTTCACCGCCATTTCCCCGACTTGGCGGCACGCTACGAGGGACTGCCCTTCGGACTGGTCTTCTCTACGCGGATGCTCTATGCGCTGTCGTCAGGCACCAGCCACAGTGCTCAGTATGCCATGGCGGCCATGCTCGAGGCGGCGGTCGAAGGAAGGTATGATTTCCGTAAGGAGGTGTCGGTCTATGGACAGCGGGCACACAAACTGAAAGAGATCTTCTGTCGTCACGGGTTCCATGTGGTTTACGATACCGACCTCGGCGAACCCATTGCCGACGGCTTCTATTTCACCATCGGCTATCCCGGCATGACCAGCGGACAACTGGCCCACGAACTGATGTATTATGGCGTGAGTGCTATCTGCCTCATCACTACGGGCAGTCATCAGGAGGGTCTCCGCGTCTGCACCTCGTTCATCCGCGACAACCAATATCAGTTGCTCGACGAGCGCATGGCTGTTTTCCAGGAGAACAATCCCAGGTAGTCGGCTCGTCTATCCCTGATGCGGACAGCAGCCACTATCTAATAAAAAGAATTGGCGGGGTACAAAAAAGTGCCGGAAGAGGCTTCCTTAGTCACTTCCGGCACTTTTCACGGCTGAAACGGAGAATTTTTGCTTTATCAAGCAAATCTAACTTTATTTACTTCATCTTGATGGTCTTCACAATCTGCTGGGCAATGCCGTCGTAGTACTTGCCCTCGGTGTCGGAATAGCTGATGTTTCCAGCAACGCTCTTACCGCTGTCGCTGAGTATCCACCAACGCCAGGTGATGACCTTGTAGCCTTCGCCGCTGTCGGTGTAATGGCGCATCAGAATGGTGTTGCCGTCGATGATAGGCTCGTCGCATGTCTCGCCAGCGGCCTCCTGACTCAGTTTCATGGTGCTGGCCACCTCTTTAATCTGCGAGGGAGTGGATCCGTCAGCGACATATCCACAGTCGATGGTTGCTGAACTGGAGTACTCTTGTCCGTCTTCGTGCTTGACCATCTTCTCTGTGGCAAACCGTACGGTGGTAGAACCGCCATAGTCTTGCTCTTCACCGGGTATGAAGTCCTCGGGCACGCTGATGGAGAAGTTGGCAAACTCGTAGGTCTTGAAGCCATTGGGCACGGCAGCCTCAGCCAGCTTTTCACTTGCCTCGTTCCCATTTGCTGCAGGGGCGTTGCTTTTGTTACCACACGATGACATCGCGATAGCAGCTGCTACGACGGCGATACTCAAAAGTGCTTTCTTCATTTTGAAATGTTTTTAGGGTGATTAATCAATTTTAAAAAGTAGGTTCCACAACCATATTATTATCAATTACGTTAGTAAAATGCTATTTTATTTATTATTTAATTTTTTAATTTTTTAATTTTTTAATTTCTCCACCTCATATCCCTCGATGGTGCGTCGGTCGCTGCTCACGTTCAGCCCCACGGCATACACCGGGCGCGCGTCGGCGGCGAAGCGCACGGCATAGTCCTTGCGTACAATCTGCTCCAGGGCCTCGCCGGCGGTCTTGTCGTACTTGAACTCGATGATGTAAATGGCATCTGGCATCTTGAGCGAGATGTCCATGCGCCCGTCCGATGTCTGCTCCTCGGCATGCACGTCGGCACCCATGCCCGCCATCAAGGCATAGAACATGGCCTGATAAAACTGCTCATTTTGGTTCTTATCCGTGATAGAGTAGGGGATGCCCGCATACCATCGGCGCACGGCCTCGACAAACTCGCGGATGGTGGTCTTCTTGAGCCACAAATCCCAGTAGGCGCTGGTCATGCGACGGCTGCTGCCCACATAGTCCTCCATATAATAACGGTAGAGCGAGTCGGCAAATCCCTCACGCACCTCTTCGTTGGGGAATCCAAGCGTGAAACTGTTGATGGCCGGGTTGTAGCCCTTGATGGTCAGATAGCCGCTCTGGAAGAGCACGGGCACGGGGTCGTTGATACGCTCTGTGGGGGCGTCAAACTCTTTCAGATCGGCTTCGAAGCCTTCCAACTGTGGCAGGTTGAACTGCCGGGTGCGCATCAGGTTGATGAGCGACGAGGGTGTGCCCGTAGAGAACCAGTAGTTTTGGATGTTGCCGGTGTCGAAGGCGTAGAACAGGCTCCAGGGGTTGTAGATGTCGGTCATGCGGCTTGAGAAGTGGTAGCCGTCGTATTTACGTTTCAGCCGTGCCAAGGTGTCGTCGTAGGTCAGCGGCGTGGGGGCAAATTCGTTCATGCACTGGCAGAGCCACTCGATATCGGGCTTGAGAAAGGTGGTCAGCTCCTCTTCGGTGATGCCGCACACGCCCTCGTATTCGGGGTCGAAGGTGAGAATCCTGAGGTTGTTGAGCTCGCTGAATACGCTGAGCTGCGAGAATTTGGAAATGCCCGTGAGGAAGACGAACCTGAGGTACTGCGCCTGCGCCTTGAGCGGGCTGAACAGGTCGCGCACGCGCTCGCGCAACTGGTCCTGCAGGTCAGGCTTGTGGATGGAATCGAGCATCGGTGCGTCGTACTCGTCGATGAGCACCACCACCTCGCGCCCCGTCTGCTCGTAGGCAGCCATGATAATGGATGTCAGGCGCGTCCCCAGTTTCGCATCATTGCGTACGGGCAGCCCATATTTCTTCTCGTATGTCTCCAGGATGTAGCCCACGATAGAGTAGATGCTGTCAAGGTCATAGTACTTGCCGCTGGACAGGTCGAGGCGGATGACGGGGTATTGCACCCATTCCTTTTCCAGGCTGTCGATGGCCAGACCACGGAACAGTTCCTTGCGCCCCTCGAAGTAGCAGCGCAGCGTATCGACCAACAGCGATTTGCCGAACCGCCTGGGGCGGCTCAGGAAGAAGTTCTTGGCCTTGGTGTGCGCCATCTTATACACGTAGGCGGTCTTATCTACGTAAATGGCCTCGCGCTTGATGAAGTCGGAAAACACTTGCAATCCGATGCCGTATCCTCTGTTTACTGCCATACTCTTTCAGGTTGTTTGAGCGCAAAGAAAAGATAGTTTTACTCGGCAATGCCGACTTCAACCCACTTCGCGGCGATGGTTTTGGCGTCGATCAGTGCGGTGTCTTCATCTACCTCATATTCTTTCATCAACAGGTCGGCCAAGTCTTTTGGAGTAAACTCTTCTTCTCCAACTGCTTCCCACAAATAAGCCGAACTCTCGTTCATGCTGATAATCTGACTGAAGTCGATATTCTCTTTGCCCTCAGGCACTATAATCTGCTCGCCCACGACGGTGCGCAGCTTAAATCCTTTTTTTGCTCTCATTATATTGTGAATGTTGAATTTTGTATGTTGAATTATGAATTGTGAATTATGAATGATGAATTGTGAATTATGAATTGTGAATTCTGAATTGTGAATTGTGAATTGTGAATTCTGAATTACTCTATTTTGGGTTTAAATATTTTCAGCCATATCCTGCGGTAAAAAGCCAGCAGGTAGCGGCGGATAGGGTAGAGGCGGGTCCAAAACCAGGAATAGATGCGCCATTTCCTGCCGTCGGTGCGGTCTAATTTCTTCCTTCCTTTACGGTAAAAACCGATGACGGCTCCTTTAACATCGGTGAGCCGGCAGTGCTCTTCACCTAAATTGCCGTCGCCGCGGAGGGTCACCTTGTCGCCGTCGATGGCGATGATGCGGTGCAGCACGTAATGCTTCGGACTGATCTCGGCCAGCACGGGGTCGCCCACCTGGGGGTTGACGGCCTTCGTCAGAAGGGCTTTGTCGCGGTCGTTCTCTAAGAACGGACGCATGCTATAGCCGCGCAAGTTGAGCGTCACCGTCTTGCCCTTTTCCAACTCTTCTATGACAATGGGCAGCAATACGGCATTAGGAAATTGTTTCTTCGAGATGGTGGAGGATGTCTTAGTCACTTGTTGATGGGTCACGGAGCTGTTACTTTCTATTCTTTGATGGCGATGGCGGCATGACACACCTCGGCGGCTTCGCGGTCGGGACGGCAATGCAGGATGTAAATACCGGTCGTCTCTACCACGCGCGTCACCGTGTCACACACATAATTAAAAATCTCCTTGTCCCACTTCATCGAGGAACAAGAGGGCAGAAAGGAGGCAAAGGCCTCGATGGGGGCCAGTTTATCCACGCTGTTCTCCGGTGCGCGGTCGATGCGGGTCACGGCACCCAACTTCGCTTTCACATTGCGGTAGCAAGGGGTCTTGCCGCTCCAAGGACTGCCGAAGATATAGGGTTGACCGTCGATGATACGCACCACGGGGTTGTCGTCGTTCATCAGGTCGCAACCCTCGATATATCGCAGCCACATGCTCACCTGGGTCGATTTGCCTGTGCCGCTCTTGGCGATAAAGGCATAGCCATAATCGCCCTTGCGCACCAGCGAGGCATGTATCAATAACGTCTGGCGGCGGCAAGAGGCAAATGAATAGGTCATCATCAACGCATTGTTCAAACCGAAACGTCGCATGTCCAGACGACCGTTGAGCGCACACTGGCACTGCGTGAAGTCGTGGTTGGCGCGAAGCAGGCAACAGTCGTAACCGCGGATGTCGCGGATGATGAACTGATAGCCCTCGGGCGTCTCGTCAACAATGGTGACCCCGTTGCCGGTGTCGAAATCTCTGATGCGGCTGCGCAACTCTTTCTCCACGGGCCTTAGCTGGTCATCTACCGTCAGCGTGATAAAGGGTGTGTCTTGCTCGGTGATGCGAAACGGCTCAAATGAGGGGATGAGTTGCAATGCCTGATTATGCGGGTCGCAGAAGGTGATGTCTAAGCCCAGTTCGGCTATCTTGTAATGATGGGTCTGTCTTTCCATTGGGTCGCTGTCTTCCGATTATGCTATGGCTTGGCTGGAGCAGAGCCTTTTTCGGCACCAGATCTCTCACTCTTACGACGGTCGCGGGCGGCCTGCTTGGCTGCTTTGGCTGCCTGACGCGAGGCTTGCTTGGCTGCCTTGCGCTCGGCCTTTGTCTGCACCGGCTCATCGGTGCTCGTGTCGTGCTCTACTGGCTGGAAACGGAAACTGTCGCGCAGTATGCTCCGCATCTCGTAATTGACCTTACGGCGCTTTTTGGGGTTGGTATAGCGGTCACGCACCTTGGAAAACTGTTTCAGAATGGCTTTCTCGCTCAAGGCATAGTAGATGATGCAGGTCTGGTCTTTCTGACCTTGACTGCTGAAGTAATTTCTCAACTGGGCGGCGTATGCGCTGCGCCCCTCAAGCATCTTGCCCTTGTCGATGAGCCATGCGTTTTCTATCTTCTGTATCTCCGTGAAATACACGGTAGAGTCGTTAAACGAGAACGACATGCCGAAGATATACACGGCAGGGACACTCACGCCCTTCGCACTTAGCATACAGACAAAGGCAAAGGACAGCAATAATACACTAAATATACGTTTAATATGATTCATGACGGATGGGTACTCGTTAACCTAAATAGGATTTCAACATTTTGTTTTTGGTGTGATGACGCAGCCGGCGGATGGCTTTCTCCTTGATCTGGCGCACACGCTCACGCGATAACCCGTACTTCTCGCCGATCTCCTCCATGCTCAGTTCGGGCTGGTTGATGCCGTAGAAGGCTTCTACCACATGACGCTCACGGTCGTTTAATATCGTCAAAAGACGCGATATCTCCTTGCGGAGCGACTCCAAGACCAGTGCGCGGTCGGTACTCGGGGCGTCGGGATTGGGCAGCACGTCTAAAAGACTGCTCTCTTCGTCGTCCATAAACGGGGCGTCAACAGACACATGGTGCGACGAACTGCTTAGCGCCTCCTCAATCTTCTCTTGAGGCACATCCATGCGGTCGGCTATCTCGTCGATGCTCGGACGACGCTCGTGCTGCTGCTCAAATTTGATCAACTCGCGGTTGATGATGCCCAGCAACCCTACTTGGTTCAGCGGGATGCGCACGAGCCGGCCCTGTTCGGCAATGGCTTGCATGATGCTCTGGCGTATCCACCACACGGCGTAGGAGATGAACTTGAACCCGCGGGTCTCGTCAAATTTCTCCGCGGCACGCATCAGCCCCAGATTGCCCTCGTTGATCAAGTCGGGAAGGCTCAACCCCTGATTCTGATATTGCTTGGCTACGGACACCACAAAACGCAGGTTGGCACGCGTCAGCTTCTCCAATGCATCGCGGTCGCCTTTATGAATCCGTTGAGCCAGTTCTACCTCTTCGTCGATGCTGATGAGAGGCTCATGACTGATCTCACGCAAGTACTTCTCCAGAGAGGCATTCTCCCTGTTCGTCGTCGATTGTGTGATTTTTAACTGTCTCATGGAATGTTAGATGAAGGATGTGGATGGGCTTTCTTGGCGTTTGTCGGCTGAAAAGGGGAGGCGCTACAACCCAATTGCTTGCAAAATTACAGCATTTGTGAGAATAAAACAAACAAATTCGCAAATATTTGCGAATTTGTTTGTTTTATTCTCATTTTTCCAAATACGGACTTATTCCGACAGAGGTACGGCAAAGTATTTCTTCTTGCCCGTAGGATACAGTCCTTGGATATAGAGCACGGGCTCCTTGCTCGTCGAAGCGTCTTTCACGATTTTCTGCAGGTCGTCAAGGGTCTTCACGGTCGTGTCGTTGATCTTCTGGATGATGAATCCTTTGGTCACTCCGGCTTCTTTCATCGCGCCGTTGTTCACTTTGATGACTTCCAGGCCCGACGAGATGTTCAGCTGCTGTTTCTGCTCGCTGCTGATCTCTTTGAAGTTGGCGCCCAGCACATCCAAATCGGCGCTCTTCATTACGTTGGTGTTGCCCTGGGCGTTCTTCAAGGTCACGCTCTTCTCTACTTTTTTCTTGTTGTGCAGGTAGGTCACGGTCACCTTGTCGCCCGGACGCTTGCTGGCAAGGGCTTCTTGCAGCTCGGCCATCTTCGACACTTTCTTACCGTCGATATGGGTGATCACGTCGCCGGCTGTCAGTCCGGCCTCAGAACCGGCTCCGCCGTCGTTCACCTTGGCTACATACACACCGTCGTTGATGCCTAAATCCACCTCGTTGCCTTTCGCCTTCTCGGCGTCGATATAGTTGTGCACGTCCTGGCCGGAGATGTCAAGCAGCGCGCGCTGCACGGTGCCATATTTCTTCAGGTCGTCAACCACCTTGTTCATGATGGTGGTGGGGATGGCGAAGCCGTAACCGCTGTAACTGCCAGTCTGCGAGTAAAGCATCGCATTGATGCCGACGAGCTCGCCTTGCGAGTTCACCAACGCGCCGCCGGAGTTGCCGGCGTTGATGGCGGCGTCGGTCTGGATAAACGACTCCACGCCGTTGGCATAGAGCGAACGGGCTTTGGCGCTGACGATGCCGGCGGTCACCGTACTGTTCAGGTTGAAGGGGTTGCCTACGGCAATCACCCATTCACCCACGCGCAGCTTGTCGGAGTCGCCGATAGGCAGGGTGGGGAGGCTCTTGCCGTCAACCTTGATGAGGGCCAGGTCGGTGGTCTTGTCGGTGCCGATGATGCGTGCCGAGTACTCGCGGTTGTCGTTCAACGTCACGGTCAGTTCGTCGGCGCCCTCTACCACGTGGTTGTTCGTCACGATATAGCCGTCGGCCGAGATGATGACGCCCGACCCTGATGCCTCACGCTTCGGGGTCTGCACCTGACGGCGCTGTGTGCCGCCGTTGCCACGTGGGTTGCCGAAGAAACCAAAGGGGTCGGAGAAAAAGTCCTCAAACGGGTCAGACTGCATCTCTATCGTCTGCACCTTTGAGTTCTGCACATATTTAATATGTACCACGGCGGGAAGGGCTTTCTCGGCGGCGTAGGTCAAATCAATATATCCGCCCGGAGGAAGCGTGCCACCATAGACCGGACTCTCAATGCTACCTGCCATGGTCAGCACACCCAGTGCTGCGATGGCTAACATGTTCTTTACTCTTGTATTCATAGTCTTTTTTAATAAGTTGTTCTATGCTGATTGTTGTTATGTCCTGATTTCGGTATGCAAAAATAAAAGCATTTTTCTTCATACTGACATTTTGGCGGTTTATTTGTCACCTTTTAACAATAAAATCTATCATATTAACGCATGTTGACTACAATCTGTCACTTTTTTAATTTTGTTCAGGTTACATTACTTTTCTTAATTTTAAATAAAGTTTCTCTACATCATGTTCTATTTCTGGTGGGGCGTTGTGACGTGATAAAATAAGACTTTTTGAAAAAATACAACGTTTTCAATGCCTCAGGTGGCTTCATGCAGGCAAAAATCAACAAATTGCCATGAATGAAACCATTTGTGTGGACGAAACGAACAATTATTGTGAAAAATCAAACATTGGTAATTGCCCGAAAATGTCTAATTTTGCAAAAATTTTCACGAACAGCACTTGGAGAAGATGAACATTATTCAAGCATTGGGCAACGAAGTCATTTTTGTTGACAGCCTCAGGGAAGAGAAAAACCTTGCTGCCATGAGGGCTTCGTACAATTCTATCGTGCATTGCACACGCGGACGGATACTGGTGGAAGTGGGTGGACAGCAGCAAGTGAAGGTACAACCCGGGCAGATGCTGCTGATTCCTGCCGGAAAACTGGTGCAGCCCATGCTCATAAGTACCGACATCGAGGCCAGTGCACTCCTTATCTCTGACAGAGTGTTGAGGTCCTTGCTCTCCAACCAGATGGATGTTTGGAACAGGGCTCTGTATATGAAAGAGATTTATGTCATCAAAGGCTCCGAATGGCTCGATGGAGTGCGGAGCTTCGCCAATTCGGTCTTCAGTAGAGAAGATAAAAAACCGGTGCTGTCTAAAGACCTCACGCTCGCTTTCCTGCATACTGTGCTGCTGCTCATCTGCGAAGAACTCGTGCAGCACGAGAATATGGAGTTGAATGACGACGATACGTCGGACAGGGATAAAGCAATCTTCAGCCACTTTCTGGAACTGCTGTCAAAAGAGACGCAGAAAAGAAAACAAGTGTCGTTCTACGCCGAAAAACTGTTCATCACACCCAAATATCTTTCTACGGTTTGTAGAAAAGTGAGTGGCAAGTCGCCTATCAGGTGGATCACGGAAAACGTGATGGAAGACTGCTATGCCATGCTGAGGAACACGACCCTCTCGGTCAAGGAGATATCCAATCAGCTGGGATTCCCCAACTCATCGTTCTTCAGTCAGTATTTCCGTGAACAGGCGGGGTTGACACCCGTGGAATATCGCACCAAATATAAGGAAAAAGGATAATCGACATGGGGAAAATAAACGTAGAAAAGGTGCGCAACAAGCATCAAATGCACGACTTTATCCATGTCGTTGACCAAATATACAAAGGATGTGAACAGTATGTGCCAGACCTCGTCTCCGACGTGAAAGACATCTTGACGGCACATCAGGCCGGAAAGCAAAGCGCTGTTCTGGTGCAGCCCTTTGTGGCATATATGCAAAACAGGCCTGTGGGACGCATCGTGGGCATCGTCAATAAAAAAGCCAACGAGAAGTGGAAGACGAAAAACGTCAGATTCTCCATGATCGAATTCATTGACGACTGCGAGGTGGCTAAGGCGCTGCTCGACCAAGTGGCGCAATGGGGGCGTGAGCAGGGCATGAAAAAAATACACGGACCCCTTGGCATCACCGATTTCGACAAGGAGGGTATGCTCGTGGAGGATTTCCAACTCTTGGGGTCGATGAATACGATCTACAATCCGGAGTATTACCCGAAGCATCTCGAGGCCCTGGGATTCGTGAAAGAGGTGGACTGGGTGCAGGTCAGGGTCGATATTCCCGAGGCGGTGCCGCCTAAGTATCAGAGGGTGGCGCAATACGACAGGGAACAAGCCGGACTGAGGGTCATCAAGGTGACCGACAAAGATATTGTGAAGGGAGGGTATGGCAGACGTATCTTCAACCTGCTCAACGAGGCCTATCAGCCCATCTTCGGATTTACCAGCCTCTCAGACGACCAGGTGGATGGATATGTCAAGAAATATCTCGCCCTGGTGGATAAGCAGCTGATGCCTATCATCGTCAATGAAAAAGACGAAGTGGTGGGCGTGGCCATCTGCATGGGATGTATGTCTGAGGCTATGAGAAAAGCCAACGGACGGCTGTGGCCCTTCGGCTGGTATCACCTGCTGAAGGCGCTGAAATGGAAGCGAGCCGACAATGCCGAAATGCTGCTCATCGCCGTCAGACCCGACCTGCAGGGACTCGGCGTGAACGCGCTCTTCTTCGACGATCTCATACCTGTATTTAACAAGTATGGATTCAAATGGGCAGAGACGGGACCGCAACTGGAAAACAATGTCAGGGAACTGACACAGTGGAAACCGCTGCACCCGCAATACGTCAAGCGGAGAAGGTGCTATTGCAAGGATTTATAAATTCAATATAACCGTTTTTACATTATACCAAATCATGGAAAGAAGAGTAGTGATTACAGGAATGGGTATCTGGTCGTGCCTCGGTACGACGCTCGACGAGGTGCAACAGTCGCTGTACACAGGAAAAAGTGGTATCATCTTTAGTCAGGAAAGAAAAGACGCCGGATTCCGGTCGGCACTCTGCGCTGATGTGCCTAAGGCTGACTTGAAGCCATACCTTAACAGAAATCTCAGACAACTGATGCCCGAAGAGGCTCAATATGCCTACTTGGCAACCAAGCAAGCCATGCAACAGGCAAAACTCGAACAAGACTATATCGACGCGCACGAGGTGGGGGTCATCTATGGCAACGACTCGGTGGCCGAGGCAACGATGAGAGCACTCGACAAATTCAGACAGATGCAGTCAACGGCGGCATGCGGCAGCGGGGCTATCTTCCAGTCGATGAACTCGACCGTCACGATGAACCTCGCCACGCTCTTCCACTTGAAAGGCATCAACCTCACTTCGTCGGCGGCTTGCGCCTCGGGGTCGCAGTCTATCGGACTGGGATACCTGCTCATCAAAAACGGCCTGCAAGACTGTGTCATCTGCGGCGGCGCACAAGAGGCTAACATGTACTGCGTGGCGGCGTTCGACGGACTGATGGCTTTCTCGGCACGGGAGGACGAGCCGACGAAGGCGTGCAGACCCTTCGACCGCGACCGCGACGGACTGATACCGGGCGGCGGAGCTGCCACCGTCATCATCGAGAGCTATGAGCATGCGGTGAAAAGAGGGGCTCCCATCCTCGCCGAAATCATCGGATGGGGATTCTCGGGCAACGGCGACCATATCTCTACACCCAATGTGGCCGGACCTGCACGCTCGCTCGAACTCTGTCTCAAGGATGCCGGCGTGCAACCCACCGACATCGGGTATATCAATGCGCACGCCACATCGACCAAGGCGGGCGACGGACGCGAGGCCATGGCCATCGCACAACTCTTTGGCGACTACCGGGTGCCCGTCACCTCGACAAAAAGCCAGACAGGACATGAGATGTGGATGGCTGGCGCCAGCGAAATCATCTATTCCATGCTGATGATGAAAAATGATTTCATCGGCGGGTCGCTCAATTTCGAGAATCCCGACGAGGAGACGGCTTGCATCAATGTGCTGCCCGAAACCAAGGAGGCACACTTCGACATGTTCCTCAGCAACTCGTTCGGATTCGGTGGCACGAACTCTACTTTGATCGTAAAAAATTTATAATACTCACAATTTTAATCATCCATTTATTATTATGACAAGAAATGAAATTATCGAACAGGTGAACACTTTGCTGTCTGAAGAGTTTGAAATCGAACAGAGTGAATTCTCACCTGAGGCATCGCTGAAAGAGACACTCAACCTGGATAGCATCAACCTCGTTGACCTCGTGGCTCTCGTGCAGTTTACATACAAAATCACGATACCACTCAACGAACTGCATACCATTCAGACGTTCAACGACCTCTACGACTATATCGAGACACACCTTCCTCAAGCGTAAAAAATGACCCTGCTGCTCATCAGATTATACCGCTATTTCAGAAATCATCAGTTCGTATGCTGGACTTCTATGGCGGCTTTGTTCATCTTCTTCGGATGGTTTGCCTCGCGCATCCATCTCGAAGAGGATATCGACAAGCTCATGCCTTCCTCAAGAAATGAGGACGGTACCATGAAACTGGCCTTTGCCGACCTCAAAATCAAAGACAAGACGTTTCTGCTGTTCGAAGCCGACAACGACTCGGTGACCGTGGACTCGCTCGTGAGCGCATGCGATGAGTTCATCGACTCGCTCATGGTCAGAGACGCCAAAGACAGCACCATAGCTGATGCCTTCTACCGGATTCCTGATGAGCTGATGCTCGACGGGGTGGACTATCTCACGCAGCACCTGCCGGCGTATATCGACACGGCGGCTTACCACAGGTTCGACTCGCTCCTCACACGTGAGCACTTCGCTGAGCAAATGCAGCAAAACCGCGATGAACTGGAAGGGGAGTTTGGTCAGATGTTTCCGGAACTGATACAGTTAGACCCCATGGGGATGAGGAACGTGCTGGCCGATATGGCACTGGGAGAACTGTTGTCGTCGGCTGGCAACTACAAGACGGTTGACTCGCATTTCTTCGTGCCCGACTCTACGGTGTGCATCGCCTTCATCACGCCGCGATTCTCGGCTACCAACACCGGACAGGGGCGCGCGATGTTTGATATGATCAACTCGCTCATCACGCAGTTCAAAAACACGCACCCTGGAGTCACCATCTCGTATCATGGCACGCCTGCCAGCGGATTCTATAATTCCACGCAAATCAAGCGCGACCTCACGACGACGATCACCGGGGCGGTGGTATTGGTGCTTATTTTCCTCTTCCTGTGCTTCAGAAAGTCGTGCAAGGGCAAAGGGCTCGCCTTCCCGCTGCTCCTGTTCCTGCCCGTGGTCTTCGGCACGCTCTTCGGACTGGCGATGATGTTTTGGATCAAGGGGCAGTTCTCGCTGCTGGCGTTGGGCATCGGCGGCGTCGTGCTCGGCGTGGCGCTCAGCTATGTGCTGCATGTGCTGGTGCATCAACAGTATGTGGAGAATACCGAACAGATGTTGCGCGACCAGGTGAAACCCGTGTGGCTCGGCTGTCTCACGACCATCGGCTCGTTTGCCGGACTCATCTTCATCAAAACCGACCTCCTGCAAGACTTCGGACTCTTTGCGGCTTTCGCCATCTTGGGCACTACGTTCTTCAGCCTCACTTACTTGCCGCAGATGCTCGACTATCTGATGACGAAGCGTAATAGCGGCGCAGAAAATGACAGCGTGGCGCAAGGGAAATTGTGGGGATGGATAGGACGGGTCAATGCCATGCAGTTCGACAGAAACCGACCGCTCATCATGGCGCTTGTCATCGTGGCACTGGTGGGGGTGGTGGCCTATTTCATCGGGGGCACACACTTCGATGCCGATATGCACAACCTGGGATACGACGACCCCTTGACAGAACATTCCGAGCAACTGCTGCGGCAGAAAACATATACGGGCGATAAACAGAAATATTTCGCCAGCCGGGGGAAAACGATGGAAGAGGCCATCGAAAACTTTGACGTGCTCGACAAAAAACTCGATTCGCTGAAAACGCTCGGATTGGTGAAAGATTACAACCGTACCAACCAGATTTTTATCCCGCAGCGTGTGCAGCAAGAGAGAATAGAGGCATGGCGTGACTATTGGACGCAGCAGCGACTTGACAAGGTGCGCAGCCTGACGGCGCAGACAGCACCGGCTGCAGGTCTGATGCCCGATGCCTTCCAGACGTTTTTCGACGCGGTGGAGGCCGACTACCAGCCCGACCCGCTCTACGAGGCCGACATCATTCCGCAGGGATATCAGTCAACGATGATGGAACAGTCGTATGGGGGCGACTATCTCTGCTTCACCTCCGTGAGATGTGCCAATGACTCCGTGCGGAGCAGCGAGAGTGACTATATGCGTATCTGCGACGCCGTGGCCAGCCATCCAAAACTGCTGGTGCTCGACACCTATTATTATACCACCGACACGCTCATGCAGATGAGCGAGGATTTCAATGTGCTGCAGTGGCTCTCTATGCTCTTCGTGCTCGTGGTGCTGCTCGTCAGCTTCCATTTCAACGTCAAAAACACGTTGCTGGCACTGATGCCTATCGTTCTCAGCTGGCTTATCGTGCTCGGGGCGATGAATATCTTCGGTATGAGCTTCAATCTCATCAGCATCATCATCTCTACCTTTATCTTCGGTATCGGGGTGGATTACAGCATCTTTGTGATGAACGGACTCACCGATCCCAACCAACAGAAACTGCAGTATCATAAGACGGCTATCTTCCTCAGCGCATTCACGCTGGTGGTCACGGTCAGCAGCATGCTGCTGGCTCAGCATCCCGCCATCAAGTCGGTAGGCTTCTCCACGCTCGTGGGACTGGTGTCGGCGGTGGTCTTGTCTTACGTGCTGCAACCGGCCATATACAGGTGGCTCAACAGAAAGAAGGCGGCATGAGACACGAGGTGGTCGTCATAGGCAGCGGACTGGGCGGATTGCTATGTGCCGCAATCCTTGCCCGGCAGGGAAAAAGCGTGGTCGTGCTCGAACGGCAGACGCAACCCGGCGGGTGTATTCAGAGCTATACGCGCGGCAAGTATGCTTTCGACACGGGGCTGCATTATGTGGGCGGACTGGCCGAAGGGCAGCGCCTTCATGCCATCTTCTCGTATGTGGGACTCATGGACCTGCCTTGGCACAGGATGGATGCCGACGGCTTTGACTTGATCACGGTGGGCGGTCAGACGTTCGCCTTTGCCCAAGGCTACCAGCAGTTTGCTGATACGCTGGCCCGGCAGTTCCCCGCTGAGAGGGCGGCTCTGGGGCGATATGTGGAGATGCTCAGGCAAAACGAGGAGGCGGCACTCGGGTCTGAAGAGACGTTCCGGTTCTTCGGGATGAATGCCTATCAATACTTGACAGACACGTTCCAGAACAAGGTGTTGGCCAACATCCTGGCGGGTTCGGCTATTAAGATGGAACTGAGGAGGGAGTCGTTGCCGCTTTTCTCTTTTGCCCATGGCAATAGCGCGTTCATACAGAGCAGTTGGCGTCTGCGGGCACCGGGTAATCTGCTGGTGCAGAGACTCATCGACCGCATACAAGCCGATGGCGGACGGGTGGTCTGTGGCGCTGAGGTGGTGGAACTGATGGCTGACCCTGACGTCAACCGTAAACGAGTCGTGGCGGCAAGGTGTAGTAACGGCGAGGTCTATGAGGGGGATGTGTTCATCAGCGATGCGCATCCGGCGATGACGTTCCAGTGGGTCAAAGCCCCGCACCTGATTAAGAATGTCTTCCGCAGGCGGATGGGTATGATGCAGAACACGGGTGGGATGCTCACTGTTTCGATGGTGCTCAAACCGCACACGCTCCGCTATTTCAATCACAATAAGTTCGTATATCGCACCACCGACATCTGGGGCTCTGAGATGCAGGAGAGGGCAGGAGATAAGCACACCATAGACAGGGTGATGGTTTGCTGCCGGCCTCCGCAGGCGGGCGATTACACCGAACAGGTTGACTTGCTGACTCCGATGTCGTGGGAGTGCTGCCGTAAGTGGGAGCATACGACGGTGGCTCACCGTGGCGACGACTATCTCGACATGAAAGAGCAGAAGGCGCAAGAGTGTATCCACTTGGCCGAAACGGTGATTCCCGGACTGGGCGATATGGCAGTGGCCAAATATGTCAGCACGCCACTCACATACCGCGACTATAACCAGACACCCGAGGGCTCGGCATACGGGATCAGAAAAGATTACGACAACATGGTCATGACGATGCTCTCGCCTAAGACACCCATACAAAACCTGTTGCTTACGGGGCAGAATCTCATGCTCCACGGGGTGGAGGGGGTGTCGATGACGGCGCTGCTCACGTGCTCTGAACTGCTCGGAATGGATACCATCCGGCAAGTCATCCCGGCGCGTATCTAATAAGTGATTGTCAACGCTTGTTTTAAACCATCAATGCTCTAATTCGTCTAAGAATATGTGCAGGCTCACTGCTGTCTGCCTCAGTTGAAAAAACCAATGACAATATCGTTTTAAACCAAATCAATAAAAAAATGAAACGAACCCTTTTGTTTTTTAGCGTATTATGTTTGCTCTTCACTGCCGCTCAAGCGCAACAGGCTGATTTCCAAAAAGTAGCGGCAAAGTATAAGAATGTGAGCTCTGTGACGGCCGACGTCAAAAAGACAACCCACAGAAAAGCAATCGCCAAGGATGCTGTCACGTATGGCAAACTGACCATGAAACGACCCAACGAGGTGAGTATCGTCATGAACGGGGGGAAAGACCAGCTCTTGATGAAAGGCAGCTCATTTACCATGGTGGCTAATGGCAAGAAATATACCACGACGAGTCAGGCGAATGCCCAGTTCGCTTCTTTCCAAGCTGTGTTCGAGAGCTTCCTGTCGGGTGGACAGAAAAACATATCACAACTCTCCGACCTGAAAATGACGAAGAGCGGCAATATGCTCATCCTTACCATCACTCCCAATGCCGCAACTAAAAAAGAGGCACGGAGAATGATGTTTACATCGTTTGTGCTGAGCTTGGATATGCGTACGCAGGAAATCAAATCGATCAGAATGAATGAGAAAGCTGGCAATTACACGGAATACAGCTTCTCGAATTGTGTCCTTAAATAAGGCGACGCCGACCGGCATGTGACCCGGTGGCTGCCACAGGATAATAAAAACGCAAAAGAAAATGCGATTTCTTGCCCATGAATGGCATCCGAATCGCATTTTTTTTCGTAATTTTGCAACGAAAATACAGGAGCAGTGGTCCGATGTGTCGCCGGCATACTGGATATGCAGGAGGAAAGTCCGGGCAGCACAGGGCGCTCCACTTCCGAAAATAGAAGCTATTGGCGACAGTAGGTGAAGGTAGAAGAAAAGAACCGCCCCGCGTGCGGGGTAAGGGTGAGAAGGTGGTGTAAGAGACCACCAGCCGGTGGGTGATCACCGGGCTGTGCCTGCTGGAGGCTGCAAGTTCGCGTAAACCGTCGTCTGAGGGATGCCCGCCCGAACTACGGTACGACGGAGGGTAGAACGCTGGAGCCGTGAGGTGACTTGCGGAGTAGATAAATGACACATGCTCCATAGCTCGCTATGGAGAACAGAACCCGGCTTATAGGACCACTGCTCTTTTTTCCTTGAATACTTGATACCGTAAGAGAGATGCAAGGATGCGGCATGCCGCATCCGCAGTGCATGAAATCTTATGCGTCTATCTGCAAATGCTTCAGCACGGCGTCGCAGTAGCGGGCAGGTCCCGAGGCGGCGAGTTTCTTGTCTTGATGATGCTGATAGGCTTTCTCGCCCAGCAGATAGAGCGTGCAGGCCACGATGCCTCCACATACACCGATCAGCAGACGGAGCTTTGTGTCAAACGTAAAACATGCCATGATGGCTACTGGTATCACAAAGATGATGCCGATGCGGGTGAGCCGTTTCTTCTCCGTCTCCATCGTCACTTCTTCTATCACCTGACTGTCAAACAAAAAGTCTTTTACTTCTTCCTCGTCGGTGTCGTAGTCACTCATCTTCGGAAAATCAGGGTCGTCATGATGCTCTTTTACAGCGGTTTTGATGGCCAATACGGTTTCGTCGCTTAATGGAATTGTCATTTTGATGTTTTTTAAATCGTTTTATTTGCAAAGGTAATGAATAATTCGTATTTTTGCACACAATATTCACCAAAAAAATATTTGGAAAATGGAATTACCCGATTTTATGAAATACTCAAACAAGTTCTCGTCGAAGGGCTTCGTTGAAAAAATATCGAGAATAGCAAAAAGGGCTGGTGCTAAACTGGTCTATTCCGCGCTTATCTTATATTATTCGTTGAACAGCAAGAAAGTGTCTGTCAAGGATAAGGCGATTATCATCGGGGCGCTCGGCTATCTTATCAGTCCGCTTGATGCCATACCCGATGCCATCCCCATTGTGGGACTGGGCGATGATATGGCCGTATTGGCCTATGTGCTCAAGAAGGTGTGGGACCAGATCACCGACGAGGCGAAGGAGAAGGCGAAAGAGAAACTCACCAAGTGGTTTGATGAGGATGAGATGACCGAGATAGAAGATCTCTTCTCGACTACCCCCACCGCCGTATAAAACAACATGATCGGCATCTATTAGCATTTCCTTTTTGTCTTCTGACAAAAAATATAAATCCGCGAGGTATGTGCCTCGCGGATTTGTTATAAGCTATGGTTTTTATCGGCTTGTTAGACAATGCCTTGTGCCATCATGGCTTTGGCCACTTTCAGGAATCCGGCGATGTTGGCACCCTTCACATAGTTGATGTAGCCGTCTTCCTCGGTGCCGTACTTCACGCAGTTGGCGTGGATGTCGTTCATGATGTCGTGCAACTTCTGATCCACTTCCTCGCGGCTCCAGCGCAGACGCTCTGAGTTCTGGCTCATCTCCAAGCCCGACACCGACACACCGCCGGCATTGGCTGCCTTACCCGGAGAGTAAAGAATCTTGGCATCCTGGAACACTTTGATGGCCTCGGGCGTGGTGGGCATGTTGGCACCTTCGCTCACGGCGATCACACCGTTGGCTACAAGGGCCTTGGCTGCCTCTTCGTTGATCTCGTTCTGGGTGGCAGAGGGCAGGGCGATGTCGGCTTTCTCAAACCAGGGCTTCTTGCCTTCCACATATTTCACACCATACTGCTCGGCATATTCCTTGATGCGGCCGCGCTCCACGTTCTTCAGCTCCATGATGTAGTCCAGCTTCTCGCGGTCGATGCCGTCCGGATCGTAAATGTAACCGTCGGAATCTGACATGGTCACGACCTTGCCGCCCAGTTCGATACATTTCTCTACGGTATATTGGGCCACGTTGCCGGCGCCAGACACCAGGATGGTCTTGCCCTTGATGCTCTCACCGCGGGTGGCGAGCATGTTGCAGAGGAAATACACATTGCCGTAGCCGGTAGCCTCGGGACGGATCAGCGAACCGCCGAACTCCAGACCCTTGCCGGTCAGCACGCCGTTCCACTGGTGGGTCAGTTTCTTATACATGCCAAACATGTAGGCCACTTCGCGGCCGCCCACACCGATATCGCCTGCGGGCACATCCTCGTCAGGACCGATGTGACGATACAGCTCGGTCATGAAGGCCTGGCAGAAACGCATCACTTCAGCGTTAGACTTGCCGCGGGGCGAGAAGTCGCTACCGCCTTTGGCACCGCCCATCGGCAGGGTGGTCAGTGAGTTCTTGAATGTCTGCTCGAAGGCGAGGAACTTCAAAATCGAGAGGTTCACAGAGGCGTGATAGCGGATGCCGCCTTTGTACGGGCCAATGGCGTTGTTGTGCTGCACACGATAGCCCATGTTCGTCTGTACGTTACCCTTGTCGTCCGTCCAGGTCACACGGAATTGCACCAGACGGTCTGGAATGCAGAGACGCTCGATGAGGTTGGCACGGTCAAACTCGGGGTGCTTGTTGTACTCCTCTTCGATGGTTCCTAATACCTGACTCACGGCCTGGATGTATTCAGGCTCGTTGGGGAATCGCTGTTTCAGATTCTCAATTACTTTAGCTGCATTCATAATCTTTTTACTTATTTAAAAATGAAAAACTCTATATACCTTTTTCCTGGAATGTTTTTATTTTCGCGTGCAAAGTTACACACATTCTTGAAACTACCAAACTTTTTGAAAGAAAAAATGATAAAAATATAGAAAAATGTCACTTTTTCTTTGTTTTTCTTACTTTTTTATGCTTTTTTGCTTCTTTTCTCAACATTTTGAACGGTTATCAAATCATCCCCCGCACGGCATGGAGCCGGGCAGGGGATGGTTGTGGGTTCGTCAGCTGAGGTCTGAAAGTATGATGACAACGATCGTCGCTATGCGTTGGTGTCTTTTTCCTTGCGCGGCGCATTCTTTTTCTTCCTGCGTCTTGTGTTCTTTGCGCCTTCCGGTTGCTTGGTGTCGTTGGCCTCATTTTCGCCTTTGGGTGCTTTCGCGTCTTTGGGCGCTTTCGCGTCTTTCGGCGTCTTTGTGTCTTTGGCTTTCGCATCTTTTGGCGCTTTTGTGTCTTTAGCGCCCTTTGTGCCTTTTCCTTTCCGGCTGTTGTTCCTGCTCCGATGGCTGCCGCCGTGTCGGCCACGGCCTGCCCCTCCTTTGCCGTATTTACCTCTTTTATATTCAGGTCCCTCGCCCAAACCCTCGGGCAGGGAGAGCTTATCTACCTCGCGACCCAGAAACTTCTCTATGTCCATAAAGTCGTCAATCTCCTTGCCGCGTACCAGGGTGATGGCGCGGCCGTCGCGGTCGGCACGGGCCGTGCGCCCCACACGGTGCACGTAGTCTTCGGCATCGTGCGGCACGTCGTAGTTGATCACGATGCTGATGTCGTCGATGTCGATGCCGCGGGCCACGATGTCGGTGGCCACCAGCACATCGGTCTGGCCGCTCTTGAAGCGGTACATGATGTCGTCGCGCTCAGCTTGCGACAGGTCGCTGTGCATTTCGCCGCTGTTGATGTGCATCTGACGCAGGGCGCGGTTCACTTCTTTCACTTTCAACTTCGAACCGGCGAAGATGATGACGCGCTTCAGCTCATCGCGGTGGAAGAGGTCGCGGATGATGCCGGCTTTCTGGTTCTCGTGGCATATATAGGCTTGCTGACGGATCTTATCGGCCGGACGGTTCACCTGAAGCTTCACTTCCACAGGGTCGTTCATCAGTTTCTTGGCCATCTGCTCAATCTTAGTGGGCATTGTGGCGGAGAACATGATTTTCTGGCAACTGTCGGGCAGTTGGCTGGCTATCTTCATGATGTCGTCGTAGAATCCCATGTCGAGCATGCGGTCGGCCTCGTCGAGCACGAAAAACGACACGCGGCTCAGGTCGCCATGCCCCATGTTGATGTGGCTGATCAGGCGTCCGGGGGTGGCTATGATGACGTCGGCTCCCAGACGCAGCCCTTTCGTCTCCTGGTCAAATCGGCTGCCGTCGTTGCCGCCATATACGGCCACGCTGCTCACGTCGTGCAGATAATAGCCGAAGCCTTGCATGGCTTGGTCTATCTGCTGGGCCAACTCACGCGTAGGACTCATCACGATGCAGTTGATGGCATCGTCGGGATAGTAGCCGTCGTCTATCAGACTGAGGATAGGCAGCAGATAGGCGGCGGTCTTGCCCGTGCCGGTCTGTGCCACGCCAATCAGGTCGCGGCCGTCTAAGATCTCGGGGATGCACTTCTCCTGGATAGGGGTGCATGTCTCGAAACGCATGTCGTCTAATGCGTCTAATATGTTGTCGTTCAGATATAGTTCGTCAAATCGCATAATTCTTTGTTTTTTCCTTCAATTCGTAGATTTCTTTAGTTGCTTGGTTACTTTAGTTTCAGCTGTTTTCCTCCGCTGGACTGTCTTGACGGCCATTGTTTCATCGACTACTGTCACCGTCTGACCGTCAATTGGGCGCCTTGCGGTAACAGTAGTAGGCTATCAGAGCAAATATGATATTGGGCATCCATGCCGCCAACACGGGAGGCCAGTCGGCCTTAATGGCAAAGGTGGCCGACACGGTCTGCAACATAATATAGGTGAAACTCAGTGCCAGGCCGATACCTAAATACATGCCCATGCCTCCCTTGCGCTTGCGTGATGATAAGGAGAAACCGATGGTCGTCAAGATGAATGACGCAAACGACGAGGCGATACGCTTATGGTATTCTACTTCATACTGCACCACGTTGGTAGAACCGCGGCTCTGCTGCTTGCTGATATACTCATGCAGCTGCGGACTGGTAAAGGTCTCTTGCTGTCCTTTGGAATAGACCAGGTCGGTAGGCTCCATCAGTATGGTGGTGTCTCTTTTCGCGCCGCGAGTGATGTCTTCACGCAACCCCTTCAGGTCGCGGATGGTCCAGTTGTAGGCTGTCCAGTGGTTCTTAGAGTCGGAGATGGTGTCGTATTGTATCTCCGAGGCGGTCATGTGGCTCATCAGCTTCTTGTTCTCGAATTTATACAGACAGAAACCGTAGCCTTTCTTCATCGTGTTGTCATAATATTGTATGTAGGCGATGACGCCGTCGCCTACTTGTAGCTGCACATTCTCGGCCGCCGTGTTCTTCTTCTTGTTCTTGTATAGCGTCTCGAAGTTCTGGCGTATCACGGTGCCATGGGGTATCACGTAGGCGCTCAGATAATAGCTCAAGGCAGAGATGAGCACACATGATATCATGTAGGGGCGCATCAGGCGCTTGAACGAGATGCCAGCGGCCAGCATCGCGATAATCTCTGAGTTGCCTGCCAACTTCGACGTGAAGAAGATGACGGCGATAAAGACAAACAGGGCGCTGAACAGATTGGCGAAGTAGGGAACGAAATTGGCGTAGTAGTCGAAGACGATAGCACTCAGCGGGGCATGATACTGTGAAAACTTGGCCAGATTCTCGTTCACGTCAAAGACAATGGAGATAGAGATAATGAGCGCGATGGCAAAGATATAGGTGCCGATAAACTTACGGATGATATACCAGTCTATCTTGTTGATATAGCGGCCGGGGTTGAGCCAGCCCAGATAGCGGCCCAGACCCGACACATGACGGCGAAGCCACGAGAATGCGCCTCGCAGCGATTGCCATACGGCGGATAGAATGGAGAAAAGCTTGCTCATCGTCGATAGTTGTCTTTGGTTATACGCGCCGACCAAGAGCGTCAATCACACTGCGCTTCCATGCCACGAAATCGCCGGCGATGATGTGCTGACGCGCATCGCCCACCAAGCGCAGGTAGAACGCCAGATTGTGGATGCTGGCTATCTGCATGGCCAGTAGCTCTTGTGCCTTAAACAGATGGTGCAGGTAGGCTTTGCTGTGCAGGCGGTCGATGTCGCAACCCTCCGGGTCGATGGGGCTGAAGTCGTTCTCCCATTTCTTATTGCGCATGTTCATCGTGCCTTGGTAGGTGAAGAGCATGGCGTTGCGGCCGTTGCGCGTGGGCATCACACAGTCGAACATATCCACGCCGCGCTCGATGGCCTCAAGGATGTTCTGGGGCGTGCCCACACCCATCAGATAGCGGGGCTTGTCCTTGGGCAATATCTCGTTCACTACCTCGATCATCTCGTACATCACCTCGGTGGGCTCGCCTACGGCCAGACCGCCGATGGCGTTGCCGTCGGCACCCTTGTCGGCCACATGCTTGGCGGCTTCACGGCGCAGGTCTTTATATGTGCAACCCTGAACGATGGGGAACAGGCTCTGACGGTAACCATACAGGGGACTGGTCTCCTCAAAACGCTTCACACAGCGGTCCAGCCAGTGCTGGGTCAGGGTCAGGCTCTTCTTGGCATAGCTGTAGTCACTCTCGCCCGGGGGGCATTCGTCGAAGGCCATCATGATGTCGGCTCCGATGATGCGCTCGGTGTCCATCACATTCTCGGGGGTGAAGAAGTGTTTCGACCCGTCGATATGTGAACGGAACTCACAGCCCTCTTCGCGCAACTTGCGGATGCCGGTCAGCGAGAAAACCTGAAAGCCGCCGGAGTCGGTCAGGATGGGCCGGTCCCAGGTGTTGAAACGGTGCAGGCCGCCGGCACGCCGCAGCGTGTCTAATCCCGGACGGAGATACAGATGGTAGGTGTTGCCTAAGATGATTTGGGCCTTCACCTGCTCGCGCAATTCGCTGAAATGCACACCTTTCACGCTGCCGCATGTGCCTACGGGCATGAAGATGGGGGTCTGTATCTTGCCATGATCGGTCGTCAGCTCGCCAGCGCGGGCATCCGACATGGGGTCTTGGTGCTGCAACTCAAAGGTCATGGCTCTCTTCTTCTATCGTAAAGTTCACAGGGTGCGACACAAGCTCGTCGGTCAAGGCGAAATCCCACACGTCCTGCACGTTCTCCACGTAGTGGAAGGTCACGCCCGACAGGTAAATAGCCGGTATCTCGTCGATGTCTTTCTTATTGGCGCTGCACATCACAATGTCGGTGATGCCGGCGCGCTTGGCGGCCAGGATCTTCTCTTTGATGCCGCCCACGGGAAGCACTTTGCCGCGGAGCGTGATCTCGCCCGTCATGGCGGTGTTCTTGCGTACCTTGCGCTGTGTCAGGGCCGAGGCGATGCTCGTGGCTATGGTGATACCTGCCGAGGGACCGTCTTTGGGCGTCGCCCCCTCGGGCACATGGATGTGGATGTTCCACTGGTTGAAGATGCGGTAGTCAACACCCAGCCGGTCGATATGCGCTTTCACATATTCCAATGCGATCACGGCCGACTCTTTCATCACGTCTCCCAGATTGCCGGTTAGCGTCAACTTGCCGCTCTTGCCCTTGCTCAGCGAGGTCTCTATGAAGAGGATCTCGCCGCCCACACTGGTCCATGCCAGACCTGTCACCACGCCGGCATAGTCGTTGCCTTGATAGATGTCGCGGTAGTATGGGGGCTTGCCCAGCAGGTCGGCCAACTTCTCGGGTGTCACTTTGTCGTAGGGCAACTCTCCGTCGCGGGCCTTCATGAAGGCTAACTTGCGAAGGGATTTATTGATCTGCTTCTCTAATTGCCGCACACCACTTTCACGGGTGTATTGCTCGATGATTTTCTCTATCGCGCTCTTCTGGAAGGTGGGCTTGGGTTGCAGGGTGTCCAATCCCGTGTTGGCCAACTCGCGGGGGATGAGATGGCGCTTGGCTATCTCTATCTTCTCCTCGGTGATGTAACCGCTCACCTCGATGATCTCCATGCGGTCCAGCAGCGGACGGGGGATGGTGTTCAGGTCGTTGGCGGTGGCGATAAACAGCACCTTCGACAGGTCGTAGTCCACGTCGAGGTAATTGTCGTGAAAGGCATTGTTCTGCTCGGGGTCTAACACCTCAAGAAGGGCCGACGACGGGTCGCCGTTGATGGTGTGCTGCGTCACCTTGTCTATCTCGTCTAAGATGAACACGGGGTTGGAGGAGCCGGCTTTCTGGATGCCTTTGATGATACGGCCGGGCATGGCTCCCACGTAGGTGCGGCGATGACCGCGAATCTCTGACTCGTCGTGCAAGCCGCCAAGCGACATGCGCACATATTTGCGCTTCATGGCCGAGGCGATGCTCTTGCCTAAGCTGGTCTTGCCCACTCCCGGAGGACCGTACAGGCAGAGGATGGGCGACTTCAGGTCGCCGCGCAGCGACAGCACGGCGATGTGCTCCAAAATGCGCTCTTTTACTTTCTCCATGCCGTAATGGTCGTGGTTGAGGATGCGCTCGGCACGTTTCAGGTTGAGGTCGTCGGTCGTATATTCGCCCCATGGCAGATCAACCATCATCTGCAGGTATGTGAGCAGAAGACTATAGTCGGGACTTTGCGGATTGATCGTGTCGAGTTTGTCTAACTCCTTGAGAAACACGCGGTTGACTTCTTCCGACCATTTCTTGCCTTTGCTCTTTTCTATCAGTTCGGCGCGCTCGGGCGAACCCTCGCCATTGCCAAGCTCTTCTTTGATGTTCTTGATCTGCTGCTGCAGGAAATACTCGCGCTGCTGCTCGTCAAGGTCCAAACGGGTCTTGCTGCGTATGTCTTGCTTCAGGTCGAGCAACTGCAGCTCTTTATTCATCACTTTCAAGGCTTCAAACACGCGTTGCTTCAGGTCGGTGCAGCGCAAGAGCGACATCTTGTCGATGATGTCGAAAGGCATGTTCGAACTGATGAAGTTCAGGGCGATGATATTGTTGGTGATGTTGCTCAGGGCAAATACCGACTCGTCGGGCAACTCCTCGTTCTTGTGAACAAATTCGGTGCTCAGCGTGCGCAGGTCCTCAATGGCTGCCTTGTATTCGCGGTCTTTCTCCGAAGGGAACACTTCGGGGGCGGGCTCTGTGGTGCCGACGAAATAGGGGCGCGTCTTCTTCACCGACAACAGATGGCAACGGCCCAGACCCTGGACGATGGCGGTCAGGTTGGTGGTCTGGCCGGGTCCTGGTATTTCCAGCACTCGGATGACACGGGCATAGACGCCATAGTCGAACAAATCATTGGCGGATGGGGTGTCTATCGATGAGTCGCGCTGACAAAAAATGCCTATCACTTGATGGTCTTGACCCTGTACTTTCTGTATCAGCTTCATGCTGGCAGGACGACCCACAAGGATGGGCGAGATGACGCCGGGAAACAGCACCATATTGCGCGTTGTCAATATGGGGATGTCGCCATCGACCTTCATGTCAAACAAGGATTCGATGTCGCCGTCGTAGTCGGCAATCATTTGAAAGGGGTTATTCTGATTTCTATCCATCTTCTTTTTCAAATCGGACTGCAAAATTACTCATTTTATACCATTCAGACGAATGTATGGCTCAATTTTTTGATTTTTATCATGCTTATTTGATTCATTTAGTGTATTTTTGCATTTGCTATGGCTAATATCTATTTCAAATTCAAGCAATTCACGGTTTGGCACGACCGATGCGCCATGAAGGTGGGCACCGACGGGGTGCTGCTCGGCGCATGGGCGGCCGGAGGGGTGCATATCCTCGATATCGGCACCGGTACAGGGCTGGTGGCCTTGATGATGGCGCAACGATTCAAAAATGCCTCCGTCACGGCCATCGAGATCGACCGCATGGCTGCCGGGCAGGCGCAGGAGAATGTGGACCGCTCTCCATTCAAAGAGCGGGTGCGGGTCGTGGCCGGCGATGTGTGCGACTGGGCCGAGAACAACGGCTCTCTCTCTTTCGACGCCATCGTGTGCAACCCTCCGTTTTTTGTCGATGCACTGAAAAATCCTGATGCCAAACGCGCCATGGCCCGGCATGCCGGTTCGTTGACGTTTCCACGCTTGATGCAGGTCGGCGCGAGTCTTCTGTCGGCTCAAGGGTCATTCTCGCTCATCATCCCGGCTGATATGAAAAATCTTGTCGAGGCTGAGGCATACATGGCAGGTCTCTTCCTCAATGAGTGCTGCATGGTGAAAACCAATGGTAATAAATTGCCTAAAAGGTGCTTAATGAGATTCTCTAAACAAAAAGTAGAACAAGTTTTCCTGCAAACGACCGTCCTTGAAGAACCGCCAGGCGCACGTTCTCCATGGTATCAATCTTTGACTTCTGAGTTCTATTTGTAAGACCTTTTTTTAGTGTCTTTCCTTCTTATGCAGGCTCAAACCATTCAGCAGATAGCATACGGCCTTTTGCAGTCCGTTCGGACGATGACCTTTGCTTTCTACCACGGGGTTGATCAGCATCTTGATGCCTTTGCTCACCAATTCTATGTCTATCTCTGTGCCCATCATCACCGGGTCGCCATCGAAATGAACAGGACCGGGATTCTCGCGGTGGATATGCAACTTGTTGGTGCGAAATGTCTGTACCCTGTTGCTGCGGTCTAACGTCTTGTTCATCATGTCGAAACTCACTTCGGGGGCGCCTAAGACACCAAACTTTGACATGATAATCACATCCAGCAGTCCGTCGGTCATCGTGGCCTGCGGGGCGATATATGCGTTGTTGCCGTATTGCGAGGCATTGGCGCACGACACCAGATAGGCGTGGTGCGTCTGCTCGCCATGCTCGTCGGTGATGACGTAGTGCTCAGGGGGATAGCGCAACCCCTCTTGCAACACATATTGCACGTATTTCAGCTTGCCACGCTTGCCGCCATCGGCGAACTTCTTGCTGATGAAGGCGTCGAACCCCATGCCGCAGGTGCAGAAAAAGGGCTTCTGGTTGATGAGGCCATAGTCTAAATCACGCACCTCATGCAGATTCAGCACCTCGATGGCTTTGCGAAGGTTCATCGGGATGCACAGGTGACGGGCAAGGCCGTTGCCTGAACCGCAGGGGAGGATACCCATCGCGGTGGGAGTGTGGAGCAGTCCGCAACCCACTTCGTTGATGGTGCCGTCGCCGCCCACCGCCACCACGACGTCGGCACCGTCGGCGCTGGCCTCACGGGCCAGACTCGTGGCATGACCGGCGTATTCCGTATATAAAATAGAATAGGTATAGACCGATTTGTCAAGATAAGCCTCTATCAACTGAGGTATCTTGGCTTTTTTGACAGTGCCGCTGATGGGGTTCAGGATGAATACGATTTTCATTCTACGTGATTCTTTTCAACATTTTTTCGACTGCAAAATTACGCCTTTTGCACCTTTTTTGACGTATTATCTGCCTATTTTTCATTTTAAAAGTATATTTTTTGTATTTTTTGATGATATATGTACCTTTTTTTGTAAATTTGCAGCCAAATTTTGAAAATATATTGAATCAATTTATTAAAAATGGGACTTTTACAAGAAAGATTCAAGAGCTATAGGGTGCCGCAGAAATACATGGAAGCTGGTGTCTATCCCTATTTTCGGGCCATCACAGGCAAACAAGGTACTGAGGTGGAAATGGGCGGACACAAAGTGCTGATGTTCGGCTCAAACGCTTATACAGGACTTACGGGCGACCAACGTATCATCGATGCGGCCAAAGCTGCACTCGACAAATACGGTTCGGGGTGCGCAGGAAGCAGATTCCTCAACGGCACACTCGACATTCATGTCCAATTGGAAAAAGAACTGGCTGAGTTTGAGCATAAAGACGATGCCCTTTGCTTCTCTACGGGTTTCTTTGTCAATTCCGGTGTATTGGCGGTCATCTGCGGGCGCGAAGACTATATCATCTGCGACGAGCGCGACCATGCCAGCATCGTTGACGGGCGCCGCCTGTCGTTTGCCAAACAACTCAAGTACAAACACAACGACATGGAAGACTTGGAGCGGCAACTCCAGAAATGTGAGCCCAATGCCGTCAAGCTGATTGTCGTGGATGGCGTGTTCTCCATGGAGGGCGACTTGGCCAACCTGCCCGAGATCGTTCGGCTGAAGCATAAGTATAATGCTTCCATCTTCGTAGATGAGGCGCATGGCATCGGCGTGTTCGGTAAAGAGGGCCGGGGCGTATGCGACCATTTCGGACTGACCGACGAGGTGGATGTCATCATGGGCACGTTCAGCAAGAGTCTGGCCAGCATCGGTGGTTTCGTGGCGGCTGACTTCGACACGATCAATTATCTGCGCCACACCGTGCGCACTTACATCTTCAGCGCGTCCAACACACCCGCCGCTACGGCTGCCGCACGCGAGGCACTCCATATCATGAGACAGGAACCCGAGCGCATTGAGAAGCTGTGGAAGGTGACCAATTATGCACTGAAGCGCTTCCGCGAAGAGGGATTCGAAATCGGTGATACCGAGAGTCCTATCATACCGCTTTATGTACGCGATGTAGAGAAGACGTTCCTCATCACAGCACTCGCTTTCAATGCGGGTGTCTTCATCAATCCCGTCATTCCTCCTGCCTGTGCACCGCAAGACACGCTCGTCAGGTTCGCGCTCATGGCTACACATACCGAAGAGCAGGTGGAGCGTGGCGTGCAAATCTTGAAAAAGATTTTCGTCGAGCAAAATATCATCAAATAAAAGGAAATTATTTGCAAGGTTGAGAAAAAGTGTGTAATTTTGCACCGCAATTTCCAAAAGACCTTGCTTTCGGGGTGTAGCGCAGCCCGGTAGCGCTCCTGGTTTGGGACCAGGCGGCCGCAGGTTCGAATCCTGTCGCCCCGACCCTTTTAGGACAGAAATGCAGTAATATTCTGATAGTAAGAATATTACTGCGTTTTCTTTTTGTTCCGCTTGGTCGCTTTGTTCCGTTTTTGTTCAGCTAAAGCATCGCTGATACTGGCTGGGCGATTGTCTGCCGGTTAGGGGAGGCAGTCAATGTTTCTTTTCCAGTTGCTTGATCTTCTTTTTCAGTTCTCGCGAGTCCGGGTTCAGGGTCAACGCTTTCTTGTAGTTGGCGATGGCAGCCTCGGTGAAATGCTCACGCTCACAGTCGCGGCCCATCAACACGTATTCTGCCGACAGTTTCAGCAGGAATTGCTCTTGCTGTTTGCGCTCGGCTATCAATGCCTCCTTCTCACGGCGCAGGGTGTTGATGATGTTCAGTTTCTTGCGGATATAACGCTTCACCACCGGATTCTCAATGTCGTAGCGGTGGTGGATGGCGAGAAAGAACTGGTCGAGAAACGTCTGCATGTCGCCGGCGTCGAAGGCGCGGATGGCGGCACGGTACTCGCGGTCGGCCTCCGACTCTGACAGGGCTCGCTGGTATATCTGCTGGTTGTTGTAGGTGGTGGCAAAACGCACCACCTCGCTCCTGACGAAAATGTCGCCACGGCGGATGGGAGCCTTCAGGCTGATGCCCTCAAGCGATGTGCAGCGCGACAGGGCTACGTAGGTCTGGCCGCCGGCAAACACACCCCCGCTGAAGTCGATATTCACCTGTCGGAATGTGAGACCCTGACTCTTGTGTACCGTGATGGCCCAGGCCAGACGGATGGGAAACTGGGTGAAGGTGCCTATCTCCTCTTCCTCTATCTTCTGCTCTTGCTCGTTGAAGGTATAGCGCATATTACTCCACCGGGCCGGCTCCACATCATACTCCATGCCCTCTTCGGTCACGATTTGCAGTTGGGTGGCTCCCTCGTCATTTTCGCCTATGCCGATGATCACGCCCAGGGTACCGTTCACCCAGCGGTGGTCTATGTCGTTCTTGACGAAGATGACCTGTGCGCCTACCTTCACGTCGAGCTCGATGGCGGTGGGCAGGTTCTGCGAGGGGAAGTCGCCCGTGATCTCGCCCGTCAGACGCACATTGTCGCCGGGCAACTCCTGCAAGCGTGCGTCGTTGATGAAATCGACCGTGTCGCGACGTGCCGAGAGGGTGATGGCCAACTGGTTGCCTGATGATGGCAGCGAGGCACCCACACGGCGGTTGAGGGCGGACAACTCTTGCTCAGACACTTGGTTCACGCGTATGTCGTCTAAGATACGGATAAACGACGGGTCGTTCTGACGGTACACTTTCTTCAGTTCGATGCTGACCAGCTGAAAGGTGCGGAAGACAATGGCGTCGAAGAAATAGGCTGAAGGGTAGAAGGGGTTGAGCAACTGACGGTCTTCTTCTCTCAGCACGGGCTCCAGTTGGTAGATGTCGCCCACCAGCAACAGCTGCTTGCCGCCGAAGGGCTCCCGCATGTTGCGCGAATAGATGCGGAGCACCTTATCTACAAAGTCGATGATGTCGGCACGCACCATGCTGATCTCGTCGATGATAATCAGTTCCAGCTCGCGGATGATCTTTCGCTTCTCTCCGTTGTATTTCAGCGTTTCCTTGATGTGGCGGCTCGAATACTTCACATCGTTGGGCAGCAGCGGGTGGAATGGAATCTTGAAGAAACTGTGAAGGGTCACGCCCCCCGCATTGATGGCGGCAATGCCGGTAGGTGCCAGCACCACGTGCTTCTTCTTCGTCGTCTGACAGATGTAGCGCAGAAATGTAGATTTGCCACTGCCTGCCTTGCCCGTCAGAAAGAGCGAGCGGTTGGTATGCATAATCAGGTCGAGAGCACGCTGCAGCTCTTGATTGTCTAAGTCGATATGCTCAATGGGCTTGCTCATGCTGTCTCTTAAAAGTCGAAATGAATCTCTTCTTCAGGGCGGGTATAGGCCGGGCTGTTGTTGTAATGGTCGTATTCATCATCCGGGGTGCCCTCATCTGTAGGCGACTGGGGCGGGGGGATGGGATTGCCGTACTCATCGACCACGGGCTCGCCGTAGTAACCGTCCATGTCGTCATCGTAATAATGGTCTAATGTGTCTATGGGCATTTCATAATGGGGGGCGTAGTGCTGGGAGCAGTCGTAGTCGCTCACATTCACGTTCTCGCCATTGGGGACGACAAAGCGGCAACGGTATTTGGCGTATTTCTTGTCGTTGAGCACTGATTGCAGGAAACGGCCGCAGATGGGCAGCGCCGTGCGCGCTCCCTGACCCAGAGCGCCAGTGCGGAAATGAATGCTGCGGTACTCGCCGCCTACCCAGGCGCCAAACACCAGACGAGGGGTCACGCCCACAAACCAACCGTCAGAGTTGTTGTTCGTCGTTCCAGTCTTGCCTCCGATGTCGGTGTCTAAATAGCTGCCAACGTAATTGTTCATCGAGCGCGACGTGCCCGAACGCACACCGCCCATCAGCATCTGCTGCATCATATAGGCGGTTTTGAACGAGAGGGCACGAGGAGCCTCACGGTCGTTCTCATAGTTGTATATCTCGTTGCCGTCGCGGTCAAGGATGCGTTTCACCAAGACTGGCTTCGGGCGCTTGCCGCCGTTGGCGATGGTGCTGTAGGCGTTGACCAGTTCGTAGAGGGTCACATCGCTGGCACCCAAGGCGGTGGAGGGATGTTCAGACAGTTCCGACTTGATGCCCATGTCGTGCGCCGTGCGGATGATATGGCGCAGGCCCACTTCTACGCTCAGGCGCACTGCCACGGAGTTAAGACTCTTGGCGAATGCCATCATCAGCGTGATGGAGTCGCCCGAGAAAGTGCCGCTCGAATTGGTGGGTTTCCAATCTACTACCTCATTGTTGCGGTAATACACGGGCACGGTCACAGGTTCGTCGCGCCGTTTGTCGCAGGGGATGATGCCTTGGTTCATGGCCTCGGTATAGACAAAGAGCTTGAAGGTGGAGCCCGGTTGGCGGTGCGCCGTCACCTTGTCATATTTCCATGTGTTGAAATCCACATCGCCCACCCATGCCTTCACCTCGCCGCTCTGGGGCTCCATGGCCATAAAGCCGCAGTGCATCATCTTCACCATATAGCGGATGGAGTCCATGGTGCTGATGTTGCGCTCTATCGGACCGTTGTAACTGAACAGTTTCACTTTGTGGGGCTTGTTCAGGTAGTGCATGATAGAGTCGCTGCCTGCGCCGAAACGCTCTTCAAGTGCGGTGTAAACGGGCAGGTTCTCGGCTATCTTCTCAATGAAGCGGGGGATGACCTTGCCGTTCTCATCCCGCCATGGGTCGCCCTGGCCTGTCCAGTGCTCATCAAAGTTCTTCTGGATGGTGCGCATCTGTAGCATCACGGCTTGTTCGGCGTAGGATTGCATCTTCGTGTCAAGGGTGGTGTAGATTTTCAAACCGCTGTTGTAAAGGTCGTATCCGTTGTCACGACACCACGACGACAGGTAATTGGCTACGGCACTGCGAAAATATCCGGCCTTGCCGTCTAACGCGCTCTGGGGCTTGTAGTTCAGTCCTAAGGGGAGGGCACACAGCGAATCGCACTCAGCACGGGTCAGGTCGCCGTGCTCTACCATGTTGTTCAATACAACATTGCGCCGCTGAAGACAGTTCTCCGGATGGGTCACAGGGTTATAATAGGTGATGCCTTTCAGCATGCCTACGAGCATGGCAGCCTGCTCGGTGGTCAGCTCCTTGGGGGTGATGTCGAAATAAGTCTTGCAGGCGGTCTTGATGCCGTAGGCGTTGGAACTGAAATCTACGGTGTTGGCATACATCGTCAGAATCTCTTGTTTGTTATACACCAATTCCAACTTCGTGCCGATAATCCACTCCTTGCACTTGATAATCAACATGCGCATGCCTGGTATCTTGCCCAGTAAGCCGGTGGAATATTGCGTGCGCACATGAAACATGTTCTTGGCCAACTGCTGGGTTAGTGTCGAGGCTCCACGGGCATGGCTGAAAACGGCATCTTTGGCAGCGCCAAGCAACCCCAGGAAATCGACTCCGTTATGCTGGAAGAAACGCTCGTCCTCGGTGTCTATCAGCGCTTTCCAAAATACAGGACTGACATCTTCGTATTTGACAGGACTGCGGTTCTCATTGTAAAATTTACCAATCAGCTCCTCGTCGGCACTGTATATCTCGGATGCTACGTTGCTCGGTGGATTCATAATCGAATAGAAACCGGGCGAACCACCAAACAAACCCAGAAAATTGATGTCAACCATCCCTAAAAAGATGATGCCGAAAAAGATAAATGAGCAGATGGCGATGGACAGCTTCACATACCAACGCCTGCCGCGGTAGAGTCGCGGATACCATGTCACGAAGACACAGATCTTATGCCATATCCATTTCAGCAGTCTCATGGCTCTGTGTTTGTGTATCTATGTAGTGGATGATTGCATCGATGTCATCGGGATGAAACCAGCGTATCCGTGCGTCGCGCTTCAGCCAGGTCAGTTGCTTGCGGCAGTAGCGGCGGGTGTTGCCCTTCATGCGCTCGGTCGCCTCTTCCAAACTGTAGGTGCCGTCGAGATACATGAACATCTCTTTGTAGCCTACGGTGTTGAGGGCGTTGCAGTCACGATAGGGGAGCAGACGGCGCGCCTCTTCGATCAGTCCCGCGGCTATCATGGCATCTACACGTCGGTTGATGCGGTCATACAGCTCCTCGCGCTCACGGGTAAGCCCTACCTTCACCACGCGAAAGGGGCGTGCCTTGGGCTGGCGCGTGCGGTATTGGCTGTAGGGACGGCCCGTCATATAGCATATCTCCAAGGCATGTACCACACGACGGGTGTTTTTGCGGTCCACAATCTGGTAATAGGCCGGGTCGAGCAGGCGAAGCTCATCGCATAGGTGGTCTAAGCCTTCGCGGGCTAACTTCTCCTTGAGCAGCGCGCGGGTGTCGTCGTCGATGGTGGGGATGTCGTCGATACCGTCGCATACGGCATCGATATACATCATGCTGCCGCCAGTGAGAAGTACGAACGGAGTGGCAGACAACTCATGCGACAGCAGGTGAAGCACGTCTTCTTCGTAGCGTGAGGCGCTGTAGTAGGAGTCAACGCTCAACATGCCGACAAAGTGATGGGGCGCTGCCTGACGTTGTGCCAGGGTAGGGGCGGCGGTGCCTATCTCCATGCCGCGGTATATCTGCCGCGAGTCGGCATTGAGTATGGGGGCGCCATAATGCGTGGCAAGGCGGATACAGGTATCCGTCTTGCCTACGCCCGTGGGGCCGGTCACTACTACCAGCGTCTGCATATAACCCTTACCTGATAATGCCGCGTTTGGAGTTTTCTACAAAGGTCGTGATATACCGCAGTTCGGGCGTGTCGGGCAGCGTACGGCGTATCTCCTCGATGCCTTCTGCCATCAGACCTTTAGAATACAAGATGCGGTAGGCTTCATGTATCAGGTGGATCAAGTCATTGCTGAAACCGTGACGGCGCAGGCCGATGATGTTGACCCCCGCAAAACGGATGGGCTCCTTGCCCGCCATGATATAGGGGGGGATGTCCTGGCTCGTGCGGCTGCCGCCCTGAAACATGCCATAACCGCCGATGTGGCAAAACTGGTGTATCAGACAGGTGGCGCTGATGATGGCATAGTCATCGACGACCACCTCACCGGCAAATTTCGTCGAGTTGCCTATGATCAGATGGTTGCCAAGCACGCAGTCGTGCGCCACGTGCATGTTCTCCATCAAAAGGTTGTGGCTTCCTACTGTCGTCTGGCCTTTGGAGGCCGTGCCGCGAGAGATGGTCACATTCTCGCGGATGCTGTTGTGGTCGCCTATCACGCAGGTGGTCTCCTCGCCCTTGAACTTCAAGTCCTGGGGCTTGGTCGAGATGCTGGCTCCGGCGAAAAACTCATTGTCATTGCCGATGCGGGCTCCTACATGGATGGTGACGCTGTTTTGAAGCACATTGTTGTCGCCTATCACGGTGTTCTTGTCGATATAGCAAAAAGGGCCGATGACATTGTTGTCGCCCAGTTGCGCTTCAGGGTGTACGTATGCTAAGGGACTGATGCTATTCATATCGTTGTGTTATTTGTTCTTGACTATCTGGGCGGTAAAGGTGGCCTCGGCTACTACATGGTCGCCTACGAACATATAGCCTTTCATCGAACTGACTCCGTGGCGGACGGGTTGCAGCAGCTCTACGCGGAAGAGGAGCGTGTCGCCGGGTACTACCTTCTGACGGAATTTCACGTCGTCGATCTTCATGAAGTAGGTGGACCAACGCTCGGGTTCGTCCAAGGTGTTCAATACCAACAAGCCGCCGCATTGTGCCATCGCCTCTATCAGCAGCACTCCGGGCATGACGGGCTCCTGGGGGAAGTGACCCGTGAAGAAGGGCTCGTTGCTCGTCACGTTCTTCACGCCAACGATGCTGGTCGGACCTAAGGCTATCACCTTATCTACCAACTGCATCGGGTAGCGGTGGGGCAGCAGTTCGCGGATGCGTATGTTGTCCATGATCGGGGTCTCGTTGGGGTCGTAGATGGGGGCTTGCACTTCATGCTTGCGTATCTCACGACGCATCAGCCGGGCAAACTTATTGTTGATGGTATGACCGGGGCGCGTGGCGATGATGCGACCCTTGATGGGCTTGCCTATCAAAGCCATGTCGCCGATAATGTCGAGCAGCTTGTGGCGGGTGCACTCATTCTCCCACACCAACGGCTTGGGCTGGATGTAGCCCAGGTTGGTGGCATCCATGTGGGGCACCTTCAACAGGTCGGCCAACTGGTCCAGCTGGTCTTGTGTGATCTGTTTCTCATAGATGACGATGGCGTTGTCCATGTCGCCACCCTTGATCAAGTTCGCTTTCAGCAGCGGCTGAATGTCGCGCACAAACACAAAGGTGCGGGCAGGGGCTATCTCAGTGGCAAAATCACTGATGTTAGACAATGTGGCAAACTGGCTGTTGATGAATTTGGATTCAAATGAGCACATCGCCGTCACGCTGAAATCATCATCGGGCAGGATGGTGATGCTTGAACCCGTCTCCTTGTCAACCACCTCTATCTTCTTGCGGATGATGTAGAAATCCTTCGGGGCGTTCTGCTCCTCAATACCCACTTGCTGTATCTTCTCCACATACATGGCCGAACTGCCGTCGAGAATGGGAAACTCCGGGCCGTTCACCTGTATCAGGCAGTTGTCGATGCCCAAGGCGTAGAGGGCGGCCAGTCCATGCTCCACCGTTGATACACGTACATCACCCGATGCCAGCACGGTACCTCGTTGGGTGTCAATCACTTTCTCGGCGATGGCGTCGATGATCGGATGGCCCTCTAAGTCAATGCGCTGTATCTTATAACCAGTGTTCTCAGGTGCCGGATTAAAGGTCACCGTCAGGTTCAATCCTGTGTGCAATCCCTTGCCAAACAAGGAAAAACTACCTTTTAAAGTTTTTTGTTTCAACATATCGTTTTTCACAATTCAAGATTCTACTGTTAAATTCTTCTTCAGGTCGTCAAGCTCTTGACGCAGCGCATGCAACTCCTTGTACATGTCGGGCAGACGGCGGAAGATGGCTTGCGACTTGAAATAGGGCGTCTGTGGCATGGGCGGGGTGCCGATGAGCGTCTGGTCGCTCTTGATGCTGCCGGGTGCTCCCGACTGCGCGCCCAATATCACTTTGTCGCCGATGGTGATATGGCCGGCGATGCCTACCTGGCCGCCAAACATACACCACTGGCCGATTTTCGTGGAACCGGCAATGCCTACCTGGGCCGACATCACGGTGTTCTCGCCTACCTCGCAGTTGTGTGCCACTTGCACCAGGTTGTCCAGCTTCACGCCCTTGTGAATGATGGTGCAGCCCATCGTCGAGCGGTCCACACAGGCGTTGGCGCCTATCTCCACGTCGTCTTCTATCTTCACAATGCCTATCTGAGGTATCTTGTCATACCCGTCAGCACCCGGGGCGAAACCGAAACCGTCGGCTCCGATCACGCTGCCGCCATGCAGGGTCACTCGGCTGCCCAACTGGCAACCGTAATAGATGGTGGCATGGGGATAGATGATGCAATCGTCGCCCAGTGTCACTCCCTCGCCGATATATGCGTGGGGGTATATCACACAGCGGTCGCCTATCACGGCACCGTCGGCGATATAGGCAAAAGCACCCACATAGCAGTCGTTGCCCACCTTCGCTTTGGGAGAGATGAAGGCCAGTGAGTCGATGCCTTTCTTCTTGGGTTTCATCGACTCGTACAACTGCAGCAGTTTCGCCACGCTCTCGTAGGCGTTCTTCACGCGTATCAGGGTCGGCGACACGGCCTGCTCTAACGTCAGGTCTTCGTTCACAATCACGACGCTGGCATGACTCGTGTAGAGGTAATGAGTATATTTGGGATTGGATAGGAAGGTGATAGAACCGGGCGTGCCCTCTTCTATTTTTGAAAAGGTGCTGATGGTGGCATTCTCGTCACCTTCTACCTTGCCGCCTATCAACTCGGCTATTTGTTTCGCAGTAAATTCCATTTATTTTCCGTTTCTAAATAATAATTTTGCAAATATACTGCAAAATGAGCGGAATGCAAAATAAAAAATGAAGTTTTTGATTTTGCATGACCGAATTGTAGCGTATATTCTAAAAATATACTGCAAAATGAGCGGAATGCAAAATAAAAAAACAAAGTTTTTGATTTCGCATGACCGAATTGTAGCGTATATTCTATAAATATACTGCAAAATGAGCGGAATCGACGGAAGCCTGCGACCTCATACCCGTTGATAGCACAGGAAATACTTGCGCACCTTTTTCGACAGCAGGGCCACATTCAGTATCTCCGATGCTTCGGTGATATCCTTGATGGTGCCGTCTTTGTATAAGATGCTGATATGGTCGTCGTTCACGTCGTACATGTCTTTCTGGATGGTGTTCAGGCTCATCAGATACTCACTCTCCGACTCGCTCACCCCCGTGGCTTCCATAATACGCCGGCGCACGGTGTCGATATGATCGGCAGGGTGGGGCTCGTCGCTGACTTCTACGCGGAAGGGGATGCGGTTGACCAGATTCTTCGACAAGATCGACAGGATGCGGTCTTCGCTGTCGGTCCACTCTTTCACCGCGCTCCAGATGTCATTGTCGTCCAGACGGCTATAGATGCCGAGGGCTTCCTCATGCTCCAGAAACCATGCCTTATCGACATCGTTATACAGAAAATAGCGGAGGGCAGGAGGGGCAAACAGTTCCACGCCCTGATGGGCCAGGTATTTGGCTCGCTTCAGTGTATTGACGAGCACTTTCTCACAGGCTACGGTCGTCTTGTGCAGATACACCTGCCAATACATCAGCCGGCGTGAGGTCAGGTAA
Source organism: uncultured Prevotellaceae bacterium (assembly GCA_947165505.1). GTDB lineage: Bacteria > Bacteroidota > Bacteroidia > Bacteroidales > Bacteroidaceae > Prevotella. Next base: position 34,378 of record CAMVAT010000014.1, on the reverse strand, counting down.
TTCTCAATCGAATAGATGCCTTTCTGGTCCACCACCAACTGGTCATCTACCACATTCAGCATCTTGATGATGCGTGCGCTGCCGATATTGCCTTCGGTCACGCCCGTGAAGAAACTGTCGCGGCGCAGATAGTCCAGACGGTCCATGTCCAACTGGCTGCTGATGAGCTGATGCAGGAAACGTTTGGGGTAACGGTCTTTGAAAATGATCAAAGCCAGATTCAGCGCCCCGTTCATGCCGCCGTTGATCTGCTCCATCATCAACAGCGATATCTCTTCATGCGAGATGCCTTGAATCAGCGTGTTCTCCAATACATGCGAGAAGGGACCATGGCCGATGTCGTGCATCAGAATGGCTGCCTGCACGGCTTCTGCCTCGCTGTCGAAGATGAAGATGCCTTTCTGCGAAAGCGATACGATGGCCTCGCTCATCAGATGGAGCGCACCGATGGAGTGCTGGAAGCGTGTGTGCTGTGCGCCGGGATAGACGAAAGAGGCCAAACCCAGCTGTTTGATACGCGACAGGCGTTGCATGAGAGGATGCTTCACGATGTCGAGCAGCATGCCTCTTGGTATCTTGAGGAAACCAAATACGGGGTCGTTGATGATCTTGCTATCTACCATGCCCGGCCTTATCTCGTGATGCTTTCCAACTCTGCCCGCATCTGCTCCTGCAACTCGTGTGCCTTCTCGCCTGCACGCTCGGCAAAGTCTTCTCCACTGCTGGCGTAGATGATGCCGCGCGAGGAGTTGACCAACAAACCGCAGTCGCGGGTCATGCCATAGCGGCATACGTCTTGCAGACTGCCGCCTTGCGCTCCCACACCGGGCACTAAAAGGAAATGATGCGGCGCTATGCGGCGGATGTCTTGAAACTTCTCGCCACGCGTGGCACCCACAACATACATCATCTGGTCGGCATCGCCCCACTGCTGCGACACGCGGAGCACTTTCTCAAACAATCGCTCGCCGTCGCGGCTCTCGGTCAACTGGAAATCGAAAGAGCCCTGATTGCTGGTCAAGGCCAGCAGGATGACCCATTTGCCGGGATAGGACAAGAAGGGCTTCACGCTGTCTTCACCCATGTAGGGGGCTACGGTCAGCGAGTCAACGTCATACTCCTCAAAGAACGTGCGTGCATAGAGGGTCGAGGTGTTGCCAATGTCGCCGCGCTTGGCATCGGCGATGATGAAATGACGCGGATAGTTCGTCTTCAGGTACTGGATGGTTTTCTCAAACGACAACATCCCCTTCACACCGCCGCTCTCATAAAAAGCCAAGTTGGGCTTGTAGGCCACACAATAAGGGGCGGTGGCGTCGATAATCTGTCGGTTGAACGCATACACAGGGTCTTCGTCGCCTGACAGATGGGGAGGGATTTTCTTCACGTCTGTATCCAGTCCCACACACAAAAAACTCTTTTTCGAGAATATCTCGTTGATCAATTCTTCTCTTGTCATAACCTAATTGTATTTCAAATCTTCCACCTCAATTCAGAATTCACAATTCAGAATTCACAATTCAGAATTCAACATTCTACAACTCACTCTCCTTCATCCGCTCCGCATTCTCGGCCACGGTCAGCGCGTCTATCATCGCTTGGATGTCGCCGCCCAGAAAACCTTGCAGGTCGTGCGTCGTATAACCGATGCGATGGTCGGTGACACGGCCTTGGGGGAAGTTGTAAGTGCGTATCTTGGCCGAACGGTCGCCTGTGCTCACCAGTGTCTTGCGGCGGCTGGCTATGTCGTCCATGTATTTCTGATGCTCACGGTCGTAGATGAATGTGCGCAGGCGCGACAGGGCACGCTCTTTGTTCTTGGGCTGGTCGCGCGTCTCGGTACACTCGATGAGTATCTCTTCCACCTCGCCGGTGTTGGGGTTCTTCCACGGGTAACGAAGACGGACACCCGATTCCACTTTGTTCACATTCTGACCGCCGGCGCCGCTGCTGCGGAAGGTGTCCCATTTGATGTCGCCCTCGTTGATGTTCACTTCAAACTTGTCGGCTTCGGGCAACACGGCCACGGTGGCTGCCGAGGTGTGCATGCGGCCCTGGGTCTCGGTGGCTGGCACACGCTGCACGCGGTGCACGCCCGACTCATATTTCAAGGTGCCATACACATTGTCGCCACTCACGGCAAAGTCTATCTCCTTATAACCGCCTACAGCACCCTCGCTCGTGCTCGTCACAGAGATGGTCCAACCCTTGCTGTCGCAGAATTTCTTATACATGGCAAACAGGTCGCCGGCAAACAGGGCGGCCTCGTCGCCTCCCGTACCGGCGCGTATCTCCATCTGCACGTTCTTGGCATCCTCAGGGTCTTTGGGCACCAAAGCGAGTTTGATCTCTTCCTCTATCTGAGGTTGCAGCGCCTCGTTGGCGGTCAATTCCTCGCGCGCCATCTCTCGCATGTCGGGGTCGCTCTCATTGGCGATGATGTCTTTCGCCTCTTGGATGGTGGTCAGACAGGCGATATAGCGCTTGCGGGCCTCCATGATGCCTCCCAACTCCTTGTATTCACGGGTCAGTTTCACATACCGCTCCTGGTCACTGATCACGTCGGGGTCTGTAATAAGGGTCGATACCTCTTCAAAACGAGACTCCAACCCGTCTAATTTCTCTAATATGCTGTTGTTTTCTATCATATTTCTTTTTATACTAATACTCAAACTCGCCGAACTCGCTCTTGATGGTCAGCGACTTCTTGCCTTCTTCCACATGACCTATCACTTGGGCGGCGATGTGATATTTCTCGCTGATGGCTATCAGACGGTCGGCCAGCGAGGCATCCACATACAACTCCATGCGATGGCCCATGTTAAAGACCTTGTACATCTCTTTCCATTCAGTACCGCTCTCTGACTGAATGAGGCGGAACAAGGGCGGCACCTCAAACATATTGTCTTTCACCACCCGGCAGTTGTCGCCTACGAAGTGAAGCACTTTCGTCTGGGCCCCTCCCGTGCAATGCACCATCCCGTGGATGTCACTGCGGTATTGGTCGAGCATCTCTTTGATCACGGGGGCGTAGGTGCGGGTGGGCGAGAGTACCAACTGTCCGGCGTCTATGCCCAATCCCTCGATGCTCTCGGTCAATGTCTTCTTGCCGCTATATACCAACTCGTCGGGCACCTGGTGGTCGTAGCTCTCGGGATATTTCTCGGCCAGGTATTTGCTGAACACATCATGACGGGCACTCGTGAGGCCGTTGCTGCCCATGCCGCCGTTGTAACGCTCTTCGTAGGTGGCCTGACCGCACGACGACAGACCCACGATCACATCGCCGGGGCGGATGTGGGCATTGTCTATCACCTGGTCGCGGCGCATCCTGCACGTCACGGTCGAGTCAACGATGATGGTCCTGACCAAATCGCCCACATCGGCGGTCTCGCCGCCAGTGGGGTAGATGCCCACGCCCATCTCGCGCATCTGGGCCAGCAACTCATCCGTGCCGTTGATGATGGCGGAGATGACCTCGCCCGGTATCAGCATCTTGTTGCGGCCGATGGTGCTCGATACGAGGATGTTGTCGGTGGCACCTACGCACAGCAGGTCGTCGGTGTTCATCACTATCGCATCCTGTGCGATGCCTTTCCACACGCTCAGGTCGCCTGTCTCTTTCCAGTACATGTAGGCCAGCGATGATTTCGTGCCGGCTCCGTCGGCGTGCATGATATTACAGTAGTCGGGGTCGCCGCCCAGGATATCGGGTATGATCTTGCAAAATGCCTGGGGAAAAATACCCTTGTCGATATGCTTGATGGCGTTGTGCACATCTTCCTTCGCGGCCGACACACCGCGCATCATATAACGGTTTGATGAGTCCATGATTTTCTTCGATAATCGCTAAATGATAAATGATACATCTCCTTCCCCCTATATCCTCCCATCTCAGAACTATTGTCCTTTAACTTCCCTTTAACTTCCCTTTAACTCCCCTTTCAACTATTCCAAAACTCCCAACTCGCAAAGGCCTGCAACAGTAGCATTTCGAGGCCGTTTTTCACGGTGGCCCCCCGGGCAGCGCCTTTCTGCATGAATAGCGTCTGGTCGGGATTGTATATCAAGTCGTACAGCAGGTTGTGGCTGTCCATGGCTTCGTAGGGCAGTGGCGGACAGTCTGATACGTGAGGGTACATGCCCAGAGGGGTGCAGTTCACGATCACGTTGTATTCATGTATCACATCGGGGGTGATCCTCTCGTACTGGATGGTGCCCGGACGCTCATAACGGCTCACATACACCGCCTCAAGGCCCAGGGCCTTCAACGCGAAATGCACGGCCTTGGCGGCGCCACCCGTTCCCAAAACCAGTGCCTTCTTGTGAAAACGCTCCAACATAGGCTCGATGCTGCGGGTGAAACCTATCACGTCGCTGTTGAAGCCCTTGAGGAATATCTTGCTGCCCTTGTGCTGCACTTGTATCACATTCACGGCTCCGATGGCACGGGCTTCAGGGGTGATGTGGTCCAAGTAGCTCATCACTTTCTCTTTATATGGGATGGTCACATTTAAACCACGCAACTCGGGATTGGTGGCAAGTACTTCTTGCAAATCCTCGATCGACGCGATCTCGAAATTCTCATAGACGGCGTCGATGTTCTCACTCTGAAATTTCTCGTTGAAATACCCGATGCTGAACGAATGTTCTAAGGGGTAGCCTATCAGTCCGTATTTGTCCATTGTGGTGAATAGGGGGTTATTTGGTTGCAAAATACATGGTGCAGATGCCGAATGTTAAACGGCGGAAACTGGCTTCGGAGAATCCTGTGCGCTTCAGTATCTCGGTCATCCTCTCACCTTGGGGGAAGGCTTCGATCGTGGCGGTCAGGTAACGGTAGGCGATGGGGTCTTTCGACACTAATTTCCCATAGAGGGGGAGCACCGTGTGTGAGTATATCTTAAACAGCTGTTTCATCGGAAAACGTACCGGGGTGGTCAGTTCTACGATAGACAGATGTCCGCCGGGGCGGAGCACACGGCACATCTCGCGAAGACCTTGCTCTAAGTCGGCAAAATTGCGTATGCCGAAGGCGGCGGTCACGGCGTCGAAATGGTTGTCGGCGAACGACAGGTGCAGACAGTCTTCCTTGGCAAAACGGATGATGCCGTCGAGTCCCGCCGCCCGCACTTTCTGCCTGCCTACTTCCATCATGCCCTCTGAGATGTCGGCTCCCACGATCTCTTCGGGGTGCAGCGTCTGAGCCAGCTGAAGGGCGAAGTCGCCCGTGCCGGTGGCGATGTCGAGCAGACGTTTGGGCTGGTAGGGCTGCAACTGACGTACGGCTTTCTTGCGCCACCCTTTGTCGATGTTCCACGACAGGCGGTGGTTCAATTTGTCGTATGTCGGGGCGATGTGGTCGAACATCTGCTCTACCTGCTCTCCCTTGTCGCCATCGGCATGATAAGGCTTGATCTCCTCCTGCTGGTACATCTCCTTATGCTCGGGTCTTCAGGTATTCGCTCACGTTTTTCTCTATGCGGGCAGCGATGTCGGCACCGGTGTCTGCTTTCAAGAACTTCTCGCCGGTGATATGCTCATACAACTCGATGTAGCGCTCGCTCACACTCTCGGCATACTCGTCGGTGATCTCGGGCATCGTCTGTCCGGGCTCGTTCATGAAGTTGTGCTCGATGAGCCATTGACGCACAAACTCCTTTGACAGCTGACGCTGGGGCTTGCCGGCTGCCAGATTCTCTTCGTAGCCGTCGGCGTAGAAATAACGGCTGCTGTCGGGCGTGTGTATCTCGTCGATGAGATAGACCTTGCCGTCGCGTTTGCCGAATTCATATTTCGTGTCAACGAGTATCAGGCCGTGGCGGGCGGCAATCTCCTGTCCGCGGGCAAACAATTTGCGGGTGTAGTCTTCCATCACGGCATAGTCGTCGGCGCTCACCAGACCTTGGGCGATAATCTCTTCGCGCGAGATATTCATGTCGTGACCCTCGTCGGCTTTGGTCGTCGGCGTGATGATGGGCTCCGGGAAACGCTCGTTCTCGCGCATGCCCTCGGGGAGCGGCACACCGCACAACTCGCGGCACCCCTCTTGATAGGCACGCCAGGCCGATCCTGTCAGTATCGAGCGGATAATCATCTCCACACGGAAGCCCTCGCATTTCAAACCTACGGTCACCATCGGGTCGGGGGTGGCCAACTTCCAGTTGGGGCAGATGTCCGACGTGCTGTCCAAAAACTGGGCGGCTATCTGATTGAGCACCTGTCCTTTATACGGGATGCCTTTGGGCAGGATGACGTCAAAGGCGGAGATACGGTCGGTGGCTACCATCACCAAGAGGTCGTCGTCGATGTCGTACACGTCACGTACCTTACCATGATATACACTCTTCTGACCTTCAAAGAGAAAGTCTGTTCTCGTTAATGCTTTCATTGTCTTGTGGATATTTCGTTGTGTCGTTTGTCTGCTTCTTCATACGCATGCACGATGCGGGTCACTAATTTATGGCGTACAATGTCTTTCTGGTCCAACTCGATATGGGCGATGCCTTCGATGCCCGACAGGGTGTTGACGGCTTCGCGCAAACCGCTGATCTGTCCGCGGCCCAAGTCTATCTGGGTCAGGTCGCCGGTGATGAGCATCTTCGTGTTCCAGCCCATGCGTGTCAGAAACATGCGTATCTGGGCCGGGGTGGTGTTCTGTGCTTCGTCCAGTATCACTACCGCGTCGCTCAGCGTCCGGCCACGCATGAAGGCCAGAGGGGCTATCTGGATGATGTGCTTCTCCATCATGTCTTGCAACTTCACCGCGGGTATCATGTCTTCCAGCGCATCATACAGGGGCTGCAGATAGGGGTCTATCTTGTCTTTCATGTCGCCTGGCAGAAAACCCAACTTCTCGCCGGCTTCCACGGCAGGACGGCAGAGGATGATCTTCTTGGCGGCCTTTTCCTTCAAAGACTTCACAGCCAGGGCGATGCTCAGGTAGGTCTTGCCCGTGCCGGCAGGTCCGGTGGCGAAAATCATGTCGTTGGTCTCAAAGGCGTCTATCATACGCTGCTGGTTCTCGCTGCGGCCTTTGATGGCTCGCCCCGACAGGTTATAGACGACCACGCCCTTCACCGAGTCGGCCTTGGCCTTTTGGGTCTTGATCAGGTCAACGATATCCTCGGCGCTGATGCTGTTGTATTTCAGCACATGGTCGCGCAGACGATAGACATGACCCTCAAATACGTCCATCTCCTCTTCGTCGCCGAGCACGCGGAGCACGTTGCCACGCGCTGCGATGCGCAACTTGGGAAACAACGACTTGATGAGTTGTAAATGTATGTTGTTGGCCCCGTAAAGTGTTACGGGGTCAATGTCTTCCAGCACAATATGTTTCTCTATCAAAGCTCTTGTCCTATTTCTTCTTCTTTTATGATTCGGGTGTGCGGCCGTCGGTCTTCACGGAAAAACTGCATCCCGGCCAGCCCATTGATTAGGCGGTGCAAAGTTAATACAAAAAAACGACTTTTCAGTTAAATATTTTCTATTTTTCTGTCATATACATGACTCCCGCCTCTTTTAGGCTTTATACACGACCATTCTTTCAAATCTCAAACCTCAAATCTTAAACCTCAAACCTCAAATTTCCTGTATTTCACCCGTTTGGGCTCTTCTATGCCCAGTCGCATGGCTTTGTTGGCTTCGTATTCGGTATAGCTGCCCTCGAAATAAAACACTTGGCTTTGGGCTTCATCGTCGGGTGTGCTCTCAAAGGCGAGGATATGGGTGCAGATGCGGTCCAGGAACCAACGGTCGTGACTGATGACGACGGCACAGCCGGCAAACGACTCCAGACCTTCCTCCAAGGCCCGCAGGGTATTCACGTCGATGTCGTTGGTGGGCTCGTCAAGCAGGAGCACGTTGCCTTCTTGCTTCAGGGCCAGCGCCAGTTGCAGGCGGTTGCGCTCACCGCCGCTCAGCACACCGCATTTCTTCTCCTGGTCGGCACCACTGAAGTTGAATCGCGACAGGTAGGCGCGCACGTTCACGTCGCGGCCGCCCATGCGCAGGGTCTCATTGCCTTGGCTCACCACTTGATAGACGGTCTTGGCGGGGTCGATGTCTTTATGCTGCTGATCCACGTAACTCAGTTTGACGGTCTCACCTACGGTAAACGTGCCGCTGTCGGGCTGCTCCAGTCCCATGATCATACGAAACAGGGTGGTCTTGCCCGCACCGTTGGGGCCTATCACGCCCACGATGCCGTTGGGGGGGAGCATGAAGTTGAGGTCGCGGAAGAGCACTTTCTCGCCGAAGGCCTTCGACACGTGTTCAGCCTCCAACACCTTGTTGCCCAGGCGCGGACCGTTGGGGATGAAGATCTCCAGTTTCTCTTCTTTCTGCTTCTGCTCTTCGTTGAGCATCTTGTCGTATGAGTTCAGACGGGCCTTGCCCTTGGCATGGCGGGCCTTGGGGGCCATGCGCACCCATTCCAACTCACGTTCCAGCGTCTTGCGGCGCTTCGAGGCGGTCTTCTCTTCCTGAGCCATGCGCTGGCTCTTCTGTTCCAGCCACGATGAGTAGTTGCCTTTCCATGGGATGCCTTCGCCGCGGTCTAACTCTAAGATCCACTCAGCCACATCGTCGAGGAAGTAGCGGTCGTGCGTCACCGCGATTACGGTGCCTTCGTATTGTTGCAGGTGCTGCTCCAGCCAGTCGATGCTCTCTGCGTCAAGGTGGTTGGTGGGCTCGTCGAGCAATAATACATCGGGCTTCTGCAACAGCAGGCGGCACAGTGCCACACGGCGGCGCTCACCGCCCGACAGGTTCTCCACAGACCAGTCGCCGGGAGGGCAGCGCAGGGCGTCCATGGCACGTTCCAACTTCGAGTCCATGTTCCAAGCGTCGGTCGAGTCGATAATGTCTTGCAACTCGGCTTGGCGTGCCATCAGCTTGTCCATCTTGTCGGCATCCTCGTAATACTCGGGCAGTCCGAACTTCACGTTGATGTCATCGTATTCCTTCAAGGCGTCATACACGTGCTGCACGCCTTCCATCACGTTTTCCTTCACGGTCTTGGATTCGTCCAAGGGTGGATCCTGAGGCAGGTAGCCCACGCTGTAGCCGGGGCTCCACACCACATGGCCTTGGTATTGCTGGTCCAGTCCGGCAATGATTTTCAACAGCGTTGATTTGCCGGCGCCATTCAGGCCGATGATGCCTATCTTCGCTCCATAGAAGAAACTCAGATAGATGTTTTTGAGCACTTGTTTCTGATTCTGTTGGATGGTCTTGCTCAGTCCAACCATCGAGAATATCACTTTCTTATCGTCAACTGTTGCCATTTTTCTTTTTGTTTAGGGTTGAGGGTTTAGGGTTTATACTTCTCTATCAACTCTCCTGCCTGTTCGTTGCCCATATCTTTGGCTTTCTGCAGGGCTTCGAGTCCTTCTTTTTTCTTGCCCGATTGTATCAGGGCCAGGCCGTTGAGCAGATAGCCCTCGTCATACTCAGGTGCTATCTTGATGCACAGTTCCGAGGTCTTCAGCGCATCGTCGTTCAGGTTCAGACGTATCTGCAGCGACGCCATCTCGGCTATCAGCATCGGGTCGCCCTGCGACATATATACGGCCCGTGCTATATCGTCGAGCGCTTGCTGATACATGCGCGCTTTCACTTCGCATTGTTCGCGCTGATAGAAAAACTCCGCAGATAGCAGTCCCACGTAGAGCGAGTCGTATTGATTGTAGTCGGCCACCGCCTTGCGATACTGTCCGGCTTGGTCAAGGGCTGTGCCGCGCGCCAGGAAATAGGGCGCTGACTCCGGACCCAGCGGCTCGCGGCAGTTGGCCACCGCGCTGTCGAGCAGGGCGAGTATCTCCTCCTTGGGGGCTTGCAGTTGCTGCTTGCACTGTGCTGCCTCGTAATATAACTCCGGGTTGCGCAATTCGGTGCCTGTAAGCGTCATAAACTGGTCGTAGGCTTGCTGGTGGTTGCCCTGCATGAAGGTGATTTGCGCTTGCAGATGCTGGTAGAGTGGCAGGGGCTTGATGCGATAGGCCTCTTGTGCCTCTTCCATCGCCTTGTCTAAATTCCACTCGGCGTAAGGCGCATCGGCGTGATAGACCTCTTTCTGATAGATGAGGCGGGCATACTCATAGTGGGCTTCAGATTTGTCTGTAGCGTTCTTGATGCAACTCTCCATGATGCGGGCTGCAGCGGCATAGTCGCCCTTGGCCGATTCGGCCTGTGCCTGGGCGGCATATCCTTCGGTGGCGTTGGGGAAATGGCTCGTGAACAGCGCCACGGTCTTCATATATCGGGCACTGTCGTTCTGCTGCGCGCTCAGCATCATCGATAGCAGGGCCTGGTCCTTGTCCTTGGGCAGGGTCACGGGGATGCTCGTCTTGCGCAGCAGCGGGTCGCTCACGGTCAGACCGGTCGGCTTGAAGTCGGCGGCAAAGCGCACATCAGTGGCATGGATGGCATTCGTGGTCGTGGCACGCTGCATCAGGCCTATCACCATACCGTTGCTGTTGATAAACGGGCAACTGACGGCATTGTCGGGCGCATCGCCTGATAAGATGTAATAGAAATATTTGTCGGCGAATTTCTCTACGCTTTCTACGGTCATCTCCAGCGGTGTGCCGCCGCCTTTGCCATAGTTCATCAACCACACCTTGTTGCCTTTGGTCACCTGTCCATTGGCGGGGGTGGCTCCTGTCGTCTTGCCCGCTACTTCAAAGAGTACGATGTCGTAGAGGTCGTTGGCGCCGGTGATGCTCACCACATCCATCTTCTTGCCGCTCGCATCCACCACGACGGCATGGTCGGCACCGGCAAAGGGAGTCCAGTCGCTCACGCCATGACCTTCGTTGTCGATGAACACACCATGTGATGAACCCAGCAGACTGCCGTCGGCCTTGAATGTGGTCAGGGTGAAAACGGCCTTTCCCGCATTCTTCACCGCCGACGGTTGCGCCAACAACCGTTGCCCGAAAAAGAGCACCAAAAATGATAATATATAATACCTCATAGATATGATTACTTTTTTACTTTTATAATATTACTAACCCCGCCCCTAACCCCGCCCCTACAGGGGTGGGGAACTGGCTGGCGCCCTTGAGACTACTTTTTTAGGTTTAAAGAAGTCTCACCTTCTTTACTTCTTTACTTTTTTACTTTTAAGAGTTCTTTCGCATTGTTGATGGCTGCTTCCGTCACATTCTCGCCGCTGAGCATCTGGGCTATCTCGCGCACACGCTCCTCGGCGGTCAACTGCCTTGTATGGCTCACCGTGCCCTCTGCGCCTTCCTCCTTATATACCTTGTAGTGGTTGGCTCCCAGGGCGGCTATCTGGGGCAGGTGCGTGATGCTGATCACCTGACGGTCGTGGTCGCCCATTTCGCGCATGATGTGTGCCATCTGCTCGGCTATCTTGCCGCTCACACCGGTGTCTATCTCGTCGAAGATGATGGTGGGCAGTTTCACCGCGCCGCTGATCATTGCTTTCAGCGACAGCATCACGCGGGCTATCTCGCCGCCCGATGCTACCTGTGCGATAGGCTGCAGCGGAGTGCTCGTGTTGGCACTGAATAAAAATGATATCTGGTCATGGCCGTCGGCCGACAATTCTTTGGATGCTAATTTGACCTCAAAGCGCACGTTCGGGATGCCCAGTGGTATCAGATATGCCCGCATCGACTCTTCTACACGGCGGGCCGACAGTGTGCGCAGACGTGTCAATTCGCCTGCTTGCTCTTCGCATATTGCCCGCAGACGTTGCACCTCCTTCTCTTGTTCTGCCACGGCTTCGTCGCTGTTGTCTATCTGGCTTAGTTGCCGTTGCAGGTCGTCGCGGATGGCTATCAGCTCCGGCACTGATTCCACATGATGCTTTTTCTCTAAGTGATAGAGGGTGTCTAAACGCTCGTTGATACGCTCCAGTTCGGCAGGGTCGAAGTCTATCTCGTCGGTATAACGGCTCACGTCGCCGCTGATGTCTTTCAATTCGATATGGCAACTCTCCAGACGCTCTGCCAACTCGCGTGCCGCAGGATAAACCGCGCTGATGCTTTCAAGGGCGGAGGTGGTGCTGCGCAGCCGACTGACGATGCCGTCTTCGCCCGACAACAAGCCGTCGGCCTCATACAACGCGCTCTTGATGTCTTCGGCATGACTCATCGTCTCGCTCGCTTGTTCCAGTTCCGACTGCTCGTCGGCCGACAATTGGGCTGACTCCAGTTCCTGGTACTGAAAGCGCAGGAAATCCTCGTTCTCATGGTTGCGCGCTATCTCGCTTTTCAGTTGGTTGAGCGACTGCACGGCCTGGCGGTAGGCGGAGTAGGAGAGGCGGTAGGCCTTCAGCTCTTCACCGTTGCCGCTCAAGGTGTCAACCACTTCCAACTGGAAGTCTTCTTTGTTCAGCAGCAGGTTCTGGTGCTGACTGTGGATGTCGATCAGCTGTGCACCTAATTCGCGCATCGTGGCAAGCGGCACCGGACTGTCGTTGATGAACGCGCGGCTCTTGCCTGCGGCGGTCAGTTCACGGCGCAGGATGCAGTCGGTGGCATCGTAGTCGATGTCTTTCTCGGCGAAAAACGCCGACAGGTCGTAGCGGCTCACGTCGAAGTGGGCCTCTATCACACAGCGGTCGCGCCCGCTCTTGATGCTCTTCGCATCGGCACGCTGACCCAGCAGCAGTCCGAGGGCGCCTAAGATGATGCTCTTGCCGGCGCCCGTCTCGCCCGTGATGACCGAAAAGCCGGGATGAAACGTCATCTCCAACTCGTCTATCAGCGTGAAATTCTTAATATATAGTTGTTGTAACATTCTAATGTTGAGGGTTTAGGGTTGAGGGTTTAGGGTTCCTATTTCTCTTACAGTTTGTCACTAGTTCTGAGCATATCCCTTCCCCCTCTAAGTTAGGGGGGTAGGGGGCGTGTGCCTTGCCAATCCTCTCCGTTTCACCCATTTGGTGCCCCCCTCCTTGGGAGGGGGTACGGGGGAGGCCTGGATTTCTCCTACTCCTTTATCTTCTCCCATGCGTTGTTTTGCGAGGCGTTGATGCCGAAGAGGATGTCGTAGGCCGACTCTTTCTCCTTTTGTGTGCCCTTGCCTTTATAGATATTGGCCAACTCATCTTTCTTGTAGTCGGTCCATAACTGGGGCCAGCGGCTCAACGGCTTGTTCTCATGGCATTTCTTCAGGTCGTTTTCAAGCGCCGTGGTAATCTCTGTGCGCCCGCGGTCGGCATTGTTGGCCATCTCGTCAAGCCCCTTTCGGTAATAGTCATACTGCAACTGACGGAACGGTGCCATGCCGCCGTCGAGGTAGTCGTTGATCAGCGCAAAGCGGTTGCGGTCATTGTCAAACGCCGCCCAGCCAGGGTAGTTCAGGTTCTGTGCGTTGTTGGTCAGGTTCATGCAGCGTTGCAGCACATCCTCGCCGCCCATCGGCGAGAAGGAGTCTAAGTCAAGACCGATAATCAGATAGGCATAGTAGGCGATGAGGGCGGTCAACTGGTTGTCGATCATCTCTTCATTGAATTCCAACTGGTCGAACTGTGAAAATTCAAAATTGAAGTCATTATCCTTATTATTATATAAGGTGGTGGTATAGGCAGAGTTATAGACCGGACGGTTGGCTTGTATCAGCGCATTGGCGGTGATGGCGTTGGTCGAGGCGTCGTATTTGGTCACCGTGATGTTGAAATTGCATACGATGCGCTCGTTGGGCTGGAATTGCAGACTTGTCCACTGGCGGTCGTTGATGAATTGCTCCAACGTCTGTTGCAAGGCCTCGAACACACTCGCGTCGGTGCCTTGTATCTGCTGGTGGTTGACTGTCACTTTCGCTTGCAGCTCTTGTGCTCTTGAGACAGTTGCCATCATCACGGAAACGATCAATATGATGATTCTTCCCATACCTTTTTCCTTTCTTCTAAACTCCGTTCTCGATTGGTATCCCCCTCCTTTGGAGGGGGTACGGGGGAGGCTCCCCTTTATTTTAACGCCACAAAGTTACTGCTTATTGCACAAATCACGCCATCAACTCATTTAAAAAATCAAAAAAGTATCAATATTGACAAAGAAAATATCAACGTATTTGAAAAACTAATACTAACTTTGCACCATATTTATTACCTTATCTTATTTAATTCACTTAAACACCATTACTTATGAAGAAATTTTTTACGCTTATTTCTGCTCTGGTAGCTTTTGCTGCCACTGGTACTGCCAAACAGGCGCTTCCCGTCGCCTTTAATCCCTGGGGAGAGACTTGCGTGGTGGATGGTAATTCCCTTACTTTCTCTGCCGCTTGGGCAGGTGCCGGCAACTGGCTCAACTACATCGACCTGACCGACTACGATTGCATCGTGGTGAAATTTGCTGAACCCACAGAGGGCGACATGCAACTCTGTACTGAGTATGCTGATCCTACAACCAAAATTGTTGAGATAGATGGTGATGGTAATGAAATTATAAAATATGATTTAGATAAAAGTAAGTTCAGTACCATGAACCAGATTCCCGCCGGTTCGAAAGTGGTGAAGGTGGATCTCGACATCGACCATGCCGACCTGACCGCGCAGTTCTGGATCCAGAGCAAAGCCGCCAACTGCAAATGCGTCATCGCAGAGTGCTATGCCGGTACAGAAGAGGAGTATCAGGCCGACCTCGCCGACAATCCCATCGAGGTGCCTGAGACCGTAGCCCTCACGCTCACCGACCTCGGTTCTGGTTGGGGCAACTCTACCTACGATGCCGCTACACAGACCGTTACCATTGGCGACGACTGGTCGGGCAAAGGATGGTGGCTCAGCGACGTGGACTACTCGCACTATGCTGCTGTCGTAGTAGAGTTTGCAGAGGCTACTGCTGCTAATGGTAAAATCGTGGTGGAGAGCAACGATGGCAGCAACGGTGACGCTGGCCTTTTCGAACCCAACTGCCTCGTGAAGGTGGCTGCGCTCGCGCCCGGAGCAGACCACACCAAGCAGGTGTACATCCAGGGCCCTGCTGCCACGCAGTATAAGATTAATGCTGCCTACGTGGCCACTGCCGAGTACATCGCCGCAAATGGCATCGCCGACAAGTATGCCGGCACAGAGGGCATCAACGACCTCAAGGCCGACACGAAGGCCAACAGCGCTATCTACAACCTCGCCGGACAGCGCGTCAATGCTGCCTACAAGGGCGTGGTGATACAGAACGGGCACAAGATGATTAAGAAATAAGCTTCAATAGGTCTTAACACATACTATTAAAAAAGGGGAGAAATCGGCAATACGGTTTCTCCCTTTTTTGTGCAAAAAGCAACAAAGTACAAAAAAAAGTTAATAAAATGCAAGCTGTTTCCGGATATTTTTGCTTATTTTGCACCATATTATATATTATCAATCTACTAATGAAAAAATACTTTTTTTTCTTGGCTATGCTACTGACCATGGCATACGGTTGTGCCAACAAGAGTGAAACGGCCGACAACAACAAGTTCGTGACGGTGAAAGACGGACACTTCGTGAAAAACGGAAAACCCTACTACTACGTGGGCACCAACTTCTGGTATGGAGCCATCCTCGGCTCCGAAGGGCAGGGGGGCGACCGCCAGCGGCTATGCCGCGAACTCGACTACATGAAGGAGATGGGTATCGACAACCTGCGCATCCTCGTCGGCTCCGACGGACAGCGGGGCGTCACCACCAAGGTTGAACCTACGCTGCAAGTGGCCCCGGGGATCTATAACGACACCATCCTGGCCGGGCTCGACTACCTGCTCATGGAGATGAGCAAGCGCGATATGGTGGCTGTGCTCTATCTCAACAACTCATGGGAGTGGAGTGGGGGATACGGCTTCTATCTCGAACATGCGGGCGAAGGCAAGGCACCCAGACCCAACGAAGACGGATATCCCGCTTACATGAACTTCGTGACCAAGTATGCCGGATGCCAGAAAGCGCATCAGCTGTTCTACGACTACGTGCGGTTCATCCTGGGGCGCACCAACCGCTACACCAACACACGGTATATCGATGACCCGGCCATCATGTCGTGGCAGATAGGCAACGAACCCAGGGCGTTCGCGAAAGAGGCGCTGCCCGACTTCGAGAAATGGCTCGCCGAGGCATCGGCGCTCATACGCAGCATCGACCCCAACCACCTCATCTCCATCGGCAGCGAAGGCTCTTGGGGCTGCGAAAACGACTACGCCTGCTACGAGCGCATCTGTGCTGACAAAAACATCGATTACTGCAATATCCACCTGTGGCCCTACAACTGGTCGTGGGCAAGAAAAGACCACCTCATCGAAGACCTTGACACCAGTTGCGTCAATACAAAAGACTATATCGACCGGCATCTCGACATCTGCGCACGGCTCAAGAAGCCGCTTGTCATGGAGGAGTTCGGCTACCCGCGCGACGGATTCGTCTTCGACATCGGCACGCCGACCAAAGGACGCGACGGATATTACAAATTCGTCTTCTCGCTCGTAGGCGACAATGCCGAGAGCGGAGGCTACTTCGCAGGATGCAACTTCTGGGGTTGGGGTGGATTCGCACAGCCCAAACATGAGCAGTGGATGGTGGGCGACGACTATACCGGCGACCCCGCACAAGAGGCTCAAGGACTCAACTCGGTATTCGCATCCGACACGACAACGCTGCAAGTGATTAAAAACGAGGTGGAACGCATGAAAAACATAGGAAAAAAGACGGAAGAAAAGAATTCATAAAACATCAGCAAAAAAGTATCATCTTATTCTGTCATTTTGCATTAACTTTGCAGTCGGAAACATCAGAACAACGAGAATACAACTGTTAATACAAACTTAAGACCTAAAACCAAAACATGAAAAAAATCTTTATGCTATGGGCGGCAATACTCCTATGTTGCCAGCTCTCTGCCCAGACTCAGCTCAGAGGTACCGTGCTCGACGGCGCCATGAACAATGAGCCGATGATCGGGGCTACGATTGTGGTGGAAGGTACGCAGACAGGCACCGTGACCGACATCGACGGTAACTTCAGCATTACGATGCCTGCCGGAAAGACCCGAATCGTGGTCTCCAGCGTAGGATACACATCACAAACGGTTAACGTGGCCGGAAAAAGCAACGTCCGCGTCGTCATGACCGAAGACACCAACGTCATGGACGAGGTGGTCGTAGTGGGCTACGGTACGATGAAAAAGCGCGACCTCTCGGGTGCTATGAGCCAACTTAAAGGCGAAGACCTGATGAAAGGCGGTGCTACCGACCTCATTCATGGCATGCAGGGTAAAATAGCCGGTGTGCAAATCAATCAAAGCGATGGCGCTCCCGGCGGCGGCATGAGCATCGTGGTGCGTGGTGCCAACTCTTTCACTACGGGCACACAGCCTCTCTTCATCGTCGATGGAATACCTTTCGCAGCAGGAGGTACCCCCTCTAACGGAGCTTCAGGCACCGAACAGCAGACAAACCCGATGAACTTCATCAACCCGCATGACATCGAGAACATCGAAATCCTGAAAGACGCATCGGCGACTGCCATCTACGGTTCGCGTGCAGCCAACGGTGTGGTCATCATCACCACCAAACGCGGAAAGACGGGTAAACCCAAGGTGGAACTGCAAGCCAACTGGGGTGTGGCGTCCATCGCAAAAAAACTCGACATGCTCGACCCCGTCACCTACGCCACTTATCAGAATGAGCAGGTGGGCAACGACCAGACGTATCTCGGTTCACGTACCACCAACCTGCCTTATCCTGGCAAGTGGGGCTACCAATACTACAATGACGGATGGCCTATGTATAACACTGGTAAATATACCGGTACGCCAGAAGACTACAGACAAGGCGGCTGGTTCTACGATGAATACGGCAACGCCACTGAATTGGGTATAGCCGACTGGCAGGACGAGATATTCCAGACGGCATGGTCGCAAGACTATAACCTGAGCGTCAGCGGCGGCGACGACCGTGGCTACTATTCCTTCTCAGGAAACTATGTCAAACAAGACGGTACCATCAAAAACTCTGGCTACGAGCGTATCGCCCTGCGTGTCAATATTTCACGCAAAGTATATGACTGGCTGGAGATAGGTACCAACACCAGTTTTACGAACAACTACACGAAATTTGCCAACACACTTAATTACAATACCGGAGTAGTGCGTTCGGCACTGCTCTTCCCACCCACTTACGGTCCCGACATGGACACCACACAGGCCGACGACCTCAACTGGCTCGCTGCCAATCCCGCGGCATACGTGAGAAATGCCAAAGATGAACTCGACGCCATCAATTGGTTCAGCAGCTCCTTCTTCGAGGTGAAGCTGTTCCCATTCCTCAAATTCCGCCAGAACTTCGGATGGAGCTACAGCGACCAGCACCGCTACAGCTACTACGACCGCCACACCCAGGAGGGAAAGGCGCCCATCAACGGAAAGGCCAGCCAGGGAACAAACGTATGGAAACACATTACGGCCGAGTCGATGTTCACTTTTGACAAAACATTCAACGACATCCACAAGCTCAACGCCACAGCCGTGTTCGTGGCCGAGAAGAGTTCGTGGAACAACAACCATATTGTAGTACAGAATTTCCCCGACGACCTGACCAAGGACAACGACCTCTCGCGTGCACTTGACAAGGCGGTAATCGGTTCTGACAAAGGAGACTCTGAGCTGACGTCATTCTTAGGGCGTATCAATTACACGTTATTTGACAGATACTTGTTCACCGCCAGTGCGCGTTTCGATGGCAGCTCGGTGTTTACCGACAAGCACAAGTGGGGCTTTTTCCCTTCTGCTGCCATCGCATGGAGAGCTTCCGACGAGCCGTTCATCAAGAACCTGAACATCTTCTCCAACCTGAAGTTTAGACTGTCGTATGGTAAGACAGGTAACCAAGGTATCGGTTCTTATCGTACCATTGCACAGGCCAGCGTAGCCAACTACCCATACAACTCCAGCATTTCGAGCGGTGCCGCCCTCGTGACATGGCGCGGACCGGCAGACACCGAACTGAAATGGGAGACGACCGACCAGTATAACGCTGGTATTGATTTTGGCTTCTTCGACAACAGGCTGATGTTCACCATCGACTATTATCACAAGAAAACCTATGACCTGCTGCAGCAGGTGAAGATACCCAGTTCCACAGGTTTCTCCAACCGGCTCACCAACTCGGGCGAAGTGACCAACGACGGTCTGGAACTGACACTGACATACGACGTGATACGCACTGGCGACTTCCGCTGGAACTTTAATGCCAACATGGGATTCAACAAGAATGCCATACACGGACTCAATGGCGACCAATATGCCAACACACTTTGGTATGGCGCCGACAACGTCTTCATTCAGCGCAACGGGTGTCCTATCGGTGCCATCTTCGGTTATGTGGAAGACGGATTCTACGACAACGAGGCAGAAGTGAGAGCCGACCCGCAATTCACCAACGCCAGTGCCGCCACCGTCAAGGCAAAGATAGGCGAAATCAAATATGTGGACTTCAACGGCGACGGACAGATCACCGAAGCCGACCGTGTCATCATCGGCGACACCAACCCCAAAGTGGTGTGGGGATGGACCAACAACTTCTCATACAAGAACTTCAATCTGAGCTTCATGTTCCAAGGCTCGCACGGCAACGACCTCTTCAACGGAAACCTGCAAGACATCAAACTCGGCAATATCGGCAACATACCGCAAGATGCCTACGACCACCGATGGACAGCCGAGAATGCCGCCGCGGCAGAATGGCCCAAGGCCTCGTCGGGCTATGAGCGCAACTTCCTCATCAGCAACCGCTATGTCGAGGACGGAAGCTATATCAAACTGAAGAATATCAACCTCTCGTACAACTGGTATCATCCCTTCAAGTCGACAGGTGTGGAGCGCATCCAGTTCTCTTTTGGTGCCACCAACGTATTCACCATTACCGACTACAGTTGGTACGACCCCGACGTGAATGCCTTCGGCAGCGACTCAAGCCGACGCGGTGTGGACATTTATTCATACCCTGCATCGCGCACGTTTACCTTTGGACTTAATGTGACATTCTAAATTAAGGTAGGAAAAATGAAAACAAGACAATATATCATATCACTGGCCACGCTGATGTTGGCTCTGTTCGGACTGTCAGCGTGCAACAAATTCTTAGAGGAGTCGCCCGAAAGCTTCATCGGTCCCGATGACATCCCCGACTCGAAAGAGGGCGTAGATATGTTTGTCACAGGCGTTTACAGCAACTGGCTCGACGACATGTTCCGCTGGCAGGAGTTTCCGCGTGTGCTCGAACTCGATGCCGACTACATCTCCGGACCTGACTGGCTTTTCAGCTACTTAGGTGCCGGCAACTTTCAGGGAGAAAGTTCGCTCAACAAAATGTGGACTGGCCCCTACAATCTCATCAACGATGCCAATATTGCCGAACGCTACATCTCTAAGATGACCAACGTGGACGAGGCATACAAAAACAATGCACTTGGCGAAATGTATTTTCAGGAGGCCTTTGCCTATTTCCTGCTTGTCAGGGCCTACGGACCGGTTCCCTATCATGACTCCGATGTCATCGAGACTGGCGAATACCACCATCCCCGTGAGTCGGTTGAAGTTATTTACAACCATATCATCGACATGCTCACGCAGGCAGCCAGCTTGATGTACACACGCTCCGATGTCAACTACAAAGCAGGGCACGTGAGTGCTGGTTCGGCAGCCGGACTGCTGGCCAAGGTGTATGCCACAATGGCCGCAGCAGCCATGCCTGAAGGCACCGAGGTAATCGTGAAGACGGGCGTGCCCTATACGACGGCGAAAAACACCGAAGGCGAAGACGTGAACATCTATCTCGACCCGCAGGAGATGTCGTTCAAGAAACAGACCGTGGCCGGATATGAGTCGATGGACGCACAAGCCCTCTATGCTAAAGCTGCCGAATGGGCCAAGAAGGTCATCGACGGCCAATACGGAATCTACGAGCTGTCGGCCTATGACGACCTCTGGAAACGCACCAACCGCATGGCTTCGGAGATGATGTGGGGCGTGGAGTCGAACGGCGCCGATGATACCTACCGTACAGGCGTGCATACCTTCTACTCTGGCTATAAGAATACACAGGGGAGTCAGTTCCTCTCGTCAGGTGGATGGGTGGGATGCACCAACAACTGGTACAAGCTTTTCGACGAGGAAGACTATCGCGTGGCCAAGGGCGTACGCCACCTGTGGAGGTATTACTACCAAGAGGACTACAACGGATGTTTCTTCTATCCGCAGAGCTGGAGCGTAAAAGTGACAGGACGCGACCCGCTGGGCAACTATGTGCAGGAGCCTGATGAGCAGTACAGCGCACTGGGCTATGCCTATCAGTACAATACCAGTAGCGAATGCCTGGCCTTTACCACCAAATACGATGACGTGACCAACGATGCCATTGAATATCCTGACTCTTACTGGCCGTTCTTGCGTTATGCCGACGTGCTCCTGATTTATGCCGAGGCAGAGAATGAGTTGGGCAACAGCGCCGAGGCCATGAAGTACCTCAATCAGGTCAGGGCCCGTTCGAATGCCAAATTGATGGACGTTGTTCTTCCCGCTATCAATATGCGCAGCCTGATTATCGAAGAACGAGCCAAAGAGTTTGCCTGCGAGGGTGACCGCAGGTGGGACCTCATACGTTGGGGCATCTATCTACAGGCTATGAATGCTATTGGCGGACGTGACGATGCTAACATCAACAAGGCCCGTTCTGAGCGCAACCTGCTTTATCCGATCCCTGCCGACGAGATAAATGTCAACCAAGCCATCAACTCGAACAACCCAGGGTGGAACTAACATCAATCTTCACCACATACTCGTCATATAAACATCTATTAGTATGAAACGAAATATCAAAAACATAGGCATCTTGGCTTTCGCTGCATTGGCTCTCACGGCCTGTAGTGATGTGGTCGATTACGAGGTGCCTGACAGATTCAGCAGCAATGGGGCTCCTGTCATCAATTCCATCTATGACATACAAGACGACACTACACCCATTGAAGGCGGAAAACTCAATCAGATTATCCATATCAAAGGAGCCAACCTCAGCCATGTGAAAAAGATTACGTTCAATGGCGTAGAGGTTAAAGAGGTGTATGCTGAGTCGGAAGACAGCTACGTGAAAATCCCACGTGTCATACCCGAAGAGATCAACAATCTGATGGTATATGAGACAGAACAGGGAACGTTGACCTATCAATTCCCCGTCACCATTCCTTCGGTGGAAATCGTGGGGCTGATGAACGAGTTTACACTGCAAGGAAACTCAGCACAGATCAACGGTGACAATTTCGATCTCTACGGATTCAACGATACCACCGAGACGAGTCCGGCATCCATCGTCATTGCCAATGAGAAATTGGGCTATCGCGAGGAAATCCATGCCGACTCTTGCACCGAGTCGTTCACCAGCATCTTCATACCCGAAGACTGTCCTGACAATTCGCTCATCACATTCTCTTGGGAAGAGGTGGACGGCAGGCACACCAAAACCATCTCGTACAGGATGACCGACGAACTGATGTACGGCAACTTTGATGCCGACCTGGGATGGTGGTCCGACTTCGGCAAGGAAGCCGTGACCGACGGCACTCATAGTGGCGACCCGCAGTCGCTGGGATATAACTTCCTGCGCTTCGTGGGAACTTGGGAGCCTTGGTCGTGGAACGGTACCGGATTCGGCTCTAACTGGAGATGGCCGGATGCTTCGGCCCATCCCGAGAACTATTATGTGAAGTTTGAGGTATGTACTGCCGCCTCTACTCCCTTTAAGGATTACGGCAACAATGATATGTATCACGAGAAGAACGGAGGATGGTTGATGACTCTCAATGGCGGATCGCCACGTATCCAGTTCGACCCGGTGGCCGAATGGGGGCTGCTCAACACCTATGGTGAATGGGTCACCGTACGTATGCCACTCGACAGAATGCTGTCCGTCAACGACACACCGCTGCCGTCAGAACCTGACCAATGGGTGAACTTGGAGTTTGTCTGCCAGCCGAATACCGATGCAGCATGGAATGTGGACTGTAGTTTCGGACAGTTCCGTATCGAACCAATGAACTATTAAAAACCGTACGACAATGAGAAAGATTTCATTCATAATGTTTGCCTCCATGGCGTTGATGACTATCGTGGCCTGTGGAGATGATGACAATGGCACAAAACCCGGATACGATGCCACTCGGTTTACGGGCGAGGCACCGCAGGTGGTTTCGACGTTCCCTGCTGCCGACGCAGTGGATGTGGACACTCTCAAACAACTGACCGTCACATACGACAAGAATATATACGTGCCCGAACATGTGACCATCAAGATCAACGGAGAATATATCGACGAGGGTGTTAGCACCGCCGGCAACCTGCTCACCATTCCCTATGAACTGAAAGGTAATACCACCTATACCGTCGAGATTCTCAGTCCGACGGTGCGCGACGAGCTCTATGACTTTGCCAAAGACTACAAGTTCTCGTTCTCTACCATTACCGTCAATGCCTTCAACCCCGAACTCTTCAACATTGCCGAGGCTCCCGTCAATCCCGACGCTACACCCGAGACGGTGGCACTCTACAATTACCTGAAAGAGAATTTCGGAAAGAAGATGCTCACCGCTGCCGTGGCCAACGTCAACTGGAATACCGAGAATGCCGAGGCCATGTATCAGCTCACAGGCAAATACCCGGCCATCAATACGTTCGACTTCATACACTTCTATTTCAGCAAACCGCTCAACCCCTCCAACTGGATCGACTATACCAATACGAAGGTGGTCGAGGACTGGGTAGGCAACGGCGGTATCGTGTCGTGCATGTGGCACTGGAATGTGCCGCCATCGCAGGCTCAACAGTATGACTACAACAGCTATGTCATCAGTCCTGCTCAAACCGACTTCCGGCCCAAAAACGCTACTCGTAGCGCACGCTGGGAGTATGCTCACGCCATGCGCGATATCGACATCATTGCCGGATACCTGCTTCAGTTGCAAGAGAAGGGGATACCCGTGCTGTGGCGTCCGCTGCATGAGGCTCGTGGTAACTACGGAAAATACGATGGTTCAGGACAGGCCTGGTTCTGGTGGGGTGCCGACGGACCGGCTCAGTTTAAGAAACTGTGGAAACAGCTCTACGACCGTCTGAAGGAGAAAGGCGTCAACAATGTGCTTTGGGTATGGACCGCTGAAGGCATTGACCCCAACGACCCCGCTGCCGGCGACGACAGCCTATGGTATCCCGGCGACGAGTATGTGGATATCATCTCGCGCGACTACTACCACGGCACCAAGACGGCCGACTACCACATTTCGCTGGCCGACCAGTTTGAGACGCTGCGCACCATGACCGGTGGCAAGAAAATCATCGCGTTCAGCGAGGGTGATGCCATGCCCGGCTGGAAGAATATGCTCTCCGACGGTGCCATGTGGAGCTGGGCCATGCCTTGGTATGGACAAGACGGCACTGGCATTCCCTACATCAACAGTGATTACAACACGGCCGACTTCCTCAAAGACTGGATGAACTCGCCCATCTCCATCACACGCGACCAAGTGCCGAGCTTTAAGTGATGTTGAGGGTTTAGGGTTGAGGGTTTAGGGTTGAGGGTTTAGGGTTGAGGGTTGAGGGTTTAGGGTTGAGTGTTTAGTGTTTAGTGTTTAGTGTTCTACACAGTTTAGAACTCTAAACACTCACACGCTCACACACTCACACGCTCACACGCTCACGCCTCATACCTCATACCTCTTACCTCTCACCTCTCACCTCTCACCTCTCACCTCTCACCTCTCACCTCTCACCTCTTATCTCATACCCCATGAAACGTTATAAGATTATTCTTTTCGCCTTGTTGCTCGCTCTGCCCATGATGGCGCAGATACGTGGCAATAATATCACCGTGACCGTCACGCCCGACCATCAAGACTGGAATTACCAGACGGGCGAGAAAGCCAATTTCGTGGTCAATGTGCTCCGCTCGGGCACACTCATAGACAATGCTGTCATCGACTTCGAGGCGGGACCAGAGATGTATCCCGATGTGAAACGGCAGAACGTCACGCTCAAAGACGGTACGATGAAATGGACCAGCAGCATGAAGACTCCGGGATTCTATCGACTCCGTGTGGTGGCTCATGTCGGCGGAAAAGACTATGTCGGCGCTTGCACGGCGGCGTTCTCGCCCGAGAAACTGCTACCTGCCACACAGTGCCCCGCTGATTTCGACCAGTTCTGGAAAAAGGCCCTCGATGAGGCACGTGCCTACGACCTCGACCCGCATCGCGAACTGCTGCCCGAGCGCTGCACCAAGGATGTGAATGTCTATGAGGTGAGCTTCGTCAACAACCGGCCGGGAAGCCGCATCTATGGCATCCTGTGCGTGCCGGTGAAAGAGGGGAAATACCCTGCCTTGTTGCGGGTGCCCGGTGCCGGTGTGCGCCCATACGGCGGCGATATCTGGACGGCTTCGCAAGGGGCTATTACGCTTGAGATCGGCATCCATGGCATTCCTGTGACGATGCAGCAAAAAGTGTACGACGACCTGCTGCAAGGGGCACTCAATGGCTATTGGGAGACCAACCTCGACCAACCCGAGAAAAACTATTACCGGCGCGTGGTCACAGGTGCTGTCAGGGCCGTCGATTTCATCGCTTCGCTGCCTGAGTGGAACGGCCGTGAGGTGGGTGTCACCGGCTCTTCGCAGGGCGGATTCCTCTCGCTCGCCGTGGCAGGTCTCGACAAGCGCATCACTTTTTTCGGTGCTGTGCACGATGCCATGTGCGACTATGAGTCGGCGCTCAAGGGCGTGGCTTGCGGATGGCCGCACTACTTCTATGGTGTCGAAAAACCCGACATGAAGAAGGTGGAGGGAGCCCGCTATTACGACGGGGTCAACTTCGCACGCCGCATCACCTGCCCCGGGTGGTTCTCGTTCGGCTACAACGACGATGTGGTGCCGCCTACGGCCGCCTATGCTACCTACAACGTGGTCACAGCACCCAAGACGCTCAGTATCTATCAGATGACGGCCCACTTCTGGTATCAGGAACAGTGGGACGAGTGGGAGAACTGGTTGCTGCAACAAATGCACCTCAGATAATTTTTTAATCGAACTATCATCATGAAAAAAATCATGTTATTCGCCTTGTCTGCCATTGCTACGATGTCTTGTGTCAATAGGTTGTCTGATGGGGCTTATCAGGAATATCAGCTCGAACAGAGATTGACAGCCCTGCTACAGAAAGGCTACATGGCCGGACACCAAGACGACCCGATGTACGGACTCACCTGGGAGTGGAATCGCGATTCGAGTGATGTGCTCGCCACGGTGGGCGATTACCCCGCTGTCATGGGGTTCGACCTTGGAGGCATTGAGATGGGCGATGCCAAAAACCTCGACAGCGTGCCCTTCACTCGCATGCGCGAGGAGATCATCAATCACTACAACCGCGGGGGCATCATCACCATCAGTTGGCATCCTCGCAACCCCTTTACCGGTGGCACCGCATGGGACGTGGATACTGCCGTGGTCGTCAAAAGCATCCTGCCAGGTGGCGAGAAGCACGAGACATTCCAACTGTGGATGAACCGTGTGTCAGACTTCCTGCTGTCGCTCAAGACCGAAGAGGGGACGCCCATACCTGTCATCTTCCGACCCTGGCACGAGAACAACGGGTCGTGGTTCTGGTGGGGGCAGAAACTGTGCACCGACGAGGAGTATCACGGACTGTGGAATATGCTGCAAGACAAACTGACAGCCGACGGTCTTGACAATCTGCTCTGGAGCTATTCGCCCAACCTCGACGGCAACTGGACCGAGGAGCGCTTCTTGCAACGCTATCCGGGCAACGACCGCGTCACGCTCATCGGCGAGGATGCCTATCAGTGGGGCACGGAGGAGGATTTCGTCAAGCAAGTGACTGCCGACCTCGAATTCCTTTCGGCCTTTGCCAAGAAAAACGGAAAACTGCTCGCTCTCACCGAGTGCGGGTATAAGAACATGCCCGACAGCACATGGTGGACGCGCGTGCTCAAACCCGTCATGGACCGCTATCCCATCAGTTATTTCCATCTGTGGCGCAATTATAAGGAAGAGTATTTCGGACCGGCTCCGCACCTCGACTGCGCTGCCGACTACAAAAAACTCTATGAGGCTCCTAACACACTGTTCCTCAAAGATATCCAATAATGAATAAAAAGACGATTATCACCATCCTTCTCGTGTCGGTATGCTCTGCTATATACGCACAGAATACCGGCACGGGGGCGGTGCTGCTCAACCGGTTGAAGGCTTTACAAGGACAAGGCGTTCTCTTTGGGCATCAAGACGATGGCGTCTATGGTTCTACATGGAAATTTGAACACGGACGTAGCGATGTGCTTGAGATATGCGGCGATTTCCCCGCTGTCATGGGGTTCGACCTCGGACGTATTGAACTGGCATCAAACAAAAACAGCGAAGGTGTGCCATTCAACATCTTGCGGCGGGAAATCGTGGCACAGCACGAACGAGGCGGAATCGTCACACTTAGCTGGCACCCTTGCAACCCGGCCACCGGGAAAAATCACAGAGACCTGACTGGAAATCCAGTCAAGAATGTCCTAAAAAAAAGGGGGGACGTACGCCGGACCTTCGACCAATGGCTCGATCGGCTTGCAGATTTTCTCTTCTCGCTCAAAGACAGCAATGGCAGGCTCGTTCCGGTTATCTTCAGGCCCTGGCACGAAATGACGGGCGACTGGTTCTGGTGGGGCACAAAGAGCTGCACCCCTGACCAGTATAAGCAGCTCTTTGTTTATACATACCGCTATCTGAAAGCCAAGGGTCTCGACAATATCGTGTGGTGCTATTCGCCGGGGTCCAGCTCAAAGGAAACAGAACAGCGATTCATGGCCTATTACCCTGGCGATGCCTATGTCGATGTTATCGGGGTCGATATCTACGATACGACCAAACGCAAGGATTTTATCGGTGATGTGCAGCGCGAACTGCGCATCATGAGCAAGGTGGCGCGCGAGCACAACAAACTTTTCGCACTGACCGAGACGGGATACAAAAGCAATCCCGAGAAAGAGTGGTACACAGACAAACTGCTGCCAGCCATCTCTGAGTATCAGCCGCTCTATGTGTTGCTATGGCGCAACGACTGGAACATGAAAAGTGAAGTCTATGGACCGGCTCCCGACAGAAAGCAGGCATCCGACTTCCGAAAGTTTCATCAAAACCCACTGACGCTTTTTGTCATGGATATACGGCAGAAGAGGCAGACAGCTGTTCCTGCTACGTCGCAGCCTACACCCAATGTACCCGCAACACAGCCCGTAGAAGAAATCAATTTAAACAACCTAATACACAAATGACTGAATTTGAAAAAAGAGTGCAGGCCCTCAGACAGCATCATGAGGAGCTGCTGACCAGAAAGAACGAACCCGTAGAGTGGGGGAATGGTATTTACGAGAAATACAAGTATCCCATCGTGACTGCTGAGCATACCCCGCTGGAGTGGCGTTATGACTTCAATGAGAAAGACAATCCTTATCTCATGCAGCGCATCATGATGAATGCCGCGCTCAACAGCGGAGCCATCAAGTGGAATGGCAAGTATGTCATCATCGTGCGCGTGGAGGGGGCCGACCGCAAGTCGTTCTTCGCTGTGGCTGAGAGCCCTAACGGCATCGACAACTTCCGTTTCTGGGAAGAGCCCGTCACCATGCCCGACGATGTGATACCTGCTACCAATATCTATGATATGCGCATCACCCAGCATGAAGACGGATGGATCTATGGCGTGTTCTGTGCCGAGCGCCACGACGACAACTGTCCGGGCGACCTCTCGGCGGCTACTGCCACGGCGGCCATCGCGCGCACTAAAGACCTGAAGAACTGGGAGCGGCTGCCCGACCTGAAATCCAAGAGCCAGCAGCGTAATGTGGTGCTGCACCCGGAGTTCGTCGATGGCAAATACGCTTTCTATACCCGTCCGCAAGATGGCTTCATCGACACGGGTTCTGGCGGAGGCATCGGATGGGCACTCGTCGATGACAT
This sequence comes from uncultured Prevotellaceae bacterium, assembly GCA_947165505.1. Taxonomy (GTDB): domain Bacteria; phylum Bacteroidota; class Bacteroidia; order Bacteroidales; family Bacteroidaceae; genus Prevotella. Next base: position 5,368 of record CAMVAT010000014.1, on the reverse strand, counting down.
CACCAACGCGGTGGTCACTGAGGAGAAAATCATCAACGCACGCCACTACCACACCATCATGGAGGTGAAGAACGGCGAGGGACCGCATCCCATCAAGACCGACCGCGGATGGCTGCATCTGGCTCACGGCGTGCGTGGATGTGCCAGCGGACTGCGCTATGTACTCTATATGTATATGACCGCGCTCGACGACCCCACACGTGTCATCGCACAGCCGGGCGGATACTTCCTCGTGCCCGAGGGCATTGAGTACATCGGCGACGTGATGAATGTGGTGTTTGCCAACGGCTGGATTGCCGACGAGGATGGCAAGGTGTTTATCTATTATGCTTCGTCAGACACACGCATGCATGTGGCCACCTCTACCATCGACCGCCTCATCGACTACTGCATGAACACCCCGGAAGACGGATTCACCACCTCTGCCTCGGTCGAGACAATAAAAAAACTTGTAAGAAAAAATAAAATTCAAAAATAGTAGTTATTAGGTTGAAGGGGATGTCTAAACTCCCCAACAACTCCTCGACTAATGTCCAAACTCCCAACTACTAAACTCCCAAACTCCTATAATACAATGGCCAGTTTAAAAGAAAAAATAGGTTATGCGCTCGGTGATGCCGCAGCAGGTGGTATCACTTGGAAAATTATGTCTATCGCCTTCCCGCTGTTCTTCACCAATGTGTTCGGACTGACAGTAGCCGATACGGCGGCGTTGATGCTCATCGCACGTATGTTTGACGTGGTCACCGACCCGCTCATGGGTGCCTTGGCCGACCGCACGCAGTCGAAGTGGGGCACTTACCGCCCGTGGCTCATCTATGGAGCCATTCCCTTCGGCCTCATCTTCGCCCTGTTGCTCTACACACCCGACTTCGGACCGGTGGGCAAGCGTATCTGGGCATACGGATTCTATCTGCTCATGATGGCTATGTACACGGCGGTGAACGTGCCCTACGGCTCGCTCCTCGGTGTGATGACCGACGACGACAACGAGAAAAACCAGTTCTCCTCGTTCCGTATGGTGGGCGCATACGCCATGGGCTTCATCACGCTCTTCGCCTTCCCATACTTGCAGAAGATGGTGGGCGGCAGCGAACAGCACCAGTATGCGGTGCTCGGCATCGTCTTCGGTGCCATCGCCGCAGCGGGCACCCTGGCGTGCGGACTGCTCACCAAGGAGCGGCTCAAACCCGTGCGCGCCGAGAAATTCTCGTTCAAGCCCTTTAAGGACCTGTTCAAAAACAAACCGTGGATCTATCTCACACTCATCGGTATCTGCACCAATTTCTTCAACGGATTCCGCTATGCGGCCGCAGGATATATGTTCGACTATATCCTGGGCAAGGAGATTACCATCAGCGGTCTGATCATCAACTATACGGTGTTTATGACCTTCGGCGAAGTCACCTGTATGATCTTTGGCGGTCTGTCGCCCAAATACACCAAGTGGATGGGCTCTAAGCGCAAGGCGTTCATCGTGGCGGCGCTCATCTGCGTGGCTTTCTCGGTACTCTTCTTCTTCATCCCGAAAGATCCTGATTATATCTGGGTGCTCATTGCCATTGTGGTGCTTACATCGGTGGGCATCGGCCTCTATTCGCCGCTGCTGTGGTCGATGTATGCCGATGTGGCTGATTATGCCACTGAGAAGAATGGTACTTCTTCCACGGGCCTGATCTTCTCTTCGGGCACCATGGCTCAGAAGTTCGGCACGGCTATCTCAGGGTCGCTCCTGGTCTTGCTGCTGGGCTTCGCCGGGTTCAGTTCCGGTTCGGTGTCGCCCGACGACGCTGTGCTGCCCGCTGAAAAGACACAGGTGGCTGACGCCAGTGCCAATACTGTGACCGTGACGTACAACGACCAGAAAGAGCATAAACAGTCTAAACTGGTGATTACCGGACAGGAAGTGGCACAGTTCATGCAATGGTCTAACATCAGCGCCGGTGATGTGATCAGCAATGCCGGTGGCCAGATCGAAGTGAATGAAAACGGAATGAAAGTGCTGAAAAACCGTGTAGCGGCACTCTCTGGCGACGACCAGCTCACGTCTGTAGAAAAGGATAAGAGCGGCAACGAGACGGTGATTACGATCGAGAAGATGGATTCGGTCAGAAACATGATCTGGATGCTGTTCTCTATCTTCCCCGCTATCTTCGCACTGCTCATCGTCTTCCTGACAAAACTCTATCCTATCAAGAAGTAACACGCTCCCTAACAGGAAAAAGGTGGAGGCTTGAGGGGGTGTCAAATGAATCGAACAACGGATTTCACGGATTTTACAGATTTTCGTTGCTGCTGATTATCAGCAGGTTATCAATCAGAGAAATCAGTGAAATCCGTTGTTGAAAAGATAATGATATGACGAACGATACAATATTAAGACTCAAATCCGAAGTCTTGGATGTGTTGGAAAACAACATCCTCCCGTTTTGGATGAACAAGATGGTTGACCATGAGCATGGTGGCTTCTATGGCCGTATCGACGGACACGAGCAACTCCATGCCGATGCTGAGAAAGGGGCTATCCTCAACGCCCGCATCCTCTGGTCCTTCTCTGCTGCCTACAGGGTGTTGTCTAAACTCCAACCTTCAGGCCTCAAAGTTCTAAGTTACCTCGACACCGCTACCCGTGCCAAGGATTATATCATCGACCATTTCATCGACCATGAATACGGTGGCGTGTATTGGAGCTTGGATGCCGAGGGCAACCCCCTCAATACGCGCAAACAGTTTTATGCCATCGGCTTCGCCATCTATGGTCTGTCAGAGTATGCCCGAGCCACTGGCGACATGGAGGCGCTCGACTATGCGCTGCAGCTCTTCGACTACATCGAGGAACATGCCTTCGACAAAGAGCACAACGGCTATATTGAAGCCATGGCACGTGATGGGTCGCCCATTGCCGATATGCGTCTCTCTGAACTGGACGCTAATTTCCCCAAGTCGCAAAACACCCACTTGCATATCATTGAGCCATATACCAACCTCTACCGGTGCATCCGTGATTTGCAGGCGGCCTCTTCGTGCGACTACGTTCCAGTATTGGGCTCCGTCCTTCCTGTTAATGTGGCGGTGGCACCAGAGACGGTCTTACGTGTAGAAGCAGCCCTCCGCAATTTGATTGACATCTTCACCGACCGCATCCTCAATCCCGAGACGCATCACCTCGACCTCTTCTTCGAGATGGACTGGACGCGTGGTGCAGGACATCTCGAGAGTTACGGACACGACATCGAGTGCTCGTGGCTCATGCACGAGGCGGCTCTTGTGCTTGGCGACACGGAGGTGCTTGCCAAAGTAGAGCCTATCGTGCAGATGGTGGCGGCGGCCTCTGAGAAAGGACTGCGCCCTGACGGTTCGATGATACATGAGGCCAACCTCGACACCGGTCATGTTGACGACGACCTGCACTGGTGGGTGCAGGCCGAGAATGTGGTGGGGTGGTTCAATATCTACCAGTATTTCGGCGACGAGTCGGCCCTCGACAAGGCAGTGAAGTGTTGGCAGTATATCAAGGACAATCTCATCGACTACGACAATGGCGAGTGGCATTGGAGCCGCCATCCCGACGGCACGCTCAATGTCGTTGACGACAAGGCTGGTTTCTGGAAATGTCCTTACCACAACAGTCGTATGTGTCTTGAAATCATCGAAAGGGAATTGATTGATTGATTTTCTTAGGGGCGGGTCATGAATCCTGCCCCCCCACGACCTCTCCTCCCCTGATACGACTCTGTCATCCTCGGCATTGAGGATGGCAAGCTTTTAGGTTAAAATTCCCAATTTTTTTGGAAGCTTGGAATAAATAGCTTATCTTTGCAGAAAAGTTTTGGTTATGACAACAATAGATGTACAGAAAATATCTCCAGTGGATGCTCTGTGGGCATTGTATCAGGCGCAGTCAAAAGCTAACAAGAGAAAGTTTCGTTCTCTTCTAGCATCAGAAGATGTTAAGGATGGTGGGAAAGAAAGCAGTGTAAGTTTTATTGCACTGTCATCCAAGGCTGAGAAAGAGATGAAGGAGGGTAAGACCTTGCGTTTTGAAAGTGCTTCAGAAGCTCAGGAATGGATGGACAGTCTATGAAGTACAGGATAGAATACACCAAGGAAGCCGCCAGGATTCTGAAGAGATGGAAGAAGTCTAACCCCCAGTCTTTTAAGAAGTTATATGACCTCCTTCCTGAATTGGAAGAGCATCCTAAGACAGGTACAGGCCATCCAGAACCTTTGAAAGGTGGCAGGAGTATTACATATTCAAGGCACTTATCTGGCCATGACAGAGTTGTTTATGATGTTTACGATGATGTGGTTACAGTTCTGATATTTCAGTTGGAAGGCCACTATAACGACAAATAGAAGCAGGATTAGGCTCCTGCTTTTTTCTTTTCTCAAGGTGGTAGTTCCTTCTAGTCACCAGCAGTGGGGAGCTTCATAGGGTCAGGCAGATGTCATCGTGCATCTGCCTTCCTTTTTATGCTAGTTTTTAGGCCCTTTTTTAGATGTTTGATACACTAAGCGATTTCCTTAGATTCTTTGTTTTGCGCCTTGGTATCCATATCTTTGCGTCAAAACAATTATCTGGAAAAATATGGCTTATAACTATTCGTAGGATGCCGGCTCCTTTCCTGTAAGCAAGTCAATGAATACTTTCACTCGGGCGAAATATTCGCGTATATAGGTCAGAAAGGATGTGCCTGATGTGGCGTCGGCGGCGTTGTAGCCGACGACGCGTTCTATGTCCAGTCCCAGGTGCTCGGCCAGATAAACGGTCCTCTCGTTATGAAACTGCTGCGAGATGACCACAAAGCTGTGAATGCCATATACTTTGACGGCTCTGATCACGGAGTCGAGTGTGCGGTAGCCCTTGCCGTCGAGAACAATGTCATCGGCGCTGACACCGCGAGCCACTAACGAGTCTCTCATGCAAGCCACTTCGTTCACACCGTCAAGGCTGTTCGCGTCGCCGCTGATGAGCACGCGTTTGATTTTGCCCGCTTTATACAGCTGCTCTGCGGCTTCTATGCGATAGGTGAAGAACATGTTCTGCCGTCTGCCAATGCGGGTTTGGGGCGTTGTGCCAAGCAGTAGTCCCCATTCTGTCGGAGCGATGCTGTCAAGTTCGGAGAAAACCTTTCCTTGGGTATTGCTCACGATGATCCTGTCGCATACAAACAATAATAAAAGGCCGAGCGCTATCAGTATCGCTGCCGCTTTTAGTATGATTCTCAATTTCTTCTTCATATATGTTGTTTGCTTCTTGGGTCGTAATAAGTCTAAAAATAAAAAGCTCTGTAAATCATAGATTTACAGAGCTTTCGTAGTGGATAGGGGAATCGAACCCCTATGCCAAGATTGAGAATCTTGTATC
>CAMVAT010000013.1 GCA_947165505.1 uncultured Prevotellaceae bacterium | reverse complement strand
AACTCGCTTATTTTCAACGCTCAGCGTTTATTCTTCCACTGCTGCCTGCGCGGCGGCCAGACGTGCGATGGGCACGCGGAACGGTGAGCAGGATGCGTAGTTCAGGCCGATCTTGGCGCAGAACTTCACAGAGCTGGGCTCGCCGCCATGCTCGCCGCAAATACCGGTGCGCAGTTCGGGACGTACCTCGCGGCCCTTCTCCACTGCGTATTTCACCAGCTTACCCACACCGTTCTGGTCGAGCACCTGGAACGGGTCAACCTTCAGGATCTTCTTGTCGAGATAGACAGGCAGGAACGAAGCGATATCGTCGCGGCTGTAACCGAAGGTCATCTGGGTCAGGTCGTTCGTGCCGAATGAGAAGTACTGTGCCTCGGTGGCAATGCGGTCGGCGGTCAGGGCAGCACGAGGAATCTCAATCATCGTACCGATCTCAAACTCCACTTCCACGCCATACTCGGCAAACACTTCCTTGGCCACACGCTGGATGATAGACTTCTGCTGCTTCAGCTCGTACAGAATACCAATCAGCGGAACCATGATCTCGGGCTTCGGGTCTTTGCCCTCTTTCTTCAGCTCGCAAGCGGCGCTCAGGATGGCGCGGGTCTGCATGGCGGTGATTTCGGGGAAGGTGATGCCCAGACGGCAACCGCGGTGTCCCAGCATCGGGTTGTTCTCGGCCAGCGAGTCCACACGACGCTTGATGTCCTCCAAGCTCACGCCCATTTCCTTGGCCATGATCTCTTGACCAGCCAGATCGTGCGGCACAAACTCGTGGAGTGGGGGATCGAGCAGACGGATGTTCACGGGCAGACCGTCCATAGCGTCGAGGATACCCTTGAAGTCGGCTTTCTGATAGGGGAGCAGCTTGGCCAATGCCTTCTCGCGGCCCTCAGCGTCCTTGGCGAGAATCATCTCGCGCATGGCGATGATCTTCTGGTCGTCGAAGAACATGTGCTCGGTACGGGTCAGACCGATACCTTTGGCGCCAAACTCGCGGGCCACGCGGGCGTCGTGCGGAGTGTCGGCGTTGGTGCGCACCTGCAGTTTCGTATATTTGTCGCACAGGTCCATCAGCTCTTTGAAGTCGCCGCTCAGCTCAGCAGCCTTGGTGGGCACTTCGCCGGCATACACCTGACCGGTGGTACCGTTCAGCGAGATGTAGTCGCCTTCTTTATACACTACACCGTCAATCTCTACGGTCTTGGCGTGATAGTCCACGTTCAGGGCACCTACACCCGACACGCAGCACTTACCCATACCACGAGCCACCACGGCAGCGTGGGAGGTCATACCACCACGGGCGGTGAGGATACCCTCGGCGCTGGCCATACCGGCGAGATCCTCGGGCGAGGTCTCGATACGCACGAGCACCACTTTGTGACCGTCCTCATGCCATGTCTGGGCGTCGTCGGCGTGGAATACAATCTGGCCGCAGGCGGCACCGGGGCTGGCGGGCAGACCCTGGGCGATGACCTTGGCTTTAGACAGGGCAACCTTGTCGAACACGGGGTGCAACAGCTCGTCGAGCTTCTGGGGCTCGCAGCGCATGATGGCGGTCTTCTCGTCGATCTTGCCCTCGTGCAGCAGGTCGATGGCTATCTTCACCATGGCGGCGCCGGTGCGCTTGCCGTTACGGGTCTGCAAGAACCACAGCTTGCCTTCCTGCACGGTGAACTCCATGTCCTGCATGTCGTGATAGTGGTTCTCCAGTTTCTCCTGGATGCCGTTCAGCTGAGCGTAAATCTCAGGCATAGCCTCTTCCATTGAGGGATACTTGCTGGCACGCTCTTCCTCGGAGATGCCGGCACGCTCGGCCCAGCGCTGGCTGCCCAGTTTGGTGATCTGCTGCGGTGTGCGGATACCGGCCACCACGTCTTCACCCTGAGCGTTCACCAGATACTCACCGTTGAACACGTTCTCGCCGTTGGCGGCGTCGCGGCTGAAGCATACACCTGTGGCAGAGGTGTCGCCCATGTTGCCGAATACCATGGCCATCACGCTCACGGCTGTGCCCCACTCGTCGGGGATGCCTTCCATCTTACGATAGAGGATGGCACGCTCGTTCATCCAGCTGCGGAACACGGCGCAGATGGCACCCCACAACTGCTCGATCGGGTCGTTGGGGAAGTCTTTGCCGGTACGCTCCTTGATGGCGGCCTTGAACAGCTGCACCAGTTTCTTCAACTCGTCAACCGACAGGTCCTTGTCCAGTTTCACGCCACGCTCGGCTTTCACCTCCTCGATAATCTCCTCAAACGGGTCGATATCTTCTTTGTTCACGGGCTTCATCTCAAGCACCACGTCGCCGTACATCTGCACGAAACGGCGATAGCTGTCGTACACAAAGTGGGGGTTGTTGGTCTTCTTCACCATACCCTCGGCCACCTCGTCGTTCAGACCCAGGTTCAGGATGGTGTCCATCATGCCGGGCATCGAAGCGCGGGCACCCGAACGAACCGACACCAGGAGGGGATTCTCCTTGTCGCCGAACTTCGAGTTCATCAGCACCTCAATGTGCTTCACGGCGGCCATCACGTCGTCGTTCAGCAGCTCCATGATCTTCTGCTGGCCTACTTGATAATATTCATTGCAGCAGTCGGTGGTGATGGTGAAACCAGGAGGAACAGGAACTCCGATCAGGTTCATCTCTGCAAGGTTTGCTCCCTTGCCACCGAGTTCCTCACGCATTTTAGCATTACCTTCGGCTTTTCCATTGCCGAAGAGGTAAACTCTTTTTTCGCTCATAATTTAGATTGATGTTTCAATAAGATTAGAAAAATATACTTAGGTGCAAATTTACATCAAAAATCACAACCCGCCAAACCTTTTTGCGAAAAAATTGCAATGCCTACCTTACATTTAATAACTTTTTATCTCAGGCACGACATCTCTGCTCTCCAGCAGGCTGCTCTTCAACTTTTTTTTTACTTTTTTACTTTTTTACTTTTCTACTTCTGAAAAATGTTGTATTTTTGTGCCACATTATTTTATTATGGGAAGAAAAAAGAAACCGATGCCTGTATTCGAGCAGGTCACTATCACTGACTGCGCCGCCGAAGGGAAGGCACTCGCCAGGGTAGATGACATGGTGGTCTTCGTGCCCTTCTGCGTGCCGGGGGATGTCGTCGATTTGCAGGTGAGGAAGAAAAAACATAGTTACTGTGAGGCCGAGGTCATCAAGTTTCACCAGTTAAGCAAGGTTCGTGAGACTCCGATGTGTAGTCATTTCGGTATCTGCGGCGGTTGCAAGTGGCAGAACCTGCCTTATAGTGAGCAACTGAAGATGAAGCAGCGTCAGGTGTTCGACCAACTCTCACGCATTGGCAAGATACCTCTGCCGGAATTCCGTACGATTCTCGGCTCGGTCAAGGCGAGCGAATATCGGAATAAATTGGAATTCGGATGCTCCAACAGAAGGTGGCTTACGCGCCAAGAGGTGGAGCAGGGCGAGGAAATCACGGATAAAAACGCAATCGGTTTTCATATCACCGGCGCTTTCGACAAGATCTATCCTATTGAGAAGTGCTGGCTCATGGACGATTTGCACAACCAGATCAGAAACGAGATCCGCGACTATGCCATCACCACGGGCATGACGTTTTTCGACCTCAGGGCACAAAAAGGACTGCTGCGCGACATCATGATACGCAACTCAAATACCGGTGAGTGGATGGTGCTCATCCAGTTTCACTACGATGAGCCCGACGATGAGCAAAAAGCCAGACAGCTGATGAAGCACGTGGCTGAGAAATTCCCGCAAATCACCTCGCTGCTCTATGTCGATAACCAGAAGTGCAATGATACTTTTGGCGACCTCGACATCCAGCTGTTCTGCGGCAATGATCATATCTTCGAGACCATGGAGGAACTGAAATTCAAGGTCGGACCTAAAAGCTTCTATCAGACCAACACCGAGCAGGCTTACCATCTCTATTGCGTGGCAAGGGAATTTGCCGCGCTCACCGGCAACGAACTGGTCTATGACCTTTATACCGGCACTGGCACCATCGCCAATTTCGTCAGCCGGCAGGCACGGATGGTCATCGGCATTGAATATGTGCCCGAGGCGATCGAAGATGCTAAGGTCAACTCGCAAATCAATGGCATCGACAACACGCTCTTCTTCGCCGGCGACATGAAAGATATTCTCAACGATGACTTTATCGCCCGGCACGGACGGCCTGATGTCATCATCACCGATCCGCCCAGGGCGGGGATGCACCCTGACGTGGTCAACACCATCATCAAGGCGGCCCCCCGGCGAATCGTTTATGTCAGTTGTAATCCTGCCACACAGGCACGCGACTTGCAACTGCTCGACCCGTATTATGCCGTGAGCGAGGTGCAACCCGTGGATATGTTCCCGCACACTCCGCATGTGGAAAACGTGGTACTCCTCAAGCTGAAACAATAACACTATCTCATATCAATCATCATGAAAATTGACATTCTATCCCCACAGGCTATTTACGAACTGGGCAAGCGCTCAGGTCAGGAAGATGCCATCTTCCCGAAATTAGGAGAAGCCTCTGAACTTGACAGTCTCTTCATCGTTTGCGATGGTATGGGCGGACATGAAAAAGGCGAGGTGGCCAGCAATGCCGTCACTCAGGCGATGTCTGATTTCATCTTCCAAAATACATCGCCCGAGCAGCCTTTCACCGACGATTTGTTTGAGCAGGCGCTGCAAGCCGCTTATCTGCAACTGGACAAGATTGACGACGGAGCAGCCAAAAAACCGGGCACCACGCTCACGTTCCTCTATTTCCACCGCAACGGATGTACCGTAGCACACATCGGCGACAGCCGCATCTATCACGTCAGACCCAAAGAGGGTAGGGTGCTCTACCGCTCGCGCGACCATTCGGTGGTCTATGACCTCTATCTCGCAGGCGAAATAGAGTTTGACGAGATGAATCAGCAGCCCAACAAAAACATTATCACCAAGGCGATGATGCCGGGCGTGGAGTACCGGCAGGAAGCCAATATCGCGCATATCGCTGATATCAAGCCCGGCGACTACTTCTATCTCTGCTCCGACGGTATGCTCGAACAGATGACAGATGCCCAAATTGTTGAGATCCTCTCTTCAAATGCTTCTGACGAGCAAAAGAAACAGCGGCTCATCTCACTGACGAAGGATAATAAAGACAACCACTCGGCCTATCTTATACAAGTGGATAAGGTGACAGTGGAGCGACGCGACCAAAACCTGCCCGATAATGAGGCGCAGATGATGGCTAAGTCGGTGAGACGTGTCGACAGCGATGATGATACGGTGGTGACAGTGCAAATGCAACCCGAAGTGACGCAGACTCATGCCGCGAGGCAAAAACCGACGCAGCAGAGGAAACCGGTTCAGACGGATGCGTCTGGCCAAGGATACCAGTCCGCCCAGATTGCCAAACCCGCTGCACAACAGAATAAGACGCGCAGATCGTTGCTCATTCCTGTTCTTACCACTGCCGCCCTGCTGCTGATTCTTGCAGGTGTCTATTTCACCTGTGGCGGAAAGGATGAAAAGGCTGAAGTCAAGAAAGATGAACTGGCAACCGACAGCGTGGCTGAACCCGCAAAGAAACCAGAAAGGGATACGATGAATATCGCCGGCGGCGAGACTCCGAAGACCACTCTGCCTGCACCCACCGACGGATTGCAGCAGTCCGAACAGAATAAACCCGAAGAAAAGAAATCGGAAGAAAAGAAACAGGAAGAGAATAAACCCGCCGAGGGCGCTGCCGATCCGGCCGCCAATGCCGACACCAAACCTGTGGCTCCCACGGGCGGAAGTACCTTGCCTACACCTCCGCCACCGGCACCGTCTGGCAATACACCTCCTCCGCCATCACCTGCGCCATCTACAGGAAATACGCCTCCTCCGCCTGCACAGCAGCCTGCGCAAACCGCAGCACCTGCTGCCAGCACGCCGCCGACGGATCAGCCACAGCCCAAATCGGTGATACCAGAATAGTAACCGAATTGCATAGTCCTGACGAGGGAGTGTCAAAACACTTGTAATTCTCTTCAACAACGGATTTCGCGGATTTCACGGATATACACCTGCTGTTTATCAGCAATAACATAATTCCGTGAAATCCGCGAAATCCGTTGTCTGTTTGATTTGACTCACTTTCGTTTTTTCCCCCACATGAATAGGGATTATCCTCCGATGCTTTAGGGTTTTCTCTTTGCACAGACACAGGCTATGCCCTATCTTTGCAGCAGTAAAACAATACAAAGATGTCTAACTTAAAAATGTATAGCTATGAAACGGTATATTTTACTACTCGTCACTGTGATCATGTTTGCCATGACGGCAAGTGCATCCACTGATTTCGGGCCCAGACACCCGCGTTTACGTCACAACCACTCACTGCGATATGTGAGGTTTGCGCCGCGCACATGTCCTGCTTGCGCCTGGATGGCCAGGCACCGGGGGGTGCGACCCACACCGCCGCCACCGCCTCGACACCATGCTCCTGCGCCTCGCCATCATCGGCATGCCGCACCGGCCAGACATCATCGCAAGACCTACCGCTACAGAAGATAAAGGAAGCTCCTCTCAACCAACACGAAACTATGAATAAGTCCCATTAACAAGCAATCGCCGCTCATTTCGAGCGGCGATTGCCTTATTATTCAGGTTTCACAAATGCTCTGGCTTGCAGCTTCCTTCCACTAGACATTTGGCTTAACTACTTAACTACTTCAGATAGTTGAATTAGCTCACGTATTCCTGCCAACTCTTCACGGGAATGTCCTCCAGCTTCATCGCACAGAAAGCTTCGATGAAGGCTTTGGCCAGACGCACGTTGGTCATCAGTGGGATATTATGGTCGATGGCGCCACGGCGGATGCGGTAACCATTGGTCAACTCGCGCTTGCTGTGGTTCTTCGGCACGTTGATAATCAAGTCAAACTGGTGGGCGGCTATCATGTCCATCACATTGTTGTCGCCATCCTCGTCGGGCCAGCTTACGGCTGTCGCCTTCACGCCGTTCTCGTTCAAGAACTTGGCGGTGCCGGCCGTGGCATAAATCTCATAGCCCTTCTGCACCATCAGGCGGCTCGGCTCCAACAGATCGACCTTGCCTTTCACACCGCCCGAGGATATCAGCACGTTCTTCTCCGGCAGACGGTAGCCCGTGGCTATCAGAGCGTTCAGCATCGCCTCGTTCAGGTCGTCGCCCAGACAACCTACCTCGCCCGTAGATGACATATCTACACCCAGCACCGGGTCGGCGTTCTGCAGGCGGGCGAACGAGAACTGAGAGGCTTTCACGCCGATGCGGTCGATGTCAAACTCGCTGCGGTCGGGCTGGCTGTAGGGGGCATCGAGCATGATGCGTGTGGCTGTCTCGATGAAGTTGCGCTTCAATATCTTGCTCACAAACGGGAAGGAGCGCGAGGCACGCAGGTTGCACTCGATCACTTTCACCTGGCGTGCTTTGGCCAGGAACTGGATGTTAAACGGACCGCTGATGTTCAGCTCTTTTGCTATCTTGCGGGCTATCTTCTTGATCTGGCGGATGGTCGAGAAATAAATGTGCTGTGCGGGGAACACCATCGTGGCGTCGCCGGAGTGTACACCTGCATATTCAATGTGCTCAGAGATGGCGTATTCCACCACTTCGCCCTTGTCGGCCACGGCGTCAAACTCTATCTCTTTCGTCTCCTGCATGAACTGGGATACCACCACGGGGTAGTCTTTGCTCACCTCGGTGGCCATCTTCAGGAATCGCTCCAATTCCTCGTAGCTATAGCACACGTTCATGGCGGCTCCAGAGAGCACGTACGACGGACGCACCAACACGGGGAATCCTACTTGCTCCACAAATTCCTTGATGTCGTCAAACGAGGTCAGCGCACGCCATGCCGGCTGGTCGATACCCAGTTTGTCGAGCATCGCAGAGAACTTGTCGCGGTTCTCGGCACGGTCAATGTCAACAGGCGACGTGCCCAGCACAGGCACTCCCTGCAAGTGCAGCTTCATGGCCAGGTTGTTGGGTATCTGGCCGCCCACGCTCACTATCACGCCACGGGGCTGCTCCAGGTCGATCACGTCGAGCACACGCTCCAGCGACAACTCATCGAAGTAGAGGCGGTCGCACATGTCATAGTCGGTCGAGACGGTCTCGGGGTTGTAGTTGATCATGATCGACTTATAGCCCAGTTTGCGGGCGGTGTTGATGGCATTCACCGAGCACCAGTCAAACTCCACCGACGAACCGATGCGGTAGGCGCCGGAACCCAGCACCACCACCGATTTCTCGTTCTTATAGTAGTCGATGTCGTGATCCTGCACGGCATAGGTCATATACAGGTAGTTGGTCAGCTCGGGATGCTCGCTCGCCACGGTGTTGATGCGCTTCACGGCGGGCAGTATGCCACGCTGCTTGCGCTGGCGGCGCACTTCCAGGTTCTCCTTCACCATGTTGCCTTTGGCGGGTTTCAATACGAAGCGGGCAATCTGGAAGTCGCTGAAACCGGCCGATTTCACCTCGCGGAGGAATTCATCGCTCAGGTCTTCCACACGGTCGTAACGCTGCAGTTCGTGTTTCAGATCCACAATGTGCTTCAGACGCTCCAAGAACCATTTGTCTATCTTGGTCAGCTCTTCTATCCGTTCTACGGTATAGCCTTCTTCCAAAGCCTGGGCGATGGCGAAGATACGCAGGTCGGTGGGGTTCGACAGCTCTTCGTCAAGATTGTCGAAGCGGGTGTGGTCGTTGCCCACAAATCCGTGCATGCCCTGACCTATCATGCGCAGGCCTTTCTGTATCATCTCCTCAAACGAACGGCCGATGGACATGATCTCGCCCACCGACTTCATCGACGAGCCTATCTGCCGGCTCACACCGGCAAACTTGGTCAGGTCCCAACGGGGTATCTTACAGATCATGTAGTCAAGCTGGGGTGCCACGTAGGCTGAGTTGGGCGTGCCCATCTCACCTATCTGGTCGAGGGTATATCCCAAGGCTATCTTGGCGGCGACGAAGGCGAGGGGGTAGCCGGTGGCTTTCGAGGCCAAGGCCGACGAGCGGCTCAGACGGGCGTTCACCTCAATAATACGGTAGTCGTTGGTCACGGCATTGAAGGCAAACTGGATGTTGCACTCGCCTACGATGTTCAGGTGGCGCACACACTTGATTGACAGCTCTTGAAGCATCTTCACTTGTTCGTCGGTCAACGAGCAGGTGGGAGCCACGACAATCGACTCGCCGGTATGGATGCCCAGCGGGTCGAAATTCTCCATCGAAGCGACAGTGAAGCAGTGGTCGTTGGCATCGCGTATCACCTCAAACTCTATCTCTTTCCAGCCTTTCAGCGACTCTTCTACCAAAATCTGGGGTGCAAAGGTGAAGGCGCTTTCGGCCAGTTCCACAAACTTCTTCTCGTCGGGGCAGATGCCGGAACCCAGACCGCCAAGGGCGTAGGCTGAGCGGATCATCACCGGGTAGCCGATTTTGCGAGCGGCGGCCAACGCATCGTCCATCGTCTCTACGGCCTGGCTCACCGGGGTCTTCAGGTCGGCCTGGTCTAATTTCTTTACAAACAAGTCACGGTCTTCGGTGTCCATGATGGCTTCTACCGACGTGCCCAAAACCTGCACGCCATATTTCTCTAAGGTGCCGTTCAGGTGAAGCTCGGTGCCGCAGTTCAACGCCGTCTGACCGCCAAAGGCCAACAGAATGCCGTCGGGCCGCTCCTTCTTGATGATCTCCGTGACGAAATGGGTCGTCACTGGCTGAAAATACACTTTGTCGGCAATACCCTCAGAGGTCTGAATCGTTGCAATGTTAGGATTCACTAGCACAGAAGAGATGCCTTCTTCACGCAAGGCTTTCAAGGCCTGTGAACCTGAATAGTCAAATTCACCTGCCTGTCCGATTTTCAGCGCGCCGGAACCTAAAACCAGCACTTTGCTTAATTTTTTTGTCATTGTTTGGGATTTTTTACGAATAACCGTTGTCGTCGGAGGCGCTCTTGACCTCCTTTCTTGTTAATTCGGCTGCAAAAGTACAAAAAAACTGCCAATTATCCCCGTCGCCACATCTTTTTTATTCCTTTTTTTTATTAAAATGTAAACAATCGTAAGTTTTCAAATGCTTTTTCGTATATTTTGTGTATTTTTGCAACGGTTTTATGACTTCTACTATGAATTCGCAACAAACTATCATTATTCGTCAACTTTCTATCGGCTATCGTTTGCATACACGGCAGCAGAAAGTGGTGTCGGAGAATATGAACGCTTCGCTGCTGACCGGGCAGATGACTTGCCTCATCGGAACCAACGGGGCGGGCAAATCAACGCTCATGCGCACGCTGGCGGGCTTTCAGAAACCGCTCGCTGGTGAGGTATTGCTGCAAGGCAGAAACATGAACGAGTACGACGACCGCGAGTTGGCACGCCTCATCGGGGTCGTGCTCACCGAGAAGGTCGATGTCAACAATATGACGGTCACTGAGATGGTCGCTCTCGGGCGCTCTCCTTATACGGGGTTCTGGGGCAGGCTCAACGATGAGGACAGGCAAATCGTGGCAGACTCTATCCGTTTGGTCGGTATCACGCACCTGGCTGAGAGGATGATTCAGACGCTGAGCGATGGCGAACGTCAGAAGGTGATGATTGCCAAGGCACTGGCACAACAGACTCCGGTCATACTCCTTGACGAACCTACGGCCTTCCTTGATTACCCGTCAAAGGTCGAGGTGATGCAACTGTTGAAACGTCTGAGCCGCGAAGCCGACAAGACCATCCTGCTTTCCACGCACGATTTGGAGCTCGCTCTGCAAATGGCCGACACGCTCTGGCTGATGGCCTCTGACGGGCAGTTGCATATCGGGTCGCCTCACGACCTAGCCAGTCAGGGGCATCTCTCGCAACTCATCGAGCGCGACGGCATCATCTTCGACCGTAACCAACTCACCATCAAAGTAAGCTAATAAGCCCGCAGCCATCATTTATCATTTATCAACTAATCTCTTACCTCTCACCTCTTACCTCTTACCACTAAAAAAGCACCTCATCAGAGGTGCTTTTTTTATCGCTTATCTCATCCGCTCCGCTTGCTGGATGATATTTACATTGTGTTGCTCGGTGGGGGTCAACTTCACATTCCTTGATACGGCGCGATACCAGCCTTGCTGACTGAAATAGTTGCGAAGGTCGGCCTCGTTAAAAATATAGCCATGACGGGCATAGATCTCATTACGCATGATGCGCAACTGCTGTTTGCTGAAACCGTTCAACTCTGATGCAGAACCGATGCGCTCGTCGGATGCCCATGAGTAGAGTCCCTGGCCTTTCGCATAGAAATTGCTTACGGGTTCAGCCTTCGCGGGTTCGGGCTTCGTGGGCTGTGCCACGGGCGGCTCGGGCTTCGCGGGTTGTGTCACAGGGGCCTCGGGCTTCGTGGGCTCGTTGGGTTTCGTGTCATTGTTAGCCAATTGGTTGTCATCGCCGTTTTCGCCGTCACCCAGATTGTCATCGTCACCGTCGTTTTCGTTGCCAATGATGGTGTTATCGTCTTCATTGTCGTTTTTGTCGCCAGTGCCAACGCTTGTCGGGTCGTCTTCCTTATCTTTGTCCGACGTGGTGGTCGCAGTGGTCGATGAGGTGCTCGATGAGCTGCTGCCCTTGTCTTTCAGCACAAACTCATACAAGGCCCATCCGCCGCCACCCAGCAAGGCGGCAATCAGAAGGCCAAGCACAATCCACAAACCTGTCTTGCTCTTCTTCTTGGGCTCTCCGGGGTAGGGCTGGTATGGCTCTTGGGCCGCGTATTGGGGCTGGTCGTATGCCGGCTGGCCATGCTGCGGCTGACCGTATTGCGGTTGACCATACTGCTGCTGTTGATAGGGGGGCTGCTGATAGGGTGCCTGTTGTCCTGGTATGGGGGCCGGGCCGACAATGGGAATCTCCTGTTGCTGCGGCTGCTGTTGCACGGGTTGCTCATACTGCGGCTGCTGCGGAATATCATATTGGGGAACGTCGTATTGCGGCTGCTGCACGGGCTGCTCGTATTGCGGCTGCTGCGGAATGTCGTATTGCGGTTGCTGCACGGGCTGCTCATACTGCGGCTGCTGCGGGATGTCGTACTGCGGTTGCTGCACGGGCTGCTCATACTGCGGCTGCTGAGGAATGTCGTATTGCGGTTGCTGCACGGGCTGCTCATACTGTGGCTGCTGAGGGATGTCGTACTGCGGTTGCTGCACAGGCTGCTCATACTGCGGCTGCTGCGGGATGTCGTACTGCGGTTGCTGCAAGGGTTGCTCATACTGTGGCTGCTGAGGGATGTCGTACTGCGGGGCCTCATACTGCGGTTGCTGCACAGGTTGCTCATACTGCGGCTGCTGCGCAGGACTTTGCACATTCATCAGGTTAGCGCCGCACTCGGGACAGAATTTAGACCCGTCGGCGATTTCATGGTTACAGAATATACATCTCATGATTGTTCCTTTCTGTTATAAATGATAAGATTAAATGCGTTTTTTAGTTCTCTTGACGGTTAATCAATGTGCAAAAATAAGCATTTTCTTTCATAACTCAAAGAAATTTACCTCTTTTTATTTTGTCTGTTGTAAAAAAAGTGGTATTTTTGGCGCATGAATTCAGAAAATACACCGCCATACGCAGAGATGGCGGACTCAAATATGCATGGCAAGCAGGTAGTTGACAATGTGGTAGAGGCCGCTAAAGACAACTGTCCGTGGTATGCCCTGAAATTATTCGGGGGCAGACAGACTGCTGTGGAAGATTATTTCAAAAACCTGGACATGGAGACTTTCGTGCCCAGGCAGATGGTGGATTATGAAGATAAAAAGGGACGAATCAAACATCAGTTGCGCCCGGTGGTCACCAATTTGGTCTTTGTGAAGAAAACCGTTACTGCCAAAAGGATGACCGAATTGGTGCAACAGTCCGATTTCCAGATACTCGTCATCAGAAAAGCGAAAGGTAGCCGCGAATACAGTGAGATTCCTGCCAGGCAGATGCTGGAGTTCAAGGCGATGTGCAGCCCCGAATTAGGAGAGGGGATTTTCCTTTCGCAAGAAGAGGCCAACCTGAAGCCCGGTGACCCCGTAGAGGTGAGGTTCGGGCCATTAAAAGGTTTGACGGGCCGTCTGGTCCGTCAAAACCGCAAATATTATTTGCTCAAAGAGGTGACAGGTTTGGGTGTGATGGTCAGGGTCTCACGTTGGTGCTGTAAGGCGATGAACGCTCAATGAGTCAGAACTCACTCGTGAAGTGGAAACGGATGTGCTTGAAGTCTTCCTGAGCCATCGACAGCACATAGCCCGAATCGGCCAGAAACACATCGCGTCCCTCACGGTCTTTCGCCATATACTGGTATTTACGCTTCTTGAAGTTTTCCAATTCCTTATCGTCGTCGCTCTCTATCCAGCAGGCTTTGTGCAGGTGCACCGGCTCCCAACGGCACTTGGCGTTGTATTCGTTTTCCAGACGATACTGTATCACTTCAAACTGCAACTGACCCACTGTGCCGATAATCTTACGGCCATTAAACTGGTTGACGAACAACTGGGCCACACCCTCGTCCATCAGTTGCTCGATGCCTTTGGCCAACTGCTTCGAGCGCATGGGGTCGTCGTTTTCAATATATTTAAACATCTCCGGGGAGAACGAGGGCAGGCCGCGGAAGTGTATCGGCTCTCCTTCGGTCAGCGTGTCGCCAATCTTGAAGATGCCATTGTCGGGCAGACCCACGATGTCGCCGGGATAGGCTTCGTCGATGGTCTCCTTGCGTTGTGCCATGAACTGGGTGGGAGAGGAGAAACGGAGGGTCTTGCCCTGACGCACGTGCAGATAGGGCTGGTTGCGAACAAAACGACCGCTGCACACCTTGCAGAAGGCGATACATGAACGGTGGTTGGGGTCGATGTTGGCGGTAATCTTAAAGATGAATCCCGTGAACTTGGGCTCTTCGGGCTCCACCATACGCTCCTCGGCCTGTGTGGGGCGGGGCGACGGGGCTATCTTCACAAAGCAGTTCAACAGTTCCTGCACACCGAAGTTGTTCAGTGCCGAACCGAAAAAGACCGGGGCCACCTCGGCCGAGCGATAGTCGTCAACGCTGAACTCGGGATAGACACCATCTACTAATTCCAGGTCGTCGCGCAATTGTTGCGCGTCCCTTTCACCTACACGGGCATCAAGTTCGGTGCTGTTGACATCTACTTCCACTTTTTCTGTCACCCGCTGCTTGTCAGGCGTAAACAAATCCAGCTTCTCTTCGTAGATGTTATACACTCCCTTGAATTTCGCTCCTTGGTTGATAGGCCACGACAGGGGGCGTACCTTGATTTGCAATTCCTGCTCCAGCTCGTCGAGCAGGTCGAACGGATCGCGGCCCTCGCGGTCCATCTTATTGATAAAGATGATGACGGGTGTGTTGCGCATGCGGCACACGTTCATCAGTTTGCGTGTCTGTGTCTCCACGCCCTTGGCACCATCCACCACGATGATGGCCGAGTCAACGGCGGTCAGCGTGCGGTAGGTGTCTTCTGCAAAGTCTTGGTGACCCGGCGTGTCCAGGATATTCACCTTATAGCCCTCATAGTCAAACTCCATGACCGATGTAGATACCGAGATGCCACGTTGCTTTTCGATGTCCATCCAGTCAGAGGTGGCGGTCTTCCTGATCTTGTTGCTCTTCACAGCTCCTGCTACTTGTATCTGACCGCCAAACAACAGGAATTTCTCGGTCAGGGTGGTCTTACCCGCATCGGGGTGGGATATAATCGCAAAGGTGCGGCGTCTTTCTATTTCTTGATTCATTATTTTTTCGTATGGTGGAATGGTCAAACAGTTGCCGGTCTTTGGCTAAACTACTTAACTACAGCCTGCTCGACTTCTTTGACTACTTTAACTACTTTAACTACTTTACTTCTTTAACTCCTTTAAAACTACTTCATTTCTAAAATCCTCTGGATGCACTTCTCAAGCGACTCCTCCCAATGGGGTATCTCGATGTCGTAGGCGGTTTTTATCTTGCTCTTGTCTAAGACGGAGTAGTAAGGGCGGCGGGCGGCAGTGGGATATTCAGAGGTATGCAAAGGGCGCACGTGGCAACCCGTGATGCCGCTGATGCGGTGGATGGATTTGGTGAAGTCGTACCAGCTCGTCACACCTTCGTCGGTGAAGTGATAGACACCGGGCTGAATGCCTTTTACGATAATCGTCAGGATGGCTTGTGCCAAGTCGTGCGCGTAGGTTGGCGTGCCTATCTGGTCGAAAATCACGCCTAACTCGCTGCGCTCGCTGCCCAGGCGAATCATGGTCTTCACAAAATTATTGCCAAAGGGCGAATAGAGCCATGCTGTGCGGATAATCATGCTGCGGCTGCAAAACTTTGTCACGCCAAGTTCGCCAGCCAGCTTCGTTGAGCCATACACGCTGTCAGGACTGGGCGTGTCGCTCTCCAAGTAGGGCGTGTGCTTCGTGCCGTTAAACACATAGTCGGTAGAGATGTGTATCATCCATCCGCCTCGCTTCTCCACTGCGGCGGCCAGATAGGCGGGCGCCACCGTGTTGAGTGTCGTGCACTGCTCTTTGGCACTCTCAGCCTTATCTACGGCTGTATAGGCGGCGCAGTTCACGATGCCGCTGATCTCATGGCTGGCCACGAAGTGCTCCACGGCCAACTGGTTGGTGATGTCCAACTCATTCACGTCGGTATTGAAAAAACAATAGTCCTCATATTGGTTCTCCAATGCTCTTATCTCACTGCCCAACTGTCCGTTGCAGCCGGTCAATAATATGTTCTGTTTACTCATATCTTAGTTGTCATTTGGCTTAACTTCTTAACTACTTAACGACTGACTACCTTAAGTAACTCATCAGTCTTCAAACTTCAGACCGCCTTCCTCCTTGTCCTTCTGATAATAGTCTGAGAGCATACCCACGAAGGTCGTTATCTCTCTGATGGCATTCTCGGTGCCGGGGCTGATCTCCTTTTTCTGCAGACGGAGCAGCATCACACCGTAGAGGGCGTTCAGGCATGTCTCTATTTCGTTCTCCTCCTTGTTGGCGCCTCGGTTGCGCAACTCTACGATAAACGGAAGCACCTTGTAGTATTCGCTGTGGTAAAAGGGGTATCGGGTGCTGTCGAGCAACTGGTGATGCAGTTCTATCAATTGCTGCACGATCAACTTGTTGATTTGCAGATGTCCGTGCTCGCGACAGCCCTCTTGGTTGATCATGCGCACTAAGTCGCCATACCAATCGGTCAACTCTTCTTTCTGCTCTTCGGTGTAGTCAAACTGGTTGATATAGTCTCTCTGAAGTCGCGACAGGTTGCAACCGCAGGCGCGGATGATGTCTTCTACCTGCCACATATACAGCAGATATTCGGCGATATTCTTCTTGCGCAGTTCTTGGGCAATATACATATAAATATAAATAAGGTGTGGGGGTTAAAGGGTGAGATGTGAATGGCTGAGCTGACAGAATGCCACTCAGTAGTGGATGCTGAACAGATTGAAAACAGTGCCCAGCAAAATAATCACAGAGATGACAATCACCACACTGCCTATCGCTTTGTTGATGATGATAATGCCGGTATCCTCAAATTTGTTGCGTATCTTGTCGATGAGCCATGTCAAACCGTACCACCAGAGCAATGCGCCTCCGATGATGCTCAGATAGCCCACCAGCATGTCCAAAGGATGGTCGGGCACGATAAAGGCCAACTGGGCAAACAGAGCCATGAACAAAATGATAATCAGCGGGTTGGAAAAGGTGACTAAAAAGGCAGTCACGGTGTTGTGCCAGAGGGTACCCTTCTTTTTTCCGCTCTTGCGCATGTTCTTTGTGGGGTTCGAGCGGTAACTGAATATGCCGAACACCAACAGCATGATGCTGCCGATGATTTGCAGATAAAAGCGGGTCTGAGCATTGTTGATCAAGTCCATCACAAAACTCATGCCAAAGCCTGTGATCAGGGCATAGAGCAGGTCGCTCGCCGTCGCACCTATACCCGTGGCAAAACCATACCAGCGCCCCTTGTTCAAGGTGCGCTGAACACATAATATGCCTACCGGACCCATCGGAGCTGATACCAAGATGCCAATCACCAGCCCCTTGAAGATGATATCTAATATGTCTATGTGAAACTCAAATGGCATAGCGTCTGCAAAATTGCTAAAAAAATGTGAAAGACGCAAATTTTTCAATATAAACTTTGTTATAACACGTTTTTTTCATAACTTTGCCAAATAATTATCTAACCAAATACAACTAAAAACATGAACGAACAAACAGAATTGAAGCCATACGTCATTGGCTTGGACTTAGGAGGTACTAACTCAGTTTTTGGTATTGTTGACAGCCGAGGCGACATCAAGGCTACCACTGCCATCAAAACACAAGGATACGACACCGTTGAAGACTACGTTGATGCGTCGGTCAAGGCACTGCAACCTATTATAGAAGAGGTAGGTGGCATAGAGAAAATCAAGGCAATGGGTATCGGAGCTCCCAACGCCAACTATTATAAAGGCACCATCGAGTTCGCTCCCAACCTCGCATGGGGCCACGATGGCATCGTGCCACTCGCCGATATGTTCAAAGAGAGACTCGGCGTGCCCGTGGCGATGACCAATGATGCCAATGCCGCTGCTATCGGCGAAATGACGTATGGCGTGGCAAGGGGAATGAAAAACTTTATCGTGCTCACACTCGGCACCGGCGTGGGGTCTGGCATCGTCATCAACGGACAGCTCGTGTATGGATGCGACGGTTTCGCCGGCGAGTTAGGACACGTCATCATGCGGCGCGAGAACGGACGCTCATGCGGATGCGGGCGCACAGGATGCCTCGAGGCTTACTGCTCGGCTACGGGCGTGGCTCGCACGGCACGCGAGTTCTTACAGACATCGGATGAGTCGTCGCTGCTGCGCGACATGGATCCCGCCGACATCACATCGCTCGATGTGTCGATAGCGGCTGGCAAAGGCGACAAACTGGCGCTGCGTGTCTATGAGTTCACAGGCGAGATGCTCGGCGAGGCTTGTGCCGATTTCGCTGCCTTCTCTTCACCCGAGGCTTTCATCTTCTTCGGCGGACTCACCAAAGCCGGCGACCTCATCATGGAGCCCATCAAGCGCAGTTACGACGAGCGTGTGCTGCAGATATTCCGTGGAAAGGCGAAGTTCCTCATCAGTGGTCTCGACGGTTCCGCCGCGGCTGTCCTTGGCGCTTCTGCCATTGGATGGGAAATTTAATCATCCTGATACATATCTTCAAAACGTCATTACGCCTGTCGTAATGACGTTTTTTTTCTTTCTTGCCGCCCCATATTGCCAAAAACATCTGTCCTTCTGTTCTTCTGCCTCAAAAACATGTTCTTCTGTTCTACAATCTCAAAAAAATGTCCTTCTGTTCTTCTGTCAAAAACAAGTCCTTCTGTCATTGACTGAAATTAAGAATTACCCACAAAAAGAAAAAAATCATCAACTCTTTTTGGTTTGTGCTTTTTTTTGTGTAATTTTGTGGTCTTATTTCATTTCCAACAATGACACCATACGATAAAGACATCAGACAAGCCGTTGAGGTGATGCGCAAGGGGGGCGTCATCCTGTATCCTACAGATACCGTTTGGGGGGTGGGGTGCGATGCCACCAATCCTGAGGCTGTGGCAAAGGTATATGCCATCAAACAGAGACAAGACTCCAAGGCAATGATTTGCCTCGTAGATAGTGACGCGCGCCTGCAGCGGTATGTGCGTAACGTGCCCGCCGTGGCATGGGATGTGATGGAACTGGCCGTCAAACCCACTACGGTCATACTCGACGGGGCGGTCAATCTGGCACCCAACCTCATTGCCGAGGATGGGTCTGTGGCCATGAGAATCACCAAAGAGCCGTTTTCTAAAGAGCTGTGCTACAGATTTCAAAAGCCCATCGTGTCAACAAGTGCGAATATCAGCGGCATGCAGCCCGCACAGAATTATTGCGACCTCGACCCCGCGCTCATCGAAGCGGTTGACTATGTCTGCACCTCAAGACGTCAGGAGAAGAAACCGCATACGCCCTCTTCTATCATTAAAATCGACGTGTCGAGTGTCGTGACCATCATCAGAAAATAATTCAACGTGACGGTCATGCAAAAGAATACGCAAACGGTGGTCCACCAATTGTTCGCATGGAGAAAACGATACATCAGCGACAAACATCTCACGCTGATACTGGCTTTCTTCGTGGGGCTCTTGGCGGCTGTGGCTGCGTGGGTCTTGCATGGGCTCATCCGCGAGATTGAGCATCTGCTCACTTCCGGATTTGAGTATCAGTCATACAACTGGCTCTATCTGCTCTTCCCCATCTTCGGCATCTATCTCACCTCGCTTTTCGTCAAGTATGTGGTCAGAGACAATATCAGCCATGGCATCACACGCATCCTGTATGCCATCAGCAGAAAGCAGGCCAAACTAAAACGGCACAACTGCTGGAGCTCGGTCATCGCTTCGGCCCTGACTATCGGATTCGGCGGGTCGGTGGGAGCCGAGGCGCCCATCGTGCTCACGGGGTCGGCCATCGGAAGCAATCTCGGACAGCTGTTCCACATGGACCGCAAGACGCTGATGGTGCTGGTAGGATGCGGCGCCTCGGCGGCCATCGCAGGCATCTTCAAAGCGCCCATCGCCGGACTCGTGTTCACGCTCGAGGTGCTCATGATCGACCTGACCATGGCGGCGCTCATGCCTATTCTCATCTCATGTGTCACGGCCATGTGCTTCACGTACCTCTTCCTGGGGGGCGACTCGCTCTTCCATTTCCAGCTCGACGGGGCATGGGCCATAGAGAGGGTGCCGGCCACGATACTGCTGGGGGTGTTCTGCGGACTCATCAGCCTCTACTTCATACGTATGATGACGGCATGCGAGGGGATGTTTAAGAAACTGAACAATCACAGATATGTGAAACTGCTCGTCGGAGGTGTCATCCTCAGCGCTCTGATCTTCCTCTTCCCGTCGCTCTATGGCGAGGGATATAGCAGCATCAATGTGCTGCTCAACGGAAGAAGTGAGGCCGACTGGAATGGTGTGATGGGCAACTCGCTCTTCTACGGACAGGACAATCTGCTCATCTTATACATCGCCCTCGTGTTGCTCACGAAGGTGTTTGCCACTTCGGCCACCAACGGCGCCGGCGGATGCGGAGGTACGTTCGCACCGTCGCTCTTCATCGGCGCTTTCGGCGGATTCCTCTTCGCCAGGGTGTGGAATGTCAACCAAATCGGGGTGTTCGTGCCAGAGAAGAATTTCACGCTGCTGGGCATGGCGGGTGTCATGGCGGGTGTCATGCACGCTCCACTCACGGGTATCTTCCTCATCGCTGAACTCACAGGCGGATACCAGCTCTTCCTGCCTCTCATGATCGTCAGCATTTGCGCATACCTCACCATCATCATCTTCGAACCGCACAGCATCTATGGCATGAGACTGGCCCGGGAGGGCAACCTGCTCACACACCATACCGACCACTCGGTGCTCACGCTGATGAGTCTGGAGAGTGTCATCGACAAGGATTATCATGCTGTCAATAAAGACATGGAACTGGGCACGCTCGTGCATGCCTTCAGTAGAAGCAAGTCTATCCTGCTGCCTGTGCTCGACGATGCCGGCACGCTGCTCGGAGAAATAGATTTCACCAAAATCCGTCATGTCGTCTTCCGTACCGAGTTGTATCACCATTTTACGGTGGCGCAACTGATGGCACCGCCTGTGGCTACACTCGGACAAAACGACTCCATGGAGGATGTCATGCATACGTTCGAACGCACCAATGCGCAGCAACTGCCCGTGACCGACACGGCCAACAGGCTCGTCGGCTATGTGTCGAGAGTCAGGATGTACACCATGTATCGTAAGATGGTGGCTGATTTCTCGGCCGACTGATCGTTTCTAACTGCTTTTTTCCCCTTCCAGTCAACTGGAACTGACTGAAGTTGATTTTTTTGTGATTATGACTAAAGAACAATTGAGAATTATTTTTATGGGCACGCCCGATTTCGCCGTCGCCTCGCTGCAGGCATTGGTCGAAGGCGGATACAACGTGGTGGCTGTCGTCACGCAACCTGACAAACCCGTGGGCAGACACGGCAGCGTGCTGCAACCCTCTGAGGTGAAAAAATATGCCTTGCAGCATCAGATACCGGTGTTGCAACCGGAAAAGATGAAAGATGAAGGATTCCTTGCACTGCTGAGGGAATACCACGCCGACTTGCAGGTCGTCGTGGCGTTCAGGATGCTGCCCGAGGTGGTGTGGGACATGCCCCGATATGGCACCTTCAATGTGCATGCCGCGCTCCTGCCGCAATATAGGGGGGCGGCGCCTATCAATTGGGCGGTCATCAACGGAGAGACGAAAACGGGTGTCACCACGTTCTTCCTTGACCATGATATAGATACCGGGAAAATCATCATGCAGAGGCCTTTCGACATCCCCGACGATGCCGATGTGGAGTATGTCTATGACGGACTGATGACACTCGGCGCACAACTGTGCATCGAGACCGTCAATGCGATCATCGAGGGCGAAGGACAGGTGGAGGCTCTGCCGCAAGAAAACTGGCTGACGACAGACACCGTGCTGCATACGGCTCCAAAAATATTCAAGGAGACGTGCCGCATCGACTGGGCGCTGACTACCAAGCGCATCTATGACTTCGTACGCGGACTCAGTCCCTATCCGGGGGTATGGACCACCTTCAGGCACGGACAGGAACAGCCTGTGGTGGTGAAAATCTTCCAGACCGAAAAGTGTGAACCCGTGCAGGGGCATGAACAGCCCCGGCAGATTTGGACCACGTCCAAAGGACTGTTCGTCTCTACTGTCGATGGCACCATCAGAATCTTATCGCTACAGATGGCGGGAAAAAAGAGGATGAAAGCCGAGGATTTCTTGAACGGGTTCCGCGACGACGGCACTTGGACCATCGACTGATTCCCATTGGCGAAAGTGAGATTTGACTCGCTTGTCTAAAAAACAAAGTGATTTTTTTTGTTTTCTCTCGACTTTGATGTATTTTTGCAAAAAAATAGAATACTATGATTCAATCTGACAATCACCTCGTCATCATGGCGGGGGGCGTGGGGAGTCGTTTCTGGCCGATGAGCACGGCTGAGTACCCAAAACAGTTTATCGATGTGCTCGGGGTGGGGCGCTCGCTCCTGCAACTCACTTACGACAGGTTCGCAGGGATTTGTCCGCCACAGAATGTGTGGATTGTGACTAACAAAAAATATGCTGACATCTGTCACCAGCAACTGCCCGAGGTGCCACGCGCCAATATTCTCTGTGAACCGTGCCGGAGAAATACAGCTCCGTGCATCGCCTATGTCAGTTGGAGAATCAAAACGCTCAACCCAAAAGCCAATGTCGTCATCACGCCCAGCGACCATATCGTGATGAACGAAAACGAGTTCAGAAGGGTCATACAGCAGTGTATGGTCTTCACGTCTGAAACCGACGCCATCGTCACTCTGGGCATGAAACCCACCAGACCCGAGACGGGATACGGATATATACAGGCCGACCTCACGGCCTCGTCGCTGAGCAATAAGGAGATCTTCAGGGTCGATTCGTTCAGAGAGAAACCCGACCTTGCCACAGCACAGAAATATATCCAGCAGAAAAGCTATTTCTGGAATGCGGGCATCTTCATCTGGAGCGTCAGCACCATCGTCAATGCGTTCAGGATTTACCAGCCCACGCTGAGCAAACAGTTCGAGTCTATCGCACATATCTACGGCACTGACCAGGAACAGCAGGTCATCGACGAGCGGTACCCCGAATGTGAGAGCATCTCTGTCGATTATGCCATTATGGAGAAAGCCGAGGAGATATTCGTCTGTCCGGCCGACTTCGGATGGAGCGACCTCGGCACATGGGGTGCATTGCTCACACAGACACCAAAAGACCTGTATGGCAATGGAAAGATAGGCGAGAATATCTCGCTCTTCGAGACACATAATTGCATCATCCATGCCACCGAAGAGAAAAAAGTGGTCATACAAGGACTTGACGGATATATCGTGGCAGAAAAAAACAATACATTACTCATTTGTCAACTCTCTGAAGAACAGCGAATCAAACAGTTCGCCGGAGAAGACGCTTAAAACACTAACATGCAACAACGAAAAGTGGCCCTTATCACGGGCATTACCGGGCAGGACGGCTCCTACCTGGCTGAATTCTTAATCGAAAAGGGATACGAAGTGCACGGACTGCTCAGACGTTCGTCTTCGTTCAATACTGCTCGTATCGAACATCTTTATCTCGATGAGTGGGTCAGGGATATGAAGCAAAAGCGACTGGTCAACCTGCATTGGGCGGATATGACCGACTCGTCGTCGCTCATCAGGATCATCGGTGAGACGAAACCGACAGAAATCTACAATCTCGCCGCGCAAAGCCATGTCAAAGTGTCGTTCGACGTGCCGGAATATACCGCGGAGACGGATGCCGTAGGCGTGCTCCGGCTGTTAGAGGCGGTGCGCATTTGCGGATTGGAGAAGGTTTGCCATATTTATCAGGCCTCTACATCCGAACTCTTCGGACTCGTGCAGGAGGTGCCGCAAAAGGAGACGACGCCGTTCTATCCCAGGTCGCCATACGGCGTGGCCAAACTCTACGGTTTCTGGATCATGAAGAATTATAGGGAGTCGTACGGGATGTTCTGCGCTAACGGCATCCTCTTCAACCATGAGAGTGAAAGAAGGGGTGAGACGTTCGTCACCCGGAAAATCACGCTCGCGGCTGCACGTATCGCACAGGGGTATCAAGATAAACTCTATCTCGGTAATCTCAACTCGCTGCGCGACTGGGGATATGCGCGCGACTATGTGGAGTGTATGTGGCTCATACTGCAACAGCCGCAGCCCGAAGATTTCGTCATCGCTACCGGTGAGTATCATACCGTGAGGGAGTTTGCCACGCTGGCCTTCCAAGAGGTGGGTATCGAACTGGAATGGAAAGGAGAGGGGGTCGAAGAAAAAGGATTTGACAAAAAGACGGGGAAGGCCATCGTTGAGGTCGATCCTAAATATTTCAGACCCGCCGAGGTGGACCAGCTGCTCGGCGACCCCACCAAGGCGAAGACGCTGCTGGGGTGGAATCCCAGAAAAACGTCTTTCCAGCAATTGGTGAAAATCATGGTGCAACACGATATGAAGTTCGTGCACAAACTGTACCTCAAATCTAAAATAGAAGGATGACGCTCGCTCAAGATACGAAGATATATGTGGCGGGCCACCGGGGACTCGTGGGGTCGGCCATCTGGAGAAATCTGCAAAACAGGGGATACCACCATCTCGTGGGCAGAACGCATGCCGAGCTCGACCTGACGGAGCAGGATGCCGTGCGGCGGTTCTTCGACGAAGAGCAGCCTCAGGCCGTGGTGCTGGCCGCGGCTTTCGTCGGAGGCATCATGGCCAATTCGCTATACAGGGCCGACTTTATCATGCAAAACATGAAAATACAGTGCAATGTCATCAGCGAGGCGTATCGCCACGGGGTCAAAAAACTGCTCTTCCTCGGTTCTACGTGCATCTATCCAAAAAATGCGCCGCAACCCATGAAAGAGGAGGCACTTCTCACTTCGCCACTTGAATACACCAACGAGGAGTATGCCATCGCAAAAATAGCCGGACTGAAGATGTGCGAAAGCTATAATCTGCAATATGGCACCAATTATATCGCGGTGATGCCTACCAATCTGTATGGACCCAACGATAACTTCCACCTCGAAAACAGCCATGTCATGCCTGCTATGATGAGAAAGGTGTTTCTCGCTAAGATGATGCACGATGGCAATTGGGACGCTGTCAGAAATGACTTGGATAAAAGACCCGTTGAGGGGGTCGACGGACAGGCGGAGAAGTCGCAAATCATTCAAATACTCGCCAAATACGGCATCTACGACAATAAGGTGGTATTATGGGGCACGGGCAAACCGCTGAGGGAATTCCTCTGGAGCGAGGATATGGCTGATGCCTCTGTGCATGTCTTGCTCAACGTGGATTTTGCTGCTATTATCGGAATAGAAAAATATTCGTCGGTGTTTTACGGCGCTAAGACCGACGGACAGGTCAACCGCGATTCCAACCAGGGTAGGGGAGGAGCCATCCCGCAGTTGGGCGAGATCCGCAACTGCCATATCAATGTGGGCACGGGTAAGGAGTTGACCATCAGAAGACTGTCTGAGCTGGTGGCGCAGACGGTGGGCTTCGAGGGCGTCATTGAGTTCGACGCCAGTAAACCCGATGGCACGCCCCGAAAACTCATCGACGTGGAGAAACTGCACCGGCTGGGATGGCACCATCAAGTGGAGATCGAGGAGGGAGTGGAAAAATTATACAACTGGTATATAACACATTGAACAATGAACGTCATAGAAACAAACATCAAGGGGGTCGTCATCATCGAACCCAAACTCTTCAAGGATGATCGTGGCTATTTCTTCGAGTCGTATTCAAAAAAAGTATTCGACAGAGAGGTACAGGTCATCAATTTCGTGCAAGACAACGAAAGTAAATCACAATATGGGGTGGTGCGCGGACTGCATTACCAGAAATTCCCCTTTGCACAAAGCAAACTGGTCAGGGTCATCAAAGGAGCGGTGCTCGATGTGGCCGTAGATATCAGAAAGGGGTCGCCTACTTACGGGCAATATGCGGTCTGTGAACTGACGGAAGAGAATAAAAGGATGTTTTTCATTCCAAGGGGCTTCGCCCATGGCTTCAGCGTGCTGAGCGATGAGGCCGTCTTCCAATACAAGTGCGATGAGTTTTATCATCCCGAGAGTGAAGGGGCCATCGCATGGGACGACCCCGACCTGAATATCGACTGGAGAATACCCAAGGAGAAAATCATCCTCTCAGAAAAGGATAAGGCTCATCCACGTCTCTGCGACATCGAGTCTCCCTTCGATATGAATATCTCATTATATTGACCTGCCCTTTTTTAAAAGGTCTCTCACTCTATAGTTATAAGTAGTTAAGTCATCTCATAGTAATGGCTTAACTACTTATCTACTTAACTACTTATCTACTTAACTACCATCTTATTCCACGGTCACGCTTTTGGCTAAGTTGCGCGGCTGATCCACGTTCAGACCTTTGGCTACGGCTACGTGGTAGGCCATCAGCTGCAACGGGATGACGCTCAGCAGGGGGACCAGCGTGCCCAGGGTGTGGGGTATCTCTATCGTGTATTCCGCCAACTGGCTCACAGCTTGGTCGCCTTCGGTCACGATGGCGATGATGCTGCCGTTGCGGGCGCACACTTCTTGGATATTGCTCAATATCTTTTTGTATAACTGGTGGTGCGTGGCGATGAATATCACGGGCATCTCTTTATCGACCAGCGCAATGGGACCGTGCTTCATCTCGGCGGCGGGATAACCCTCGGCGTGGATATAACTGATCTCCTTGAGCTTGAGGGCGCCTTCCATCGCTACGGGGTAGTTGTAGCCTCGACCCATATACAGGGCGTTGCGGGCGTATGTCAGGATGCGGGCGATGTCTTGTATGTGACTGTCTTGCTGCAAGATCATTTCTATCTTTTCGGGGATGCGCGACAGTTCGTCGATATGCTCTTCATAGTCCTTGCGGCTGATGGTGCCTTTCTCCATGGCCAAGGCCAGCGAAAACAGGGTCAGCACGGTCACCTGGCCGGTAAAGGCTTTCGTAGAGGCGACACCAATCTCCGGACCCACATGGATATAGATGCCGGTGTCTGAGGCGCGGGCGATGCTCGATCCTACGGAGTTGACGATGCCGAAGCACAAGGCTCCATGTTCCTTGGCCAGGTTAAAGGCGGCCAGCGTGTCGGCGGTCTCACCGCTTTGCGAGATGGCGATGACCACATCCCCAGGCTCGATGACGGGGGCGCGGTAACGAAACTCCGAAGCATACTCCACGTCAACGGGTACCTTGCAAAACTGTTCGATCATCTGCTTACCTATCAAGCCCGCATGCCAACTCGTGCCGCATGCCACAATGATGAAACGATGGGTGCTGAGCAGTTCTTTCTTGTGCAACTCGATGGCACTCAGTGTGATGCGATGCTCGCTCGGTAGCAACCTGCCACGCATGCAGTCAGAGATGCAGCGGGGCTGGTCGTAGATCTCTTTGAGCATATAATGCGGATAACCGCCTTTTTCCAGACGGTCTAAGTCTAAATCCACGTCTTTCACATCATGCTCTATCTCTTCGCGTGAGTTGCGCAGATTCTTGACTTTGATGCTCTCGCCGCGGCGTATCACGGCCACTTCATCGTCATCTAAATACACGATATGCTTGGTGTAGCCCACGATGGGCACGGCATCAGAGGCGATGAAAAACTCTTGGTCGTCGTCGCCCACGCCGATGACCAGAGGACTGCTCTTGCGGGCGCACACGATTTCTTCGGGATGCTCGCTGTCGATCACGGCGATGGCATAGGCGCCGACCACCCGGCGGAGGGCATAAAGCACGGCCATGCCTAAGTCAAGATGGAAACGCTGCTGCACAAATTCTATCAACTGCACCAGCACTTCGGTGTCGGTGCTGCTGCGGAATGTATAACCTTTCTGCGTCAGGTATGACTTGATGGAACCGTAGTTCTCGATGATGCCGTTATGTACCAGCGCCAGACGGCCGCTTTCTGACACATGTGGGTGGGCGTTAGCTGCCGAAGGCTCACCATGGGTGGCCCAGCGGGTATGCGCGATGCCAAGGGTGCCCGTACAGTCGCGCGACGAGGCCAACTGCTCTAAGTTGCTTACCTTGCCCTTCTCCTTATACACATTCAGCACTCCTTCGCCATTCAGCAGGGCTACGCCTGCTGAGTCGTAGCCTCGGTATTCTAAACGCTTCAAACCTTCTATCAGTATCGGATATGCCTCACGATGACCAATGTAACCTACTATTCCACACATGTCGTTGTCGCTTTTTAATTGTTTTTAGGAAAAACTAATAACGCGTTGGCTTTATTGCCCATAACGCGCAAATAAAATCTTAATTTTGTAGCAAAATGTCAATCTCTGCAAAATATCGGCAAAAAAATGACAGTTTTAAATCTTTTGGCGTAACTTTGCCCCGTATTTCATCGGAAAAACAACAAGACATGAATAAACAAAATGCTTTTTTGACAATGGCTGCGGTCGCGCTCTGCTGTCTCATCACTGCATGCAGCGGGAAAAAAGACGCTGAAGAGATTTTCAACGGGCAAAAGTCGGGCGTGGTGCTGGTATTAAATAAATTCTATTATGAGGTGCAACTGCCTACCGGACAGAAACTGTTCTTCAAAGGGGTGAACAGCGATGGCGAACTGGAAGGCTTTACCGCCGACGAACGTGAGGTGCAGCGCAATCCTGCCATGCTTAACGGCACGGGTTTCTTCATCAGCAACGATGGGCTGCTGGTCACCAACAGACATGTGGCAGCCACGGATATCGACGAAAACCAATTAAAACAAAACCTGCAGCGCATCATCAGGTCGGCCATCTTACAATATGCGTATGTGCAACAGCAACTCGAGGTGCAGTATGAGCAACTCGAACAGCAGAGACAGATGCTGATACAATATTATCAGATGGGACAGAATGTGGATGCCGCTCAGGTGCAGCAGATACAAGCGGAGCAGGAGCGCGTCAGGGCTCTGTATCAAAATGTCACGGCCAACGCACGCAACCTCAGGTATAATACCAGTCTCAACGATATCCATATCAGGGTCGTTTGTGCCATTGGCATCTCGTACGACGGGGTGAAGGTGCAGTCGCCTTCCGACTTCCTGGAGAAAAACCCATGCGACATCATCAAGATTTCTGCCGACAAGGATGCAGACCTGGCGTTGCTGCAGCTCAAGTCGCATCAAACACCCGAGAACGCCTACGTGTTTCAGTTCGCCGGCGACGGGAATAAGAAATTCTTCAATGGCAATGACAGTGAGACGGAACTGAAAATCGACCAGCAGTTATATATGATTGGGTATAATGCCGGATTGATGCTGGCCAATACGCAGAAAGGCATCAGTGTGCAGATGACTTCCGGGAAAATCACACAGACGCCAGACAATGACCGGGTGCTCTATAGCATTCCCACCGTGCAAGGGTCGTCGGGCAGTCCGGTGGTGGATGAGTATGGAAATGTCGTGGCGGTCAACTTCGCTAAACTCGCCGGCAGCGACAATTTCAACTTTGGCATTCCCGTCAGCAGGGTCAAAGAGTTCCTCAAAGATGTGAAATGAACGGATGATAAGGTATCCTCTTTAAAAAGTCATCCCAAGGGAATTCTATAACAAGAAGGAGTGTCAAAACACTTGTATTTCTCTTCAACAACGGATTTCGCGGATTTCACGGATTTACAACCTGCTGATTATCAGCAATGACAAAAATCCGTGAAATCCGCGAAATCCGTTGAATATTTAATTTGACACACCTTTTCGATGGGTCTGTAGTGAACGTCTGTCGAAATACTTCCCGGTAAGAAGCTTGCGGATATAGAGTTAGAACACCTTAATCTTATAGCCCACGGTCAACAAAAACAGGTGCTGCTTGGCTTTGCCGAGTATTTCTTCTGCTTTCGAGCCTTTGTTGGCCAGCATGCGGATAGGCCAGTTGTAATTCGCTTCAAACACAAGCTTTTCCGTTTCGTAAGAGATCCCGATGGGGATCGATGCCTGACGGTGAAGATATTTGCGGATGTTCGTCTTCTCATTTTCAAACACGCTCTTGGCGTTGATAAAAGTACCCAGATGGAAACCGGTATAGACGCATATCTCTTTCGTGAAGTAATATTTCAACTTGTATATCGTGTTGATATAGTCCAAATTGTAGTCGTATGGACCGCTGTTCACCATTTCCGTCATGGTCGTGCCGTCCTCCAATGTCTTGGTCTGGGGCAGGTTATGGTAGATGCCGCTGCCACCTTGGTGCGTATAGAGCATCTCTACGTTCATGCCGAGGCGGTCGGTGAAAAACACCTCCACAAATCCACCCACGCAACCGAAAATCACGGGGTCGCCGCCTACGATGCTGAACTGCGAATAAGAAGCGCCAATTTTCGGACCCACATAGATGTCGAAAGGCTCGCGCCAATGGTTTTCGTTGGGGTCCACTTGGGCATATAATGTGCTGAGTGACAATACACTAAATAAAAAAGTAATTAAGAGTTTCTTCGCCATAATGGTAAATTTTCTGCAAAGGTAGTGCAAATCGAGTGAAATACAAAATGAAAAAAACTTTTTTTTCATTTTTATTTCCGAGATGCAGCCTATCTTATTGAAAGGTAGTGCAAAATATCGATTAAGCAAGTAAAATGAAAAGAATTTTTCATTTTCGAGCGTGAGATATTTATCTAAATCGAGTGAAATACAAAATGAAAAAAACTTTTTTTTCATTTTTATTTCCGAGATGCAGCCTATCTTATTGAAAGGAGAGTCGTAGCCTGCCCCCATAGTTGAGCAACATCAAAAAATTTTTAGAAAAACAGCATATTTCAAGAGAAAAAATGAACTGCCTACTTTTTTTTTATTAACTTTGCACCCAAATATATAATTTAAATCAGAAATTTCAAATTCACCTGCTATGGTAGGTGATGAACAAACAATTATGGCAGACCAATTTACATGTCCCGTATGCGGAAAAGGTGATATTCACCATTACCAAGACGAAGAAAACCCGAAATGCCCCAATTGCGGCAGCGACTTAAAGATATATCAATTGCTCGATGAACTCAGAGAGGAGCAGGCTGACAAACGGAATATTTGGAAGCCGATAGCCATCGTGGCCATTCTCGCCGCCGTGATATTCGCCCTGATGAGCGCATCGGCTGGCGGTAAGGGCGACAGCAAACAGGTGGAGGCGCTCAGAGACTCGATCAAAGGGCTGCAAGAGAACGTCAATGACCTGAAAAGGCAGCTTGACCCTACACTCAAGGCTCCAATGACACCTGCCGCGGGTGATGCGGCTAAAAAACAAGAGCCTGCCGCCGGCACTGCCAACGAGAAAGTGGAGAATCAAGGCAATGCCCAAGGCGCCGCAACCGACGGATCGGTGAAATACGTGGTCGTACAGCCCGGCGACACCTACCAAAAGATCAGTCAAAAGGTGTTCGGCGATAAAAACCATGTCAAAGACATCGAAAAGCTCAACCCCAAAAAGAAATCAAGCAGCCTGTCGATAGGCGACTCCATACGGGTGCAATAAATGAATATCTTGAAGTGAAGATCTGACAATATGAATACAATCAATGAAATAGCAGGACTCGTGGCGAGACTGCAAAACGAAAACCTGGCACTAAAACATAGAAATGAGCAGCAGATCGCGGCGCAGCAAGACAGCGTGGATGAGATGCTGGCCGATTTCCTGCAAATCATCGACACCTTCGACTGGGCGCAGGAAACCATCAAACAGAGAGGGCTCGACCAAAGCCAGATTTCGATGAGGGCGATTACACGGTTGCTGGAGGCAAAAAAGAAAACACTCGAACTGCTCGAGAAATACGGGGTCAAAAGAGTGGAGTTCCCCGAAGGACGATACAATGAGAATGAATGTATTGTTGTGGGGCAAGAGAGAGACTCCTCAAAGAAGCCGGGGACGGTCGTCGCTGTGCAAAAAGAGGGATTCGTGCGCGACGGCAGGGTGCTCAGAGCCGCCGAAATCATCATCGTCAAGTAATTGACGGCGTTTCCCGTTCTATTTGAAGTTCTTAATAACGATAATAGGGACAAGGTCTTGCCTTGTCCCTATTATCGTTTGTTTGATGTGCTCTCTGCTTCATCTCCGGCCCAACTGTTGAATCAGATACCGGCTTACTATATCGTCGGTGCGGTAGATGTTCTGGCTAAAGCCATGGTCGAAAGCATCGAGGATAACCAGCTCACTGCCAGGCCAGAGGGCATGGTAGCGCTCACCATAGGTGTAGGGCACCACACGGTCGCCGGTGCCATGCACGATCAGTGCCGGTCCGCTGTAGCGCGCCGAGGTCTCGTAGATGGGCAGGGTGAAAGCACTCTTGATATACTCGCGGCCTAATTTCTTGGCGCCGCCAAACAGTTCTACAAAGGCAGGCGGGTCTAAGGGGTCGTACATCGCTCCCATCGTGCTGCCACGGATGGCATCGTCGCGCAGTACGGCGGCGGGGGCCATCAACACCACGCTACGGATGATGTCGCTGCCCAGCTCACCCGCGGTCATGCCTGCCACCACACCTCCTTGGGAGTGCCCCACAAGGGCAATACCGTCCACGTAGCGCAGGTCGCTCACATAGGCAATCACATGCTTGGCATCTTCTATCTCGTTGGGTACCGTCATGTCTTGAAAGTCGCCCTCGCTCTCGCCATGACCGTTGAAGTCGAAGCGGATAGACGCGATGCCGTGAGCCACGAGGCTGTCGGCGATGATCTCAAACAGCGGGCCTTCTTTGGTGCCGCCGAAGCCGTGGCAGAATACGACCATCGGACACCGCTCGCCGGCTGCGAGCCGGGGCCGTTGGATGATGCCCGACAGACGGCCGCGCGCACCGTCTATCCACACACGCTCTGTCTCTTGCTCGGGCTTGGTCGAACTGTCTATCCCTTCGTATAAGCGGCGCTCTATCTTGTCGGAGAGCACCGTGGCTATCTCTACCTTGCCCTCGGGGTTGATAAGGTATAGCGAGGGTATCCACTGCACACCAAACATACGGGCCACCGACGACTCGTCTTTCTTCTTCAGGTCGCTCAATTGTACGTAGGGGATGCCGTATCGCTCTACGGCCTGACGCCATGCCTCGCGGTCGGTATCGAACGAGATGCCTACAAACTCTACGCCAGCTCCGTGAAAACGCTCGTACATCCTGAGCATGTTGGGGATGTCTTTCCTACAGTCGGGACACCACGAGGCCCAGAAATCCAATACGACATACTTGCCGCGTAATTGGCTGGATTTGAATGTCTTGCCATCCAGCGTCTTTAACTTGAAGTCGGGCATGGGCGTGCCCGGCTGAAGCAGGGTCGTGGCGTATTTGGTGTCGGCGTCCGATATGGTCATCTGGGCGTGGGCCTTTGTGGCGCCCAACAGTATGAATGCCACAAATAACAGCGAAAAGAGGGTTGATTGTTTCTTCATAATCAGGATGTTTAAGCAGGTAAAGAGAATTTTTTATGCAAAGTTAGTTTTTTCTCGCAATTTTTTGAGGATGTTTCTCTTTTTTTCTTAATTTTGTATCGTTTTTTAATGAATAGCTTTTTGTTATGAGAAAGACAATTGGTATTATCAATATGGTGCTCGGAGCGGTTATCGCTGTGGGCGGTGCAGTCATGAGTTTTATGTATAATAGCCGACCGGGAAGCGAGACGCATAAATTCATCCTTTATCTCGTCTTGTGGGTGGGCTTGGGACTGCTCTTGTTCCTCATCGGGAATAATTTCAGAAAACCAAGGAACAACAAGTAAGGCTCTGGCGGGCTTAACTGCCTGCTACTTGGTTGCTTGCAATAGCCGGTTAAGCCGTTGTATATTAAGGCGTCAGCGTGACGGGATGGCTAAGGGTGCCTTCGGTGTAGGTGCCCTCATAACCTGTGTCGGTGGATGTGGCCTCGATGCGGAAACGGGTGCTGTCGCGCATGGCTCGTGGTTCCAGAATGACGATGTGCTCACGCGTTCCTGATGTCTCGGTGGTGCCTGTTATTTCTGTCGAACGGCCGTCGATGACGGCATTGCCCATGAGGTGCGAACCGTTGATGGTGCTGAAATTCAAGTAGATGTCTTTTGTGCCGGCTCGGCCGTGCAGCACGTGATGAGAGCCACGGGGCGAAGCCGACTGCAGACTGTCGGAGATGGCGGCGGAGTCGGCCGCCAAAGCACTGTCGGCTGCCAACGTGTCTGTCAATGCGGATGTGCTGTCGGTATCGGTGCTGTCGATACCCAAGGGATGCTCTTCGTCGGTCTCTGCCCACGGCTTCCACTTGGAGTCGTCTGTGCGCTTGTCAGTACGGCAACCCGTGGCAATGCTCAGCAGCATCATGGCTGCGATGACGGTATAGATGGCTGATTTCATTTTTTTGTTGTTGGGCTCGTTTTGGTGTCGCTTTTCTTCTTGGGCTCTTCTTTCTTTTTCGTATCGTTCTTCTTCACATCGTTTTTCTTCGTGTCGCTCTTTTTTGAGTCGTTCTTCTTCACGTCGTTCTTTTTCGTGTCGTTCTTCTTCACGTCGTTCTTTTTCGTGTCGGTTTTCTTCTTGTCATTGCTCTTTGACTCGTCTTTCTTTTTCGTGTCGTTCTTCTTCACGTCATTCTTCTTGTTGTCGCTCTTCTTGGGCTCGTCTTTCTTTTTCACGTCGGCTTTCTTGGGCTCGTCTTTTTTTTTGGCGACAGGTCTCTCCTGGTCTGCCCCGTCATGCGAATCCAATAGCCGCATGAGCGAGTCTGCGGCCAATGAGTCGGCGAGCTCCTCTTCCACAGGGTCGATGAAATACTCTCCTTCCATATACCGTTTGAAGGCCTCGCGCTCCGACAGGAAATCCACCATGCGGTCGTCAACCATCCACTCGCCGTCTTGATAGGCCAGGTGATAGGTGGCAGTCTTTTGTTCATAGTACGTGGTGTCACGCTCTTTGTCGTCTTCTTCTTTGATCTTTTCCACGCGCTTCACGAGATACCGCACGTCCACGCGCGCGCGCTCATTGGTCACATAGTATATGCGCTTAATCATCAAGTCGCGGATCATCTTGGCCGGTATCCACTGGTAGAACGGGATGTCGCGGAAGGTCATACCGGGCTTCTCTTCACGGGGAGTCTTGTCAAACGCGATCACTTCTTGTAAATCGCTCTTAAAATCCTCCGTTCGGTATTTATCGTAATAGGGGCGCTGGTTGGCGTGCTTCAATTCGTCAGACAGTATCACTTGCATACGGCTGGCTATCACGGCCGACGAGTGGGTGTTTTGGTAGGTGTCGATGGAGTCTTGGATGGCCTGCTCCTTGGCTACCTCCGCTGCCAGGTGCTCACGATATACCGTGCGCACAGAGTCCTTCTCTACTTGTTCGCGCTCTTCTTCGGCATGGATATGTCTGACCGCACTCCAAAGACCAAAAATGCCGCCGCTGATCAATAGGCCAATCAGCACTCCTAAATAGGTCACTTGGCGGTTGCTGAGTTTTCGTTTCATTCCAAAATCGAAATTTTCTGCGAAGGTACGAAGTTTTGTGTAATTTTTAGATGTTTTTTCTAAAAAATGATGGGTAGTTCGTTTTTTTTCTTTAAATTTGCAACTTCAAGGTATTAACAAAATATTATTCTATTATGTTTGGACTGAGATTGCCGGAAATCATTTTTATTGCTTTTGTCATTCTCTTGCTCTTCGGAGGGAAAAAAATTCCAGAGATGATGAAAGGGCTGGGTAAAGGCGTGAAGAGTTTTAAAGACGGGATAGGGGGAATAGAGGATGAGGCCGATAAGGAGCAGAAACCTGTGGAAGGGAAAAAAGAGTAACGGCGGTTTAGATGAGCGATGAGAAGAATATGACCTTCTGGGAACATCTGGATGAACTCAGAGGGGTGCTGTTCAGGGTGTTGGCGGTCGTGGCTGTCACTACAGGTGTCGCCTTCGCATGCAAAGAGCTGCTCTTTGATGTGGTGCTTGCTCCCTCAAGTAGCGACTTCATCACCTACCGGCTCTTGGGCACCGAACCGTTTCACATCCGTCTCATCAATACACAGCTCACTGAGCAGTTCATGGTGCATCTGCGCATGGCGGCGTATATGGGGTGTCTGGCGGCTTCGCCTTTTATCTTGTATCAACTGTTCTGCTTCATCTCGCCGGCGCTGTATCGCCATGAGCGGAAATACACGGTGATCATTATCGGCGCGGCATATCTGATGTTTATCGTCGGCACGCTGGTCAACTATTTCATGGTCTTTCCGCTGACGGTCAGATTCCTCGGTACCTATCAGGTGAGCGAAGAGGTGGCCAATATGCTCACGCTCGACTCCTATGCCGATACGCTCGCGATGATGTGCCTGCTCATTGGCGTCATCTTTGAATTGCCGGTGGTGGCGGCGCTGCTCGCTAAATGGGGGCTGATTACTAAAGGTGTCATGAAGAGATACCGCCGCCATGCTGTGGTCGTCATCCTTTTCATGGCGGCGTTGATCACTCCCACTGCAGACCTCTTTACGATGCTGATCGTGGCTTTGCCGATATGGCTGCTCTACGAGGGCGCTATCGCTATTGTCGCTTTTATACAAAAACAAGATTGATATGTCATTAAACAAAACAAGAAAATTACTGGCTGCCGTGTTCTTCATCCTGATCACGCTGCTGTTCCTCGATTTCACGGGCACGCTGCATCATTGGCTTGGATGGATGGCTAAGGTGCAATTCCTGCCAGCGGTGCTCGCGCTCAACGCGGTGGTCATCGTTGCACTCGTTGTATTGACGCTCATCTTCGGGCGCATCTACTGCTCGGTCATCTGTCCGCTGGGTGTGATGCAAGATGTCATTGCATGGATGGCCGGGAAAAGAAAGAAAAACAGATATACCTATTCACCGGCCGTCAGTTGGCTCAGGTATCTCATGCTGGCTGTCATGGTCGTGGCCCTTATCGCAGGGGTGGGGGCGTTGGTGTCTCTGCTCGCTCCATACAGCTCTTTCGGGCGCATAGCGCAAAACCTGTTCCAGCCGCTGTGGATGCTGGGTAATAATGTGCTGGCGTCTATCGCTGAGAGGATGGATAGCTATTCGTTCTATTCGGTCGATGTGTGGATCAAGAGTGTGCCTGTCTTCATCATCGCGGCGGTGACCTTTGTCGTCATCGCTGTCTTGGCATGGAGAAACGGACGTACCTACTGCAACACCATCTGCCCGGTGGGCACGCTGCTCGGATTCCTGGCACGGTTCTCGCTGCTGAAGGTGTATTTCGTTGAGGAGAAATGTAAGAATTGCAGCCTGTGCTCCAAAAACTGCAAGGCGTCGTGCATCGATTATAAAAACCAAACGGTGGATTATAGCCGGTGTGTGGCTTGCGGCAAATGTATCTCGAAATGTAAGTTCGGCGCGCTGAAGTACGGCAGACCTGCGAGGGTGGCTGCACCGGTGGCCACTGCCGATAACCAAGTACAAGAGCAGGTGGATGCTTCGAAACGTTCTTTCCTCTTGGGTGTGGCGCTCGTCACCACGGCTGCCATCGCACAGGAGAAGAAAACGGTGGACGGCGGACTGGCGGCCATACAAGAGAAAGTG
This sequence comes from uncultured Prevotellaceae bacterium, assembly GCA_947165505.1. Lineage (GTDB taxonomy): Bacteria > Bacteroidota > Bacteroidia > Bacteroidales > Bacteroidaceae > Prevotella. The sequence goes on along the minus strand of CAMVAT010000013.1, from coordinate 43,715 downwards.
GCGCCCGAAAGGCAGACGCCCATCACGCCTCCGGGCTCATGGAGCGCCAATAACATGGCGCGCCGGTGCACGGGATGCCAGCTGTGTGTGTCGGAGTGTCCTAATCAGGTGCTCAGACCATCAGCCGGACTGATGACCATCATGCAACCGGTGATGTCGTACGAACGCGGGTATTGCCGGCCTGAATGTACGCGGTGCGCCGATGTGTGTCCTACAGGGGCTATCCAGCCCATAGAGAGGGAGGAGAAACAAAGCATACAAATAGGGCACGCAGTCGTGATATCGAAAAACTGCATCCCCCTGCGGGATGGCGTCGATTGCGGCAACTGCGCACGGCATTGCCCAGTGCAGGCGATTGAAATGGTGCCCTCTGACCCCGATGATGAGACATCGGTGCCCATACCGGCTGTCAACGAACAGAAATGTATAGGATGCGGGGCTTGCGAAAACCTCTGTCCCGCCAGACCCTTCTCGGCAATCTATGTCGAGGGACATGAAGTACATAAACAATTATAATGGATGAGCGACATGAACGACAATCAACATATCAACAGGAGAAAATTCTTGAGAATGCTGGGACTCGGCGGGGCCGTGGCTGTGGCGTCTCTCACCGGGTGCAAAACGAAGAAAACGGAAGAGCTGGGAGAGGAATATGCGAATCAGGTGGAACCGCCTCTCGGGCAGATGACATACAGAACCAATCCGAAGACCGGCGACAAAATCTCTATCCTCGGATACGGCATGATGCGACTGCCTACTCTCAGCAAAGGGGCTGAGGGCGACAATAAAGACGAGATAGACCAAGAGCAGGTCAACCGCCTCGTTGACTATGCCATCGAGCATGGTGTTAATTATTTCGACACGTCACCTGCTTATTGTCAGGGACTGTCGGAGCGGAGCACGGGCATCGCGCTGCACAGGCACCCCAGGGATAAATACTTCGTGGCCACAAAATTGTCTAACTTCAACCCGGCACAATGGCCCAAGGAGGAGTCGGTCAAGATGTACCACGATTCCATGCGCGAACTGCAAGTGGATTATATCGACTATTATCTGCTGCACAGCGTGGGCGGTGGCGGCATGGAAAACTTCCGGCAGAGATACCTCGACAACGGCATGCTCGATTTCTTGATGCAGGAGCGCGAAAAGGGAAAAATCAAGAACCTGGGCTTCTCCTATCACGGCGACATCGAGGTGTTTGACTATCTGCTCGAACATAACGACCAGTATCACTGGGACTTCGTGCAGATACAGTTCAACTACGTGGACTGGGAATATGCCGACGAGACCAACCCGTCCAACGCCGATGGCAGATACCTCTACGAGGAATTGCAGAAACGAGGCATACCGGCGGTCATCATGGAACCGCTCTTAGGCGGACGACTGGCAAAAGTGCCGCAGTTCATCGCAAGGGAGATGAAAAAGAAGGCGCCCGGCAACAGCATTGCTTCGTGGGCCTTCAGGTATGCGGGGTCGCCCGAAGGGGTGCTCACCGTGCTCAGCGGCATGACCTATATGGAGCACCTCAAAGACAACCTGCTCTCATATTGCCCGCTCAAACCGGTGTCTGACGATGAAAAGGAGTTCCTCTACGATATGGCACGAAAACTGGTGGGGGTAGAGACTATTCCATGCAATGACTGCAACTATTGTATGCCATGCCCTTACGGCATCAATATTCCGGCTATCTTCGTGCATTACAACAAATTTAAAAACGAGGGGACACTGCCCAATGATGTCGATGACGAGGATTATGAGGAGAACAGGAGAAAATTCCTCATCAGTCTTGACCGCACGATACCGCGCGAGCGCCAGGCTGACCATTGCATCGGGTGTGGACAATGTGTCGTTCATTGTCCGCAGAATATTAAGATACCAAAGGAACTGCAGAAAATAGACAAATTCGTAGAACAACTCAAACAAGGTACTCTCAACGAACTGGGCGGATATGACAAAACGGGTAAATCATCGTAAGGGATACGCCGGTATATATATTAGGTGTATCTGCCTATTGCTGCTCACGGCGCTATCGACTAAGGCACAGGCGCAGAGGTATGCGGGATTCATGGACGACATGCTCAATATCTCTACCGACTCGCTCATGATGGTCGATGGGGTCAGGTATTATATGCTCTATGTCGATTATAACGATGTGCATTTCGTGTCGCTGCTGAGCGAGAAGGGCGAGCGCTATATCATCGGACCGGCGGTGCCCGAGGACACCGTCTTCCACGACGGACAGGTGTATGCCCGGCTCGGATGCGAGACGCTCAGCAGGCCTCTGGCCGAACTCAAACACGACAGTATGTTTGTCGAGAACGAATATCCTGATCTCTTTGAGAGGTGCGAGGCCACGTCGCCCTGTAATTTCAGGGCCTGCGACACCAATAACTTCGGCTGCGAACTCATGGTCGATTATCCCACGGCTGAAGGCGAACAGTGGGATGTGGTCAGAGATTGGATCGTCGATTTCATTGATGCGTTCACGAATATGGATGCTATCTATTTCGATGATGTGTTTCTCGAAACGAATATCGACCAGACGCAACTGCCCATGGCGGTGCTCAAGAGAAACAATCCCGCGGCATTCGTGCTGCAAGATAAGACGGTGGGGCAGGATGTGCTCGACCATTACCGTGATGTGTACATGCGGCAGGTCTATTATCTGAAAAACGAAGATTTCGGATACCCGCTGTGCTATCTGAGGGCTTTCATTACGCCGCGTTACGTGTCCGACGATTATGTCACGCTGTTCGTCTCTACCGATTTTTTCGCATACGGGGCCCACGATTTCCCCGCCGAGAGATATGTCACTTTTGACATGAGAAACCACCGGGTGGTCAATAATGACAACCTGTTTAAAAAAGGGAAGATTGACAAGGTGAAGGATATCCTTGAGGAGCAGATGGAACTCGATGACCGGTATATCGGCAAAAATCCGATGCCACAGGCAGCCATCATGCCGCAAGGCGTGGTGTTCAGTTTCCAACCCTATCAGGTGGGCACTTATTCTGAAGGGTTGTTTCATTATGTCATTCCATATCAGAAACTGCAAAAGCTTTTCGCAAAATGAACAATAGCACAACGAATATTGACAGCCAAGCCGAAAGGAAATTCCTCAGGGTGCAACGGTTTACGCTGAAGTCGGCGGTCGTCAATGCTTTCATCTCTGTGGTGAAGCTCCTGGCTGGCTTGTTAGGCGGCTCTTATGCGCTCGTGGCGGATGCGCTTAACTCTACGGCCGATTTCATTCAAGACATGATGGCGCTTCTCTACCTGAAGATGGGACACAGGGATAAAGACGACCACCATGATTATGGCTATGGCAGATATGCTACGGTGACAAGTCTCTTCGCGGCTGTCATCCTATTCGCCGTGGGTGTGTATATCGTCATTCATGCCGTGGTGCTGATTGTCGATTTCTTTACCATCGGGCATGAGGTGATACAACGCCCGGCATGGGTGACGCTCGCAGCGGCTGTCCTTGCCGTGGTGCTCAAGGGGGGATGGTACTTCCTGGCGCATCAAAAGGCTGATGAGCTGAAGTCGAGATTCGTGGCTGTCAATGCCGGCAGATACCGTCTTGATGCGCTCTCATCGGTCAGTACAGCGGTGGCTGTGGCGTTCGCTGTATTGCTGTCGCCCAAATGGAAGGTGCTCGACCCTATTGCCGCTTTGATCGTTGCTGGCTTCATCATCAGAATGGCGGCTCTGGCCTTCCGGCACACCATCGACGAACTGCTTGATAAAAGCCTGCCGGAAAAGACGGAAAAGCAAATCGCTGAATGGGCGAAAGGGGTTGAACATGTGGTTGAGGTCAACAGGGTGCTGTCAAGAAGGGTAGGAGGAATGGTGTCTATCGAACTGGTCGTGATGATGGACGGCGCGATGACGCTCAATCAAGTGCACAAAAGTGTCGTGAAGATAGAAGACCTCTTGCATGAAAAATTCCATGAGATAGCCCACTTGGCTATACACGTGGAACCGGCACCTGATGTACACAACGTCACTGACTAACTAAAATTGGCGCGGGAATCTTCCCACGCCAATTTTAGTTTAAAGTTTAAAGTTTAAAAGTTCAACGTTCAACGTTCACCTGCTCCACCAGTGTTTCTTTTTAGGAGGCTCATGGGCATCCAAACTGCTGCGCAGGCGCTCCTTCATCACTTGGTAATAGCTCTTGCGCTCGCTGATAATCTGGTAGATGGTGCCCCAATCGGGCAGACCGCCAAGGTTGCGGTCGTCTATCCATACGTCCACACTGCTCAACTTGCGAGCGTAGTGCTGATTCAGCTTCTCGTTCTCTTCCGGGAAATCCTTGTTCACGGCGTAGAACTCGATGCCGCGTTCACGGCACCAGTTCACAGCATCCTCTAACAGTTTGCCTTCACGCACGCTCCACAGTATCAACTTATGGTTGTCGGCTATCAACATCTTCAGCGTATCCACTGCAAAGGGCAGCTCAGGGCCTATTTCAGGATAGCGGTGCTCAACAATAGTTCCGTCAAAATCGATTGCTATCGTCATAATCTGCGTTTCCTTTTGATTAGCGCTTTACTTTCACCGAATTGTCGTCCTTGTTGCCGTAGTGGCTGTTGCCATACGAACCGTAACCGTAGCCGTAGGTGCCGTATGAGGTGTAGCGGCCATATTTGCCATACGAGCCGTAGCGGCCGTAGCGGCCATACTTGCCATACTTGCCATAGCCATAGTAATAGCCGTATTTCTTCTTCGACATGTCGATACCGTTGATGACGATACACATGTTAGGCAACTTCTTCTCCTGTGCCAGAGTGTTGATGAGGTCGAAGCTCGACTTCGGAGTGTAGTCGGCACGGCACATATAGACAGTGGCGTCTGCCACACGGCCGATTTGCATCGTATCGGTCACCAGACCCACAGGGGCGGTATCAATGAGGATGTAGTCGTACATCGCTTTCAGTTCGTCAATCACGATGTTCAGACTGTCACGCGAAATCAACTCGGTGGGGTTGGGAGGTACCGGACCGGCGAGCAGCAGGTCAAGGTTCTGGTTCACTCCCGACGGAGTAATCTGACTCATGATGTCGCTGCGGGTGGGATGCGTCATAGACAGCAGCGGGGTGATGCCGTGCTTATGGTCGTCGATCTCAAACAACTCGGCCAGACGGGGCTTACGGATGTCAAGACCCACAAGAATCACTTTCTTATCGAGCAGGGCGAAGCTCATCGCCAGGTTGGCGGCGTTGAACGTCTTACCCTCACCTGAGGTGCTCGAGGTGAACATAATCACTTTCTGACCTTCTTGCAGCATAAACTGCAGGTTGGTACGCATCGAGCGGAATATCTCTTCCATCTGGTTGTTCTGATTCTCGTGCACCACGATGTCGGCTTTCGTCTTCGCTGTGTCGTTGGCGATGGCCACGTCGGCGATAATCGGCAGTTCAGTGAGACGGGCTACATCATCGTGACCCTCTATCTTATAGCGGAAGAACTCTAACAAGAACAGCAAGGCGGCGGGGATGGCCAAGGCCAGCACAAAGGCGGTACCCATGATGGTGGTCTTTTTCGGGCTGATCATAGCGCCACCCTGGGGATCGTCAATCAGCTTTCCTTTGTCGGCGGTGGCGGCCAGCGAGATGGAGTTCTCTTCACGTTTCTGGAGAAGCATCAGATACAAGCCCGAACGAACTTCTTGCTGACGGCCTATCTGGGTCAGCATACGCTCCTGCTCGGGGGTGGCGGAAATCTGACCGGAATACTTGTTAAACTGCTGGCTGATGCTGTTGCGCTTAATCTCCATGTTCTTGCGGCTCTGCGACATGGCGCGGCGGATGCTGCTGCTCAGGTCGTCCAACTGCGAGGTCAGGGGTGCCACCGAAGGGCTCTCCTCTGATGCCGTCTGCAACAGGCGGTTGCGCTGAAGTACGATGTCGTTATAGCGGTTGATCAAGGCGTTGGCGGCACCATCGCTCAGACCTACGTTCGTGGGCAGGGTCTGATATTTGTTGGCGGGCTCGTTCATGTAGTCGTTCAGACTGTTGAGCAGGGCCACTTGGGTGTTGGCGTCTGCCAGTTGCTGCTCATAGGTGTTGGCGTTGCCCATGGCCTGACCGGCCGAGGCCGACAGCGTGGTCATGTGATGGCGGCGCTTGTATTCCTCCAGTTGACCTTCGGTCTCGCCCAGCTCGGCGTTGATCTTCTCCAGACGGTCGTTGATGAACTCCTCCGTGCGGTGGGCCACCACGTCTTTGTCTTCGTTGGCATCGCGGTTGTAGCACACGGCCAGTTGGTTCAAATAGTCCTTGGCGCGCTCTACGCTCTCGTCGGTCAGCGTCATGCGGATGATGGTGGTAGAGCGGGAGGTGGGTGCCACCGACAGGGCGCCGCGGTATTTGAATGCGGCATTATATGGGGTGTTGATGCTCACCATCAGTTTGCTGCCTTCGCCCAGATGACCGTAACCCTCTGAGAAGGTGATGTCGCCGGCACTCGTGCGGAAGGTCTGAGGAAGGGTCGTGAAGGTCTTATTCAACTCGTAGGGCCCATCCACACCGGCACTGTCGGTAGTCAGACCGTAATAGGTGCCCGATACTTGATAGTTGGCTCCCTCTTTGGTAATCACCAAATTGATGGGGGCGGGGAGCACCTCCAAATGGTCCGGGTCGATATCTACTGTGATGGGCTGGCTCTTATAGAGCAACTTGTCTTTCACACGGCCTTCCAACGTATAGGTGGTGTAAAGCTTCAGGTCGCGCACCACTTGCGTGGCGATGGAGTGAGATGCCATAATCTCTAACTCGTTGTCGATACCCTCGGCATTAGACACAACACCAAAAACGGCAGAGTTTAACGAACTGCGACGTGAACCGCCCATCTGGTCTTGCTTAATCAAGAACTTGGCAGACACTTGATAGAGTGGAGTGGTGTAACGTAAGTAAATTGCTGCTAATCCTAAGCAGATAATCAGTGAAAGGATGAACCACTTCCAGTTCAATATCAATGTCCGAAATATTGCCTGAAAGTTGAACAAAGACTTACTTGATTCCTGGGAAGCTCCTTCTTGTACTAAATTCTTATTTTCTTCCATTTCTATATAATGATATTATTATTGACTATATATTAAATAAGGTGTCGCGTGACAAAAGTCTATTCGCTCTCTTCTGCTAATTCTATCAGGTAGCGGCCGTAGTCGTTCTTCTTCATGGGCTCTGCCAATTCCAGCAGTTTCTCACGGTCTATCCAACCTCGGCGGTAAGAGATTTCCTCCAGGCAGGCCACTTTTAAGCCTTGACGCTTCTCTATCACTTCAATGAAGGTGCTCGCCTCCGACAGACTGTCGTGCGTGCCGGTGTCGAGCCAGGCAAAACCGCGCTCCAAACGCTCTACACACAATTTGCCCTGTGCCAAAAACGATTGGTTCACGGTCGTAATCTCCAACTCGCCACGAGCACTCGGCTTGATGTGCTTGGCTATCTCTACCACCTCGTTGGGATAGAAATACAAACCTACTACTGCATAGTTGCTCTTGGGCTCCGAGGGCTTCTCCTCGATGCTCACACATTTGCCAGTGGCGTCAAACTCTACCACGCCATAACGCTCAGGGTCGTTCACATAGTAACCAAACACAGTGGCCAACCCCGACTTGGCACGCTCTACACTGTCGAGCAGCATCGGGGTGAATCCGTTGCCGTGGAAGATGTTATCGCCTAACACAAGGCATACCTCGTCGTCGCCGATAAACTGCTCACCGATGATAAAGGCCTGTGCCAAACCGTCAGGACTCGGCTGCTCGGCGTAAGAGAACTGTACGCCCAAATCACTGCCATCGCCAAGCAGACGACGGAAACCCGGTAAATCGTGGGGCGTGGATATAATCATTATCTCGCGGATGCCGGCTTGCATCAGTACCGACACCGGATAGTAAATCATCGGTTTGTCAAAGATGGGAATCAACTGCTTGCTGACACCTTTCGTAATCGGGTATAAGCGGGTGCCTGAACCGCCTGCTAATACGATACCTTTCATCTCTCTGTCTTTGTTAGTTTAATATGCTTTCTTGTCAGGCTTGATAATCGACAATGCCGTCATGGCAATAATCTTAATATCCAACCAAAATGACCAATTCTCTATATACCAAATGTCTTTCTTGATGCGACCCTCCATCTGGTCCAGTGTCTCGGTCTCGCCACGGAAACCTGTCACCTGAGCCCAACCCGTGATGCCGGGCTTGGAGAAATGACGCACCATATATTTGTCAATCAGTTCGGAATACTGCTCGGTGTGCTTCAGCATGTGCGGGCGGGGGCCGACGATGCTCATGTCGCCGCGCAAGACATTGAAAAACTGGGGAAACTCGTCGATGTTCGTCTTGCGCATGAAGTTGCCGAAAGCAAACTTTCGCGGGTCGTCTTTCGTGGCCTGTAGCGTGTCGGCCTCTTTGTTGACATGCATCGAACGGAATTTATAGCAATAAAACTCTTCGCCGTTCAAACCCGTGCGCTTCTGCTTGAATAACAGAGGACCAGGACTCTGTATCTTGATCATCAAGGCGATAATGGGGATGAACGGGAGAAGAAGTATCAGCGCGAATACGCTGAACACAATGTCGAACGTACGCTTGATGAAACGGTTGGTACGGTTGGCCAAAGGCTCTACGAAATTCGTAAACAGCGTCTGGTCGCCAAAGGTCTCGGGCTTCAGCTTCAGACGGTCGTTGCCCTCCATGCGGGGGACGTAGTAAAAATGTATGACCTGGCGGTCGCACCAATGGATGATATTCGTGATGTATGAATACATGTCGTGCGACAAACAGCAAAACACATCGTGAATGTCTTCGCCTATCGCATTCTTCTCAATCAAGTCTTGCAAGTCTGACAGCGAACCCAAATGGGTGAATCCCTCAGGAGCGTCTTTAATCAGAAAGTTGGAATAGTAACCTAATACTTTGTAACCCGTCGTAGGGTCTGTCATCAAGTCTTTGTATATGGCCTCGTTGGCCATGTCGCTGCCGATAAACAACACACGGCGCGTATTGCCGCCTGCCTGACGGTAACGGCGCAGGATGTATAGCTCTATCGCGCGCACAATCAGCAAGCAGATGTAGAAAATGGGGATGTAATAAAAAATGAAATAGAAAAATCCGCCGCTGCCGCCAACCAAGCGGGATACGACGAAGAAGAGGATGGCCTGGCACACACACAATCTCAGACAGCGGCCCCACACTGCGCTGAACGACTCTCGCCGCTCATGGATGTGGGTGTGGAAATAATACTCCGAGATGAGAAGGGCTATGTTACCCACAAACAACTCGGTCTTGGGCGATGTCTCAAAAAAATTAGGGAGTATGCCGGGGGCTATTTGCTTAAACAATAGCAATAAGACATTAAGCAACACAAAATCGCCTAATATCACCAGATTCTTTATCAGTTCACTGCCGTTTGAGCTTGTCTTCATCTTGTGAAATCCGTAGGGGTTTCTAAAATCCGTGCAAAGATACAAAGTTTTCTACAACAAATGAACAAAATAAGATGAAAAATCATTTTTTTTATTAAAATATAACTAAAGTCATTCTCACACTCAACTTTTTCCCCTTTTATTTTGTCAATCGCACTTTTTGTTGTAATTTTGCATTCTCTGAACTTATTCAGTATGTTTTAATATTTGAATTTTTTTTACTTATGGGTATATTCTCAAAACTATTCGGAAAGAAGTCTAAAGAGCAGACTAAAATAGGCGGCATGGAAGACTATATGACCCTCGTGAGAGTCTATTTCCAAGCGTCATTAGCAGCAAACCTCGGAATCACCAACCTGGCTATGCTGCCCGATCTGCGCACGTTTAAAACTACGCTCAAGGTGCCTACAGTCAATAATAAATTGGGCATAGGCGAGAAAAGTCAGTGTAAAAAAATGATGAAAGAACTTTACAATACTGACGATAACTTCCTGAAAGAAATTGATGCGAGCCTGAAGAAAAATTGCAGAAAATTGCAAGACGTGCAGCCCTATATGATTCAGTTTCAAAGCTTCTCGCAAGACATTCTTATGTTGATGGGAAACCTGATGAAATTCAAACTCAGAATGCCATCGTTTTTCAAGAAGACCATGTACGCCATGACCGAGAAAACGGTCAACGACATTTTTAATAAAAATGATTACAAAGATGCCGGCGTCATGAAGACGGTGCTCGCTATCAGACAATACAACAACAGGCTCGCTTTCTCGCAGAAGTGGGTCACTGATTTCGCATACCAAGTCATCATGCTGGCTAAAAAAGAACCCAGACAAAAGGCTCAAGAGCAAAAAAATAGTTGATTATTTTGCCGTTTAAAAATTATCAACTAATTTTGCACCGAAGAAGTTTTTAGGTCATGCCTGTTGAAGACAAAAACATCATAGTGTTTACCACGAGAGTTCGCCAGATGATTCTGCAATATCAGGAGATTCGTCAGGAGAACAAAACACTGATGCAAAAAATAAAAGAGCAGGGCGAGCATATCGAAAAACTGCAAGAAGAGCTGCGGCAGGCGCAATATGACTATCAGTCGCTCAAAATGGCGAAGATGATCGAAATCACCGACGGAGATATGGATAAAGCCAAGGTGAGATTGTCGAAGCTCATTAGAGATGTCAACAAGTGTATCACTCTGCTGAGTGAAAAATGAGTGTGACGTATGGCAGAAGAAAGAGCAAAAAGACGTATTATACTTCATGTTTACAACCAAGAACTCCCCATCACCATCTTTGCCGATGAGGAGGGATTGTACCGCGATGCGGCTAAACTGGTCACAGAAAAGGTCAACTACTACGCAAATATCGCTAAGCGTAGCCATATCAACGACCAGATGATGCTGTATATGGTGCTCGTAGATGTAGCTATGATGTACCAAAGAGAACATGAAAAGAAAGATACTGAAGCGTTGGTCGATGTGATCGGTAAGCTTACTTCTGAAATCGAAGACACTCTCAAAGATGACAGCAAATGACGGCCAAACGAATTTTTTTAATCTTTCATATATATAATACAATCTTAATAACATGTCAACGTTAGTATCTATCATCATTGCCGTGGCGGCCTTAATTATTGGCGGCGTGGCAGGATACGCTATTTTCCGATACGTGCTTACTGGAAAATATAACGAAAGTATCAAAGCGGCTGAAAAAGAGGCCGAAGTCATCAAGGAGAAAAAAGAACTCCAAGTAAAAGAGAAATTCCTCAATAAAAAGGCTGAACTCGAAAAAGAGGTGCAGCAGAGAAACCAAAAGATTCAGCAAGGGGAAAACAGACTCAAACAGCGCGAAATCTCTCTCAACCAGCGACAAGAGGAGCTCGGAAGAAGAAAACAAGAGGTGGAGCAGGCTCAACAGCGCATCGACAACGAGAAAAAAATGCTCGCTAAAAAAGAGGAGGAACTCGAGAAAATGCAAATCAAAGAGCGCGAAAAACTCGAGGAACTCTCCGGGCTTAGCGCCGAAGAGGCCAAACAGCGGCTTGTAGAGAGCCTGAAAGATGAGGCGCGCACCGATGCCGCGTCTTACATCAACGAAATCATCGACGAGGCGAAACTCAATGCCAACGCACAGGCGAAGAAAATCGTCATACAGACCATACAGCGAGTGGCTACTGAGACGGCCATCGAAAACTCCGTCAGCATCTTCCATATCGACAACGACGAGGTGAAAGGACGTATCATCGGTCGTGAAGGACGCAACATCCGCGCACTCGAGGCGGCTGCCGGCGTGGAAATCGTGGTCGACGACACCCCCGAGGCAATCGTCATCTCGGCCTTCGACCCCATTCGTCGCGAGGTGTGCCGCCTAGCGCTGCACCAGCTCGTGGCCGACGGACGTATCCACCCCGCACGTATCGAAGAGGTGGTGGCCAAGGTGAAGAAACAAATCGAGAACGAGGTCATCGAAACCGGCAAACGCACGGCTATCGACCTGGGCATACACGGACTGCATCCCGAGCTCATCCGTATCATCGGAAAGATGAAGTACCGCTCGTCGTACGGACAGAACCTCTTGCAGCACGCACGCGAGACGGCCAACCTCTGTGCCGTCATGGCATCCGAACTGGGCCTGAACCCCAAGAAAGCGAAACGTGCCGGACTGCTGCACGATATCGGTAAGGTGCCCGACGAGGAGAGCGAACTGCCCCACGCCCTCTACGGTGCCAAGATCGCTGAGAAATACAAGGAGAAACCCGATATTTGCAATGCCATAGGCGCTCACCACGACGAGATGGAGATGAACACGCTGCTCGCTCCCATCGTGCAGGTGTGCGACGCTATCTCAGGCGCTCGTCCCGGTGCCCGACGCGAGATTGTCGAGGCTTACATCAAGCGCCTCAACGACCTTGAGGCCATCGCCATGAGCTATCCCGGCGTCACCAAGACCTACGCCATCCAGGCAGGACGCGAACTGCGTGTCATCGTCGGTGCCGACAAGATGGACGACAAGCAGACCGAGGCGCTCTCCGGCGAGATCGCCAACAAGATTCAGACCGAGATGACCTATCCCGGACAAGTGAAAATCACCGTCATACGCGAGACTCGTTCCGTGGCGTATGCGAAATAAATCGCAAACCTTCTATCTTACTTAAATCAATATGTACAGAACTAACACTTGTGGGGAATTGAGGCTCTCCGACGCAGGACGACAGGTCACTCTCGCCGGATGGGTGCAGCGCACCAGAAAGATGGGTGGCATGACCTTCGTGGACCTGCGCGACAGATATGGCATCACACAGCTGGTATTCAACGAGGCTGTCGATAAAGAGTTGTGCGAAAAGGCTAACAAACTCGGACGCGAATACTGCATCCAGGTCAAAGGTACGGTCGAGGAACGCCAAAGCAAAAACAATAACCTGCCCACGGGCGATATCGAGATCATCGCCTCGCAGCTCAATGTGCTCAGCGAAAGCCTCACACCGCCCTTCACCATCGAAGACAATTCCGACGGCGGCGACGACATCCGCATGAAATACCGCTACCTGGACCTCAGAAGAACGGCCGTGAGGAAAAACCTGGAACTGCGGCACCGCATGACCATCCTCATCCGTAATTTCTTGGATGCAAGAGACTTCATCGAGGTGGAGACACCTATCCTCATCGGTTCTACGCCCGAGGGCGCGCGCGACTTCGTGGTGCCCTCACGCATGAACCCCGGACAGTTCTATGCCCTGCCGCAGAGTCCGCAGACACTCAAGCAACTGCTCATGGTCAGCGGCTTCGACCGCTATTTCCAAATTGCTAAGTGCTTCCGCGACGAAGACCTTCGGGCCGACCGCCAGCCGGAATTCACTCAGATTGACTGTGAGATGTCATTCGTAGAGCAGGATGATGTCATCAACCTTTTCGAGGATATGGCCCGCCACTTATTTAAAGAGGTAAGAGGCGTGCAACTGCCTGCGAAACTGCAGCAGATGACGTGGCACGAGGCCATGCGACGTTTCGGATCCGACAAGCCCGACCTGCGCTTCGGCATGGAGTTCGTCGAACTGATGGACGTGCTCAAAGGCACAGGCACTTTCTCTGTCTTCGACAGCGCTGCCTATATCGGCGGCATCTGCGTGCCGGGCTGCGCCAACTACACCCGCAAACAGCTCGACCAGCTCACCGACTTCGTCAAACGGCCGCAAGTGGGTGCCAAAGGCTTGGTATATGTCAAATTCAATGAGGATGGTACGGTCAAGTCGAGCATCGACAAATTCTATACGCCAGAGGTCTGGGCGAAACTGAAAGAGAAGACGGGAGCCAAGGACGGCGACCTCGTACTCATACTCAGCGGCGACAATGCCAATAAGACACGCACACAGCTCTGCTCGCTGCGACTGGAGATGGGCGACCGCCTGGGACTGCGCGATAAAGATCGCTTCGAGTGCCTCTGGATCATCGACTTCCCGCTCTTTGAGTGGAGCGACGAGGAGCAGCGGCTCATGTCCACACACCACCCCTTCACCATGCCCAATCCTGATGACATCCCCCTGCTCGAAGAACATCCTGAGCGGGTGCGTGCCAAAGCCTACGACTTCGTCTGCAATGGCGTGGAGCTCGGTGGCGGTTCGCTCCGTATCCACGACGGCAAACTGCAAGAGAAGATGTTCAAGATTCTCGGATTCACTCCCGAGAGGGCCATGGCACAATTCGGATTCCTCATCAACGCGTTCAAGTATGGAGCACCGCCTCATGCCGGACTCGCCTTCGGACTCGACCGCTTCGTGTCTATCATGGCCGGACTCGACTCTATTCGCGACTGCATCGCGTTCCCGAAAAACAATTCCGGGCGTGATGTCATGCTCGACGCACCTTCTGCCATCGACCAAAAACAGCTCGACGAACTATTGATTAAAGTGATGCCCAACCAACAATAACCAGCTGATTTTGACCATGTTGGGTTGATGTAAATCAAGAAATTCGGTGTTCTGCCTGATAACCTTCGTGAGAAGTTGATTTTTTTGGTAAAAATATTTGATTCTTCAATCAAAGTGCACTAATTTTGCACACGATTTAAAAGGATTTGTTACAAGTATCCTACTAAGAATTATAAGTTTACTAAAAAATTATGGCAGAAAAGAAAGCAACAAAGGAGGCAGCTCCGAAGGCAGCAGCCAAAAAGGCCCCTGCTAAGAAGACAGTGAAAAAGGTGGAGTTAGTAATCAATGCTGAGAACGTCGGCTTCAAGGCTGGTGACGTTTATCAGGCTCTCGCTACCGCTGAGAAAGCTCTTTCTGTGAAAGAAATCGCTAAACAGGCTAAAATCACTGAAGAAGAGGCTCTGCTCGGTATCGGATGGCTCCTCAAAGAAGGTAAAGTGAAGGATGACGCTGAAAAAATCGCATTGGCTTAAATAAGCATCATAAAACAAAAGAGGGCTGGTAAGTTTTATACATACCAGCCCTCTTTGTTCAATTATGTACGAAAGACAGATATTGGCTATACTCAACGATGCAGGCGATAAAGGATTGAAAGTGGCTAAAATAGCCCGACATGTCTATAACGACTGCAATTCTCTCTTCGAGACACATAGCTTCGAAGAGATTCATCAGGCTGTGCTCGCCTTCCTCATGAAAAACACAAAGACCGAAGAACCCTTGGTGGAAAAAGTGAAGTGGGGCGTGTATCGGCTGAATAAACAATCTAAAAAGGTCGGACAACTCATCATGCAGTTTGAATCTGACAACCAGACAGCGCAGCAAGAAGAGGATCATTCAAATACCGTTGACCTGACTCTTGGCCTCTTCGACTAAATGACAGCATATTATTTTCACTCCCCTTTCACTTCCCTTTAACTTCCCTTAACTTCCCTTATGTTGGGGAAAAACATTTCTAACGCGTATTATATAAAAATCATTCATATACTCATATTTATTTTTTTATGGCTAACAGATATTTATTAGGATTTGATGTCGGTAGCAGTTCTGTGAAGGCATCATTGGTCGATGCCGACAGCGGTGCATGCGCGGCATCCGCTTTCTTCCCCGAGCGTGAGGCTCCTATTACCGCCGTCAAGGCTGGATGGGCTGAGCAAGACCCGCAGATGTGGTGGGACAACGCTAAGTTGAGCTTAAAGAAAATCATGGCCGAGACGGGCGCCACTGCCGACGAAATCAAGGCGATCGGTATCTCTTATCAGATGCACGGATTGGTGTGCGTGGACAAGAATCAGCAGGTGCTGCGCCCGGCTATCATCTGGTGCGACTCCAGAGCGGTGCCTTACGGCGAGAAGGCGTTCAACGACCTCGGGGCAGAGAAGTGCCTCGGACACCTGCTCAACTCACCCGGTAACTTCACCGCGGCTAAGTTGGCTTGGGTCAAGGAGAACGAACCCGAACTCTTTGAGCGCATCGACAAGATCATGCTTCCCGGCGACTATATCGCCATGCGCCTCAGCGGCGTGGCCAACACCACCATCAGCGGACTGAGCGAAGGCATGATGTGGGACTTCAAAGAGAAAAAAGTAGCTCAGTTCCTGCTCGATTATTACGGGTTCGGCTCATCTGTCATACCCGATATCGTGCCCACCTTCAGCATCCAGAGCGAAGTGTGCGCCGAGGCAGCCCGCGAACTCGGACTCAAAGAGGGCACGCCCATCTCATACCGTGGCGGCGACCAACCTAACAACGCCCTGTCGCTCAATGTGTTCAACCCGGGCGAGATCGCTTCCACCGCCGGCACATCAGGCGTGGTTTATGGCGTGCTCGGCGAGACCAACTACGACCCCAAGAGCCGTGTCAACACCTTCGCACACGTCAACTATACCCAAGACCTCAACCGTCTCGGTGTGCTCCTCTGCATCAACGGCACGGGTATCCTCAACGCATGGGTGCGCCGTACCATCGCTCCCGAAGGCATCTCATACGCTGACATGAACACGCTCAACGACAGTGTGCCCATTGGCAGCGAGGGCGTCACCATCATACCCTTCGGCAACGGTGCTGAGCGCGTGCTCGAAAACCGCGAGGTGGGCTGCTCCATACATGGCGTCAACTTCAACAAGCACGGCAAGGCGCACCTCATGCGCGCTGCACAAGAGGGCATCGTCTTCAGCTTCTGCTATGGCATGGAGGTGATGCAGCAGATGGGCATGGATATCCGTAAGATTCACGCCGGCAAGGCCAATATGTTCCTCAGCCCCCTCTTCCGCGACACGCTCGCCGGCGTCAGCGGAGCCACCATCGAACTCTACGAGACCGACGGTAGCGTGGGTGCTGCCAAGGGTGCCGGCATGGGTTGCGGCATCTATAAAGACCACGACGAGGCTTTCGCCACATTGAAGAAACTGGCGGTTATCGCACCCGACGAGAAAAACCGTCAGGCATACCTCGCCGCATACGCCGCATGGAAAGAACAGCTGGAGCGGATCATTAAATAAGAGGTAAGAGGCTCTTTAGAGGTGAGAGGTAAGAGGTAAGAGACGAGTTGTTGAACGACAGTGAATAATACTTCACTTGCATGTAGGGACAGGGCGTGCCCTGTCCGCACCTCTGAATCTGCCTCATCATCCATATTCTTTAATTTTTTAATGTTTTAATTTTATAATGTTCTAATTTTTTAATTATAATCAGCAATGGCAAAAGAATATTTCCCGTTTACTGGTAAAATTCCTTTCGAAGGAAAAGATAGCAAAAACGTAATGGCTTTCCACTACTATGAGCCTGAAAAGGTGGTCATGGGCAAGAAAATGAAAGACTGGCTCAAGTTCGCCATGGCTTGGTGGCATACCCTCGGAGGCGCCAGTGCCGACCAGTTCGGCGGACAGACCCGCAGCTATGAGTGGGACAAGGCCGAGGACGCTGTGCAGCGTGCCAAGGACAAGATGGATGCCGGGTTCGAAATCATGGACAAACTCGGTATCGAGTATTTCTGCTTCCACGATGTCGACCTCGTTGACGAGGGCGCTACTGTCGAGGAGTACGAGGCTCGCATGAAGGCCATCACCGACTATGCCCAGGAGAAGATGAAGGAGTATCCTGCCATCAAACTGCTCTGGGGCACCGCCAACGTGTTCGGCAACAAACGTTATGCCAATGGCGCCAGTACCAACCCCGACTTCGACGTCGTGGCCCGCGCCATCGTGCAAATCAAGAACGCCATCGACGCTACCATCAAGCTCGGCGGTCAGAACTATGTGTTCTGGGGCGGACGCGAGGGCTACATGAGCCTGCTCAATACCGACCAGAAACGCGAGAAGGAGCACATGGCACAGATGCTCACCATGGCTCGCGACTATGCCCGCAGCAAGGGATTCCATGGCACCTTCCTCATCGAACCCAAACCCATGGAGCCCAGCAAGCACCAGTATGATGTGGATACCGAGACGGTCATCGGCTTCCTCCGCGCCCACAACCTCGACAAAGACTTCAAGGTGAACATTGAGGTCAACCATGCCACGCTCGCTGGACACACCTTCGAGCATGAGCTGGCTTGCGCTGTCGATGCCGGCATGCTCGGCAGCATCGACGCCAACCGCGGCGACGCTCAGAACGGATGGGACACCGACCAGTTCCCCATCGACAACTACGAGCTCACGCAGGCGATGATGGAGATCATCCGCAACGGCGGACTGGGCAATGGCGGTACCAACTTCGACGCGAAGATCCGTCGCAACTCCACCGACCTCGAAGACCTCTTCATCGCCCACATCAGCGGTATGGATGCCATGGCACGCGCACTCATCAATGCTGCCGCTATCCTTGAGGAGAGCGAACTGCCCGCAATGAAGAAGGCTCGCTATGCTTCGTTCGACGAGGGCATCGGCAAGGACTTCGAGGATGGCAAGCTCACACTCGAACAGGTGTATGAGTATGGCAAGAAGGTCGGCGAGCCCAAGCAGACCTCTGGCAAGCAGGAGAAGTACGAGACCATCGTGGCTCTCTATGCGAAATAAACTGTCAGCCGGCTGACAACAATAGAAGGAGCACCCCCCGGGGCGCTCCTTTTATCGTTATCTCACGGCGGCGATGGCAGGTAGAACTTACGGGATGCCAGCGGGTCCTGTTTAAAAATATTTGCTCTAAAAATTGATTTTGTTAAAGCCCTTAATGAATACTACCACGTATTCAACCAGTTTTACGGGTGAGAACCAGATATTGGCAAAATGCCATCCGTCAGTTTGGCGAAAATATTTACAACTACTTTCCTGCCTGTATGTCTGGTTGGGATAGAGACCATTCTTTTGTAAATAGTCGGAGACCCATTTGCTGCCATTATACATGGCGATGTGGCCGAACACACTTTTAGAGTTTTGCGTCAGCACTACAATATCACCCTTTTCAGGCTTGTAATTGGCGGCCGGCACTTTCTCAAACCCCATGGATATCAGCCTGTCGCTATAGGCATAGGCGGGATAAATACCACATGGATAGCAACCGCCGCGGTGTATGGCTTTCATTACATACCATGCGCATTGGCACTTCGACTTCCCGTTGGCGTTGGCCGTGACATAATCAACAGCTGCGTTGTTATCATATTTATACGGGACATTGAGACCTAATATAAGTATAATCAGACAAATGGCTAAGCGTTTATACAATTTCTTTTTCTTCATAAAATGGGGTTAAAAGGTCATTATTTTCCAAAGATAATAGGCTTCTACCTTAAAAACAAATCATCCAGCCTTCGTTGTATGAAGTAGCGAGTTTGCTGTACGAACTGCAACGTAAGTTTGGATGGAGTATCCAATTCGTCGAGTCGATGATAAAGCCATCTCAGGCTACTACATTGATGAAAAAGGTGTATTCCGAAATATAATGGATAGCGAAATACCTATGCTTAGTGGCAATGATTTGTTGTAAAATCTTAGCATGCTTGATTCGTCTTTTTTAGGTAAAGATCTTTGATTTATCTTGACCTCCTTGAAATTCCTGATACTTTTTGATAAGTCTTTGTAACACCCTGTGGCATCTTACTCTCCTTTTTTTCATAACTTTGCACCATCATCAATCAATGGATTATTGCAATATGAAAAAATGGTTTCTTCTGGCTCTCTGCGCCGTCGGCGTGTGTGCTGCCTTCGCTCAAAAGAGCAGCCCCGTGGTGTTTGATACTTACGAATACGACTTCGGAGCGATTGATGCCGCGAATGGGGCGGTGTGCCATACGTTCACGATGACGAACAAGTCGAAACAACCTGTCGCCATCGCGCGAACCGTCCCCTCCTGCGAATGCGTCAAGGCGTTCTGCCCGGATGAGGAGGTGCAACCCGGACGGTCGGCCCAGGTGATGGTGGCATTTTACCCGAAACAGGCGGCTGGCAAGTCGTTCCGAAGTGTCGAACTGCTCGACGAGAAGGGCAAGACGCTCGCTTCGCTATCCGTCAAGGCGGTGGTGGGCGAGGGCACCGCACAGGCCGGACAGGGCTACCCCTATCTCAATACGCAACTCTCTTATGCCGAACGGGTGGAAAACCTGCTCTCGCTCTTGACACCCGAAGAGAAGGTGGGACTGATGATGAATAAGTCTGTGTCTATCGACCGCCTCGGCATTCCCTCCTATAACTGGTGGAGCGAGGCATGCCATGGCGTCAGACAGGGCGGATATACCGTCTATCCGCAACCTATCGGCATGGCGGCGGCCTTCAACGAACAGCTGGTGTATGATGTCTTCTCCACCGTTTCCGACGAGGCTCGGGCCAACTGGAACCGCTCCGACCACCGTGTGTTTAATGTGCCGATGGGCACGGTATATTACCCCGGCAACCCCGAACTGACGTTCTGGTGCCCTAACGTGAACATCTTCCGCGACCCCAGATGGGGCAGAGGACAGGAGACATGCGGCGAAGACCCCTATCTCAATGCCGTGCTCGGTGTGCAGACGGTGCTCGGCATGCAGGGCAACGATCCGCATTACTTCAAGACGCACGCTTGTGCCAAACACTATGCCGTGCATAGCGGACCCGAACCGCTGCGCCATACCTATAACGCCTCTGTCTCGATGCGCGACCTCTGGGAGACGTATCTGCCCGCTTTCAAGGCGTTGGTCAAAAAAGGCAACGTCAGAGAGGTGATGTGCGCCTACAACCGCTACGAGGGCAAGCCCTGCTGTTCGAGCGACCGACTGCTCATTGATATCCTGCGCCGCAAGTGGGGCTACGATGGACTGGTCGTGACCGACTGTGATGCCATCAATAACTTCTATTCCAAGGGACAGCACGAGACACACAAAGACCCGCTGTCGGCTTCGGTCGATGCGGTGCTCAACGGCACCGACCTGGAGTGCGGCAAGGTGTTCATGGTGCTCACAGAGGCACTGGAGAAAGGGCTCGTCAGCGAGGAGGTGCTAGACCAGCACCTGCGCCGTACGCTGCTCGGACGCTTCGAACTCGGTATGTTCGACCCTGCCGACATGCTGCCATGGGCTGACCTCGCACCCGAGGTCATCAGCAGCGAGAGCAACGACCGACTGGCGGTCAAGGCGGCACAAGAGTCGATGGTGCTCCTGAAAAACAACGGCTTGCTGCCGCTCTCCAAACAAATCAAGACCATCGCGGTGGTGGGACCCAACGCTGATGATGCCGAACTGCTCAATGGCAACTACGGCGGCACGCCCACCCAGGAGCATACACGCTCGCTGCTGCAAGGCATACGTCAAGCTGTGCCGCAGGCCAAGGTCATCTATCAGAAGGCGTGCGAGCGCGATGACGACTATACCACCGTGCACCACCTGCAAGACTTCAATGAGGGCAAGGGCATCAAGGTGGAATTCTATAATAATAAGGAGTTGAGCGGCGAACCCGTCAAAACGGGCTTTTACAGCACCATCGACTTCACCACCTTCGGCGCATGGGGCGTGGCTGAGGGCGTTGACAACGACAACTTCTCGCTGCGCATCACAGGCACGTATCATGCTGCCTTCACCGGCGAGATGAAATATACGCTGGCCTCTGACAACGGCTACCTGCTCATGGTGAATGGCGAGGTGGTGGAGGAGAATAAGGCCTCTGAGCGCCCTTCGTTTGGATTCCAACGCAAACCTACATATAAATCCTTCCCCGTAACCCAGGGGCAAGACTACAACCTGTGTATTGAATACTGTCGCGGTGGTGGCCACTTCGCGTTGCTCAGAGGCGATATCTGCGAGCGCAACCTCGTCGATTTCTCATCGCTGGCACAAGAGGTGGCTCAGGCCGATGCCATCATCATCATCGGCGGCATTTCGCCGCAGATGGAGGGCGAAGGGGGCGACAAGAGCACCATCGAACTGCCGCAGGTGCAGCAGCGGCTCATCCGTGCTATGCACGCCACGGGCCGCCCCGTGGTGCTCGTCAACTGCTCGGGCTCGGCCATGGCGTTCGCCTCGGTCGAGGATCAGTACGATGCGCTCATCCAAGCCTGGTATCCGGGGCAGGGTGGGGCGGAGGCACTCGCCGATGTGCTCTTCGGCGATTACAACCCCGGTGGAAAACTGCCCGTCACGTTCTATGCCTCTAACGACGACCTGCCCGACTTCCTCGACTATAGCATGGACAACCGCACCTACCGCTACTTCCGCGGACAGCCGCTCTATGCCTTCGGCTATGGGTTGTCATACACGACCTTCCAAGTGGGCAAGGGGAAACTATCCAAGAAGTCGATGAAGAAAGACGGACAGGTGACACTCACGGTGCCTGTCACCAACACGGGCTCGCGTCAAGGCACGGAGACCGTTCAGGTGTATGTCAAGGCTGTTGACGACCCCGGGGCACCTATCAAGGCGTTGAAGGGTTTCAAAAAGTTATCGCTACAACCCGGCGAGACGCAGAAAGCCGTCATCACGCTCGATGCCGAGGCCTTTGAATACTACGACCCATCTATCGACGAACTATCTACACGCGCCGGTCGTTACCAAATCTTATTTGGCACCTCTTCACGCGGTGAAGACCTCCAGTCGCTCGATTTCGTCGTCAAATAAGAAATAGTCTTACGTTTGGCCGTTCAACAAACAATCCTGCCTTCGGTGTACGAAAGGCAGGATTGTTGTATATCATAGGGAAGGGTGCAAAACTGTCACATCTCGTCGATTTCTCCTCCAGTGCGCTCCATGATGCTGGCGGCCAGACCGTCGGCGGTCTGCACGATGGCCACCAAGGGGTAGAGCATGCGCGCGGTGTCGTAGTTGCGCTGGTCTTCATAACTGTTCATGTTCACACCCCAGGCGCCCATGTGCCAGCGGATGGCCAGCATCTCGTCGTCAAACAGTTCTAGGCCGCTGCATAGCAATAGGATGACCGATTTCTCGCCATGACCCATGGGGAAATTCTTGTACGTCACCTTATAGCCTTCGGAGTCTTCCCATATCCCTAACTGGTTCTTACGCCGTTTCACGGTGGGCTTGTAGATGTCGGTCTTGCATACGTCGTGCAGCAGACTGGCGATGATCACACTCTCGCGCTTCACTTCATTGGCCAGATAGGGCTCTAAGGTCTTCATGCCCTCATACACGGCCAGGGCGGCCTTGCAGGTGTTCAACGAGTGCTGTACCAGACCGCCTGCCACATTCAGATGATGACCGGCAGAGGCGGGTGCCTCGTAAAATCCCCATTCCTCCAGGTCTTTCATCACGTCTTCTATGCCGGCGCGCTTCGTCGAGCGCAACAGTTCGATAAACTCTTCTTTTATCTTCTTAATATCCAATGCCATCTCTAAAAATTATTTATTTTTTCCTTGTTCACTCATCTTCGCTCACTATCTACTCCCTCCCCTCGGGTGGGTTGGGGAGGGGGCTTTATTTCCTCTTCTTCACCCACCACCTGATGACGAAAAACACGATCACGGCACCCACGAGGGCCAGAATGCCCCACTTGATGTAGTCGCCGTATTCCTCCAACTTCTCGGTCAACTGATCCTCGGGCACCACAGAGTGTAGATACCATCCCAGGGCGGCAAGTATGCAATTCCACACACCGGCACCGATGGTGGTGTAGAGCAGGAATTTCCAGTAGTTCATCTTCGCCAATCCGGCGGGGATGGAGATCAGGTGGCGGATGCCCGGTATCAAACGGCCCGAGATAGTGGCTACCATGCCGTGGTCGTTGAAGTATTTCTCGCTCTTCTCTACCTTTTCCTGGTTCAGCAGGCACATCTTGCCCCATTTGCTGTTGGCAAACTTATAGATGATGGGGCGGCCCAAGTAATATCCTGCCACATAGTTGATGCTGGCACCTAAGTCGGCACCGATGGTGGCAAATAAAATCACCAAAAACACATTCAGATGACCGCCAGCGGCATGATAGGCGGCTGGCGACACGACCAGTTCAGACGGCACAGGGATGACCGTGCTCTCCAACAGCATCAGCAGCAGCACCGTGCCGTAATTCAAATGTCCTATCAAGGACGTAATCCAACTCATAGTGAATATTTATGTCTATTTAATGATAACTCAAACCTCAAACCTCAAATCTCAAATCTCAAACCTCAAACCTCAAATCTCAAATATTCCTCGGGCTCCATGCCTTCGGGGAAGTAGCCGCTCAGCACATTACGCGCTTCCAGTGGGTTCTCCTTGACGGCTTTTTCCAGATAGCGGCGGTATTCGTCTTCGTAGCCCAGCTCATGGGCGCAGGCTGCCAGATAAGAATAGCCGTCGTGCCTGTCGTCGCCGGCCGTGTCGAGCAGTGAATGCAAAATCTTGTAGGCCAACTGTATATAGTCGTTGTCGTAGATCGAGATGGCGATGCGCAGCAGGATGTCGGGAGATGAGCCGGAGTCGTTGATGGCTCGCTGAAAGCACGCCTGGGCCTCGTCTATCCGTTGGTGCTCCAGATACAGATGTCCCCGCAGCACCATCATCTCGTCGTGATTGCAGTCTAATGCCTCGGTCTTCTGCACATAACCCAGCGCTTCGTCCAGTCTGCCTACGCGACTCAGCGCAAAGGCCATCTCTTGACAAATCTCCAAGGCATATTGGGCGTTCTCACCCTGATAGTTGCGCTCGGCGGCTTGCAAATGGGCAATCGACGCCTCAAACTGATTCATATTAAACAGGCAGATGCCCTGATACAGTTCGCCGACGGTCTCATCGGGGTGCATCTCTGTGTATTGGCGGTAATACTTCAGCGCCTCGGGGTAGTTGTACAGCATCAGCAGACCATTGGCTTTGTTCAGCAGCGCCTCTTCGTCGCTCGGGTTGATGGCGATGGCGTATTCACTGCTGGTGATGGCGTCTTGGATGTTGTTCTGCATCAGTTGCGAGGCCGACAGCTGGTTCCAATAGAAGGCCGAAAAGGGGTTCTCGTCTATCAGATGGGTGAAGATACGCTCACTCTCGGCATAGTCGCCTTTGCTCAGCAGGATGCGCCCTAAGGCTTCCTGATAGTCGTTGCTGTCGGTCTCGTCCGACTGCTTGAGCCATGCGTGCGCCTCGTCCATCCGCTCGTAGTCGGCATAGAGGGTGGCTATGTCGAGAACGAAGTCGCTGCGGTCTAAATCGTCGTCCAAGGTGTCGTAGCACTCGTGCAGATAGCGGTCGGCTTCTTCATACTCGCCGCGGTTGAGCATGATCTCGGCTTGGATATAATAATAGTCCAGGTCGCTCTTGTCGTCTATCTGGTCGGCATACGCCTGGGCCTGTGCGATGTCTTTGTCGTGCGTCAGTGCCTTGCGTGCCATGAACACCAAGGGGGCGGTGGCACCGGCGAAAATGTCGATGGCATATTGGGCTGCCGACACGGCTTCGTCGAGCATTCCACGGCTGTGGTAATACTCGGCGATGTCGGTCAGCTGCTCTGAGTCGAGATACGCGGAGACTCCTCCCTGGCGCATCGTCTCATATTGGCGGAGCAGTTCCTTAAACTCTTTGCTGTCGAAATAGGAGTTCTCCACGATCGGGGGTTATTTGTTCATTTTGGCCCACGTGTCTTTCAGACCCACGGTCTTGTTGAAGACGGGGTGCTCGGGCGTGGAGTCGAGGTCGGCCATGAAGTAGCCGATGCGCTGGAATTGCAGATACTCGCCGGGCTTCCGCTCTGCGGCGTATTCCTCCACATAGCAGCGGTCGAGCACTTGCAGCGACTCGGGGTTGAGCAACTCACGGAAGTCGCGCTCGTCGGCAGAGGGGTTCTCTACGTTGAACAGCCGGTCATACACACGCACCTCGGCCTCGCGGCAGTGGTCGGCCGACACCCAGTGCAGGGTGCCTTTCACCTTGCGGTTGGCGCCTTCCTTGCCGCTCTTGCTCTCTGGGTCGTACTCGGCATATATCTCTTCTATGTTGCCCTCGGCGTCTTTCTTGCAGCCTGTGCACATCACGATGTAGGCGTTTTTCAGGCGCACTTCCTTGCCCGGGGTCATGCGGAAGAATTTCTTCGGAGCGTCTTCCATGAAGTCATCGCGTTCTATCCACAGGTTTTTCGAGAAGGTGATGGTATGTGTGCCGTCGGCCTCGTTCTCGGGGTTGTTCACGGCGGTCATCTCTTCGGTCTGACCGTCGGGATAATTGGTGATGACCAGCTTCACAGGGTTCAGCACGGCGCTCACACGCAGGCTGCGGGCGTTCAGGTCCTCGCGCACGGCGGCCTCCAGCAGGGCCATGTCGTTGAGGGCGTCGAACTTGGTGTAGCCGATGGAGTCGATAAACTTGCGGATGCTCTCGGGCGAGTAGCCGCGGCGCCGCATACCGCTCAATGTAGGCATGCGCGGGTCGTCCCAGCCGTTCACTTTCTTCTCCGTCACCAAGGCCAGCAGTTTGCGCTTGCTCATCATGGTGTAGGTCAGGTTCAGACGGTTGAATTCTATCTGGCGCGGACGGTAGGCGGTCTGCCCCTCCTTCTCCTGCAAGAAATCGATAAACTGGTCGTAGAGCGGACGGTGGGGCACAAACTCCAAGGTGCAGATAGAGTGGGTCACACCCTCGAAGTAGTCGCTCTGGCCGTGGGCGAAGTCGTACATGGGGTAGGCGTTCCATTTCGTGCCGGTGCGGTGATGGGGGGTGTGGATGATGCGATACATGATGGGATCGCGGAAGTGCATGTTGGGGTTGGCCATGTCGAGCTTGGCGCGAAGCACCATCGACCCTTCCACCGCCTCGGGGGTGTTCATCGCGTTGAAGAGGCGAAGGCTCTCTTCTATCGGACGGTCGCGGTAGGGCGAGGGCTTGCCGGGCTCCGTGGGCGTGCCTTTCTGCTCGGCTATCTGCTCCGAGGTCTGCTCGTCGATGTAGGCGCGGCCTTTCTTAATCATCCAAACGGCGAAGTCCCACAGCTGCTCGAAATAATCCGAGGCGTAATAGACGTTGCCCCAGTGGAAACCTAACCACTGGATATCGTTGAGGATATTCTCCACATATTCGTTGTTTTCTTTCGACGGGTTGGTGTCGTCGAAGCGCAGGTTGCACACACCATGGTATTTCTCGGCTATGCCGAAGTCCATGCAGATCGCCTTGGCATGTCCGATGTGCAGATAACCGTTGGGCTCTGGCGGAAAACGGGTCTGTATCCGTCCTCCGTTCTTACCTTCTTCCAAGTCTTTCTCCACTAATTGTTCTACGAAGCTCAAACTCCGCTTCTCTTCATTGGTGTTCACTTCTTCTGTCATAATTGTAGTCTTAAAGCCTCACCCTCTGTCCCTCTCAAAGGGGAGGGGGAATGAAATGATGAGTACTGTATGTTATTATTACTTTTTTATTATTCTATTGCTTATTCAAGTTCTTGAATTGAAAGAAGTCTTTGACGTGTCTCCATTTCTTGACAATCTACTCCCCTCTCTACAAGAGAGGGGCCGGGGGAGAGTCTGTCTTTTACTTCTTAATCCCTCTCTCGTTCAGTGCCTGTGTATATCGGCGGGCGTTGGCTTGGTGCTCGGCCATGGTCTTGGCGAAGTTGTGGGTGCCATCGAATGTCTCCTTGGCGCACATATACAGATACTCGTGTTGTGCGGGATTGAGCACCGCATCGATATTCACGCGCTCGGGATTGCGTATCGGACCGGGAGGCAGACCTACGTATTTATAGGTGTTGTAGGGGTTATCTACCGTCAGCATGCTGTTGAGCACGCGTTTGGCACCGAAGTTCTTCAGCGCATATTTCACGGTCGGGTCTGCTTGCAGCAGCATGTCTATCTTCAGGCGGTTCAGATAGAGCCCGGCCACTGTCGGCTTTTCGGCTTTGTTGTTGGTCTCTTCGGCCACGATGCTGGCAAGCGTCACTGCCTCGGCGGCGGTCAGGCCTTGCGCCTTTGCTTGCGCCTTACGCTCGTCGGTCCAGTATTTGTCGCTCTCTTTCTTCATGCGCTCAATCAGCTCCTCGGCGGTCACATCCCAGTTCATGCTGTAGGTCTCGGGCAGAAACAGGCCTATCACATTGGCGGTGTCGGTATCGTATTTCGCACAGATGGCGGGGTCGCTCAGGGCGCGAAGAAGTGTCACGCTGTCCAACTCCAGTTTCCTCGTCACACGACCGGCCAGAACGTCAAGGGTGCGCACCGAGGGTATTGTCACGTTCAGCGGGGTCTGCTCGCCTACTTTCAATTTCTGGTACAAACGATAGGCGCTGATGTCGCCGTCAATGGCATAGCGGCCCTTGTGTATGTTCGACGCATACTTGCCGCTGCCGGCCAGGAGCTTGAAGCCGGTCATGCAGTGCCCTTTCGACACGGCCGACACTTTCGTATAGACAGAGTCGATGGTGTCGTCGCCGTCTATATAGATATATTGGGTCTTGTCGGTGCTGTTCATGGATGAAAACAGGAAAAACCATGCGCTGGCACCGAGGATTACTGCCAGGGCGCACAGGGCGATGGCGGAGCGCTTGAGTATCTTCTTCTTGGCGTTGCTCTGCTTCTTTGTCTTTTTCTCTTTTTTCATGATGGGATCCGTAAAATGAGCCTGTCTGACTGGCTGTTTGAAATTTTGCCGCAAAATTACGACTTTTTTTTCAATGTGGAGGTTTATTTCTGAGGTTTCTCTCCATATTTTGACGGTTTTAAGAAAAAAAGATGTAATTTTGCAAAAACTATTAGCCAAAACATGAAATTAAGATTCAGTATTCACTATCATACAGAATGGGGGCAGAGTATGCACGTGCTCCTGACTTATCAAAACCAAGATGGACGGGAACGCCGGGTGAATGTGCCGCTGCTCACCGACGACGGCTCATTTTGGATGGCCGAGACGACGCTGATGCAAAACAGGCAGAACCCCGTGGCAGCCATCGAATATGTGTATCAGGTGGAGGATGCGCAGGGCAAGGTGCTCAGAAGGGAGTGGAACAAAGTACGTAGGCTCTTCGCCGTCGATAGTTCTATCGACTATATCTTCCCCGACGCATGGAGAGACATTCCTATCAACGATTTCCTATATTCTTATGCCTATAGGGTGGTCGGCCGGCAAGACCGCGAACAAACGGTGCTGCCACAGAAACTGCCCATGTTTCGTAAGTCAGTCATCTTCCGCGTGTCGGCTCCACAGCTGCAGCAGGGCGAGGCGATCGGTATCTGCGGCAGCCATCCCGCTATCGGCGATTGGAATCCGTCGCGATTCCTGAGAATGACTCCCGTGGGCGACCACGACTGGATGCTCTCGGTGAATGTCGATG
This sequence comes from uncultured Prevotellaceae bacterium, assembly GCA_947165505.1. Taxonomy (GTDB): domain Bacteria; phylum Bacteroidota; class Bacteroidia; order Bacteroidales; family Bacteroidaceae; genus Prevotella. The sequence continues at coordinate 14,727 of CAMVAT010000013.1, read as the reverse complement.
CCATCAGGCTGCCCGTGGAGTATAAGTTTGTGGTGATCGACGAGCAGACCAGACAAATCAAATGCTGGGAGGAGGGCGACAACAGAACCACGGCCGACAACGAGGTGGCCGACGGACAGGCGCTCGTGCTCTGCGGCGGTATGCTGCGCGTCAAGGAACCGCTGTGGCGAATGGCAGGGGTGGCGGTGCCGGTTTTCTCCCTGCGCTCGGAATCCTCTTACGGCGTGGGCGATTTCGGCGACCTCGCACGTATCACTGAGTGGGCTGAGATGGTGGGAGTGCGGCTCATACAGATATTGCCGGTATGGGACACCACAACCACTCATGCCTGGACCGACTCGCATCCCTATAGCATCATCTCGGCCTTCGCGCTACACCCCCATTATATCGACCTCGACCAACTGGGCGCACTCGCCGACGAGGCGAAGATGACGCAGTATAACAAACAGAGGCGTGAACTCAATGCGATGGCTCAACAGGATTATCCGGCGGTGCACAGGGTTAAGTTGAGCTACATTCATGATGCCTTCCTCGAATTCGGAGCCGATTGCCTCAGCTCGGAGGAGTGCAAGGCGTTCTGCGACAGCAACGCCGACTGGCTCAAACCTTACGCGGCCTTCTGTATCTTGCGCGACCGCTTCCATACGGCTCGCTTTGCCGACTGGAATGAATATGCACGGTATGATGATAAGAAAATTGCTGAATTGCTCGAAACAGAAACGGAGGCTTACGGCGAAATCGTCTTCACGCAGTTTCATCTGCACAGACAACTCAAAAGGGCTTGCCAACTGGCACATGAGCGGGGCGTGACCATCAAGGGCGACTTGCCCATCGGCATCTATCGCGACAGCGTGGAGACGTGGACGCATCCCGAACTGTTCCATATGGATGCGCAGACGGCTTGTCCGCCCGACAGCATGACGCCATACGGACAAAACTGGGGATTCCCTACCTATCGGTGGGAGGAGAATACTCATGACCATCCCTTTGCCCTCTCGCTCTACGACTGGTTCAAACGCAGATTTGAGGTCATGGAGCAGTATTTCGACGCCATTCGCGTTGACCATGTCGTAGCGTTCTTCAGGGTGTGGACGCTGCCGCTCAGCGCCGTGCATGCCACGCTGGGACATTTCAACCCCGCTCTGCCTCTCAGTGAAGAGGAGATAGCACGTTTCGGACTGCATTTCAGAAAAGAACTGTTCACCAAACCATTCGTCAATGACAGTGTGCTGCAACGGGTGTTCGGAATTCATGCTTCTTATGTTAAAGAGCATTTTATGACGCAAATGCCATACGGCCTCTATGCGCTCAAGGATGAAGTGAATACACAGGTGAAGGTGAGAACGGCGTTCGAGGGACGCAACGACGAGAACAGCCTGTGGATCCGCGACGGCCTCTATCGTATCATCGCTAATGTGCTCTTCATAGAGGATGAAGAGATGCAGGGCATGTATCACCCCAGGTTCATGGTCTATAACGAACCGGTGTATGAGGTGTTGAACGCTGACGAAAAGGATGCGTTCATGCGGTTGTATAATAATTATTTCTACGAGCGGCACAACGACTTCTGGGCCGGCGTGGCACGGGAGCGGATAGCACGCGTATTGATGAATACGAAGATGCTGGTTTGCGCCGAAGACTTGGGACTGCTGCCTAAGTGTGTGGATCAGGTACTCGACGAGATGCGCATCCTGCCGCTGCAAGTGCAGTCGATGCCCAAGCAGTTTGGCGAGGAGTTCGAGCACCTCGAGGCTTATCCCTACAGAAGCGTGTGCGCCACTTCCACGCACGATATGCCCACACTGCGACTGTGGTGGGAGGAGAATGCGGGGCGCACACAGCGGTACTTCGCTACCATGATGCAAAAGCAGGGGAGGGCACCGCAACACATGACGCCCATGCTCGCTGAAGAGGTGGTGGCCAGACATCTCTATTCGCCCTCGATGCTGTGTGTCATACCTCTGCAAGACTGGCTCGCTTTCGATCCTGAACTCAGAGAGAAAGACCCGTGGAATGAGCGCATCAATGCTCCATACGATGCTTTCAACCAATGGAAGTATCGCATGAGAATCACCATTCAGCAGCTGATGGCGGCTGATCAGTGGAACAGAAAGGTCAATACAATGGTGAAACGGAGCAAGCGATAGCCCTCAGACAGACACAGGGCGTCAACCGACGGTGTGAATGTCTAAATAGCGCTGCACGTTCTCTTTGTAACTCTCTGAGATGGGGATGTAATAGTCGCCGAACACGATGCGCAGACGGTCTATCTGTTCCACCTTGGGCATGTGGACGATATACGACCGGTGGGTGCGCATAAATTCAGGATGGGGCAGACTCTCTTCCAGCTTTTTCATGTTCAGCAGGGTCATGATGGGCTGCTGGCCGTTGTCTAAATAGATTTTCACATAGTCTTTCAGACCCTCCACAAACAACAAGTCGTCAAACTGCACTTTAATCAGTTTGTAGTCGCTCTTGATGAAGATGAAGCGGTCTTGGGTGTAAATCTGTTGCTTGGAGTGCTCGCTGTGCCATAAATAGGCTTTGTTGGCCGACTTGAGGAAGTCGTCATAACCGATGGGCTTCAGCAAGTAGTCAAGCGCATCTACCTTGTAGCCGTCGAGCGCATATTGGCTGAACGCGGTCGTAAACACGATCTTTGTCTCCTTGGGCAGGATACTCGCAAACTCAATGCCGTTCAACTCGGGCATTTGTATGTCTAAGTACAACAAGTCGATGCGGTTCTCGCGAATCGACTTGATGGCGGCTACAGCACTGTTGTAAATGCCTGCCAGCTGCAGAAACGGAGTGCGGCTCACATAATTGCCTAACAGATTGGCGGCCAATGGCTCGTCGTCAATAATCATGCAATTGAGTGTCATAAAGCGTAATTTTTGATGAGTAAATACTTTGGTCTGAATTGGGGCCTTTTTCCCAAACATACTGCCCGGGGTAGAGCAAGTCTAAACGACGCTGAACCTGCTGCAGGCCGATGCCGCTGCCGCTCTTGTCGCTGGCTGTCTTGGGGTGGTTGGAATTGACAATCTCGCACGTGATGCGCTCATTGTCTGCATGCAGGTGGATGTGGATGAAACTCTTCTGCGTGGGACTGATGCCATGCTTGAAGGCGTTCTCAACCAGCGAGATCAGAAGCATCGGGGCGATGTGCACGGTTTGCGACGAGGGGACGTCGATGTCTTCGATGATCTCTACGTCTGAGGGCAGGCGGAGTTTCATCAGGTTGACGTAATTGTGCAGAAATGAGGCTTCTTTCTTGATGTCAATGTGATAGTGGTCGTGCTCATAGAGGATGTGCTGCAGCATCTTGCTTAATTCCATGATGGCCGACTGGGCTTGGCGCTGGTCAAAGGCGGTCAGGGCGTAGATGTTGTTCAACGTGTTCAACAGGAAATGAGGGTTCACCTGGTAACGCAGGTTTTCCAATTCCGCCTCGCGCTGTGCCATCGCGGCTGCCGCATGCGAGTGCTTCGTGTCAACCCAGCGTAGCGACATGCGCACCAGGGTGGCGATGCCCACGCTCACACACAGGTTGAAGACGACGTGCAGCGTTTGCACGATATGCGTGCCGGTGTTCTGCTCTTCGTATGACACGGCGGTAGGCAGCAAATGGGCAAACGAGAAGGGACTACCCGACCATTTCACCCACACGCTCACAAGCAACGTCAGCACTACGACCATGGCTGTATTGAGAAGAATGTAGGTGCGCTGGCGACCCTGAAACAGGTATCGGGGCACGAAATACAGATAGTTGGCAAAATAGGAGATAAACAGACATACAGGCAGGGCCAGACAGCGGAAAAAAGTGCTCACACTCAGCGCCTGATCCATACCAAGGTAAACCATGGGCGACAAAAAAATGGCCAGCCACACGATTACCTGCATCAATATATTCAATCGCCAGTTATTGGTCTTCATCATTCAATTTTTAATTCACAATTCAGAATTCACAATTCATACCCCTCAAACCTCAAACCTCACCCCTCACTCATACCGGATGGCTTCTATCGGGTCGAGCTTGGCGGCTTTCTTGGCGGGATACCAACCGAAAAAGATACCCGTAAATGTGCAAACGGCAAAACTCATCACGATGCTCCAAGGCTGTATGGAGATGGGCCAGTGGGCGAAGGTCTTGATGGCATACGAGGCGCCCACGCCAAACAGCACGCCGATGATGCCGCCCGTCACGCTCAGCATGATGGCCTCGATCAGAAATTGATTCAGGATATCTACGCCACGCGCTCCTACGCTCATGCGCAAACCAATCTCGCGCGTACGCTCGGTCACACTCACATACATGATGTTCATGATGCCGATGCCACCTACAATCAGCGAGATGCCGGCCACGCAAGCCAGGAGGATGGTCAGCATGTTCATCGTCGAATTCATCATGCTCGACAACTCTTCCTGCGAGCGGATGTTGAAGTCGTCGCTGTCGGCCTCGGCCGTCTCTGTCGCTTCGCGCAACTTATGATTGCGGCGCAGTATCTCTGTGATCTGGGCCGTGGCTTGCTCGGTGGCACCCTCGGTGATGGCCGAACATTGGATGCCGCCCAGGTATGTCTGTGCCAGGATGCGTTTCATCACCGAGGTGTAGGGGGCCAACACCAAGTCGTCTTGGTCCATGCCCATCGAGTTGTAGCCTTTCTTCTTCAATACGCCCACCACACGGAACGGGATGGAGTTGAAACGGATCACCTTGCCTATCGGGTCGCTGCCGTCCGGAAACAGGTTATCTACTACCGTCTGACCCAATACGCATACCTTGGCGCTCGTCTTGATGTCGGTGTCGGAAAACATCTGACCCTCGCTCACGGTCAACTGCCGTATCTCTAAATACTCTTGGTTTACGCCATAGAGCGACGAGGGCGTGTTGTTGTTGCCGTAGATGAACTGACCGCCGCTCGTCACGGTCGGACTCACGGCTTTCACGTATGTGCACTCGTTCTTGATGGCCTCATAGTCTTCCAACTTCAGCGTCTCCATCGACGAGGCGTCTTGACGCACACCGCCACGCATGTCGGCTCCGGGGCTGATCATAATCATGTTTGAACCCATCTCCGAGATGCTCGAATGGATGCTTTGCTTCGTGCCCTGGCCGATGGCCAGCATAGTGATCACCGACGCAATGCCGATGATGATGCCCAGGGCCGTCAGAAACGAACGCGTCTTGTTGGCCGCTATCGCCCGGATCGCTATCTTAAAAAGATTACTATAGTTCATGTCTGTTATTTCAATTCAGCATTTGTCATGGCCCTTCGTTCATTCATCCGTGCTCACTGGCAATGCGGCCAGACCCTCGGCGGCACTCAAGATGTGACTGTTCTGCTCGTCGCTGATCACTCGGCCGTCGCGCAACATGATGTTGCGGCTCGAGTAATGGGCGATGTCGGGGTTGTGCGTCACGAAGATGATGGTGCGACCCTCGGCATGCAACCGCTGAAACAGCACCAGGATCTCAAAACTGGTGCGGGTGTCCAGGTTGCCGGTGGCTTCGTCGGCTAAGATCACGGCGGGGTCGTTCACCAGTGCGCGGGCTATGGCCACACGCTGCATCTGACCACCCGACATCTGGTTCGACTTATGATACAAACGGTCGCCCAAACCTACCGACTGCAAGGCGCTGATGGCTCGCTCATGTCGCTCCTTGGCCGACACGTTGCTGTTGTACATCAACGGCAGTTCCACATTCTCCACACTGGTCGTCTTGGGCAGCAGGTTGTAGTTCTGGAATATAAAACCTATCTTGCGGTTGCGCAGCACCGCTCGTTGCGATTTAGACATCTTACGCACCGACACGCCGTCAAGGAAATATTCGCCGCTGCTCGGCGTGTCCAGACAGCCCAACTGATTGAGCAACGTGGACTTGCCCGATCCAGATTTTCCCATGATGGTGACGAACTCACCCTCGTAAATCTTGAAACTGACACCACGCAGCGCATGAACCGTCTCTTCGCCTACCACGAAGTCACGCTTCACATCCTGCAGCTCAATCACTATTTTCTTGTCTTCACTGTTCATCTCATTGATTTTTCTGCCAGATCACTCCTCTTTTAAATGATTTAATGGTTATAGAAAAGTGAGTGTGGGTAATTCCAGATTCAGAGCTAATCTTATTCCCCCTCTAAGTGAGAGGGGGGCCTCCCCTGCCCGAGGGGAGGTGGCCAAAGGCCGGAGGAGAGGGAGAGGCCGGGGTCGTGTGTCAATTCTATGTTTAAGGGGATGCCACACAAAATCTTGCCAAACCTTTTTATTTTTTATTATTTTAATTTTTAATTATCTAATTTTTTAATTATCTAATTTTTTAATTTTTTAATTCTTTAATTTTTTAATTCTTTAATTTTTTAATTTTTCTTCTTCCTTCCCGGAGGTCCTGGGGCAAAGGGACTTCGCTCGCTTTCACCTTCTTCCTCTACCTCTTCTGTGATGACTTTCACTTCAGTGATGACGTCGGCACCTTTGGCGATGCCATTCACGATCTCTGTGTGCAGACCATCGCTCATGCCTATTTGCACACTGCGGGCTTTCAGTGTGTTGCCCTCCAGCACCCACACCTTGTTTTTGCCCTGGATGTCTTCTATCTTCTTGCCGCCTACGGTCTCGGGTGTCGGCGTGAACCGCAAGGCTTTGCTTGGTACGCAGAGCACACCCGCACGCTCGGCGGTATAGATGGTGACGCTGGCGGTCAGTCCGGGCTTCAACTTCATACTGCCGTTGGGGGCGTTGATCACCACTTCGTAGGTCACCACGTTGTTGGTCGTCGTCGCTTCCTGGCGCACCTGGGTGACACGACCCTCGAAGGTGTCGTCGGGATAGGCGTCAACGGTGAAGGTCACGCGCTCGCCGGCTTTCACGTTGCCAATGTCGGCCTCATCCACATTGGCCACCACCTGCATGTTCGTCAAGTCCTTGGCTATCTTAAACAACTCGGGGGTGCTGAAACTGGCGGCTACGGTCTGACCCTCTTCTACCGATTTCGACAACACGATGCCGTCGATGGGCGAGGTGATGGTGGCATAACCCAGATTGGTCTGGGCGCGCTTCACCTGCTCTTGGGCGGTGGCTACTTGTTCTTTCGACTGCTCATAGCTCAATCGCGCGCTTTCAAAGTCGTTGGCGCTGATGAGGCCTTTCGAGAACAGGGTCTGGTAGCGGTTGAAGTTAGACTGCTGATAGGCGAACGCACTCTGCACGCTCGATAGGTTGGCCTTGGCGGTGTTCAACTCGCTCATCAGGTTGGTCTTGTCCAGTTCGGCGATGACTTGCCCTTTCTTCACTTCGCTGTTGTAATCTACGTACAACTTGCTCACGATGCCCGACACCTGCGTACCTACGGTCACCGACGTCACGGGCTCTATCGTGCCTGTGGCCGTCACGCTGTTTTGCAGATTGGCCTCTTCTACCTTGGCGGTCACAAATTCTATCTTCTCTTCTTGCTTCCCGCCTCTCAGCAGCCAAAAGGCCACCGCTGCCACTGCGGCAAGGGCTAATAACACCCAAATCTTACTTATTTTCTTCATCTTATTATGATAAAATGATATTAAAACCTCAAATCTCAAACCTCAAATCTCAAATCTCAGAATAATACTTGAGCATATAGATGTTATAGATGGTCATATATTTGCTCTGTAACTCGTTTTGCTGGGCTGTCACCAGATTCGTCTTACCTGTCATCAGCTCGATGATGTTTTTCAGTCCTAAGCGGAATTGCTCGCTGAGCAGTTCATAACTGGTCTGCTCGCTGGATGTGGCTGTCTGGGCTGCCTTAAACTTACTCTGATTGGTCACGGCATCTATCCAATAGCTTTCGATGGTCGAATACAACTCTTTTTCTTTCGACTGAAGGTCGAGCAGGCTGCTCTCGTGTTGCAGGCGCGCCTTGTTCAGCGCGGTCTTCGTCTGGCGGTTGTCGAAGAGGGGGATGCTCAGCGTGGCTCCCACACTCGCATCGAAATTGGTCTTCAACTGGCTTCCCCAGGCGCGGTCGCTCATCGAGGTGGTGTTGGTGCCTACACCGGCGCTCACGCCTATCGTCGGCAACTTGCCGGCCTTGGCGATGTCGATGCTCAGTTCGCTGCTCTCTATCGCCAAGCGGGCATTCTGTATCTCCGGACGGGATGCCAGGGCCAGTTGATACACTTCTGATAGCGCGGGGATGGGCTCTAAGGCCTGGGCATCGGTTGTCGAGGGGGTGGCAATGTCAAAATCAGATGCGTCGGTCAACTCTAACAACTGTTTCAACTGAAACAAATAGCTCTTCACGTTGCTCTCAGCCGCCACGATGTTATACTCGTCGGATGCGCGCTGGGCGGTCAACTGGGCCAGGTCGGCCTTGCTCATCTGCCCTACTTCTACCATCGTCTTGCCACGCTCTTCGTTCAGCCGACTGGTGGCAAGGCTCTGCTCGTTGATGACGATGGTTTCTTTCGTGAAGAGTATCTGCACATACAGACGTGTAATCTGCTCTTCGATGCTGCGGGCGGTGATGGCTGAGTCTAATACGGCCATCTGTGCCGACAGCTCGTTTTGTTTGATGGTGTTCTTGTTGCGGTTGCCATTCCATACCGTCCAGTTGGCATTCACGCTATAGCTCCCGTTGTAATATACCTTGTCGATGCTGCTCTGTACGTAGCCGTTGGCCACGGTGCTCTGCCCCGACGCGATAAATGGGCGGTAGGTCATGCTCTGTGTCGTCGAGGCGCTGAGCGAGGGGAGCAGGGCTGCTCGCGACTGCAGCACATCCTCCTCTGCCATCTGTTGGGCTATGGTGCTCTTCTTTAATTGTATATTGTGGTTGAGGGCATAATCGACGCATTCTTGGAGTGTCCATTTCTTTCCTGATGTCTGCCCGTATAGGGGCAGCGAAAAGATTGTCAATAAAAACAGCCAATTGGTGTTAAATAAATGTTTTTTCATATACAAAAACGGGAATTTCACTGCAAAAATACACTTTCCCTTATAAACTGCAAAAACAATTCAGTGAAAAGTGTAAATATTTCAGTAAAAAGTGGCTGTCTGAATAGGTATGATGATTGCGATGAATGATCTTCACCGTATAAAGTTGGTCCATACGGGCTGCTCGCGGTCGGGATGGCCTGAGGCCGACACGTCGAGGCGGCGGATGAGCCATGCCATGTTGTGCCCCAAGGTGCGCATTGTCTGCATGCCCTCCTCGTCGAGGCGCACCTGACCGGGTGTCTGGCCGTAGGCCATGTTCCAATACTGCGAACTGACCACAGGCATGTTCATGATGGTGAAGTATTTGTTCAGACGGTCGAACGACGCCGACGCGCCGCCACGGCGGCATACCACCACGCTGGCGGCTGGCTTATACTCCAGCTCATGCCCAAGTGTGTAGAACACACGGTCGAGCAGGGCGCACAGCGAACCGTTGGGACCGCCGTAATAGACGGGCGAACCGACCACCAGACCATCGATGCCGTCTTTGACCGCATGCCATACTTTGTAATACAGGTCGTCGTTGAATGTACACTTGCCGGTGCGGCCGCACATACCACAGGCGATGCAACCCTGTACGGCTTTCTTGCCGATGCTGATGATCTCGGTGTCTATTCCCTCGGCGTTGAGGGTGGCGGCTACCTCGCTCAGGGCCTCAAAGGTGTTGCCGTTGGAGCGGGGACTGCCGTTGATAAGAAGAACTTTTTTCATGTGTTGAAGGGTTAGGGTTGAGGGGTTAGGGTTGAGGGTTGAGGGTTCTTATACGGTTGAGGGTTGAGGGTTCGTGGCATATCTCCTGCCCCCTGCCCCTTGCCCCCAAACTAATCTCTCACCTCTTACCTCTCACCTCTAATTTGTTACGGTTTCGTGCTCTTAACTAACAGATTTCACGGATGATACAGATTCTTGTTTTGCTGATAATCAGCAGGTCGTCAATCCGTATCATCCGTGAAATCCGTTGTCGAAGAGAAATCAGAATCCTCCTACCAGTGTGGGCGTGTAGCTGCGCACGGCGCTCTGGAGCGACTGTATCACCTCGAAGTTGCCGTCTTCGGAGCTGTTGCTGAACGTCCACTGGAAGTCGCCGTGGTTCAAACGGCCGGCTCCCCAGTAGCCGGTGACCACCGAGGGAACGTCAGAGGCACGGTCGGGGGTGTAGCTGTACATCAATGACGCGTTGGTGTCGAAGTTGTTGTACGTGGTGCCGCCTGCAAGGGCCTTGTACGTGGCCGGAACGGTCTCGCTGAGCGAGGTGGCCTCGTAGGCGTCGAAGCTGGTGCTGCTCTTGGTGTGGGGGATATAGGTAGAGGTGCTCACACCCGTCATCACATTGCCATACGACTTGATGATACCGCCGTTCTCGCCCGAGAAGGTGCCGTCGCCCTTGGCATCGGTGCCCTGGCGCGAACTGAGCATCGGATTCTTGGTGTTGCGGAAGTAGTTGCGGTCAACGAAAGCACTGGCTCCAAAGGTCACACCCACGCCGTATTTCGATACACCGTCGAAGTAGTTGTTCCACACGTGTACCGACATGGTGCGCACACGCGGATGGCGCGAGTCGCTGTGGTCGAACCAGTTGTGGTGGTAGGTGATGTAGTTGGGACCGCTCTCGCTCTTCATGCCGCAGAGCGACATCTTGCCGCTGTCCCAGAAGTGCACGTGGTCGAGTGTGATATACTGCGAGTCGCCTTTCATGTCGATGCTGCCGTCGCCCTTCTTTTGGTCGGCGGCGCTGCCGGGCTGGCCGTAGAAGATGTCGATGTTGTGCATCCACACATGGCTGTTGTCGGTGTCGATAGAGATGCCGTCGTCCATGAACCACATCACGCCCAGGTTGCGCAGCTCGATGCTCGATGCGTTGCGCATGAACAGGCCGAAGCCGTGGATGGTGGCGTCGTCGCCGATGCCCTCAACGGTGTAGTTGAGCGGCGAGTAAGCTTTGTTGCCCTTGATCTGCAAGCCCTCGGCGCTGCTCGAGATATGGTCGAGGTCGGACAGGCGGATGGTGCCGATGACGCGGAAGGCGATGGGGGTGGTGTCGTAACCCTTCTGGTAGGCGTCGATGATGGTCTGCCAACCGGTGCAGGTGGTCACGGCGCCCTTGCTGCTGGTCACCACGTCGGTGGTGATGGTCTTGGCTGTCTCGCTGGTGATGTAGAACACCTTGGCGTTCGACTTCAGCGTGCCGTCGTCGTTGTAGGCGCCCACGCCGCTAAAGTCTTTGTGGGCGAAGCCGTCGCGCTGGTAGTTGCGCACGCTCAGACCCGTGGCCTCGCCGTAGGTCTGTGTCTCGGTGCTGCCGCTCACGGCCACCACCTTCATCGAGTAGGTGCCGGCTTTCAATCCCACGACATCGGCACGGCCGTAACTGCCGTAGTTGCGCACCAGTTCGGCGTCGATCTTCGTGTAGCTGCTGTACTGGCCGCCCTTGACATAGACGTTGTACGAGGTGGCGCCGCTCACGGGGGTGAACTTGACGTAGGCCGACTCGTACCAGCCCTTGGCCTCGGTGATGGTGAGCGTGCCGCTCACCTCGCCGCCCTGCTCCTGCTCGGCGGCCTTGGCTACCGACAGGTTGCGCACGGTGCCGTTGTAGGTGTCGGTGCTGCCATTCTTGAGCTGCACATTCACGATGCCCATCTCTTCGTTGAGTGTCACATCGGCGATGTCGGCGGTGTTGTAGTAGTAGATGGAGCCGTCGATGGTCTCCACGCACAACTGACTGGCGTTATTGTCTTGTGCCACGGCACCGGCTATCTCGTCGGTGATGGCGGTGCCCTCGGTGGCGGGCGTCACGGTCACTTCCTCGCTCTCGCCGCCACCCTGGCTGCCGGTGGTCTCTACCTTGATGCCGTAGATGGTCATGCCGCTGCCGGCGCTATAGACATAGACGTCGGTGGCCTCGTCGCACTCGATGCTGCCCGAGGCGATGGTCGAGGTGCTGCTCGACAGGATGGTGGCTACCACGTTGTCGAGGGTGCCCGTGGCGATGTTGAGCGTGCGCTCGGTGCCGTTCTTACCCGTGGTGCCGTATGCGGTGACCTTGGTGCCGGCCTCTACCTTGATGTGCACGTAGCGGCCCTCGCTGCTGCCGGCACCGCCCATGCTGGCGGCCTTGGTGAAGGCGATATTGTCGGCGGTACCGGTCTGGGCCTTGATCTGCACGGTCTTGGCCGACGAGGCGGCTACCTCGAGATTGTCGTTAATGACGTTCTTGGTGAGCGTGGCGCTCTCCCAGCCATTGAACGTGAAGGTATAGTTGCTCACGGCGGTGAGCGTGGCGGGCTCGGTGGCGGCCGTCACGGTGAGCGTATAGCTGTCGGTGGCGGCATTGTAGAGGTCGTTGCCGGCGAAGGCGACGGTGATGGTGGTGCTGCCCTCGGCCACGCCCGTGACGCGACCGTTGGCATCGACGGTGGCTACACTCTCATTGCTGCTGCTGTAGGTGAGCGGACTGACGCTCGGGGTGCACACGGCGGCATTGGTGACGCTCGCGCCCACCGCCACGGTCGTGGTCAGCTCGTCGTCGAAATAGAGCGACACGTCTTCCTTGTCTTGCTGCGCCATGACGGTGATCTGATAGGTCACCGACGTGGCGGCATAGTGGGTGTCGTCGCCTGCGTAGGCGGCGGTGATGGTGGCGGTGCCCTCAGCCACACCCGTCACCACGCCGGTGGAGTAGCCCACGGTGGCCACTTTGGTGTTGTTGCTGGTGTAGGTCACGCCCGTGATTCCCGACGGGGTGGTGGTGGCGGTGTTGGTGACGGTGTTGCCCACGGTGACGAAGGTGGTGGGACTGTCGAACGCCAGCGACACGGCGGTCTTCGTGCCGCCCGAGGCATCGGGGGTGGTCACGGTGATGTCGGTGATATTGGTGTAGCTGCTGCCCTGACGGCCCAGATACATCACCAGGTCGGTGCCCGAGCCGCTCATCGTATAAGAGAAGGTGGTGGGCTCGCCGGCGGTGCTGGCTTGTGAGGGGGTGTTGCTCGACGAGATGCCGCCTCCGTTGCTGCTGATCTCGGTGCCCTCGCTGAAGGCGTAGCAGATGCGGGCGCGGGCGTTGCCGTTGCCTACCGAAACATCCACGCGGCCGTTGACGCCCGACAGGCGGATGGCGAAGAAGCGGGTGCTGTTGGCATTACCGGTGTTCATTTCGAGGCCGGTGCTGCTCACGGCGAAGGTGGCGGCATTGAAGTAGATGCCGTTGATGGTGCTGCCGGCGGTGATCTCCTGGCCTGTCCAGTCGCTGCCGGTGAAGTCGGTGCTGAAGATGACATTGTCGGCCTGGGCGGCATGATAACTGAAGAGGGCCGCCAGCACGAGGAATGCTTTTATGATATGCTGTTTCATCTTTCTTTTCTTGGTTTTACGGTTCATAGCTGTGGTGGCTTATTCCCAGACTTTGTTGTGACGGGGCAACTGCCCGTCGAAGAGTCCGCGATTGGCGGCTTGGTCGTCGCCGCTGCCGGGGGTGGGGTCCTGGCCGATGGGTTCGCCGTCGGAGTTGATTGACACGTCGAGCAGGGGCTCGGTGGCCACGGCCGTCACCTTGACGGCGGGGGCGATATAGAGGGTGTTGTTGCGCTTCATTTGATGACTACTTTTTTGCCGTTGATGATATATACGCCTTTGTGCAGACTGCCCTGGCGGGTGCCTACGCGCTGGCCGTTCACGTTGTAGATATTGCCTTCGCTCACCTCGATGCCGTCGGCGCCGATGTGGGCGATGCCTGTCACCTTGTCATCGACAGAGAAGAGCAGGTCGTTGGCTCCGGCGGTGCCGTCGAGGGCCTGCATGTAGCCGCGCAGGGGCAGGATGTTGTTGCCGGAGATGAGCGGGCGCATGGTGTTGGCGGTGGTGAAGTAGTAGTAGCCGTCGCCGGTCAGGGTGGCGGTGGGGATGGTGCCGGTCATGGCATAGGCCTCGCCGCTGATGGTGGCTCCCGTGGCGAGGTTGTTGAGGGCTACCTGGCTGGCCGTGAACGAGGTGACGTCGGTGGCTCCCTCGGGCAGTCGCACCAGATAGGGCTCGCCGGCGGTGATGCTGCTCACGCGCGAGAAATTGATATTGGTGGCAGTGGCCTGGTCAAGACGGGTGACACGTGCGCCCTCGCCGAAGGCTTCGGCTATCTGTGCCTCGGTCATCGAGAAGGGCAGGCACAGGGGTGCCCAGAAGGTGCTCTTCACGGTGCGGTTGACGGTCACGTCGAGCACGCGGCCGCCGTAGATAGCCAACCTGTCGGTATTACCGTCAGAATCGGACTGCGACAGGGTGACTGCGTACGAGCAGTCGATGTTCAAAGTGCCGGCGTCGAGGGTCTCGCTCCCTCCGTTGCCGTAGCTCAGGGCGACATTGTCGCCATCGAAGGTCATGCGTGTGACGAACTTCCCGTTGGGTGTGCCGTCGATGCTGACCACCTGCGACATCTGGCTCCAGCCGTATGCCGACCAGGCCGCAAGCAATGCAATCAGTAAGATTTTCTTCATAAGTGTAATTATTATTAGTTTTTAAGTTTGTTCGATTTTAATGTTTAGTGTTGAGTGTACAGTGTTGAGTGTTCTTCCACGGTTTTGTGCACGTAGCATATCTCCTGCCCCTTGCACCCTGCCCCTTGCCCCGGAGCATATCTCTTACCTCTCACCTCATACCTCTCACCTCTAAGTGAATATTCGTTGCAAAGTTAACATGAAAGGTTGACTCTGCAATGCCGTGGGTAATAATTATTTACGTAAATGTTTACGTGGCTCT
>CAMVAT010000012.1 GCA_947165505.1 uncultured Prevotellaceae bacterium | reverse complement strand
TTTCCCACGCAGAATCTACTTTCCGACGCAAAAATGACTGAATATATTGTTAAGAGTCTCTTGGGGGGTGATCTGGCCGCCTGTAATGTCGGCGAGGGAATCGAGGGTGAGGCGCAGGTCCTCGGCTAAGAGATCGCCGCTTAATTGCATATCTAAGCCGTCGATGACACGTTGCAGATTGTCATGGGCATGCTGTAAGGCTTCATAATGACGGGCATTGGTTACGATGATGTCGCCGTCGGATAGGGTGGGGAGGTCGGCCGCAGAATAGATGGCGGCTTCCAATGTGTCTATACCTTCGCCTTTCTTGGCAGATATGCGGACGGATGGGAGCGCTAACGCTAAGGGGGTATGACTTTTGTCTATTTTGTTTTCTACGACGATGAGCGACTTACCGCTACAACGGTCGCGCATGTCAGTCCACTCGGTATCTGACGGAATAGAATCTATCAGCCACACCACAATACGGGCTTTCTCTATGGCTTGATACGTGCGAGAGATGCCTATCTGTTCAATGGTGTCGTCGGTCTGACGAAGACCTGCCGTGTCGATGAAACGGAATGTCACGCCCTCGATGTCGATGGTGTCTTCGATGGTGTCGCGCGTGGTGCCGTGTATGTCGCTGACGATGGCACGGTCGTCGCGCAGCAGGCGGTTGAGCAACGTACTCTTGCCCACATTGGTCTTGCCTACGATGGCTACGGGTATGCCCTGCTTGAGTGCCTGCCCCGTCTCAAAGCTATGAGCCAATTGCATGATGCGTGCATCTATGTGCAACGCCAGTTGCGACAATTCCTCGCGATCGGCAAACTCCAGATCTTCATGGTCGGAGAAGTCGAGTTCCAATTCTAAGAGTGATGTCAGCCGGAGCAGTTGGTCACGCAAACGCGACAGTTCAGACGAGAAATGGCCGCGCAGTTGTGCAAGCGCCACATCATGGGTGGCCTTGTTGGTCGAGGCAATCAGGTCGGCCACTGCCTCGGCTTGGCTCAGGTCCATTTTGCCATTGAGGTAAGCACGTTGGGTGAATTCTCCCGGATGCGCCATCCTGCAACCGTTTTCAACCAACAGCCCTAAAATCTTGTTCATGATATAGCGAGACCCGTGGCACGATATCTCTGCCGCATCTTCTCCTGTATATGATTGTGGCGCACGGAAGATACTCACCATCACTTCATCGATGACCGACGCTTCGGAGTCGATGATATGGGTGTAATGAATGGTCCGTCCGGGGGCTTGGCTCAACTGTGAAGATGAAATGGCAGAAACGGCATTCAGGGCGTCAGGACCTGATATGCGAATGATGCCAAGTGCACCGCCGGGGGCTGTGGCTGGTGCACAGATGGTGTCTGGCTGTGGATAATTGCTTGTCATGAATGAATGGTGTGTAGTGCGTGGGCCAACTGCTGAATGTCTGCTTCGGTGGTAGCCCAACTCGTTACAAAACGGCACAGGGTGTGGTCGGCGTCGATTGGCTCCCATGTCTCGAAAAGAACATGTTGCATCAGCAATTCTTTCTCACGGTTGGTCAGTACGGCAAACTGCTGGTTGGTGGGAGAGTCCTTGAGTGGTATGCCTGCGTCCTCAAACAGGTGGCGTAGGCGCTGTGCCATGTCGATAGCATGCCGGGAAATAGAGAAATAGAGGCCGTCTGTGAACAGCGCGTCAAACTGAACGCCGGCCACACGGCTTTTCGCCAACAGGGCGCCATGACGCTTCACCATGGTGAAGAATCCGTTAGGTGCCTTACCGGGGAACACCACTGCCTCGCCGCAGAGGGCGCCGACCTTCGTTCCGCCGATATAGAATACATCGCAGTGGCTGGCCAGCCAGGGCAGGTCGAAGTCGCATGCGTCTGACATGAGGCCGTAGCCTAAGCGGGCTCCGTCGATGAACAACGGCAAACGGTATTGCCGGGCCACATCATAGATGGCTTTTATCTCTGATGCCTGATAGACTGTGCCCAACTCTGTGGGAAATGTGATATACACCATGCCCGGTACTGCCATGTGCTCCCATGTGGGGTCGGCATAGAAACGTTTCAGGTAGTCTTCCAGTTCCAGGGCATGCATCTTACCGTCGTGAGAGGGCAGGGTGATGACCTTATGGCCGTTGGCCTCGACGGCACCCGACTCATGGACGCTGATATGTGCCGTTGCCACTGCTACTACTGCTCCATACGAGGGAAGCATGGCATCAATAACCACGGCATTGGCTTGGGTGCCCCCGGTTAGGAAATAGATGTCGGCTTCGCGGCACTGGCAGGCCTCACGTATCTTCTCACGTGCCTGCTCGCTCCATTCGTCGTAGCCATACGAGGCGCTTTGGCTGTCGTTGGTCTCTATAAGACGACGGAGCACCGTGGGGTGTGCTCCGTTGTTATAGTCACTTTCAAATGACGTTTTCATCGTTTTATGTAATCCTGATTAGATACGGTCGAGCACTTTCTGGATGAGTGTGTCGATGGTGTTCTTATAGCTGGCATTGGCTTCTTTAGCCAGTCTGTTGGCGATGACCATGCAGCAGGTCATGGCCTTATGTCCCATCAACAGTGATAAGCCCGCAATGGCACTACTCTCCATCTCGAAATTGGTGATGCGCAGACCTTTATATTCAAACGACTCGACCTTTTCATTTTGCTTCGGGTCGGACAGTCCCAACCGTAACTCACGGCCTTGAGGTCCGAAGAATCCACCGCAGGCGATGGTCACGCCGCGAACCATGTCGTCTTGTGCGATGCGGTCAATCAACTCAGCATTGGCATCGGCCACATAGGGGGCTCCTTTTTGTGGATTCCACTGCATGTGCTCTGTAAAAGCACGCTCAAACTCCAGGTCGCAGACCTCATCGCGCCCGGCATAGTAGTTGAGCAGACCATCGAAACCGATACTCTTCACAGATGCGATGAATGTGCCCACGGGAGTGTTGGGCTGCAAGCCGCCACAGGTTCCTATACGTACGATGTTCAGGCTGCGAAGTGTATCTTTCTCTGTGCGCGTGTTGAAGTCGATATTGGCCAGGGCATCCAGTTCGTTGAGCACGATGTCGATGTTGTCGCAACCAATGCCTGTGCTTTGCACGGTGATTCGCTTGCCCTTGTAAGTGCCGGTAATGCCTCGGAACTCACGGCTCTGCACATCGCATTCCTTTGTCTCAAAATGTGCTGCCACTGTGGGCACACGCCCAGGGTCGCCTACGAGTATCACATTGTCTGCCAAGTGCTCTGGCTTCAGATGCAAATGGAATATGCTGCCATCGGGATTGATGATCAGTTCTGATTCTGGAAAATATTTTTTCTTCATAGTCGTGTTGTTTAGGTTGAGGTTACAAAGATAAATAATAATTTGTCATCTCGACATAATTTAACCGATATTAACCTTTTGGACGCATTAACCTTTTGGCTGGCACCTTTAAAATGTGTTAAATAATTTTAGGATTTGATGAAGTTTCTACTCAATAAATGTAATTTTGTAAACTAAAAATAAATATTCTAATATGAAACCAGTCTTATTGAAATCGTTTATTGTCATTCTGTTTCTCTGTTTTGGTATCACCATTCATGCGATGACAGACAATCGTGCATATCTGCCGTATCAGCATACCATACCGGCCTTTGGATCGTTGAAGGTGTCTATGCCAAGCTTAGGACTGCAAGATCAGGCCACAACACCCGTAGCAGAAACACCCATCTCTGCCGACACCATGTCGATGTATCCTGCCTTGTGGACTTATCGCGCACCTAAGAGCAATTTGGATGTCAATAAATACAGGTTGACATGGATGCGTACGAATGAAGGTGTGCCTCCGTATAAGGTGATGGATGATTTGACTTTTGTCGGTGTTCCTCTTTTCTTGGCTGGCTGGATTGCCAAGAGCGAGAAAAAGGCGTTTCGACAGAATATGAAAGATAATAAGCACACGCTGCTGACTGATTTTAAGACTGGCATCGACGACTATACTCAGTTTTTCGGACCGGTGGTGACTACGGGTCTTAAAATCGCCGGTGTGGAGGGACGCTCAGACTGGGGGCGCTATCTGGCCTCGGCGGCCATGTCATACGGTATTATGGCAGCCATGGTCAACAGCATCAAATATACGGCTAAGGAAATGCGACCGGACGGCTCAACAGCCAACTCGTGGCCGTCGGGCCATACTGCTACCGCCTTTGTGGGTGCCACCATCTTGCACAAGGAATACGGCATGACGCGCTCGCCGTGGTATTCTGTTGCCGGTTATGGTGTGGCTACAGCCACCGGAGTGATGCGTGTGCTTAATAACCGCCACTGGGTGAGCGACGTGCTTAGCGGTGCAGGCATCGGTATTATGTCCGGAGAATTGGCATACGCCCTAAGCGATTTGATTTTCAAAGGGCGCGGTTTATTGCGTGGCGACATCAGCGGCGAAAAGAGTATTATCGAGAATCCGTCTTTCTTCTCCGTGTCGATGGGTATTGGTTTCGGCAGTAAGTACTTAGACTTTGACTTGCAGAATCTTGACTTGGAACAGTTTGACGAGGATGGAAAAACTAAAGATCTCAATTTGAAGTTTGGTGCATCCACCAGCGTTGCCGTAGAGGGTGCCTATTTCTTCAATAAATACATAGGCTTGGGCGGACGCCTCCGTGTGAACAGCTCGCCTATCAAGGGGTGGAGTGGCATTGAGGCATTTGCTTGGGAAGATTTGATTGCTGGACTTTATGGTGATGATGAGGAGATTAATGATCCCACCGTACGACGGTTCATTGACGGTGAGGGGGTGCCCGGAGAGCCAGGTTATAGTCATCCGCTCGTTGAAGATGTTGAATTCACCATTAAGAGCGACCATTTGACAGAGTTCGCAGCCGACCTTGGTGTATATTTTAATCTTCCGCTGTCGAACCGGTTCGCATTGGGTTCTAAGTTGCTCGTCGGTCGTAGTATCATGCAGGAGGTGGACTTAAACGCTACCTTAACCGGCGGTAACAGAAGATTTGATTATGTCAGTGATGACCCTATGGAGAGCGTGATGTTAGTCCCGGGCACCTATACATCTGAATACGATTATTTTACCGTTGGTGGAAATAATACCATGAAGTTCGGAACAGGTTTGTCGCTGACTTATCAATATAAAGAGAATTATGCATGGAGGCTCTTCCTGGATTATGACTATACGCGCAAGACCTACACCATGACATACAATCCTGTCGAATTTCTATATGATGCTTTTGATGTTAGAGAACAAAATTTTGATGGAATCGACTTGGGAATGACTGAGGAACAGAGTCTTAAGAAAAACCGACACACATTCATACTTGGCGGTTCATTCACCGTGTCGTTCTGATGCACTGTCTTGAAAACCAAGCGCATGGAGGATAGAATAACGGGCCTCCGGAGCATTCTTCTCCAGAGCCTCAAACCACTCGCGTATCATTGTGCGACGGGTGTCTTTGTCGTAGGGGCAGAGTTTGGTTTGCTTGATATAGCCACGCTGGCGGGCGTATGCGCGTACATCCTCTTCTATCACCAGACACAAAGGGCGGATGAGTGTTAGGGGCATTTTGTCCATCTTCAAACTGGGTCGCATGGACGAGAACTGCCCTTGAAATGTCATGTTCATTAAAGCCGTGTGGATGATGTCGTCTTGATGGTGTCCAAGGGCAATTTTGTTGAATCCATGCTCTTGCGCATAGTTAAACAACTGCTTTCTGCGGTTCCAGCTGCATAAAAAGCAAGGTGTTTTTCTGCGGTCGGTAGTGGGGTCGAACGAAGTGGTGACCACATGGAACGGCACGCCGCATTCTTCGGCAAACCGTTGTAAGTAACTGGTGTCGCTCTCGTATGCGATATTGTCCATTCTCACATGCAGCGCCTCGACCACAATCTTCGGACGATGAATGCGCATGGTGCCTCCGAGCAGTTCCAACAGCAGGAGTGAGTCTTTTCCGCCAGACACGGCCACTAATATTTTGTCGTTGTCTTCTATCAATTGATAGTGCGAAAGCGCTTTCTTATAGCGGTTCACGATGCGGCGATACGGATCATTCATGACGTCCTCCTTCTCTTCTGCGCTTACTTCATGAACACCAGATAAACGGCACAGATAATCAACAAAAAGGCCAGAATATGGTTCCAGTGCAGGTGCTGCCCCTGAAACAGTATGTTGGCGATGACCACAAACACGCCCAGACTGATACATTCCTGTATCACCTTCAGCTGAACCAAATTAAAAGGACCGCCGTTGCCTTCAAATCCCATGCGGTTGGCTGGCACCTGACAGCAGTATTCAAAAAAGGCGATACCCCATGAGAAGGCGATAACGCCAATCAGGGGCCAGTTGCTGCTGACCCCTGACTGTTGCAGTCTCAAATGCCCGTACCAAGCCAGTGTCATGAAGACATTGCTCAGCAAGAGCAAGATGATAGTATATAATCCGTTCATTTTAATAATTACATTGACAATTGCTTGTGCATGTTCTCGGCGGCACGGCGACCGTCGCCCATGGCCAGAATGACGGTGGCTCCGCCGCGCACGATATCACCTCCAGCATAGAGGTCGGGACGCGACGACTGCATGCCGTCGTTCACGGCAATCGTATTCTTGCGGCCCAGTTCCAGACCTTCTACTGACTTCGGCACCAGCGGGTTGGGAGATACGCCTACAGCCACTACCACCTGATCCACATCGATGGTCACGGTCTTGCCTTCTACAGGCACCGGACTGCGGCGACCACTGGCGTCGGGCTCGCCCAGTTCCATCACTTGCAGCACAGCCTGGCATACGGCACCTTTTTCGTCGCCCTTGTATTCGAGCGGGTTGTGCAGTGTCAGGAATTGGATACCCTCTTCCTTGGCATGTTTTACTTCCTCCAGTCGGGCAGGCATCTCGGCCTCGCTCCTGCGATAGACGAGTGTCACATTGGCGCCAAGGCGCTTAGCAGTGCGGCATGAGTCCATGGCCGTATTGCCGCCACCCACAACCAACACGTTCTTACCCAGATTGATGGGGGTATCTGTGGTCGGGTTGGCTGCGTCCATCAAGTTCACGCGGGTCAGGTATTCGTTAGACGACATGATATTGATGAGATTCTCGCCGGGAATGTTCATGAAGTTGGGCAGTCCGGCACCGCTGGCCACAAAGATGCCTTTGAATCCGTTGGCTTCCAACTGTTCTATGCTGATGGTCTTTCCCACGATGCAGTCGGTCTGGAAGTGTACGCCCATCTTGCGCAGGTTCTCTATTTCCACATCCACGATATGATTGGGCAGGCGGAATTCGGGTATGCCGTATTTGAGCACGCCGCCAATCTCATGCAGAGCCTCAAACACATAGACATCGTAACCATATTTGGCCATGTCGCCAGCAAAACTCAGTCCTGCAGGACCACTGCCCACCACGGCTATCTTCATGCCATTGGCCGGGGCAATCTCGGGCAGTGCCACTTGGCCGCTCTCACGCTCGTAATCGGCAGCGAAGCGCTCCAGATAACCGATGGCTACGGGTTTCTCGTTCATCTTCAGATGGATGCAACGGCTCTCACATTGTTTCTCTTGAGGACACACACGGCCGCAAACAGCGGGCAGTGACGAGGTGCTCTTCAGCACGCGAGCGGCAGCGAGAAACTCTCCGCGCTCGATGTTCTTGATGAACGACGGGATATTGATATTCACCGGGCAACCCTCCACGCAAGTGGGTTTGGCACAGTCCAGACAACGCTTGGCTTCGGTCATGGCCATCTCGCGGGTCAGACCCGTCTGCACTTCCTCCAAACGGGTGGTGGCACGATATTCTGCATCTAATTCCGGCATCACCACGCGTTCGATGGCCGTGCGCTCCTTGGGCTTCATGCTCTTACGCAGTGTCTGTCTCCATTCCGCATTACGGTCGGTCAACACCTCTAATGGGTCGTTGTTCTGAGATGCGTCATCAGTAGCAGTTTTTTCTGCTGAAGCCTCTTGGGCATTGTCGGCTTCCACATGTTCGGAGAAATGCTCCATTTCTTCCAATTCGGCTTTCTTAAACGTACCCATACGTTTGAACATCTCGTCCCAATCGACCAGCGCACCGTCAAATTCGGGTCCGTCGATACATACGAACTTCGTCTTGCCGCCGATCGTCAACCGGCAAGCGCCGCACATGCCAGTACCATCCACCATGATGGTGTTGAGCGACACATCGGTGGGGATCTGATATTTCTGGGTCAGCAGACAGCAAAATTTCATCATAATGGCCGGACCAATGGCAAAAACCTTGTCAACCTGTTCCTGCTGGATGAACTTTTCGATACCCACGGTCACTACACCTTTCTCGCCATAACTGCCATCATCGGTCATGATAATCACCTCGTCGGAATTGGCACGCACCTCGTCCTCTAAGATAATTAAATCTTTGCTGCGTCCAGCCAAGACAGACAGCACACGGTTGCCGGCTGCTTTCAATGCTTTGATGATGGGCAGCATGGGAGCTACGCCTACACCGCCACCGGCACATACCACCGTGCCGAATTTCTCTATGTGTGTCGGATTTCCCAGAGGGCCTACCACATCAGTGATATAGTCGCCTTCATTCAACTCGCATAATTTAGTAGAAGAGAGTCCCACTTTTTGCACCACCAATGTGATTGTTCCACGCTTCGTGTCGGCATCAGCTATGGTGAGAGGCATACGCTCGCCTTTCTTGCCCACGCGTACAATCACGAAATTGCCAGCCTTGCGACTTTGTGCAATCAAGGGCGCCTCTACTTCAAAGAGGAATACTTTCTCGGAAAATTGTTCTTTTTTTACTATCTTGTTCATAATGGTGATGGGTTTGTTTTATCCGCTCTTAATCAATCATGTCAAAGCCACAATAGGGAATCAGGCACTTCGGAACACGGATGCCATCCGCTGTCTGGTTGTTCTCTAAAATGGCGGCCACGATGCGCGGCAGAGCCAAAGCAGAGCCGTTGAGCGTATGGCAGAGTTCTATCTTCTTATCGTCTGTATGGCGGTAGCGGCATTTCAGTCGGTTGGCTTGATAGGTGTCGAAATTGCTCACCGATGACACTTCCAGCCAACGTTTCTGAGCCTCGGAATACACTTCGAAATCGTAGCAGATGGCACTGGTGAAACTCTGATCACCACCACAGAGCAGCAGAATGCGGTAGGGGAGCTCGAGCTTTTTGAGCAGTCCTTCCACATGTTCCAACATCTCTCGATGGCTCTCTTTTGAATGCTCGGGCTTGTCTATGCGTACGATTTCTATCTTTGAGAACTCATGCAAGCGGTTCAAACCGCGCACGTCTTTACCATACGAACCGGCCTCGCGGCGGAAGCATTGCGTGTAGGCGCAGTTCTTGACAGGCAGGTCTTTCTCATCGAGAATCACATCACGGTAGATGTTGGTTACCGGCACCTCTGCCGTCGGTATCAGATAGAGGTCATCGATCTCGCAATGATACATCTGGCCCTCTTTGTCAGGCAACTGTCCCGTGCCATAGCCGCTGTCGGCATTGACCACGGTCGGAGGCATAATCTCTGTGTAGCCGCTGTTGCGGGCCTCATCGAGGAAGAAGTTGATCAAGGCTCGCTGCAAACGGGCTCCTTTGCCCACATAGACAGGGAAACCGGCTCCTGTGATTTTCACGCCCAGGTCAAAGTCGATGAGGTTATATTTCTTGGCCAGTTCCCAGTGGGGCAATTTGGCTTCGGCCACTTCGGGGTTGGCAGTCCAGTTGCCCACGGTATCGCCTTCCACACATTCTTTCAAGTTGCTTTTCACCACATGGTTGTCTTCCGCGCAAGAGCCCTCAGGCACTTCATCGTATGGGATGTTGGGGATGGTGCACAGCAATGCGTCCATCTCGTTCTTGGCGGTGTCCATGGCTTCTTGCAAGTTCTTGTCGGCTTGTTTCAGTTCGGCCACTTGTTTTTTCACCTCATCGGCCTCTTCGCGTTTGCCCTGCTTCATCAAGGCGCCGATCTGCGAGGCTAATTGCTTCGCTTCTTGTTTCGTCTTGTCTAATTGCTGTTGCGCTTCCCGGCGGCGTTTATCAGTCGCTAAAACATTCTCAATGGCCTCTCTTGCACCATTGAAGTGTTTTTTCTCTAAGCCTTTGATGACCCTTTCCTTATCCTCCGTGATGAGTTTTAGTGTAAGCATTTGATATTGTTTTTATTAGATGTTTCAAAAATCGACTGCAAAGTTACTGCAAAGTGAAGACAATACAAAATGTGCTTGCACATTTTTTTGTTGAGGTGCAGCATAAATCCTCTATTAACGCAGAAATCCTGATGCTCATTGTGAGTATCAGGATTCTGTTGTTTGTTTGGAATAAGTTTTTTTTGAATTTAAGCTTCGGCTACGGGTACGACAGATACCACGCTCTTGTCACGAGCTCCTTTGTGGAATTGCACTACGCCATCAACCAGAGCATAGAGTGTGTCATCTTTACCGATGCCCACGTTTCTGCCAGGATTGTGCTTGGTGCCACGCTGACGCACGATGATGTTGCCAGCTACCACATTTTCACCGCCGAATTTTTTCACGCCGAGTCGCTGAGAAGCAGACTCACGGCCGTTCTTAGAACTACCTACACCTTTTTTATGTGCCATTTCTACGTCCTCCTTTTAAGCGATTACTGATTTAATTTCCACTTGTGTGAACTGCTCGCGATGACCATTGCGCTTGCGGGAGTCCTTACGGCGCTTCATCTTGAAAACAATCACTTTCTCACCCTTCACTAACGGGTTGAGCACTTCACAAACTACTTTCGCACCATCTACGGTGGGTGCGCCTACCGTCACAGCGCCCTCGTTGTCCACGAGAAGCACTTTCTCAAACTCGATGGTCTGACCTTCTTCAGCGTTCTTGATGTGGTGAACGAACAATTTCTTGCCCTGTTCAGCCTTGAACTGCTGACCGTTGATTTCTACAATAGCGTACATTTTTTATAATTGTATAACGGGTTTTTCCGCGAGGCGGACAGCATTGTGCCACCACTTCAATGAGCCCCAACGGACCAAATCGGCTGCAAAATTACTAAAAATCATCGAACCGCAATTCTTTTTTCCTCACGCCGATATGGAAATTAGTATTATTTAACAGTCTGACCATGTGTGGCACGTCATTATCAAGGCATCGTTTCTATGGTATTCACCCTTCTATCTCGCTCAGTTCCAGCCAGCGCATCGTTTTTTCGTCAAGCTCTTCGGTGAGTTCGGGCAATCGCCTGCTCATGGCTGTAATGGCCTCTACTGACTGCTCCGCGCCGCAAAGCGCCGCTTCTATTTCCGCTTTCTCGGCCTCTAATGCCTCGATATCTTTTTCTAATTGTTCAAATTCGGTCTTCTCCTTATAGGTCAGTTTGCGGCGACGTACCTGCGTGTTTGCTTTTGTGGCGGTCTCTGATGGAGTGGGGGAGACTTTCTCTTTCTGCCGGGGCTGCTCATCCTGCAAGGCCAGCCATGAGCGATACTGGCTGTAATTGCCGGGGAAGTCTTTTATCTCTCCGCCGCCCTTAAATACTAACAGATGGTCAACCACCTTGTCCATGAAGAAACGGTCGTGACTCACCACGATCACACAGCCGGGAAAGTCGATGAGATACTCTTCTAAAATCTGCAGCGTCTGGATGTCAAGGTCATTGGTGGGCTCGTCGAGGACCAAGAAATTGGGATTTTTCATCAGCACCGAGCAGAGATATAATTTGCGCTTTTCACCACCGCTGAGTTTATACACATAATTATATTGCTCGTCGGGGGTGAACATGAAATGCTGCAAGAACTGAGACGCGCTCAGGTGCTTACCGCCACCCATGTCGATGTATTCGGCAATGTCGCGTATCACATCTATCACCCGTTGGTCTTCACGGAATTTCAACCCCTCCTGCGAGAAATAGCCGAAACGCACAGTATCGCCAATGTCGAACTTGCCTCCGTCCAACTTTTCCAGACCGAGCAGAAGTTTGATAAAGGTCGATTTGCCTGTGCCGTTATTGCCTACGATTCCCATCTTCTCAAAGCGTGCGAAATTGTAGTAAAAATCTTTGAGTATGACGGTGTCTCCGTATGCTTTTGACACATACTGACACTCAAAAATCTTGCTGCCGATATACACGTTGCGAGACTTCAGGCGCATCTGGCGCTCCTCAATACGTCGTCTGGCCACTTTCTCCAACTCATAGAATGCCTCTTGGCGGTAGCGGGCTTTATGCCCTCTGGCTTGTGGCATCCGCCGCATCCACTCCAACTCCTTACGATACAGGTTGTTGGCGCGTGCAATCTCGGCGCGCGTGGCATTCATACGCTCTTCGCGCTTCTCGAGGTAATAGCTGAAATTGCCTTTATAGGTGTATAACCGCTGTTGGTCGAGTTCCATGATGATGTTGCACACCCGGTCTAGGAAGAAACGGTCGTGTGTCACCATGAGCAACGTCTTGTTGCCACGGCTCAGATACCCCTCCAGCCACACAATCATATCAAGGTCGAGGTGGTTGGTCGGTTCGTCGAGCACCAACAACTCCGGTTCAGTGATGAGTACATTGGCCAGGGCCACACGTTTCTGCTGACCGCCGCTCAGCTGGCGCATCGGTTGCGACAAATCGTTGATTTTCAGTTGAGTGAGTATCTGTTTGGCACGTAGCACCCGCTCCTCGTCGCCATGATGGTTAAAACAGGCATCGAGCACCGACTCGTCGGGATCAAACTTCGGGGTCTGGTCCAGATAGCCGATACGTAAATCCGTTTTACTGATGATGGCACCGCTGTCATATCCTTCATGCCCGGTGATGATGGATAACAGCGTCGATTTGCCCGTACCGTTCTTGGCTACGATGCCTATGCGCTGCCCTTCGGCGATAGAAAAGGAGATGTCTTCGAAAAGAACCCTTGCGCCGAACGACTTCGTCAAGTTTTGTATGTCTAAATAAGGTGTCACTGTGCCAATGAGCGCTTGATTTCATCAATATAATTCAGCACTTCCTCTCGACCGGCTTTAGTCTGGCTGCTTGTAATAAAATAAGGTGGCAGTTCTTCCCAACGGTCTTCTAGGGCTGCCATCCAAGATTTAGCCTGCGCCTGTGCCTTGCCCACACTCAACTTGTCGGCTTTGGTGAACACGATGGCAAAGGGGATGTTGCTCTCGCCGAGCCAGTCGATGAACTCACGGTCTATCTTTTGCGGGTCGAGTCTGATGTCGATGAGCACGAACACATTAGCCAGCTGTTGACGCTGTAATATATATGAGGTGATCATTTGTTCCAACTTCTGTTGCACCGTCTTCGAACGCTTGGCAAATCCATAGCCGGGCAGATCCACCAGATACCACTCGTTGTTGATGACAAAATGATTGATGAGCAAGGTCTTTCCCGGTGTGGATGATGTCTTAGCCAGCCCTTTGTGGTTGCATAGCATATTGATGAGACTCGATTTACCCACATTAGAACGTCCGATGAAGGCATACTCCCATTTCGTGTCTTTGGGGCATAGCGACACCGTAGGGCTGCTCAATGTAAATTCTGCTTTCTTGATTTCCATAATCAGTTGCTTTGAGGTGCAAAAATACAACAAATATTTGAGAATTCCTCATGTTGTGTCCCAAATCGACACCGAAAGTCATGTTAATGTGTGTCAAAAAGCTGTTTATCCTTATTTTTTTATATAATTTTGCAAAAAAATTGCTATGAAGTATCTCAAATGGGGGTTTATAGGTTGCGGAGAAGTGACAGAAAAGAAAAGCGGCCCTGCTTTCAACGAGGTGGAAGGCTCTTCTATCTATGCGGTGATGAGCCGCAATATCGAGCATGCCCGTTCGTATGCCAAGCGCCATCATATCCCCCAGTGTTATAATGATGCCCAGGAACTGATTGACGACCCGCACGTGAATGCCATTTATATCGCCACGCCCCCCTCGTCGCATGCCACCTATGCCATCATGGCCATGAACGCAGGCAAGCCGGTATATGTGGAGAAACCGTTGGCAGCCTCGTATGACGACTGCGCTCGAATCAATAGGGTTAGCGAGCAGACCGGGGTGCCTTGCTTCGTAGCCTATTACCGTCGATATCTGCCCTATTTCCAAAAAGTGAAAAGCATAATACAAGACGGCACCATTGGAAAGATTATCAATGTGCAAGTGCGCTTCTCATGTCCGCCGCGCGACATAGACTATTCTGCGGCAGCCGAATTGCCTTGGCGCTTGCAGCCAGACATATCCGGCGGAGGGTATTTCTATGACATGGCACCACACCAGTTAGACTTATTACAAGATATGTTCGGGGTCATCACAGATGCCAAAGGCATGTGTGCCAACCGTGGCGGTCTCTATCAGGCGGAAGACACCGTGAGTGCCTGCTTCCGTTTTGAGAGCGGACTTTTAGGTAGTGGTTCTTGGTGCTTCGTAGGCCATCAGTCAGCCGAAGAAGACCGTATCGATGTGGTTGGAGATAAGGGCTCACTTAGTTTTTCCGTCTTCAATTACGCCCCCATCTCCTTGGTCACGTCAGAGGGCAACACCAGTATCACCGTACCTAACCCCTCATACGTGCAACTGCCTATTATCAAGGCTGTCATAGAAGACCTGCAGGGGCTGAATGTGTGTACTTGTACCAGCGTGTCGGCCACTCCGGTCAATTGGGTGCTCGACCGTATCTTAGGTAAGTTTTAAGGAGATTGACAGGGATGAAGGGATTTGCCTGGTTGTGCTTAGCTGTGGTTCTGATGCCATTGATAGCCATGGGGCAGACACCCACAGACGCTGATGTGGGCGAGAGCCGGCGATGGGCGAATGACACACTACTCCTTTTGAACGACACGGCAGTAACGGCAACGGATACAGTTACAATTACAGCTACAGCTACAGCTACTGTGCGGGATACCATTGCGGTCAAGCGCAAGAAAAAGCCCTTTTACAAAAAAATCGGGCATGCGCTGCATTTGTTGATAAACGAGTTCAACGCCATAGACTCTAACTACGTGGAACCGCAGAAATACAAGTTCACAGCCATGATGCAAGGCACATACTCTTTCGAGTCATACAAGTTATCGGCCAAGTCAGGTCAGTCTATCCGGTTTGCCCCTAAAGCGCAGGTCAGGGTAGGGCCGTATTTCGGCTGGAAGCTTATCTTCCTCGGTTATACCATCGGTTTCTCGCAAATACATATTGACTCAAAAAAGCAGATCGACCTCAGTCTATATACGTCGGCCATAGGCATCGACATCTTCTACCGGCGCACGGGATATGACTACAAAATCCGTTCGGTGGATTTAGGTGAAGGCATAGATACGCAGCGGCTCAACGGCATCTCTTTCGACGGGCTCAAGGTGGGCATGACGGGGTTCAACCTATATTATATCACCAACCACCGGAAATTCTCTTATCCCGCTGCGTTCAGCCAAAGCACATGCCAACTGATTAGTTGCGGATCACCCATTTTCGGCATCGGATACACCGTACATACGTTAGACTTGGATTACGACAAGCTTCAGAGTGTCATTGCTTCGCATGTGCAAGAGTCAGACTACCAATTGGACGAGGGGTTGAAATTCAGTCAGGTGAAGTATAGGGATTTTGCCATCTCGGGTGGATATGCTTATAATTACGTGTTCACGAAAAATATCATGGTTGCGGGTTCACTGTCTCTGGCTGTGGGCTATAAGCATGCTACCGGCGACCGAGAGAATTTTCAAAGCATCTTGCGCGATTTCTCCTTTTCCAATCTGAATGTTGATTTGGTGGGGCGTTTCGGCTTGGTTTGGAACACGTCGAAGTGGTATGCCGGTGCCAGTGCCATCGTTCATTCTTACAATTATAATAAATCACAATTTTCCACTTCCAATTACTTCGGCTGTGTGAATCTCTATTTCGGAGTCAATTTCGGAAAAAAACGTAATATATAATTATTCCTGTCCGTATGAAAAAGTTGTTATTCTTTTTTGCCTTTCTGCATGGCTTCGTCACGCTGTATGCACAACCACAATATACGAAAGCCGACAGCATGAAGATTGTGTCGCTCTTGGCGGAGGCAAAGTCACTACCCAAAGGCACCAACCTGATGCTACATTTCGCCAAGAAGTTCACCGGGGTGCCATACGTGGCCCACACATTGGAAGTGAACAATTCAGAGAGATTGGTGGTCAATCTGCGTCAGTTAGACTGCACTACATACGTAGAAACAGTGTTGGCTTTGTCTTGGTGTGCCAAGAAACACCTATATACGTTTGATGACTATTGCAAGATACTCCGCCATGTGAGATACATCGGCGGCAAGGTCGGCTACACAACGCGGCAGCACTATTTTACCACTTGGATAGAAGACAACACCCAAGATGGTTTTGTGAAAGAAGTGCAGCAGCCCATCCCTCCTTTCAGTGCCAAGCAGACCGTGGGTGTCAATTACATGTCGCAACACCCACAGGCATATCGGATGCTCAAAGGGCATCCGCAGTGGTTGCCTTACATCAAAAAACAAGAAGATGCCATCACGGGCAAAAGCTATCAATATATTCCGAAAGCGAAAACAGGCGACAACAACCTGATGAAAAAGGCTGTGCACGATGGCGACATCATAGCCATCGTAACCAGTGCCAGCGGATTGGATATCGCTCATGTGGGCGTGGCGGTATGGCATCAAGACGGTCTGCACATGCTCAACGCGTCGATGATACACAAAAAGGTGGTAGATGAGCCCATGACACTCTATCAGTACCTGCAAAAGCACAAAACACATCTTGGTATCCGCATCATACGGCCACAATGACGAAAAAACAAACGTTTACGTTATAGAAAAGTGCCCTTCCACATAAATAAAAGCAAAAAAAAGTTGTGCATTTAGAATTATAACGTTACCTTTGCATTTGCAAACTCGACTTTGCAAATTGAAGTTGACTTTCTACTATGAACAAAATCAATCATGCTGGTGTTGTGGAAGCTGTTCAGGGCGATTGTGTGAAAGTGCGCATTGTCCAGACCGCTGCATGCGCCTCATGCAAGGTGGCGGCTCATTGTAATGCCTCGGAGGCAAAGGAGAAAATCATTGATGTGACATCGCCCGACGCGCAGAGGTATGCGAAAGGTGACGCTGTCATGGTATCTACTACCACAGGCAATGCCCATCGTGCCGTGTTGCTGGCATTCGGTGTCCCCTTCGTGCTGATGGTGGCTGTCATCGTCTTGATTTACCTGCTGACCGGTGATGAGGGCATCGCTGCCCTGTGTGGCATCGCCTCGCTCCTTCCATATTACGCTATCCTTTACTGGCAGCGTGAACGCATAGGAAGCCATTTCGCTTTTCAAATCGACAGAATATCTAACTAAAACAAATACAACATTATGAATTTTTTATTAAGTGCGGTATTAGTTCTTGGAGCCATAGCACTGATCGCTTCGGTGATCCTCTATGTGTGCTCAAAGAAATTTGCTGTAGAAGAAGACCCCAGATTGGCTATCGTCAACGAGGCTTTGCCAGGTGCCAACTGCGGCGGCTGCGGATTCCCCGGCTGCTCTGGTATGGCTGATGCCTTGGTGAAAGGTGCCGATGCGGGGTCATTGGAAGGACTGAACTGCCCTGTGGGCGGCCCTGACGTGATGGCCAAAGTGGCCGATTTGCTGGGTATGGCTATTGCGAACACAGAACCTAAGGTGGCAGTGGTGCGATGCAATGGTACTTGCGAACTTAGACCCCGTACGGCCCAATATGACGGGTTGCGCACATGTACGGCGATGAATGCCACCGGAGCAGGCGAGACAGGGTGCGGATATGGATGTCTGGGATGCGGCGACTGTGTGGCCGCCTGCCAGTTTGATGCCATACACATGAATGCGGAG
Organism: uncultured Prevotellaceae bacterium; assembly: GCA_947165505.1. Classification (GTDB taxonomy): domain Bacteria; phylum Bacteroidota; class Bacteroidia; order Bacteroidales; family Bacteroidaceae; genus Prevotella. Next base: position 70,351 of record CAMVAT010000012.1, on the reverse strand, counting down.
ACGGGACTGCCCGAGGTTGACGAAGAGAAATGCACATCGTGTGGCGCTTGCGTCAAAGCATGTCCGCGGCACATCATCGAACTGCGTAAGCGTGGTCCGAAGAGCCGCCGCGTGTATGTGCGTTGTGTCAACAAAGATAAGGGGGCCGCAGCCATGAAGGCTTGCAAGGCCGCTTGTATCGGATGCGGAAAGTGTGCTAAGGAATGTAAGTTCGAAGCCATCACCATCGATGCGAATCTCAGTTACATTGACCCGGAGAAATGCCGTCTGTGTCGTAAGTGCGAGGCCGTTTGTCCCACCAATGCTATCATTGCCGTCAATTTCCCGCCGAAAAAAGAGAAACCCGCCGAGACTGCGACGGAGAAAAAGGCACTCGTGGAGAAGGCAGAGGTGAAGCCCCAGCAGCCCACACCACAAGCCCCCCAAACAGAGACTAAGAGTATTGACCCTGAAACCAAAATACAAGGAAAGGAGGAGCAGGTATGAATTTGAAAACATTCAGAATAGGCGGCGTGCATCCAGAGGAGAACAAACTGACCGCCGAGTCGAAAACTGTAGTCGCCGAACTGCCGAAACAAGCCGTATTCCCTCTTTCACAGCACATCGGAGCTCCAGCCAAACCTGTGGTGGCTAAAGGAGATAAAGTAAAGGTGGGTACGATGATAGCCGAAGCCGGAGGTTTTGTGTCTGCTCCTATCTTTTCGTCGGTGTCGGGTACAGTATTTAAAATAGACAATGCTATCGACGCTACTGGATACTTGAAACCTTCCATCATCATTAAAGTGGAAGGCGACGAGTGGGAAGAGAGTATTGACCGTTCTGAGAAGTTAGAACGGCTGGAAGATCATCCCGAACTGACTCCTGAAGAGATCGTCAACCGCGTGAAAAACGCCGGCATCACGGGTATGGGAGGCGCAGGTTTTCCCACCTTCATCAAACTGACCCCTCCGCCCACAGCCAAGGCTGAATGTGTCATCATCAACGGCGTGGAGTGCGAACCCTACATCACAGCCGACTACCGTTTGATGATGGAGCACGCAGACGAGATCCTGGTCGGTCTCGAACTGTTGATGAAAGCCGCTAAAGTGACCAAGGGTTATATCGGCATCGAAGACAACAAACCCGCGGCCATCGAATTATTTGAACAAAAGACTGCCGGCCGTGCAGACATTGAGATTGTACCCCTTGCCAAGAAATATCCACAAGGTGGCGAGAAGCAACTCGTTGACGCTGTCATCAACAGGCAGGTGCCTGCACCACCCGCCATCCCTGTCAATGTGGGTGCCATCGTGCAAAATGTAGGTACAGCCTTTGCTGTGTATCAGGCGGTGATGAAAAACAAACCGCTCTTCGAACGCTATACGACTGTGACTGGCAAGCGGCTGTCGAACCCAGGCAATTTCCTGGTACGCATGGGCACACCGATGAAAGATTTGATCGAGGCCTGTGGCGGACTGCCCGAAGGCGATAATAAAGTGCTGGCTGGCGGACCGATGATGGGCAAGGCTCTCAATTCTATTGAAGTGCCTATCTGCAAGGGCACCAACAGCGTAACCGTCCTTTCCGGCGACGATGCTCACAGAAAAGAGCCGCAGCCCTGTATCCGTTGTGCCAAATGTGTGAGTGCCTGTCCGATGGGACTCGAACCGTTCCTGCTGGCAACCGTGTCGTCGCTGCATCTCTGGGAGAAGGCTGAGGCCGAGGATATCACTTCATGCATAGAATGCGGCTCGTGTCAGTTCACCTGTCCGGCTCATCGTCCCTTGCTTGACAACATCCGTCAGGGCAAATCAACGGTCATGGGCATCATACGCGCCAGGAATGCGAAGAAATAATCATATTGTATATCTTTATATTTGAAATAGAAATGTCAAAATTTGTAGTTTCACTTTCACCACACGCACATGGCACCGACTCGGTAGAGCGCAATATGTTTGGAGTGATTATCGCACTCGTGCCGGCGTTACTTGTGTCGTTCCTGTATTTCGGATTAGGTTCGGCGGTGGTCTGCGCTGTCAGTGTGGCGGCCTGTGTCTTTTTTGAATGGGCTATCACTAAATATATGTTGAAGCGTGAACCGTCTATTACCGACGGCTCGGCTATTCTTACGGGTTTATTGCTCGGATTCAACCTCCCCTCCAACCTGCCGATATGGATTATCGCCATAGGCGCACTTGTAGCTATCGGCATTGGTAAGATGACATTCGGCGGACTGGGGTGCAATCCATTCAACCCTGCCCTCGTGGGCCGTTGTTTCCTGCTTGTCTCATTCCCGGCACAGATGACGTCATGGCCCGAGGTGGGGCAGCTGGGCAGTTATACGGATGTGACCACCGGGGCCACACCTCTGAGCATCATGAAAGACGCCATCAAAACGGGCGACGCTTCACTGCTTGAAAAACTGCCTGATTCACTCACCATGCTGCTGGGCAATCCTGCCAATGGCTTCGGAGCCGGCACCATCGGCGAGGTTTGCGCCTTGGCATTGATTATCGGACTGGTTTACATGCTGGTGCGCAAAATCATCACCTGGCATATTCCTGTGAGTATCATCCTCACCGTGTTCGTGTTCAGTGGCTTGTTACACCTCGGCAATCCTGTGTATGCCAATCCTGTGGCTGAAATCCTCAGTGGTGGTTTGATGCTGGGTGCCATCTTCATGGCTACCGACTATGTGACATCGCCCATGACAGGAAAAGGGCAGATTATTTATGGTGTATGCATCGGACTCCTGACGGTGGTCATCCGTAATTGGGGCTCTTATCCTGAGGGCATGTCGTTTGCCATCCTTATCATGAATGCGTTCACACCGCTTATCAATACTTATATTAAACCAAAACGTTTCGGGGAGGTCGTGAAAAAATGAAAAAGTTAGAATCATCCTTACAAAATATGGTACTCGTGCTGGTGCTCACGGCACTGGTCATGAGTGGTATTCTCGCTCTGGTCAACCACATCACCGAAGGGCCTATCAGCCAACAGAAAGAGAAGTCGCTGGCAGATGGCATCAAAGCTGTGATGGGGGGCGGCGAACTCTCTGTAACGGCCAATGACACCATCAGCGCCGACATGGATAAAGACGGCAAGGAAGATACGTTTATTATTCACAAAGCTGCTGCCGCCGACGGTAAAGAATTAGGCGCCGCTGTGGAAAGTACCACTCAAGGATTTGGTGGTGATTTCAAAATCCTGGTCGGATTTGATGCCGATGGCACCATTTTAGGCTATACCATCCTTGAGACCACCGAGACACCGGGATTGGGTGCCAAGGCCGACACTTGGTTCCAGAAAGGACAAAAAGGCGACATCATCGGGAAGAGCCCGAAACAGGAGCTGGCCGTGAAGAAAGACGGTGGCGAGGTGGATGCCATTACCGCTTCCACCATCACTTCGAAGGCTTTCCTCAAGGCTGTCAACCAAGCATACATGGCTTATACTAAAGGGGCTGCTGACGCTAAGACCGAGGCCACAAAACTTAACAAGCAATAAAAGAGATTCAACATGAGCAATATCAATATTTTCAAAAATGGACTGATCAAGGAGAATCCTATCTTTGTGCTTCTCCTCGGTATGTGTCCCACATTGGCTACTACCACTTCAGCCATCAATGGTTTGGCCATGGGATTGGCCACGATGACCGTGCTGGTGTGTACCAACTTCGTGATTTCCTGCATAAAAAGCATCACTCCCGACAAGGTGAGAATCCCCGTATTCGTGGTGGTCATCGCTTCGTTTGTGACTGTGCTGCAACTCTGTATCAAAGCTTTCCTGCCTGCTATAGACGAGGCTTTGGGACTGTTTATCCCTCTGATTGTGGTGAACTGCATCATTCTTGGCCGTGCCGAGGCTTTCGCCTGCAAGAACACTCCGGTTGCGAGCATCTTTGACGGACTGGGCATCGGTCTGGGCTTTGCCTTCGCACTGACATTACTCGGCACTGTACGCGAACTGCTTGGCGCCGGTTCGGTATTCGGCATCACGCTGTTGCCCGAAACAGCCAATATTCTCTTGTTCGTCTTGCCTCCGGGAGCATTCATCACCTTGGGCTATCTCATCGCAATTGTTAACAAACTGAAGAAAGCATAGTTATGGAATACATCTTAATATTTATCTCCGCAATATTTGTCAATAATATTGTCTTGTCACAGTTCTTGGGCATCTGTCCGTTTCTGGGCGTGTCTAAGAAAATAGATACCGCTTTAGGTATGGGTGGAGCTGTGGCTTTCGTCATGACGCTGGCTACCATTGTCACCTATCTGGTGCAAATATACGTCTTAAACCCATTAAACCTTGGCTATTTGCAGACGCTGGCATTCATCCTCGTGATTGCCTCGTTGGTGCAAATGGTTGAGATTGTCCTGAAGAAAGTGTCGCCTGCGCTCTACCAGGCTCTTGGCATCTTCCTGCCGCTTATCACGACCAACTGTGCCGTTCTGGGCGTGGCTATCTTGGTCATCCAAAAAGATTTCAATCTGCTACAAGCTATCGTCTATGCTTTCTCTACGGCCGTAGGCTTCGCACTCGCGCTGACCGTCTTCGCAGGGTTGCGCGAACAGCTCTCACTGGTCAAAGTGCCTAAAGGCATGAGCGGAATGGCCATTGTGCTGGTGACAGCCGGACTGCTCAGTTTGGCTTTCATGGGATTCTCTGGCGTGGACGGAGGCTTGAAGACTTTGTTCGGGTTGAATTAGAGACAAGTAGTGGCAGGAAATTGACTGAAAATTTCTTGTCACTTTTTCTACTTGAATGAGTGGAACTAATAAGACACGTGAAACAACTTTAGATATATATCAACATGAAACAAACGATTTTGGTTACTGGTGGAACGGGGTTTATCGGGTCTCATACTACTGTAGAGTTGCAGGAGGCGGGCTATGAAGTGGTTATCGTTGACAACCTGTCAAACTCTAAGGCTGACGTGGTCGATGGGATAGAAAAGATAACAGGCAAACGTCCTGCCTTTGAACAAGTTGACTGCTGTGACATCCAAGCTTTGGAGGGCGTGTTTCAGAAATACCCCTCTATCGAAGGTATCATTCATTTCGCTGCGTCGAAAGCTGTGGGCGAGAGCGTAGAAAAGCCCTTGATGTATTACCGCAACAATATCAACTCGTTGGTCAACCTCTTAGAGTTGATGCCCAAATACAACGTCAAAGGCATCATCTTCTCTTCATCATGTACCGTTTACGGTCAGCCGACCAAAGAGAATTTGCCTGTCACGGAAGAGGCTCCTATCCAAAAGGCTCTTAGCCCATACGGCAATACGAAGCAGATCAACGAGGAGATTATCCATGACTATATTCATAGCGGAGCACCCGTGAAGTCTGTCATTCTGCGCTACTTCAACCCGATTGGCGCACATCCCACCGCGTTGATTGGTGAACTGCCCAATGGAGTGCCGATGAACCTGATACCGTTTGTCACTCAGACTGCTATAGGCGTGAGGCAGCAGTTAAAAGTGTTTGGCAATGACTATGACACCCCCGATGGCACTTGCATCAGAGATTATATCTATGTCGTGGACCTGGCCAAGGCTCATGTGAAAGCCATGGAACGTGTGCTCGACAACCCCGACACCGACCCTGTTGAGATATTTAATATCGGCACAGGCAAAGGCGTGAGCACGCTTGAGGTGGTTGAGGGCTTTGAGAAAGCTACAGGGGTGAAAGTCAATTGGACTTATGCTCCACGTCGCGAGGGCGACATCGAGAAGGTATGGGGTAATGTAGATAAAGCCAACCATGTGCTCGGTTGGAAAGCAGACACCCCGCTCGACCAAGTGCTGGCTTCCGCATGGAAGTGGCAGCTCAAGCTCCGCGAAGACGGTGTCATGTAAGCAATAGTTCGCAATAATCAATCCACAAACGACGCGCCCCGGCTGATGCTTAGGGGGCGCGTTGTTGGTTTAATAGCATAGGTCATGATAAGGGCAGGTCTTGCACCGGTCCTTGTATGGTGTCGGTTGAAATGACAGGTCGGGATTGAATAGTTCACGGAAGAATGTTTGCAGGTGCTCTATGAATACATCTATATATTCTGAAACATCCTTCACATCCTGCCTGTCAATCTTTAGAATGGGATTGTATTTGTCTTTTATACTGTGTTGAATGTAAAACAAAGCCGGAGAGACTGGTGCAGAGCCATCGTGCTTATATCCGGTGCGATGTACAATGGAGGCGTAGAGGAACGTCTGTAAAAAATAGTCACTATGTCTGTCGATGTTCTTCGGGTCAAAGATTTCATCAACAGTCGCAATGGCTCCCGGTTCACTCGTACCCGTCTTGTAATCGACGACTCTGATAAGTTTGCCTTCCGGAGTACTAATCTCGTCTAACCGGTCGATAATACCACCGAACTGCACTTGGCGTCCATCTACATCTATGGTGTCGAGTACCTTGCATTCCCGGTCAATGATGCGGAATGGTGTCAATTGCTGATCGATCTTGAGCAACTGTTGCAAATAGTAAATAATCACATCGCGGTTGATGAGTTGCAGTCCGTTGTAAGGATGCCGGCTCTTGCTCTTATGTTTGAATAGATGCTCTTCAAACGCATCATCCACATATCGTCCTATTGCTTCTTTATGATGGATGATGTGTTCTATATCAGATTCCTGTATGATCTCAGGGAAATCGTGATACATTTTATCGGCAGAGGCATGAAAGATTGTGCCAAACAGTCGGTTGTCGATGTCGTCAATGGTGTCCTCATCTTTTTCTTTCAGGTTGGCTATTTGATGGTAAAAATACTGTATGGGACAACTTAAGTACTTGCCTATAGCTGTCGGCGAGAAAAACTCTGTATCATGGAGTATGCCCATGATACGTTCATCCTTAGCGATGGGCTGGGGATGGCGATTGCTCGTCTTCGCCTGTGTACGCAACGTCTGGCGCCGCACTTGATGGTGTGGGTCTTCAACGAGCATTTGAAGCATGAACCTGCTCATCTCACCTTTTTGCCCGTCATCATTAGCGTTACAATAAAGAATAGTGACATCATCGGCCCGTTGCAACAACCGATAGAAATAGTAAGCGTAGATGCTGGTTTGATGTTCTGCGGTGGTGAGTCCGTATGCCTTGCGCAAGGTTTGGGGGATAAAAGAGGGCGTATTTTCACTTTTCGGCATTTTACCCTCATTGCAAGACAATATCAGCAGGTGCTTGAAGTCGATATTTCTTGTCTCCAAGACTCCCATGACTTGCAGCCCCACGGCTGGCTCTCCGTGAAATGGTACTGTGGTGGTCTGTATCAACTGGTGAACCAAACGGATGAATGTGGTGACGTCAACCACCAGCTCTCCGCTCATCATCAGTCCATAGAGCCTGTTGACCATCGTGTAGGTACGATAGATGGCTTCTTTCTCCAGTGACAAGTCAAGATGTTGACTGGCGTGCTGGGCTCCGATGCCTGCCCTTTTCAATATCTTCAACAGATATGCCGCCATCGCCACAGACTGATGGTAATCGCCGCTCACCGTAGCGGTGAAGTCATCAAACAACATCCTCACGCCTTCGTCCAAATCCTTCATATCTTCGCGCTTGATAAACAAACGGAAATGACGGAAGAAGCGGATGGCCTCATCAATATCTTCACTGAGATAACGCATATAGGGATGACGAATCACCGCACTGACAAATTTCATCTTAAACACATCACCGCCACGGGGATTGCCTTCCATCCTTAATGCGATGAGCTGCTCGACGAACGACACCACTTGCGACAGTTGCAAGGGGTATCCTGTCGTGAGGTTGACATCCGTCACCTGAGCAGGTATATGGTGGATCATGGTCGGAAGCAGATTCTCATCACACAGCACAATAGCAGTGTCTTTGTCTATTGGTCCTGTCTGGCTCATCAGCCATTGGCTGACGTATTGCACCTGTAGGTGCTGTGTGGTGCAACTGGCAAAGGTGATGTCTTTGGGTGATTGATACTGACGGTAGATGTCGGCACTGCTGTTGTCAAGCTCATTGGGGAAATCGCCTAAATACTGTGCGATAAACCGCCCAGGCTTATATTGATGCGATGAGAGGGGAGAACGGCTTTTAGCAGGCATGTAATATTCGTCAAAATCCCAATAGAAATGGGCTTTCTGCTCGTCTTTCAACCTTTTGAAAAGTTGATATTCAGCTTCGTGCAACGCGTTAAATCCCACAAAGAGGTATTCGTCATAATCAAACGAGAGGTGTTTACCTTCGGCCACTTGTCGCAGCACCATCCCTTCGTAGGCGATGCCCTTCTCTCTAAGCACTTGTTTGAAATCGTGGTAAACATCTCCCAGTTGAGACCACACCTTGAGAAATCGCTCTTTCAGCAGGTCGTTATGATTGTCAGAGAAGTTGGAGAAGAATCGTTTTAACATCTGCAATTGCTCTTCCTCGAGAGGAGGCGTGCCGTCAAATTCGTGCCAGTCGCGCAGGTTGCGGAACATCATATCGGCATCAGCCATGTTCTTGTCAATGTCGTCGAAATCGGCTAATAGCACTTGCCCCCAAGGAAAGAACTGGTCAAGCGACTCTGTGGTCTGGGTATGTCTTGCATAGCTTTGGTATAATTGGCATACCAATTGTATCTGGTCGGCCAATATCAGTCCGCTATGTTTCACAAATAAGTCGGATATGGTAAAATAGGAGGGTCCCAACATGGTATGTCCCACCTCTTGGTATAAATATTGGTTGAGGAACAGAGAGGCGCGTTTGTTGGGAAACACAATCGCCACCCGATGCAACCGTCCTTCGTATTTCTGAAGGATATCTGTTGCCACGTATTGTAAAAATGTTTGTTTCATACTCTCTACTGAATAACTGGTGTTATTTTCTGTTCGCCTAAATACCATAAGTATCCCTTGACATGGGGAAAGCCCATGTCTCTGAGCAACTTCATATAGACCGAAACCTGATTCTCATACTTCCTTCTTGTCTCTTCTCTCTCACGGCCCGATTTGTAGTCAACGACAATCGTTTCATGCTGGTTGGTCATCACGCGGTCGGGTCTGCGTTGTACCACAACTCCATTAACCTCTTCCAAAATAGCACACTCGGTGAAGATGGTCCATTGATCGCTGAACCATTCTTTGGCCATAGGGTGCAACAGCGACCTTTGTATGATATTGACGAGGTCTTTCTGGTTGATGTCATCATTGTATATGACACCGTCATTTTCCATCTCCAGCAACACTTTCTCCATATCCGAGGCAGTACGAATACGCGACATGGCAGCGTGAATGACATTGCCGCGCTGGATATAATGGTTCAACTGCCTCTCTTCACCCTCATCGTTTTCTATAAAACGTTTGCTGTCGTTGCTCTGAGTGAATGTGACACACTGGGGAAAGGAAGAAAAAGGCACATCGACGGGCTCTTCTGTTTTCAGAAACACGTTTTGAGTGTCTGCTCCTTTAGGATCTTTTCTGTTGCCGGTGATGTCTTCGGCAGCCAACTGTCCATATTCAAAAACAATCGACTGATTATCGACAGTGAGCGCGGCTCCGAGCTGTTTTGCCACCTCGTCAATGATGCCAGCCATCATATCACATCTCGTCTCAGGGTCGTTTTCCTTTTTATCTTCTTTAATCCGCCCATAGACAAACAGGCTGTTTCTGGCTCTGGTGAATGCCACGTATAGAAGGTTGAGATTGTCAACGACCAATTGCAAATATTCCTCTTTGTAGTTATCGGCATAGACTGTATCTAACAGTTGACGGCAGAATTTGACGTACACGATTGGCAGAAGACTGTAGGGCTCGGTCTTGTTGACACACAAAATGGTATGGTCTTTTGAGGTGATGTTCCAATCACAGAACGGCACGAACACATGCTTGTATTCAAGTCCCTTGCTCTTGTGTATGGTCGTGATTCTCACCCCGTCAGCAATATCACTCTGTATGCATTTCGCATGAAGATAATGATCCCAGTAGTCCAGCAGGCTGGTCATGTCGGCTGTGTTCTCCTCCACATATTTGATCAGAGAATCAAAAAAGGTACAGATGTAGGCCTCCTCACCGCTTAATAGTGAAAGACAGAAAATGGAGCAGATGCTTTCAGCCAACTGTATGACTGGCATGGATATGAGTTCTTCCTGCCTGTCTAAGAACTCTTGTGGCAGTAGTCGGTGACCTTCTGTTGCAGTACAAAACAATTCGGATGCAGTTTGTTGTCCTTGGTGCTCTACCTCGTTCCATATCTTGATAAGATAAGCCTGCGACAAAAGGTCTTGAGGGTCGTTCAGATAGCGCATGGCGGCAATGATCGTATTGACTGCGAGCGAGGTGTCTAAATGAAACGCCAGGTCGGAGATGATTCTGATACCAGGATTGTGTTCCATGAACCACTCCGCCACGAGGGGGATGTCTGTATTATATCTGACGAGGATAGCGATATCGCTCTGCGCATGCCCCGATTCTAACAATACATTCATCTGCTGGCTCATATCTGTCAATATGTTTTCGACCGCACCTTCATCAGAAGGGGTGAGTCTCATCCTCACATATCCGCGATTTGCCACACTGCTCTTCCCACTCACTAACTGATTGACATGCTGATACGCTTGTCTTAATTGTTGGGCGGCATCGCCAATCAGCTCATACAGTTGCTGGTAAGTATATTCCTCAGCAGCCTGGAAAAAAGCATTGTTAAACTTTATGACGCGTTCACACGAACGGTAATTCGTGTTGAGCTGTACATGCTGTATCATCTCTTCGGCATGATGAAACTGGCTGTCAATGCCATTCAGTAAACTCCAGTCGCCATTGCGCCACCGATAGATGCTCTGTTTCACATCGCCCACAATCAAGCAATTGACAGGCGTGGACTCCTCATGGTGACTCATGCACTCATCAATCAGCACTTTGAAGTTACGCCATTGTATCGTGCTGGTATCTTGAAACTCGTCTATCATGATGTGTTTCAGCCGCCCTCCAATCTTTTCATAAATAAACGGCGCCTCTGTATCCTTGACAAATGTTTGAAGCAGATGTTGAGTGTCACTCAGCAGAAAGCGGTTGGCCTCGGAATTCAGTTGACGTACCTCTCTGTCAACGAATGTGAGGAGTTTTAGTTGATTGAGATACTGTAGTGTGTATTTGGCAGAAAGTGCATGATACATACAGGTCTTTCTTGCCTGCTCGCTTTTCTCAATATGGGGGATGAGCACCCTTTGCGCCACGTCTTCCACGACCGGCCCGTTCTTGTCCTTTTTCTTTCTCCAATACGATGCCGCCTGTAAATACTCATCGAATTTTGCCCCTTTGACATTATCTTCATATTGGCCGTCTTGTAATTTTCTGAAATAGAGATTGATGCCTCTTGTCATTCCTCCAGAAATATTTTCCGGAGCGAGATTATTATGTTCAAGTAAGTCGAAATATTCTTGTCCCAATTCTTTTACGCGCTCAATATATTGCTCGCTGTTGCCCCTAATGTTTTTTTCTGCTCTGATAAAATAATCGTTCCACCTGCGTTCTTTCTCCTTTTCATCCAGCTCGTCTGCATCATGTCCTAAAACAGTTGAGGCAAACGACTCGCGGTGTTCTTTATAGATGTCAGAAAAAATCTCTTTGCCAAATTTTTTCAAGGACGAAATGACGTTCCAACTATTATTCTTGCTGATTTTATCATAGATAAAACTCATGATAGACTGAAAGATTGTGTGGTCACGTTGAAGAGACGCTATCATGTGGTCAACCGCCATGCCTTCCACTTCCAAGTCATTGAGTTCCAAACGCAGATTGGGTGTCAGCTCCAGTTCTCTCGCCATATTTCTTAAAATACGCTGGAAAAATGAGTCGATGGTTTCAATATGAAAAGAGCTATAGTCATTGAGCAGATAGTGCAAAGCCAGACCTGAGCGTTCCCTGATTTGCTGCTCGCCAAGCCTTGTCTTCTCTCTGATTTGCTGCATGTAGTCAACCGACTCTTTGAGCGTCGTGGGTCTTGACAGCCCATACAACTGACTGAGAATGCGTAACTTCATTTCTTCTGTCGCCTTGTTGGTGAAGGTGACGGCCAGGATGTGCCTGTAGTCGTCGGGGTTGGCTACAAGCAGTTTGATGTACTCTACAGTCAGTGTAAATGTCTTTCCACTTCCTGCACTTGCGTTATAAACGGTTAGTGGTTTCTGTTGTTCCATGATATCGTGTGCGTGAGCGTGATTTGTGAAAATGAGAGTAAGAGGGTATATCACCAACTGTCGAACAGTTCAAATCCGAGCTTGATACCAAACGACTCATAGCGACCTTCTTTTAATGAGACAAATGCACCAGCCGAAAAGAGCCGGTTGGTGAAACCGTATCCCAATTCGAAGTAATTGCTAATCTCAGGCACATGAAGCGCACTGAAATAGATGCGTTCCTTCTCCATGATACTTCCTATCAGTGGTAGCCTGGACAGGATCATCAAGGGCGACTCGAATGTCATGTTTGCTCTGAGGTAGTATTTAGATGCATTATACCAATTGCGGTTGAGCAATTCAAACTCTCCGGTCCAGTCGTCATGCCAGCCGCCGCTGATATTGTCTTCCTTGAAATTTGAATAATCCAAGAAATATACATTATCTACACGGGTCGTATAAAAACCGCCTCCGATTCGGTATGCCACCCTACGTGTCACAGGCAGGTGTATGATTTGTGAGAGGTCGAACTCCCAACGTTCATATTGTTGGTTGGAACGTATAATGCCCTTCAGACCTCGTTCATAATCAAGGGTGAACACCGGTCCGAACATGCCTTTCGGCCTGAATTGCACTTCCAGCAACGGTGCAAACGAATAATAGTGCAAAGGCCGGTCGGCCTCGATGAAAGCGACTTTATTGATGGCCGTACGCTTGTGATACCTCATGCCGACCAATATGCCTAACCGTTCGCTCAAATTATCGTGGAATGATAAAGACAAATGGAAATCTTTGAAATAGTCCAGATCCATATCTTCCCATTTCTCGGCATCGCCTTTTTCGGCTTTCACCTTTTCTATCACAGTGGAATTGAAAATCCTATTGCCATTTCCAATTTCAAATTCCACATATCCGTCACGACTTTTATTAAAACGATAAATGAAGGGTAGGGTAAAATACAACTGCCTCAATTTAAAGGAATAACCAGCTTTCAGGCGCATAGCCAATTCCCTGTTGTCGTCGATGTCGTAACTGCTGCGGAAATGGAAGCGGTAATACATCCCCTTGCGGTTGGAATACCCAAAATAAAGCGGGTTTAGCAGTGGCGAAATACGGTAATAGCCTTTGTCTGCCGCAAAATGGCCACGGGTGCGGTTGATGAGCCGGTCGCCGATCACGTCCCATAATACATCTTTGGCAAAATTGAAGCGGGCAGGGTGGGGGGCGATGCTGTCGGCCACCTTTCTGGCTAAAGTGGCGGAGTCGAGAACGGCATATATATGCCGTTCATCATCAGTCAGACTGTCAGGACGTATTTTCTCTATCAATTCACGGTCAGTGTGCGAAGAGTATCCCTCAGGGACTTTGACACCATATACAGCATGATAGTTGCCTTTCATCTTATTGCCAAGAAAAGCAAATGAAGCCTGCAGCGAACATGATGACGGCAGCAATGACATCACGCCCTCGTCACCCAGAGTGATATCCAATGAGAACTTGATGTGATCATATTCGCCCTCGAATTTGGCCGACAGAATCTGACCAGTCTCTGTATCAATCACTGCCTGTCCCTTGACGGTCTGTGTGTTTACTGTCTTAGGTTTAAAGACCAGCCATGTATGACCATCAAACTGCGGCAAAACCAGATAACGATACAAGGAGGCATTATGACGGTCGAAAGGGGAGAGGATGTCGTTGTCAAAAATGGTGGTCTGGTATATATGCGGTGTCAGGTAGCGCAAAATGACAGGTAGTGTGGTGCGGTTTTTACGTATATTGCTGAACCGGCTCTTCCTGTCGCGCTCCGTCTTTCGATTGGGCAGAAAAGACACTTCCGTATATTCCTCACAGAGAAAATGCCTTTGCTTGGCTCTGAATACATGATACAATGTGGGGATGCACATCAAAATGAGATTCTTCCGTATCACATCCATTTCGTATTTGATATACACTCCCGTCCTGACGGTGTCTGATGGGTGTATGTGCTCCGCATAGCGGAACATGCGGTTGAGCACCACCGTGTCTGGCGGATTGGCCGACACGGTGGCGTAGGGTATGAGAATAAGCAGCAGCAATGATATGGTATATCTTGTGGCTTTTATCTGTTTCATGACTACAAAGTTAGGGAAAATCTGAAAGACTTCCAAAAAACTTTGTGATTTATCAACAAAAAATCCCTCAACAGGGAGTGTTGAGGGAGCGATATAGAGTAGACTTATCCTAAATATTTCATTAAGATGCGTGCGTTGCCACTATCACGCAACTTTGCTATGCTCTTTTCACGTATTTGACGTACACGCTCACGTGTCAGACCTAACTGGTCTCCGATTTCTTCCAACCCCTTCTCATGGCATCCTATGCCGAAACACGACCTGATGATGGTAATCTCACGTTCCTTGAGCACTTGCGAAAGGACGGCTTCAAGTTCTACCGCCATCGACTCGTAATCCACATGCCGGTCGGTACGGCTGTCGTCACCACTGGGCATGACGTCAAGCATGCAGTTCTCCTCACCATCCTGAAACGGCGCGTCGATAGACACATGATGTCCGTCGGCCATCAGACTCTGTCCAATTTTCTCCTCATCAAGGTTGGTCGCCTCTGAGAGTTCCGCTACAGAGGGACGGCGTTGGTTCTCTTGCTCAAACTTGTTGATCTCATGGTTGATTTTATTTAATGAACCCACTTGGTTGAGTGGAAGCCTGACGATACGACTTTGCTCGGCGATGGCTTGCAAAATGCTTTGCCGAATCCACCATACGGCATAAGAGATAAACTTGAAACCGCGTGTCTCATCAAATTTCTGCGCCGCTTTTATCAATCCGATATTACCTTCGTCAATCAAATCCGTCAGTGATAATCCTTGGTGTTGGTATTGTTTGGCAACAGAGACGACAAAGCGCAGATTTGATGTCACCAATTTGTTCTTAGCACGTTCTCCCTCGGCACCTCCTTTTTTGATTTGCTGCGCCAACTCTATCTCTTCGTCAATCGTAATCAATGGCGCACGTCCTATTTCGACTAAATACTTGTCTAAAGCCTCGCTTTGACGGTTCGTAATGCTCTTCTGAATTTTTAATTGTCTCATCTTTTACCTCTTAAAACGTACTAATATACTGATAATCAAAGCAATAGAAAGATATTGCTTGAAAAGCGGTGCAAAATTAGCAAAAATATCAATACGTATGTTCAAAGATTTGAAATATTTAATATAATTATTGTTAACATGTGTGTCTGCTGTGGCGTATGTTTCATGGTCGTTATACGGTAAATCATTAAAAAACGGGCAGCCACGTCAGTGACTGCCCGTCTCAAATAAAAGCCGGAATCGGCAAAATTCTTACTCTCCCTTTTCGAGTTTAGCCTTCAGCTCGGCAAGAACATCGATATCGCCAAGGGTAGTGCCTGCTGCCACATTGTTAATCTGTGCTGCGGCTTCCTCTTTCTTGGCTGCATGCTGTTTGCGAGCAGGTGCTTTCTTCTCTTCTTTAGCCTCTTCGAAAGTACGGCTGTGTGAGAGGATAATGCGTTTGGTTTCTTTCACGAACTCAATCACCTTGAATTCGAGTTCTTCGCCAGCCTGTGCCTGTGAGCCGTCTTCCTTCACAAGATGCTTAGGAGTAGCAAAGCCTTCGCCACCCTCGTTGAGGGTAATGACGGCGCCTTTCTCCATCATCTCAGTAATCTTACCGGTATGTACGGTGCCGGGCTTGTAGATGGTCTCATAGGTGTCCCAAGGATTGTCTTCCAACTGCTTGTGGCCCAAGCTGAGACGACGGTTGTCCTTGTCTATTTCCAAAACGACGACGTCGATTTCTGCGCCCACCTGTGTAAACTCAGAAGGATGCTTCACCTTCTTGGTCCATGACAGGTCGCTGATGTGAATCAGGCCGTCAACACCCTCTTCCAACTCAACAAAGATGCCGAAGTTGGTGAAGTTGCGCACTTTTGCAGTGTGCTTCGAACCAATGGGATATTTCACTTCGATGGCCTCCCAAGGATCTTCGCGCAATTGCTTGATACCGAGAGACATCTTACGCTCGTCGCGGTCGAGTGTCAAGATGACAGCCTCTACCTCATCGCCCACATGCAGGAACTCCTGTGCGCTGCGCAGGTGCTGGCTCCAGCTCATCTCAGAGACGTGGATCAGGCCTTCCACACCCGGTGCAATCTCAACGAATGCTCCATAGTCGGCGATAACGACTACTTTACCCTTCACATGGTCGCCCACTTTGAGGTTGCTGTCAAGAGCATCCCATGGGTGCGGGGTGAGTTGCTTCAGACCGAGGGCAATACGTTTCTTCTCGTTGTCGAAATCAAGAATGACGACATTGATTTTCTGGTCAAGGCTCACCACTTCATGCGGATCGCTTACGCGGCCCCAAGAAAGGTCTGTGATATGTACGAGTCCGTCAACACCACCCAGGTCAACGAATACACCGTAAGTGGTAATGTTCTTGACTGTACCTTCAAGGATCTGTCCTTTTTCGAGTTTGCTGATAATCTCTTTCTTCTGTGCTTCAAGCTCGGCTTCAATCAAAGCCTTATGAGAAACGACCACATTGCGGAACTCCTGGTTGATTTTCACCACTTTGAACTCCATGGTCTTACCTACGAACACATCGTAGTCGCGGATAGGATGCACATCAATCTGGCTGCCGGGAAGGAATGCCTCGATGCCGAAGACATCAACAATCATGCCACCTTTGGTGCGGCACTTGATGTAACCCTGGATCACCTCCTCATTGTCGAGGGCGTTGTTCACACGCTCCCAGCTCTTGCTCAGGCGTGCCTTCTTGTGTGAGAGAATCAGCTGGCCTTTCTTGTCCTCTTGATTCTCCACATAAACCTCTACGATATCACCCACTTTCAAGTCGGGGTTGTAGCGGAATTCACTGGCGGGGATAATACCGTCGCTCTTGTAACCAATGTTGACAACGACTTCTTTCTTGTCCACAGAGATTACTTTACCATCAACAACTTGATGTTCGCTCACTTTGTTGAGGGTCTCGTCGTAAGCTTTCTGCAAGTCTTCCTTGCTGATGCTCACGTTGGTGCCGTTTTCAAACTCATCCCAGTTGAAGTCTTCTAACGGCTGCACATTTTTAAGGTTTGACATAAAATTAATTAAAAAATAAAGAAATTAATAAAGTTAGACTTTATATTGAGGCACCCGCATTGATGCGGAATGCGCAAAATCGGGTGCAAAATTACAAAAAATCATTGTAATACAAGCATTTAATTCTGATTTTTTTTGAAAATAATTCATGATACTTCCTCTTTAACAAGAATTAACCAACAAGATGTCTAGTAGGCATGTTTTTTGCACGTAAATTAGTAAAAAAATGGAGGACAAGATATGGCATTTGTTGATTATTACAAGATTTTAGGGGTAAATAAAGACATCCCCCAATCTGATGTGAAAAAAGCATATTTGAAACGGGCGAAACTGTTTCATCCCGATTTGCATCCGGACGACCCGAAAGCCAAGGCTAAGTTTCAAGCGCTCAATGAGGCATACGAAGTCATCAAAGACCCTGACAAACGCAAGAAATACGACCAATATGGTGAGCGTTGGCGGGACGCTGAGGCTTTTGAACAAACCCGCGGCTCATCGACATTTACTGGTTCACCTTTTGACGGCATTGACTTAGGCGACTTTGGCGGCAAAGGTTTTAGCAGTTTTTTCGAAAGCATTTTTGGCGGTCATTCTCCGCGTAGTGTCAATAATGATTTGTCGGCGACGGTCAAGATAGATATGTACACGGCTCTGCTCGGTGGCGACATCATCATCGCATTGTCTGATGGCACAAAGTTGAAGTTGAAGGTGAAACCCGTGACCCAAAACGGCATGAAAGTGAAAATCAGAGGAAAGGGCAGGGTAGGGGCTAACGGAGTAGCTGGCGACCTGATTGTCACCTACGAGGTGATGCTGCCAGAACATCTGTCTGAACGACAAAAGGAATTGTTATTGCAGATGAAAATGGCTTAACCATTTTCCATCACTTCAAGAAATAGCAGAAGAGGTGCTTTGCGGCACCTCTTCTGCTATTTCTTATTTTGGGTATTTGAACTCTTTGTTGTCGTTTTTTTGCTGCTGCTTTTATTGGAAGAGTTTGATGTCGAGTTGCTTTTCTTTGATGAGCTGTTATTGGTCTTCCCGGAAGTCGTCGTCTTTTTCGATGTATTCGAAGTGCTTGAACTTTTGGCGGGTGTACTTGTCTTATTTTGCTTGGTGGTATTGCTCTTATTTGACGTATTGCTCTTGCTGCTTGTCTGTTTCGACGTATTGCTCTTATTGTTTGCAGGTTTCGACGCGTTGCTGCTGTTGGTCTTTGTGGCCGGCTTCGTGTTCGACTTATTCGAATTCGAGTTATTTTTGTTCGACGAACTGGGTTTTGACGAGGTATTTGTCTTCGAGCCAGACGTGTTTGACTTTTTGGGTTGGCTACTTGGCTTAGTATTTGAACTGGATGGCTTGCTGCTGGACGACGGCTTCGTATTTGTAGCTGGTTTCGAGCTCGTGCTATTACTGGGCTTTGAGTTCGACGAGCCGCTTGAAGTCGTGCTGGATGACGATGGCTTCGGTTTGTCGGCGCTTGAGGAGTTGCTTTTGGCTGCCTCGCCTTCTTGTGGCACATGTTTGACCATGGCGACCGAAGAGATTTTACCGTCGGGTGTCATGCGTGCCGTTATCTTATATCGGTCTTGAGTGGCGTTGCCGTTTTTCAGCATATCCATCATACCACCAATTTCCACCTTATATTCATAAGCGGCGATGTCTGATTTCTTTTTGGTGATGGTGCTCTGGTCGTTGAGCGTCCAGTTGATGCTTTGCACTCCATCCGCATATTGCCGGTCAAGCCAAGCGACGGCTTCACCGGCCGTTGGCGACTCCGTACCCATAAAAGAGACGATACGTGAGTGCAGTGATTGCCTAAATTGCTCTTTGTCGTGTTTGTTGACAGCTGTGAAAAAAGCGTTGAGCGACTGAATCACCAACCCTTTTTCTTCCGGTTCAACCACATCCATGTGGCTGCCGTAGATACGGGTCTTTGCTTCTGTGGCGTGCACGCCGTCGGCATGCTCCTTCAGGTACTCATGATAAGCTAAAGCCGTATTGGCCGACGCTGCTGCAGCCCAGTCTATCGAGTCCATGACCGTTTGCGCTTCATTGAAATGAGCACCGTCGGGAAAGGACTGGATATAATTGCCGACGTGCTCTTTTGTTTTTTCAGCCAGCACCTGCCCCCAAGAGCGGTTTTCCTCTTGCAGATATTGCAGGCGCATCTTGATGCTGTCTTTGCGCTCTAAGGATGCATCAGCGTACTGCGATAAAAAATGCTGGAGTTCGAGGGTGTCTGTACTTCCGATTGCCAATTGATAGGCTAACACTTCTTTGGCGATTTTCGAGTCGCGATAGAAATAGATGCTGACAAGTCCGATAATGGCAGCGATGGCTACAGACACGAGCATAGGCACCACCTTGAGTTTAAACGGCTGTTTGACAGGTTTGCTCTCGTTGTCCTCATCCTCGTTCGACGAATTGTCTGTGTCTGTGGCTTCCTCCTCGGCTTGTGTGGGTGTATCGCCCTGTGATGCGTCTGCCACCATCTCGTTAGGTTGTTCCTCTTCTGGCTGTTCGGGATTAGGACCCTCTGGCTCATCTTTCGAGACAACGGCAACAGACGCAGTAAGTTCTTGTGTCTTGGTGCTGGGAGTTTGTATTTCTTTTTTCGTATTCTCTTGCGCTGTCTGCTGATTCGTCTTGTTCTTTCCCGTTTTTTTGGGCGGACGGTGACAATTGGGGCAAAGTCCATCATCCTTGAAGAAGACTTCACCGCAATGATCACATCTGACGATATTCTCAGCGATTTTTGTGCCACATACCGGGCACTCTATCGCTTTCTCGTCAATCATATTGCCACATTCAGGGCATTTTATTTTTGCCATTTTTTGAACTCCATTAAGCGATGATACGCGAATGGCAAGACACCCATTGGTTCAAGTCATCCGCTTAATCGAATGCAAAGATACGAAAAAAAAAGGATTTTCAGATATGAAATGAACTATTTGAGATGAAAAGTGATAATTTAATCTTTTTTCACGTATTATTCTTCTATTTGAGACAGTCCGTCGGCCATGCTGTTGAGCATACTTTTGATGCTGCCTGCCGGAGCGTAACGGAAATAGATGCCCATGCGATGAATGCCTTTTGACAAACGTCTTTTGTTGTCATTCATATACCCCTCCACCTGCTCGTCGCCCAGACCGCTGAGCACCTGGATATGTGGTATGCACCTGACAGCCAACAGACCGGCGTTTTTTTCTTTTCTGTGCATAAACGGGAATTCGTCGGCCTCAAAATCAAATAGGTCGATAAGAATGCCGGCTTGAAGTTGCGCCATACGCCGCATGGCGGTCTGGTCTATCCATTTGTCCAGTAGCACATAGTCCACCTTGTCGCCAATGGCACGCAAAGCCACCCCGAGGTCTATCAGACCGCGCAGATGAAACCCGGTGTTGAGCATACGCTCGGTATTATGAGTCAAGAGCGAGAAAATCAGTAACGTTTCACGTGTTACATCTTTTGATTGGCTCTCGTTTTTGATTGCTTGCAGCCGTTGGTTCACTCTTTTCCCAGGCAATGTGGCGGAAGAGAGAGGATAACGGTCTGACATCGACGGACGTGCGGCACCAGCCCATCTGGCTATCTCATTGCGTGGCTGGTCAGGGATGTTCATTGTCGGAGTGGCGGCCTGCCGCTGCACTCCATTCCAGATGAAATCGGCCACGTCATGCAGACGGGTCAATTCGGTCATTTTCATCCACTTATAGTGTGAGAGGGGGCGCACTCGCGCTGGCAGTCCGAACGAGCCGGAACGCAATAACTGCAAGAAAGTGTATAGTATTATGTCCATCATCAGAGGGGTGTTAGGTGGAATATCTTTTGGGGTATCTAAAGACAACAGACAAAATGACGGCTAAGCCAATGCCCATGGGATAATAGAGGTAAGGCAAAAACTCGACTGGACTCACCGCCGCCAGGCCTGCGGCCATGAGCAGTTGCGCACCGTATGGCAGCATTCCTTGGATACAGCATGAAGCGGTATCTAAGATGCTGGCGCATTTACGGTTGTCAAGGCCGTAACGGTCGCCTATCTCTTTTACGATGCCACCTACGGTCAGAATGGCTACGGTATTGTTGGCGGTACAGATATTGACAAAGCATACCAATGCGGATACCGACAGTTCGGCGCCTCTCTTAGAATTGACATGCGAGGTCATCTTCTGTATCAAATAGTCGATGCCGCCATTCGCCTTGATCATCTCCAGCAGACCACCTGCCATCATGGTGATGATAATCAATTCGCCCATAGAAGTAATGCCACTGCCCATCGAGCCCAACCAGACATAAAAATCCATGGCACCCGTCAAGAATCCTATCACACCCGTTGCGAGGATGCCGATCGTCAGCACTGCCATCACATTCATGCCCATCAGAGCGGTAATCAAGACCAGCAGATAGGGGATGAACTTGACAATGTCGATGGGGGGGATGTCGGCCGGAGCTTGTATGTCGGACCCCATGAAGGCATAAAGCACTAATACAACGAAGGCGATGGGAGTGACTATCTTATAGTTGACCCTGAATTTGTCTCTCATATTGCAACCCTGTGTTGACGTGGCAGCAATCGTGGTGTCAGAGATGAATGATAAATTATCGCCAAAGAAAGAGCCGCCAATCACCACTGCGGCAAACAACGGAACTTCGCCGCCCGTAGAGCCGGCTATGCCGACAGCAATAGGGGTGAGCGCCACAATGGTGCCTACGCTGGTGCCGACAGACAGAGAGATGACACACGAAGCAAGGAACAGCCCCGGCAGTATCATCCCGTCGGGCAAGGCATGGAGTATGGTGTTAACCGTCGCGTCAACGCATCCGATATCTTTTGCCGCCTGGGCGAAAGAGCCGGCCATGACGAATATCCATAACATCAAGATGAGGTTGTCTGTGCCGGCGCCCTTGCTATACATGGCCACGCGCTTGGCCAGAGGGAAACCGCCCGAAATGGCTATCGCATAGATGCTGGCAAACATGAACGCGACAGTCAGAGGCACCTTGTAAAAGTCGTTCGCAGCGATGGATGATACCAAGTAAAAGACAGCGAAGACAAACAAAGGGCTGAGGGCAAATAAACCTTTCTTGTTGCTCAAAATAGATGATTGACGTAAAAAATGAAGTGATTCTTATAAAATAATGTGGAGAGGGTTGCCCCTCTCCATATCGGTCGCATGAACCTACAGGGTCACCCCGTTCTTAAAGATGGAGATTTCCCGGTAGCCGTTCACCTCATTGCGTGTCTGTTCGCCACTGGCAACAGCTACGATCTTATCAATGAAACGGCGGAGCAAGTCGCTCATAGACACCCCTTCAACCAATTCGCCGGCATTGAAGTCTATCCAATTGGATTTTCTGCCATACAGACTGCTGTTGGTGGAGATCTTCATGGTCGGTATAAACGTGCCAAAGGGTGTGCCGCGACCCGTAGTAAACAAAACAATCTGACAGCCCGACGCAGCCAGGGCTGTGGCTGCCACCAAGTCGTTGCCAGGTGCGGAAAGCAGGTTCAAGCCCTTATGCTGTAAACGGTCGCCATACATCATCACACCGCTGACAGGGGCGCGGCCGCACTTCTGTGTACAGCCAAGGGCCTTGTCTTCAAGGGTGGATATGCCACCGGCTTTATTTCCCGGTGAGGGGTTCTCGCCTACAGGTTCGCCATGGCTCAGGAAATATTCCTTGAAGTCGTTGATCAGATGGACGGTCTGCTCAAACAACTCTGGTGTCTCGCAACGGTTCATCAAAATCGTTTCGGCTCCAAACATTTCCGGCACCTCTGTCAATACGGATGTGCCGCCTTGTGCCACCAGGTAGTCGGAGAACTCACCCACCAGCGGGTTGGCTGTGATGCCGCTGAATCCGTCGCTGCCACCGCATTTCAAGCCGACGCGCAATTCGTTCAACGGGCAGGGGGTGCGCCGGTCTTCTTTGGCAATCTGATACAACCCGCGCAGGATTTCCATGCCGGCCTCCACTTCATCGCCGTCCACTTTCTGTGTAACGAGCAGTTTGATCCTATCGGTATCGTAGTCGCCCAGCATCTTCATGAAATCATCGGGCTGGTTGTTCTCACATCCCAGACCGAGCACCAATACCGCACCAGCATTGGGATGCAAGACGATATCGCGCAGCACTTTACGGGTGTTTTCGTGGTCGCCGCTCAACTGTGAGCAGCCATAATTATGATGCCATGCGAAAACGGCGTCAATGCCTTCGCACTTCGTCTCTTCGCGCAACTGTTGAGCCAATCGCTCGGCTATACCATTGACGCATCCCACCGTCGGCACGATCCATATCTCATTTCTGATGCCCACCTCGCCGTTTTTCCGCTGGTAGCCCATGAAGGTGCGGTTTTCATTCGCAATCGACAGTTTTTCATCCACGGGGTGATATTCGTAAGTCAGGGTGCCGGAGAGGTTGGTCTTCAGGTTGTTCTCATTGACCCATGCGCCAGCCTGCAGATTCTCCTTGGCATGACCGATGGGGTAGCCATATTTAATAATGTCATCTCCCTGTGCTTTGTCGGTAATGAGAACCTTATGTCCGGCAGGGGTGTCCTGCAGCACTTCGATGGACTTTCCATCCACGTCGATAACCTCGCCTTTCTTTAATTCACGAAGGCATACTACAACCGAGTCTGCGGGGTTGATTTTGATAAAAGCTGATTTGTTCATAGTGTAAATTAAGTTTTATATCATAGTTCGCTGATAAAAATCCACATTCTCCAGTGTCAGGATCTCTATGGGCATATAGTTGACAGGGGGCACCTGTGCTTTGAGCACAATGGCGCGGAATAAGGCCTCGATGCAATAATAACCTTGCATGTATGCGTGCTGGGCGATGAGGAATGAGATGCTTCCCTCTCTCAGACATCTGGCATTTTTCTGAACCATATCGTATCCCATAATCTGGATGTGCCTCCGGTTGGTGCGCAACAAGAAATCGCCAACGATATGGGCTCTGGAGCAAAACGTGATGCAATGGTGCACATGAGGGTGTGATGAGAAGAATTGCTCCAAGATGTCATCGTATGTCGATTTCTCGTCATCTTCTAAGGGCAAGTGCACTTCGTGTATCTTTACATCAGGGAAATGGTCGCTCATGTAGTGCTTGAATCCCACCTCCCGGTTGTCTTGCTGTTTGCTGGCCACCCTGCCTTCGCGGGTCAGTTTCATCAACATCAACTCGGTCTCGTTGGCGGCCAGCAGCATCAGCATCTTGGCGGCAAAGTAACCGCTGCTGAGTGAGTCCTGACCGTAGAACGTCAGCGGACGCAAATCAGGCATGTAAGAGTCGAGCAGCACGAAGGGGATGTTACGCTCATGTAGGATATTGGTGAAATCGCGTGTGATTTCCAATTTGGATGGCACGATCACCACCCCGTCGGGCGACAGCTCAAGGCATTTCTTATATGCCGACACAAATGTTCTGTCGTCAAGCCTGGTATAGTACATGAACTTGACGTCGATGTGAAAGTCGCGACGGGCTTCGCATGCTCGCATCGCTCCCTCTTCTATCTCTTCCCAATAGGCTTCAGAGGCATGCTTGGGCATCATGCAATAAAACGTATATGAACGGTTATACGCTAATGCACTGGCATACATATTGGGTTGATAGTTCATCTCCTGAAGTGCTTTCTCCACTTTTTCACGTGCCGACTTCGAGATGTTGGGCCTGTTGTGCAGTACACGGTCAACCGTTCCGACGGACACTCCTGCCCGCAATGCAATGTCCTTGATTCTTATTTTTTGATTCATCGTAAATAGTACCGAGTCGCTTAAATCAGTGCAAAAATAACAAGATTTATTGAATTGTGCGAAGACACAGCAAGAATATTTCATCAAAAATGATATTTTTTCCTGATTTCTTTCTTTTTTCGGGAAATATTTACTATTTTTGTACCGTAAAATGAAACATTCCATTTAAAAACTTTTAAAGACAAAACAAAAAAATGGCAAAAGTTGTAACATTAGGCGAAATCATGCTTCGCCTATCTTCGCCCGGACAGAAGAGGTTCGTGCAGAGTGAGTTCTTTGATGTCGTGTATGGCGGTGGCGAGGCCAATGTCGCTGTGAGCGTGGCCAACTATGGACACGAGGCATACTTCGTGACGAAACTGCCCAAACACGAAATCGGCCAGTGTGCCGTGAACGCACTTCGCAAATACGGAGTCAACACACAGTTTATTGCTCGTGGAGGCAACCGCGTAGGTATTTATTATTTAGAGACTGGCGCGTCGATGCGTCCCTCGAAAGTGATCTACGACCGTGCCGGCAGTTCAATAGCTGAGGCTGACCCGGAAGACTTCGACTTCGACAAAATCATGGATGGCGCTCAGTGGTTCCATTGGAGTGGCATCACCCCGGCTATCAGCGACAAGGCCGCAGAGTTGACACGTCTGGCATGCGAAGCTGCCAAGCGGCATGGCGTGACCGTCAGTTGCGACCTGAATTTCCGCAAGAAGCTGTGGA
Source organism: uncultured Prevotellaceae bacterium (assembly GCA_947165505.1). GTDB lineage: Bacteria > Bacteroidota > Bacteroidia > Bacteroidales > Bacteroidaceae > Prevotella. The sequence goes on along the minus strand of CAMVAT010000012.1, from coordinate 44,650 downwards.
CCTCAGAGAAAGCACAGAGCATCATGAAACCGCTGATGAAATATGTCGATGTGTGTATCGGCAATGAGGAAGACGCACAGCTCTGCCTGGGCTTCAAACCTGAAGCCGATGTGGAAGGCGGAAAAACCGATGCCGAGGGATACTATGGTATCTTCAAGGGCATGATGGAGACCTTTGGCTTTAAATATGTGGTCAGCACGCTCCGCGAATCGTTCTCTGCCACTCATAATGGCTGGAAAGCTCTCATTTATAATGGCAAGGAATTCTATCAGAGCAAGCGCTATGACATCATGCCGATTATTGACCGCGTAGGTGGCGGCGACTCGTTCTCGGGCGGTTTGATTCACGGATTATTGACCTATCCTGACAATCAAGGCAAGGCTTTGGAATACGCTGTGGCGGCATCAGCTTTGAAGCACACGATTCCCGGCGACTTCAATCTTGTATCGCGCGAGGAAGTAGAGAATCTGGCTGGCGGTGACGCTTCCGGCCGTGTACAACGTTAATATCATCAAGACGATTATGGCAAGATTTAATAAAGTTCAGGTTATCACGGCAATGCGTGAGACCGGTATGGTGCCCGTGTTCTATCATCAAGACGCGGAAGTGGCTAAGAATGTGATCAAGGCTTGTTATGACGGCGGCGTGCGCGTGTTTGAGTTTACCAACCGTGGCGATTATGCCCATGAGGTGTTTGCCGAGGTGAACAAATGGGTGGAGAAAAATTGCCCTGAGATGATCATGGGTGTCGGCACTGTGGTTGACCCGGCTACGGCTGCCCTCTATCTGCAGTTGGGTGCCAACTTCATCGTTGGTCCTAACTTCAACCCTGCCATCTGCGAGATATGCAACCGCCGGCTGGTTCCTTACAGCCCCGGCTGTGGCTCGGTGAGCGAAATCAACAACGCGCAGGCGATGGGATGCGACGTCACCAAGGTGTTCCCCGCTGGCAATGTTGGTGGTCCCTCGTTTGTGAAAAATGTGATGGCACCGCTGAGATGGTCAAATATCATGGTCACTGGCGGCGTGGCTCCCGAGAAGGAGAATCTGGAGACCTGGATCAAGGCTGGCGTGCTCTGCGTGGGTATGGGGTCGAAACTCTTCCCCAAAGAGGTCGTGGCAGCCAAAGACTGGAAAGCCATCTCCGACAAATGTGCAGAGGCATTAGGCTATATTGCCGCTGCACGCGGATAATCAACATCTGTGGTCCAGTCTCTTCTCGTGTTCATTCAGAATCGGGGGGAGACTGGATTTTGTTTTAACGAATAAATGACGTTTGCTAAACCATATAGCTTTCTACAAGCACTTCTTTTATGCGTAGTGCTTTTCTTGTCGGCTTGCCATCACCGTCAACAAGTGACGGTTGACAAACTGAATGGTGTAGCATACACTTATCATTACCGTAATTTAGATTCCGTCGCCTATTATGCGGCTGAGGCCATGGCACTCTCAGGCTCATACGACGGCGGAAAGGCTGAGGCGCTCAATCATAAGGCTTTTGTCAGCATTGCCAAAATGCAATATCCTACGGCCTACAGCCAATTAGACTCGTTGGTTCGCATCACCGACAATCAGGTGGAACTGCTTATCGCCGATGTCCAATATATGCGTCTCTGCCAGAGAGAGTCTAAGAACAAAGACTTTTATACTTACAAAGAAAGTGCCATCGATAAAATCAAACGCATTCACGAAGGCTACGACGAATTGACAGCCCATCTGCAAAAGCGTTTTCTGTACGGACTCTCTGAGTTTTATATCGTCACTTCCACCTATTATTATTATGTGGGGTTGGAAGAACAGTCTATAGCAGCACTGCGTGAGATAGACTCTCAACTCGACTTAGAGCCCGACACCGCCCAATATTTGAATTACCTGTATAATATCGGTGCTGGCGGCATCATCAATGAGGGTAGTCAAGACGAAATCAACCAGGCGGAATTTGACTATCTGATGAAGTGCTACACGCTTTCACTGCAAGGCAATTACCCTTTTTGGACAGCCAACGCCTTGCAGGCCATCAGCGAGCATCTGATGTCTGACCCGACCCGCTTGATAGCAAGCAATCCGCTGCCAATGAGCTACTTGAATCGAGACCAGATGCCTGACAGCTTGATGGCAGGCTATCTGGCTCAACGCTCTTTAGACCTGTTCAGCGCTTTTGGTGATGTCTATCAAGTAGCTGGAGCTTACCGCACTTTGGCTCAATGCTACTGGGGCATCAACGACTATCAGTCGTCTTTGCTCTGCCTGCAAGAAGCACTCTCGCGTGACACCCTTATCCAACAGGCACCAGACCTGGTGGCATCTATCCATGAACAGCTGAGCGTGGTCTATTCCGCCATGAACGACAAGATGAACAGCGATGTCAACCGCAACTATTACCTTGACAAGCAGGAACAAACCCGACAAGACCGATACCTTGAGTCGAGGGCCGACCAACTCAACCAGGCGGTATCGCAGACCAACATGATGATCATTGCCGTCATCATCGTCATTGGGGTGACCATCCTCTCTATCGTGGCATTTATCTTGTTGCGAAGGAAAAAGGGTAGGGGACATATTCTCGAGGAATTGGCACGACCACTGGAGAAATGGAAAAGAGATAATGAACACGCATTTTCTGCCCTGGATGAACAGCTTGAAGAAGTGGCAGAGCAGCAATCCGTAGCCGCACTGCATGTCAAGAAAAACAAAAAAGAGAATCTGGAACAACGCGCTAAGATTTCATTGGTCAACAGCATCACCCCGTTCATCGACAGGATGCTCCATGAAATTGACAAACTCGTTGCCAACGCAGATACTGTAGAAGAGCGCGAAAAGCGCTTGGAATATGTGGGGGAATTGACCGACAAAATCAATGAGTATAACGATGTGCTGACGCAGTGGATACAGTTGCGCCAAGGAGAGATAAAACTCCACATCGAGAGTTTTCCGCTTCAGAAACTCTTTGATATCATCGAAAAGGGTCGGATGAGCTTCGCACTGAAAGACATCCAACTGACAGTAGCCGCCACCGACGATGTGGTGAAAGCCGACCGCATTCTGACACTGTTCATGATCAATACCATGGCCGACAATGCGCGCAAGTTTACCCGTCCAGGAGGCGAGGTTCGTGTCTTTTCCACGTCAACCAGCCAGTATGTAGAGGTGTCGGTGCAAGACGATGGCATCGGCATGGAGCAAGATGTGGCTGACCATCTTTTTGATGTCAACAAACCGATCACAGCGGAAAAGCAGGATACCCTGCCCAACCAGCCAAGAGGGCAGGAGCGGGGACATGGTTTTGGGCTATTGAACTGCAAGGGCATTATTGAGAAATATAAAAAAATAAGCAGCATATTCTCTGTATGCGATATAGGCGTAGAGAGCCGGCCGGGCAAAGGGAGCCGTTTCTATTTCCGCCTCCCGAAAGGCATCGCACGACTGCTGATCGCCGGTGTAATGCTGATGTCCGGTTCCACCCTTCTCGCACAACCACATGAACAGCAAACCGATGCAGACCTGGTGGTGAGCGACCACTATGCCGACAGCGCATACGCATCGAATGTCAACGGCGACTATGTCAGCACATTACGCTTTGCCGACACGATACGTACACGCCTCAACGCTTATTACCGCAGAATTAAGCCTGAAGGCACCGACACGCTTCTCGCCTCAGGTGCCACATCGGTCATACAGCCCGAGGTGGTATGGTTGCATGAGCATATACCCGTAGATTACGATATCATCTTGTCGATGCGCAACGAATCGGCAGTGGCAGCCCTCGCATTGCATGAATGGGCTATCTACAGATATAATAATAAGGTATATACGCAGCTATTCAAGGAAATGTCGGCCGACCACACGCTCGAGGATTATTGCAGGGTCATGCAGTCGTCGAAAGCGAGCAAAGACGTGGCGGTCATCATCCTGGTGTTGTTTCTCATCCTGATTGTCGTGGCTTATTACCTCCTATACTACCGACACTTGGTCTATTACCGTTTCTGTCTGGAAAAGGTTAAAGGCATCAACGATATTTTGCTGACGGAAACAAGCGATGAAGAAAAACTGGAACATATCAGTCAAGTGCTCCGCTCCGGTTCCGGAGACAGTCTGCCACAGAATCTGCAAAACATCGTGTCGCAAATACAATCAGCCCTCCGTAAGAGTGCCGATATGAAAAAAAACAGAATGACCGATATTCATATCGCAGAAGACGAACTTCACCGGGCTGTTTATGAACATGAGAAACTATATATCTGCAACAGTGTGCTTGACAACTGTTTGAGCACACTCAAGCACGAGACCATGTACTATCCGTCAAGGATTCAGATGCTGATAGCCAATCCACAGCGCAACATGGATATGATCCAAGAGATGGCACATTACTACAAAGAATTATATGCGATGCTGAGCACACAGGCAATGCGCCAACTAGACAGTATCAAACTCGTTTGCAAGCCCGTCAGCCTGAGCTCTGTCGGAAGAGATGTCGTCAATGAGAGCAATTATGACAGTGTGCTGATGTGCGATGCCGATATGTTGGCATACCTGTTTGAAATCCTGCGTAAGGAGAACAACGGGCATCAAGTGGTGATAAAAACGATACACCCATCGAAAGACCAGCGTTATGCGGATATTCTTTTGAGGCTCGAAGCGTGCACGATGAGCGAGAGTGAATGCCAGACATTGTTCTTCCCCTCATCGCAGCGATTGCCATTCCTGCTTTGCCGGCAGATTGTCAGAGACATCGGCGAGACCACCAATGCCCGCGGCTGCGGTATCAGAGCCGAAAAAAGCACGTCTGGCACCGGCACCGACATCCATCTGATATTAGCCTTGGCGCACTTGCGCACAACCGAAAAATAGTCAATCATACCAGTCAATTATATGGAAAAATTTAAAATTATCATCGTAGAAGATGTTCCTTTGGAATTAAAGGGAACAGAAGGAATCATCCGAAATGAAATACCTGAGGCGGAAATCATAGGCACGGCAGAGAATGAGGCAGCCTATTGGAAACTCATCAAGAAAGAACAACCTGAACTGGTGCTCCTTGACCTTGGATTAGGCGGTTCTACTACTGTCGGCGTGGAAATTTGCAGACAGTCGAAAGAATTGTACCCCAACATGAAAATCCTGATTTTCACAGGCGAGATTTTGAATGAAAAACTATGGGTCGATGTGCTAGACGCACGAGCCGATGGCATTATCCTCAAGAGCGGCGAATTGCTCACACGAGGTGATGTGTTTAGTGTGATGAGCGGGAAAAAACTGGTTTTCAACCAACCAATCTTGGAGAAGATCGTAGAACGGTTCAAATACAGTGTCAGCAGCCAGCTGGTGCGGCAAGAGTCTATCATCAATTACGAGATAGACGAGTATGACGAACGCTTTCTCCGACATCTGGCATTGGGATACACCAAAGAGCAGATCACCAACCTGCGTGGCATGCCATTCGGGGTGAAAAGCCTGGAAAAACGGCAAAACGAATTGGTCCAAAAATTGTTTCCCGACGGAAATGGCAGAATGGGGGTCAATGCTACACGCCTCGTGGTCAGAGCCTTGGAATTGCGCATATTAGACATAGACAACTTGCAGCCTGATGAAGATTGACACCATAGCCATGCTCGCGAGAAAGGGTTGTGCCGTCCTGTCCATCATCGCCCTCATCAGTCTCGTGGTTTTGATGTTGGCGTCGTGGATCATCACATCAGCCAACCCAGACCTGCCGATGCGCTCCTTGCTCAGCAGCGAGGGCATCAGGTGGCTCTTTGGGCTTTCCGCATCGCATCTGGCCAACCCCGTCGGGGTTTGGCTTCTCTTGTTGTCATTCACCTTCGGAGCAGTGAGAGAATCGGGCGTCAAAGAACTTTTCCGTCGAGATAAGCAACTGACATACAGGCAGAGATTCGCATTGCGCTTGACACTTGTAGAAGCATTGCTCATTGTGGGCGGACTTCTCTTGCTGACGGTGGCTCCGCACGCTATCATGCTGGGCGTGACCGGAACGCTGCTGACCGGCAGTTTCATCCACGGGGCGATACCGCTGCTCCTGCTCAGCATCACGGTCATGTCGCTGACCTATGGAATGGTCAGCGGTACTATTGCCAGCCTCTCTAAAGCGTTCGATGCGATGGCGACTGGGGTGAGAGCTTTCGCACCTGCTTTTGTGCTCTACGTCTTTGCCACAGAATTAATTGCGTCTGCCTGTTTTGTCTTTTCTGTCGGTTAGAGCTGACGCATGACGAAAAAAACAGGAAGAAAGGTTTAGTCATCATTGAAAACATAAAAAAATCCTTAAATCTATAGATAAATTAAGGAAAAATTTTGTTGATAAGAAAAATATTCGTAATTTTGCACCCTGTTTGGAATAGGTATCAAAAAACGAAAACAAAAATTTAGATAGAAATGTCGAAAATTTGTCAGATTACAGGGAAGAAGGCCCAGATTGGCTGTAATGTTTCCCACTCAAAGCATCGCACAAAGCGGAGCTTTGATGTGAATTTATTCAGCAAAAAATTCTATTATGTAGAGCAGGGATGCTGGATTAGTCTCAAGATAAGTGCAGCTGGTCTGCGCCTGATAAACAAAGTTGGACTTGACGCAGCTTTGAAGCAAGCCGTTGCTAAAGGCTATTGCGACTGGAAAGACATTAAAGTAATAGGAGAGTAAAACAATGGCATCAAAGAAAGCAAAGGGCAACAGAGTGCAGGTGATTCTTGAGTGCACAGAGATGAAAAACAGTGGTCTGCCCGGCACCAGCCGTTACGTGACGACCAAAAACCGCAAAAACACACCTGAGAGAATGGAGTTGAAGAAATACAACCCCATCCTGAAGAGAATGACGATCCATAAAGAAATCAAATAATAAACTGACATACAATGGCAAAGAAAGTAGTTGCTACCCTCCACGAAGGATCAAAGGACGGTCGCGCTTATTCAAAAGTGATTAGAATGGTGAAGAGCCCCAAGACCGGTGCTTACATCTTTGATGAGCAGATGGTTCCCAATGAGGCTGTTCAGGATTTCTTTAAGAAATAACATCTATATGTTTTTACATGAAAAGGTCGCAAAAAGATTTGCGGCCTTTTAATGTCTATGTCGTTTTTTTTATATAACTTTGTCGCAAATTTTAAGCACTATGGGTTTATTCGGTTTTTTTAGCAAGAAAAAGAAAGAGACACTGGACAAAGGGTTGGAAAAAACCAAAAGAAGCGTCTTTGATAAAATATCACGTGCCATTGCCGGCAAGTCACGTGTTGACGATGAGGTGCTCGACAACCTGGAGGAGATTCTGATTACTTCGGACGTGGGCGTTGACACCACGGTGAAAATCATCGACAGAATCGAGAAGCGTGTCGCCCGTGATAAATACGTTTCCACCAAAGAGCTGAATGGCATCTTGAAAGACGAGATTGCCTCACTACTCATGGAAAACAATACCGACGATAACGACAACTGGGATCTGCCCGCCGACCACCGTCCCTATGTGATACTTGTGGTTGGCGTAAACGGGGTGGGGAAGACCACCACTATCGGAAAACTGGCTTACCAGTTTAAGAATGCAGGAAAGAAAGTGTATCTTGGGGCTGCCGACACATTCCGTGCAGCTGCCGTCGAGCAGCTGTGTATATGGGGCGAGCGGGTCGGCGTGCCCGTAGTCAAACAGCAGATGGGGTCAGACCCTGCCTCTGTGGCATTTGACACGTTGAGTTCTGCCAAAGCCAATCAAGCAGATGTGGTGCTGATTGACACTGCCGGCCGTCTGCACAACAAAGTGGGGTTGATGAACGAGCTGAAAAAGGTCAAGGATGTCATGAAGAAAGTGCTGCCGGACGCACCAGACGAAGTGATGCTTGTACTGGATGGCAGTACCGGACAGAATGCATTTGAGCAAGCCAAACAGTTTGCTGCCGTCACTCAAATCACCAGCCTGGCCATTACCAAGTTGGATGGTACCGCCAAAGGCGGTGTCGTCATTGGTATCAGTGACCAAATGAAAGTGCCCGTTAAGTACATCGGTTTGGGCGAAGGCATGGAAGACCTGCAGCTGTTTAACCGCACGCAATTTGTTGATTCGCTGTTTAACGAATAAATCGCCTGACATGTCGAAAAAGAATCATATTGATGTCATTACGATGGGGTGCTCAAAAAACCTCGTTGACAGCGAGGTGCTCATCCGGCTGTTTGAGAAAAAAGGTTACACCTGTGACCATGACAGCGAGGCACCCAGTGGAGACATCGTGGTCATCAATACTTGTGGCTTCATAGAAGATGCCAAACAAGAAAGTATCGACATGATATTGCGCTTTGCGGATGCAAAAGACCGCGGGTTGATTCGCCAGCTGTTTGTCATGGGCTGTCTTTCGCAGCGCTACAAGCAAGAGCTTGAGGCGGAAATACCACAAGTTGACCGCTATTACGGTAAGTTTGACTTTAAACAGCTGGCAGAAGACCTCACCACCGTCACAGAATCCCACAAAGGCGTAATCTCAAGACAGAAGGCAAGCCGCTCGCTGACCACACCCCCGCATTATGCCTACCTGAAGATCAGCGAGGGGTGCAACCGACATTGCGCCTATTGCGCCATACCCATCATCACAGGGCAGCACGTGAGCCGACCTCAAGAAGAGATCTTAAACGAGGTGAGAGAATTAGTCGGCGAGGGCGTTAAAGAGTTTCAGGTGATAGCACAAGAGCTCACATATTATGGTGTAGATATCGACGGACAACAACATATAGCCGAACTGGTATCTGCAATCGCTGACATTCCTGGGGTAGAATGGATAAGACTCCATTACGCTTATCCCACGCACTTTCCTAAAGATTTGCTCGAAGTAATGAGGCGTAAACCTAATGTATGCAAATACTTAGACATTGCATTTCAACATATAAGCAATCACATGTTGCAGGCGATGAGACGCAACTTCACGAAAGAAGACACCTACCAGCTCATCAATGATATCCGTGAACAAGTGCCTGGTATAGCGCTTCGAACGACCTTGATGGTGGGATTCCCGGGCGAGACAGAAGAAGATTTCGAGGAGTTGATGGCGTTTGTGAAGTGGGCCCGATTTGAACGGATGGGAGCCTTCGCCTATTCCGAGGAGGAAGGCACGTACAGCGCCCTTCATTATCAAGACGACATTGCGCCTGAAGTCAAACAAGACAGACTGTCGCGTCTGATGCGACTGCAACAACGCATCAGCGCTGAACAGCAGGCCGACCTCATCGGGCGCACCTTGCGTACAATCATCGACCGCAAGGAGGGGGATTACTATATCGGGCGGACTGAATATTCTTCTCCTGAAGTGGACCCGGAGGTCTTGGTTCCCGCCCAAAAGAACCCATTACACATCGGCCAGTTTTACGATGTTGACATCTACGATGCCAACGAGTTTGATTTATACGGTCATACCAAACAGTGACACATCAATGCCATGAGCAGCAAAGAATTTATACTTGGACTATCTGAAAGGATTGGCACTTCTGAAGAGATTACACACAGAATTGTCAAATATATCAATAAATGTGTCGGCAACATCTTAGAGAGCGGAAAGGGACTGAGCATTCCCCCGCTTGGGGTTTTCGTCATTGAGAAAAGAATGGAAAGAGTGGTCATAGACCCTTCCACGCAAAAGCGGATGCTCATACCGCCACAAAACTTATTAAAACTAACGGATGAGGTAAATGGGACAGAGGATACCGCTTCTGTCCATGATGTCGTAAAGGAATTGGCACGCCTGACAAAACTACCCGATGATGTGGCTGACACCATTGTCAATTCTTTCCTTGGCTATATCCAAATAGCCCTGAAAAACGACGACCATCTGGATATCGATGGCTTGGGACATTTCCAGATGACATCTGATTCACAAACGATATTCTTTACACCATCACAGACGATGAGCAGCTTGGTTAACAGGCCGTTTGCTCAATTCGTTCCAGTGATACTTAATGACGGGGTCGTATTCTCGGATATTGAAGAAGTCGGTGCCAAACCAACTGAAGAGACGAAAGAGAAAAAAGAAAAAGAAGAACGGGAAGAGAAGGAACAGAAAGAGCACGCAAATGCAGAAATCCGCGTTGAGGTTCCTGCGCCCACCGAGCAGCAAGAACCTTCAACGGCCCCAGAACAGCAAGAGACAACTAAGGAAGAGGCCCCAACAGCCGGTCAGCCGGCGGCCACTCTCGCTGAACAGCCCTTGAACGTGCAAGAAGAACAAGAAACCTCGTCAACAGAGGTTTCAACCTCAACGTCCAAAGCGAAGAACAACTCTTTGTGGAAAATAGCTTCTGTCTTTCTGCTGTTGACGTTGGTCGGCTCTGCCATTGGCTACTTGATAGGGAACGCATTACGCCGTGAGGAAGCTCCCGAAGTGACTGAAACCATTAGCAACGACACACTTCAAACGCCGGCAGTGGCAGAAGAAAAGGAATTGCAGATAGATCTTGACGAGGTCAACTCGCACGTCACCTATGGCGCATATCGCATCACGGGCGTTGATACCGTTATTGTGGTATCGAGAACACAAAGCGTCAAGAACCTGTCGGCCACATACTTCGGTGGTGAACAGATGGAAATGTACATTCGTGCACTGAACGGTGACAAAGAAACGGTAGAGGCGGGCGATACTTTAAGGATTCCACACTTGGAACTAAAGTGAGGGGGCTGATTCTGGTGTCTTCAAAATAATGCTGGTAGCACCAATCGTAAACAAAGAGCCATCAGTCAGAATACGCCGCTCCTTCACCCCCAGTATTTCATTATCTACAAATGTGCCGGTATTGCTGGGGCCATCGGCGAGTGAATACTCTAAATGTCCTTTGCGTCGAGAAACCGTCAGCGTGCAATGGTGCAAATCCATGCTCGGGTCATTGGTCTCAATGGGTGTGTTGATTTTGCTGCCCTTCATATACCTGCCGATAGTATTCGCCCCCATCTTTAATGAAATCACTTGTTTATAGTGAAACACGTTCTCCACCACTATAATCTCACCACAGCCTCCCTTGCCTAAATGCTCATCAGGGCGTTCCTCCCTTTGCGTGTTGCGAAGGGCAGAAACGCCTAACTTAATGCCGAACTGTTTGTTGCATGCGGGACATACAAAGACCAACGACTTCCCCGGTTCGTATTTCGACTCGTCGAATGTGATAAAGGTATCACATTTGGGGCAACGGACTCGTTTCATGTTTACTTGGATTTGAGAATCCAGGCAGAATTGAAATACTTATGGCCAGACAGCTGCTTCATCTCTTGATAAGCTTCTGCACGTGAGGCATAATGTCCATAAAGCACTTTCACGTCGCCGTTTTCTTCAACGATATCGGCTATCAGGCCTTCTGAGCTTAAGTCTTCGACAATCATCAGCGCATTCGCTTTCGGCAGCTTACAAGCCAACACGATTTGATAGTCCTCTGACGGTGCAGCCTGCATTTCTGCTTGAGGCGCCTTCGCTGCCGGGGTGCTGATAGCTGGTGTCTTGCTGCTGATGTCGTAATCTTTTTGCTTAGAAGAAGAATTGAACCATCCGCCCATGAACGTGGCTTCTGCTCGCGACGCTTCCTGCTGGGTGGGAGCGAAGGGGTTGGCAAATAAGAAAAAGCCGAAGATAGCAACTGCTGCCACTGCAATCTTTCGCAATGTTTTCACTTTGATAGTGACGACACGCTCCGAGGAAGAGGTCAGATGCTGTGAGGCATTGGTCAATTGGAATATAGGAGTGGATATGCGCTCAAACTCCAAAAGTCCAAGGCCATACAGATTGGGCGACAAAATCCCTGAATAATAGGGCTCAAACACTTGATGACCCTCTTCGTTGAACGTCAGCTTACCCAATCCGTGAAATTCGTATTCACCAGTCTCTGACAAATGTCTTTTCAGTTCATTGACCTCTGTCTCTATTCGCTGCATCGCTTCAGGATAGCCGATGTCGTAAGTGTCGATGTATGACTGCGCCAACAGAGAATCGTTGATGACGAGCTGGGGGTTGAAACCCAGCGTACGTGTTGGGGGAACGAAGGAATGGTCGCGGTCGTCATAGCGAGAGGCGACGTGGTGAGCTACAAATCCACCTAATCCTGGCACGATGACACAGTCATGAGTCAGCAATAATACTTCGATATGTTTTTCTAATTGCATCATGTTGCAAAATTACTCTTTTTTTCTTATACGGACAAATTTTTTGAGGCCAAAAAACGCATCACTTTAACAATTACTTGAAGTGTTTGAACGGCATCAGCTTTCTAATCAGTTGAATCTTCGCCATTTCCACATAGGCATTAAAGTGATGCTAAAAAAGAGATAAGCAAGGCCAAAAGCCTTGCTTGTCTACATGCTATTGTTGTGTGACAAAAATCAGGAGAAGAATCCCAACAGGGTACCTGCAGCCACAGCCGACCCGATGACACCTGCCACATTCGGACCCATGGCGTGCATCAACAAGAAATTGTGACGGTCGTATTCCAGTCCGAGGTTGTTAGAGATTCTGGCGCTCATAGGCACGGCACTCACACCGGCATTACCAATGAGGGGGTTGATCTTTTTATCTTTCGACAAGAATAGATTCATCAGCTTGACAAACAAGATACCACTGGCACTTGCCACGATAAATGCCATAGCACCCAGGACAAAAATCTTGATGGTGTTCAGCGTGAGGAACTCGCTCGCCTGAGTAGAACAGCCGACCGTAAGTCCTAAGAGCACAACGACCACATCGTTCAAAGCCGATCCGGCAGTCTTGGCCAGGCGAGTGGTCTTACCACTTTCTTTCAACAAGTTGCCTAAGAACAACATACCCAGGAGGGGCAAACCTGAAGGTACGATAAACGTAGTAAGCAGCAGTCCAATGATTGGGAATAAGATACGCTCGGTCTGGCTCACCTGACGTGCGGGTTTCATGTGGATGACACGCTCCTTCTTGGTGGTGAGCAAGCGCATCAACGGCGGCTGTATGACAGGTACCAACGCCATGTATGAGTAAGCACAAACAGCAATGGCACCCATCAGGTTGGGACTGAGTTTCGACGACAAGAAAATGGCAGTAGGACCATCAGCACCGCCGATAATGGCGATACCGGCAGCCTGATTCGGCTCAAACCCTAATGCGAGGGCCACCATATAAGCGCCGAAGATACCAAACTGTGCCGCAGCACCTATCAAAATCAGTTTTGGGTTGCTAATCAACGCTGAGAAGTCGGTCATAGCGCCAATGCCTAAGAAGACAAGCGGCGGATACCATCCCTGCTTGACACCTTGATAGAAGATATTCAATACCGAATTGTCCTCATAAAGACCGATTTCCAATCCTGCATCCCATTTGAATGGAATGTTGCCCAATATAATACCCAGACCAATGGGGACCAACAGCAAGGGTTCAAAATCTTTTTTGATGGCAAGCCAGATGAAAATGGCTCCCACCACAATCATAATCAGATTCTCGACCGTAGCATTGGCAAATCCTGTATAGGTCAGGAAGTCATTAAAATTACTGACAATAAACTCTTTGAATCCCATAATCCTATCCTATTGTTACGAGGGCTGCACCTTCCATGACGGTGTCGCCACGATTGACCAATACAGAAGTGACCGTACCAGCCTGGTCGGCTTCTATGTTGTTTTGCATTTTCATCGCTTCGAGGATGATGACGGTGTCGCCTGCCTTCACTGTATCACCCACCTTGACGACAACATCGGTGATGGTACCAGGCAGGGGAGCTACCACCTTTGCGCCAGCGCCAGCTGCCACTGCCGGTGCAGCAGCCTTTGGCGCTGCGGGTGCCGGAGCGGCTGCAGGTTGTGGGGCGACATGTTCAACATGCGGCTTCGCATGAGTTTTTGACGCTGCCTTGATGGGTTGCTTCATAACGACTTCGAAAGGCTGTCCGTTGACTTTCACTTGTGCCACGTTGCCTTCCACCTCTTCTATCTCAACATCATAGTCGATGCCTTTGACGGTATATTGATATTTGCTCATATTTTTATATGTGATTATCGGTTTTCTAAAAGGTTACACTCTGGTCCATTTGGTTGATTTAGGCGTGATGGTGATGATTCCGCTCTCTACATCATGCACATCGTCTTGATACTGTTTCAAAGCCATGGCTATCACGGCCATGTAAATCTCCTTGTCAATACCCTTAGACGACAATCCATCTTTTAATATCACATTGGTCTTGTGGCCTATGTCTGCCACCTCTTCACCCACCTTGGCAACTGATTTCAGAGGTTGCTTTTCTACTGCGTTCTTTAAGTCTTGCTTATGGCGCATGTATATACCGAAGATGGTGAAGAAGATGCACAGAAGAGCCAGACACGAGAACACGATACCCATCGAAAGTAATGTGATACCAAAACCATGGGGGTCTTCACGCTTAATCCTCGACACCTTGGACTCTGTCTGCACGATCAGGTTCTCTGCACCGGGGGTTACACTGTCAGCCTCTTTCAAGTCCCAGTTGCTGTTCGTCCCTCTTGCCCATGATGCGTTTTCAGCCAGCACTGGCACCCAGACAGAGTCGATCATGTCGATGCCATTGCCATCATATAGAGCCACCCACACTCGCTCATCGGGATTGATTCTGGCCGAGAGGTGGGTGCCTCCCTTGGTCGGATTACTGTTTAAGTACAGAATCAAATGCTGGCGCCCGTTGAGTAAAGTACGCTTTTCCTCATTGGGCAGCATGCTCATCATTTGGATTCTTTCTGGGGCAGATAAGTTCGGGTTGAGTACAGCTGTGTCTGTGGCGATGTACATCCCTCTCACATTATACGTAGAGAATGAGATGTTCTCCAACTCAATCCACGGTCTGTGCTCACCATACTCATCAAGAATGCTTGAAGTGTTTTTGGTCAGTACCTCATTGATTTTGATGTTTTTGGCCCCTTGGCCCCACATCGTGATACAGACCGCCAACATCACTCCTAAAGTGATCGCTAATCTTTTCATCAGGTGTTTTTATTAGATTTTGTTGTGTATTATTATGTCAATTAGGTCAGGCGCAGAAGAACAAGACGATGATTTGCGCTGTGAATATCCTCAAGAACATGCTCAATGGATAGACGGTCGAATAGCCAATGGCAGGGGCCTCCTTGCTGCAGCTCTGATTGGCGTAAGCCAGAGCGGGCGGATCGGTATATGAACCTGCCAGCATGCCCATGATGGTGAAATAATTGAAGTGGTATTTCTTACGGGCCACCGTTCCCATGATGAGAATGGGTAGGACAGTGATCAGGAAACCCGTATATACGTATTTAAGCCCGTCGCCGGCAACCACGGTATCCCAGAAGTCAGCTCCGGCTTTAATGCCTACACTTGCCAGGAAAAGCACCAAACCGATTTCGCGGAGCATCATGTTTGCACTCGTCGTGGTGTAAGTCACCAATTTCACCCGATAGCCGAAACGCCCGATCAGAATGGCTATGATCAACGGACCGCCGGCAATACCTAATTTCAAGGGCACGGGCATGCCGGGGATGGCAAAGGGTAGGGAACCGAAGATGATACCCAGCATGATACCTATAAATATAGTGGCAATGTTTGGCGCATCGAGTCGGCGCACCGAATTGCCCATGATTTCAGCCACACGGTCCACGTTATCTTTCGGGCCTACGACCATGATCCTGTCGCCGATATGGAAATGGTGATTCCTGCCTGCGAAGATATCCATTCCTTGACGGGTGATGCGTGTGACATTGACACCATATACACTCGAGAAATGCATCTTGCCCAGCGTCTTTCCGTTCATAGAGGGGCGCGTCACGACGATACGCCTCGATACCATGGGCTGAGCCTCCAACTCCACATTCCAGTCGGCATCGATTTCGGGGCCGATAAACGCCTTGATGGGTTCGGCATCAGCTTCGGCGCATACAATCAGCAATTCGTCGCCCAATTCGAAAATCGTATTGCGGTTGGGTATCGACACCTGCCCCTCGTGCAAAATGCGAGAGCAGACAAAATCTCTGTTCAGGAAGTCACTGATCTGCATCAATGTACGCCCAGCCAAGTAAGAGTTAGACACGCGTATGTGCATCTTACGAGGCTTGGCATGGGGGTTGGCGGCCTCTTCTTCTTGAAGTTGGCGCTCTTCGTCATTCAAATTCACCTTACATATATATCTCACGGCCACAGTGGCAAGGATGATGCCCACCACGCCCAGAGGATAGGCACACGCATAGCCAGAGGCAATCTGCGGCGTATCCACGGGGAAGACAGCATTGAGCGCTTCAGATGCAGCACCCAGACCCGGCGTATTGGTGACAGCCCCATAGAGGGTACCCACCATCATGGGGAGAGCGTGCTGGTCGGAGGTGTCGAAGAACAGGAAATAACAGGCAAACATGATGCCTATGTTCAACAAGATCACACCCGTCGCTACCAGGTTGAGCGAGACACCGCCTTTCTTAAAACTCTCAAAAAAGCCCGGACCCACCTGCAGTCCTATCATAAAGACAAACAAGATGAGACCAAAGTCTTGTATGAAATTCAGGATGTCGATAGGTGCTGTAAAATGGAAGTGCCCGGCAACGATACCGGCAAACAAGACGAAAGTGACACCCAGCGAAATGCCTGCCACTTTGATTTTTCCTAAATATACCCCTATCGCTATCACGATCGCATAAAGCATGGCTATATGCGCTATAGAGTTCGTGTTTGTAAAAAGATCGTAAAACCAGTCCATGTATTACTAAAAATTGGTTGCAAAATTACTCAAAAATGTGCGCATAGACTAATTTTTGCCCACTTTTTTTTTGATATGAGCATAAAGTTTTTGTTTTTTTTACGTTTTAAGAATATTTTATTCTCAATTATTTTCAAATGTCAGGAAAAAACACTATTTTTGCACGTTCAAATGACCTCAGTTGCGTATCATTCTGATGTCAATTGCCTTCTTTGGCAAATACATATTTAAATACTTATATAATAACACTATGTCAAACAACAAGGAAAAACTCTTCAGTGAGTTTCCTGCACCGACCACTCAAGAATGGCTTGATAAGATTCAAGTCGATCTGAAAGGTGCAGACTTTAATAAGAAACTTGTTTGGAGAACAAACGAAGGTTTTAATGTGCAGCCGTTTTATCGGCGCGAGGATGTATTGAAGCTGAAGACCCCGGATGCTCTTCCAGGTGAATTCCCGTTCGTGAGAGGAAATCACAAAGACAACAACATCTGGTATGTCAGACAAAACATCTTTGCATCCGATGCGGCAGAGGCAAACAAAAAAGCTCTTGACATTCTCAACAGGGGCATCGACTCTCTGGGATTTACGATTCCCGGCGACAAGGTAAGTGCCGAGTTTGTACGTACACTTCTTGATAACATCTATTGTGATGTCATCGAGGTGAACTTCAATACGTGCAAGAGGCATTCCGTAGAATTGGCAGAGATTCTTGTGGCCTATTTCGAGGAAAAAGGATATGACAAGGAAAAAGTCGTTGGCTCTATCGACTTCGACCCCATTGAGAAAATGGTGATGAAGGGGAAGGATGCCTCCGGCCTGCTTGCCGTAGCACCTGAATTGATCAAGGTACTGAAGGACTATCCGTCATTCAGATGTATCACCATCAACTCTGAAGCGCTGAATAATGCCGGTGCGTATATCGTACAGGAACTGGGATATGCCCTCGCATGGGGAAATGAATATTTGCAGCAGCTGACAGAGGCTGGTGTTGACGTAGATCTGGCTGCCACTAAAATCAAGTTTAATATGGGCGTGTCGGAAAACTATTTCATGGAATTGGCTAAATTCCGTGCCGCACGTCTGCTTTGGGCGCAGATTGTCAAACAATATGAGCCAAAAGATGATAATTCATGCAAAATGATTGTCAACGCCACCACGTCGAGATACAACCAGACCATCTTCGACAGCTATGTCAATCTCTTGCGCAGCCAGACCGAAGCGATGAGTGCTGCCTTGGCTGGCGTTCACTCGATGGTCGTCACTCCATTTGACGCTCCATACGAAGAGCCGACAGACTTCTCTGAGCGGATCGCACGCAACCAGCAGTTGCTGCTGAAGGAAGAGAGTCATTTCGGACAAATCGTTGACCCGGGAGCCGGCTCTTACTATATTGAGCATCTGACAGACAGTCTGGCTCAAGAGGGATGGAAGATTTTCCTGAAGGTGGAAGAGGAAGGTGGTTTCCTGGCCGCAGTGAAAGCAGGTACCGTGCAGGAAGACATCAACGCCACCAATGTGAAGCGACATGGCGATGCAGCCAAACGCAAAGAATTCCTGTTGGGAACCAACCAATTCCCCAACTTCACAGAGAAATCTGACGGCAAACGCGCCTTAGGTGCCAACTGCGGCTGTGGCCAAAGCGAGGACACCGCTTTCAAAGCGATTGAGAGCACCCGTCTGGCAGCCGACTTCGAGGATTTGCGCATCCACACAGAAAACGCGAAGACACCTGTGGCATTTATGCTTACCATAGGCAATCTGGCCATGAGGCAGGCACGCGCGCAGTTCTCGTGCAATTTCCTGGCGTGTGCAGGATATAAGGTGATAGACAATTTAGGTTTCAAGACCGTAGAGGAAGGTGTTGACGCGGCATTGGAGGCTGGAGCCGACATCGTTGTCATTTGTTCAAGTGACGATGAATATGCAGAATATGCCATTCCCGCATTCAAATATCTTAATGGCCGTGCCATGTTTGTCGTGGCTGGTGCACCTGCTTGCATGGAAGATTTGAAGGCTGCAGGTATAGAGAATTTTGTCCACGTACGTTGCAATGTTCTTGAAACGCTTAAGGAATATAATCAGAAATTAGGTATTTAATGTCGTCAGTAACAAATCACAGTCATGAGAAAGAATTTTAAAGATATTGACATATATGCCGGGATTCATCCCGTTAACGGCACTGAATGGATTGAGGCTAACGGTATCAAGCCTAATTGGAAAACTCCCGAACATATTGAGGTTCGTCCTGTATATACCAAGGAAGACTTGGAAGGGATGGAGCATCTCGACTATACCGCAGGTATTCCCCCATACCTCCGCGGCCCGTATTCCATGATGTATCCTTTCCGTCCCTGGACCATCCGCCAGTACGCTGGCTTCTCCACCGCCGAGGAGTCGAATGCTTTCTACCGCCGAAACCTGGCCTCTGGCCAGAAAGGTCTGTCGGTGGCTTTTGACCTTCCCACCCACCGCGGTTATGACCCTGACAATGCCCGTGTGGTAGGCGATGTAGGTAAGGCTGGTGTGTCTATCTGCAATGAGGAGAACATGAAAGTGCTGTTCGCTGGCATTCCTCTCAACAAGATGTCGGTGTCAATGACCATGAACGGTGCCGTGCTGCCTATCCTTGCTTTTTACATCGTGGCAGGTTTGGAGCAAGGCGCTAAACTCGAGGAAATGGCTGGAACCATCCAAAACGATATCCTCAAAGAGTTTATGGTGCGTAACACTTATATTTATCCGCCAGCATTCTCAATGAAGATTATCGCCGACATCTTTGAATATACCTCTCAGAACATGCCGAAGTTCAACTCCATCTCTATCTCCGGCTACCACATGCAAGAGGCAGGCGCCACCGCAGACATTGAGTTGGCCTACACGCTGGCCGACGGTATGGATTATCTGCGCACGGGTGTCAATGCAGGCATCCCCGTAGATGCTTTCGCTCCTCGTCTGTCGTTCTTCTGGGCCATCGGCATGAACCACTTCATGGAGATTGCGAAGATGCGTGCCGGACGTCTGTTGTGGGCTAAGATCGTGAAGAGTTTTGGCGCTACCAATCCCAAATCGCTGGCATTGCGTACCCATTCACAGACATCCGGATGGTCACTGACAGAGCAAGACCCATTTAATAATGTCGGACGTACCTGTATCGAGGCTATGGCTGCTGTGCTGGGGCACACCCAGTCGTTGCACACCAATGCGCTCGACGAGGCCATCGCTCTGCCTACCGATTTCTCTGCACGTATCGCCCGTAACACACAGATTTATATTCAGAACGAGACGAAGGTCTGCAAGCAGATTGACCCTTGGGCAGGTTCTTACTATGTAGAGACACTGACCAATGAGTTGGTACACAAGGCTTGGGAGCATATCCAAGAGATTGAGAAACTCGGCGGTATGGCCAAAGCCATTGAGACCGGTCTGCCCAAGATGCGTATCGAAGAGGCTGCCGCCCGCACGCAGGCGCGTATCGACTCGGGGGTACAGACGATCGTAGGCACTAACAAATACCGTCTGGACCATGAGGATCCTATCGACATCCTTGAGGTTGACAACACGGCCGTGCGCAAACAGCAGGAAGAGAGCCTCGCACAGGTGCGTAGCGCCCGCGACGAGGCTGCTTGTCAGGCTGCATTGAAAGAGATCACGGAGTGTGTGCGTGAGTTTAGCGAAGGTAAGAAATCAGACAAGAACCTCTTGGCTCTCGCTGTCAAAGCTGCACAACTGCGCTGCACGCTTGGCGAGATTTCCGATGCTTGCGAGGAAATCGTGGGCAGATATAAAGCAGTAATTAGAACCATTTCAGGTGTGTATAGCAGTGAAAGTAAAAACGACTCCGACTTTGAGAAAGCTTGTGAGTTGACTGAGAAATTTGCGAAACGCGAAGGACGCCGTCCGCGTATCTTTGTCGCTAAGATGGGACAGGACGGTCATGACCGAGGTGCCAAGGTGGTTGCCACGGGATATGCCGACTGCGGCTTTGACGTGGATATGGGTCCCTTGTTCCAAACGCCTGCCGAAGCAGCACGCGAGGCTGTCGAGAACGATGTGCATATCGTGGGCGCTTCATCATTGGCTGCCGGACACAAGACGCTCATCCCGCAGTTGATTGAGGAACTGAAGAAGTTGGGCCGTGAGGATATCATGGTAATCGCCGGTGGTGTGATTCCTGCTCAGGATTACGATTTCCTGTATAAAGCAGGTGTGGCCGCTATCTTCGGCCCGGGCACATCCGTAGCCAAAGCGGCTTGTGAGATGATGAAGATTCTCCTTGACGAAGAATAATCCGAATAGCCAACTATCTGATATTCAAAGTATTCCTTATAAAAAAGGTACATCCTCTGAAGGATGTACCTTTTTTCAGCTCTTGCTGTAGCAAAGCAATGGGGTAGGGGAGAGCGATCTTATTTATAGACAGGACCGAAGTTCTGGCAAGCGCGATAGTCTGCTCCCTCTTTGTCCATGCCAAAGGCGTTCCATGCGGCAGGACGGAAAATATCCTTGTCAGCGATATTGTGCATGCACACAGGTATGCGAAGCATAGAGGCCAACGTAATCAAATCGGCACCCACATGACCATAGCAAATAGCACCATGATTAGCACCCCAGTTGTTCATCACTGAATACACATCCTTGAATGCATCCTTAGCAGGGTCTAAACGAGGCACGAACCAAGTGGTGGGCCATGTGGGGTCAGTGCGCTTGTCTAAGATGTCATTGGTCTTCGGGTCTAACTCGACAGTCCATCCTTCTGCCAACTGCAGTACGGGACCGAGACCCTGAACCAGATTGATGCGCAACATGGTCATCGGCATACCACCACGGGTGAGGAAATGCGACGAATAACCGCCACCGCGGAAATAATCACGGTCGGCAGGCATCCAGTTGGTTGCCTTGAGGCAGGCTTCCATATCCTGCTCATTCATCTCCCAATGGGCTTTGATGGTGGGATTGCCCGCCTCGTCGCTCATGGCGCCTGTTGCATCCAATGTGGTGGCACCACTATTGATCAGATGTATGAAACCGCCAGCCGCAGCACCCTCGGGGCGCTTGCCAGCCACACGCTCAACTGCCTCAGGACTCCAATAGGTGCGGATAT
Source organism: uncultured Prevotellaceae bacterium (assembly GCA_947165505.1). Taxonomy (GTDB): domain Bacteria; phylum Bacteroidota; class Bacteroidia; order Bacteroidales; family Bacteroidaceae; genus Prevotella. The sequence continues at coordinate 22,880 of CAMVAT010000012.1, read as the reverse complement.
CAGAGAACATGACACCTTTATTGGTCAGCAGATGTCCAAAGAGCATCGACATGCCATTGAGAAAATCATTTTCAGTGGCAAGGATGTTTGCCTCGCGAGGGCCGTTCCAGTCAAACGATGTGCACATCATCGATTCAGGGAAATCGAAATTAGGCTTGTAGTCGGTCCATTGGCGCTGGCCTTGAACACCCGCTGCAATGGCGTTGTGCCCGATGGCCTCTTCCTTATAGCCCATTTCCAACAGTTTAGGCGAACCTTGCATCAAGTCGCGGATAATCATCATGTTTTTCACCGTAAACTCCCAATCCTGGTCTTTTTCCTCGCGATTCTTTCCTTTTCCTTTTCCATTGAAGGTGGTCATGGGCGTACCGGGGAACAAAGGACGGTCTTCGTTATAGTCATGTCCCTCTTGCGGTTTACAATACTTTTCTACCCAGGCCATGGCTTTTTCAAACTCCTCTTTGTCGTAAATACCAAAGTCAACGCGTCTAAGTATCTCTACCAGAGACACATACTCCGTACGCATACCAAGATACTGCTGCAAGAAATCGGCATTGACAATGCTACCGGCGATACCCATGCAAGTGTTGCCAATAGAGAGGTAAGACTTACCACGCATGGTGGCTACGGCTTGAGCTGCACGCGCAAAACGAAGTATTTTCTCCGCCACATCTTCAGGTATCGAATTGTCGTCCAGATCTTGCACGTCATGGCCATAAATACCGTATGCAGGCAGTCCCTTTTGGGCGTGTGCGGCAAGCACAGCAGCAAGATAAACAGCACCAGGCCGTTCTGTGCCATTGAATCCCCAAACAGCTTTGGGATAATACGGATTCATGTCCATCGTCTCAGAGCCATAGCACCAGCAGGATGTGACAGTGATTGTCGAACCGACGCCTTCACGCTCGAACTGCTCAGCGCATGCAGCACTTTCACCCACACGGCCGATGGTGGTATTGCTGATGACACACTCAACAAAACTGCCGTCGCCATTTCTGAGATTCGACTCAATCAGTTTTTTTACTGCCAACGCCAGATTCATTGTTTTCTCTTCAAGACCTTCACGAATGCCGCCTTGACGGCCGTCAATCGTAGGACGAATTCCAATTTTAGGATATTTGCTCATAATTGATTTTGGTTTTTAAATAGTTTGATTGATTCAATGTGCAAATGTACGTGTTTTTTTCAACTTTCATCTCTTTTTTTTGATACATTTTATAAAATAGGGGAAATTTCCTGCTATTTTTGTTCTGTTTGCAAATTAATCACATACTCTATTTATCATAATGTAGATTATGTTGAATTTGTGAGAATATGGTTTTTGAAATCTAAAAATAAAAAAATTTGTGAGATCCACATATTTTGATTACTTTTGCTGAAAATTGGTATTATCATTAAAATGAACGATTATATTCAAGTAAAAGGTGCCAGAGTCAATAATCTGAAAAATATTGATATCAGCATTCCACGCAACCAACTGATCGTCGTGACTGGAGTCAGTGGCAGCGGCAAATCATCACTTGCATTCGACACACTCTACGCTGAGGGTCAGCGTCGCTATGTGGAAAGTCTCTCTTCCTACGCCCGCCAGTTCCTCGGACGTATGAGCAAACCTGAATGCGACTATATCAAAGGTCTGCCTCCGGCCATAGCCATCGAACAACGTGTCATCAGCCGTAACCCGCGTTCTACGGTGGGCACATCAACTGAGATATACGAATACATTCGACTACTTTACGCCCGCATCGGTAAGACCTATTCACCTGTCAGTGGCGAATTGGTAAAAAAACATACCACAGAAGATGTCGTGTCGTGTGTGCAATCGTTTGCGCAGGGAACCAAGTTTTGTGTAATGGCACCTTTGCGAGAGTCTGACGACCGCACGCTGTCACGTCAGTTGCAGATGCTGCTCCAGCAGGGTTATGTACGTCTTTATTATAAAGGTGAATATTATCGGATAGAAGATTTCATCGAGCAACAGAAAGACCTTGCATCTATTCGCCGTAGTGACATCTTGTTGCTGATAGACCGAATGTCGGTTGATTCAGCACCCGATTCGCTGTCGCGACTGATTGATTCTGCAGAGACGGCGTTTTACGAGGGCGATGGCACCTGCAAACTGCTTTTTTTACCATCAAACATCTCCTATACATTCTCTACGCGTTTTGAGGCTGATGGCATTCGATTTGAAGAGCCCAACGACAACATGTTTTCTTTTAATTCGCCAGCTGGTGCCTGTCCTGAGTGCGAAGGGTTTGGCAGTGTGATAGGCATCGATGAGAAGTTGGTGATACCCAACTCTTCTTTAAGTGTGTACGATGGCTGTGTACAATGCTGGCATGGTGAAAAGATGAAGATGTGGCAAGAGGAGTTTTGCCGTCGCGCTGCAATAGATGATTTCCCGATCTTCAAGCCTTATTATGAGTTGTCGCGCACAGAGAAAGACTGGCTCTGGCATGGTCTGCCCTCCGACCGCAAGCGCGACCTCAATGACCAAGTGTCTATCGACGCTTTTTTCCAAATGGTCAAAGAAAACCAATATAAGATACAGTACAGGGTGATGCTGAGTCGCTATCGCGGCAAAACCGTATGCCCGGTCTGCCATGGCACAAGACTGAAAAAAGAGGCCGACTATGTGAAGATTGGCGGAAGAAGTATTTCTGAATTGGTAGAGATGCCCGTCTGGGCACTCAAGGATTGGTTTGCCAAATTGCAGTTAGACGACCATGATGCTGCCGTCTCCAAACGCATACTTATTGAGATTAACAGCCGATTGCAATTCCTTGTGAATGTGGGACTTAGTTACTTGACGCTCAATCGTCGCTCCAACACTCTCAGTGGTGGTGAAAGCCAACGCATCAACCTGACGACCTCGTTGGGTAGTTCGTTGGTCGGATCGCTCTATATACTGGATGAACCCAGCATTGGATTACATAGCCGAGACACTGACCGTTTGATCCATGTCTTACGCGATTTGCAATCGTTAGGCAATACGGTGATGGTCGTCGAACATGATGAGGATATGATTCGCGCAGCCGACTATCTCATTGATGTGGGACCTGACGCCGGACGATTAGGCGGTGAAATCGTTTTTCAGGGTGCGGCAGAGCATATCACCCCCGAGTTGGCTGCCGAATTCCCGAGAAGCCATACCCTCAGTTTCTTAACAGGAGGCGAGCATATTGAAGTGCCCGACACCCGCAGGCCGTGGAATATGTCGATTGTGCTGAAAGGCGCGAGAATGAACAACCTGCGGGGGATTGATGTGGTGTTCCCGCTCAATGTCTTCACGGCTGTGACTGGCGTAAGCGGTAGCGGCAAGTCTTCGCTCGTCAAAGGAATCCTCTACCCTGCCCTCAAACGGCGTCTAGACGAGGTGTGTGAACCGCCAGGGGAGTATTCTTCCCTGGAAGGCGATTGGCGGTCTATCGGCCATGTGGAATTTGTCGATCAGAATCCGATAGGCAAAAGTACCCGGTCTAATCCTGTCACATACGTGAAGGCTTTCGATGCTATACGGCAGTTGTTCTCTGAACAGCCCTTGTCAAAACAATTGGGCTTCAGTCCCCAATACTTCTCCTTTAATGCTGACGGGGGCAGATGTGAAGAGTGTAAAGGCGCCGGCGTCATCACCGTCGAGATGCAGTTTATGGCCGACCTGGAACTGGTATGTGAGGCATGCCACGGCCAGCGGTTCAAACGTGATATTCTCGATGTGAAGTATCGCGGGAAAAACATAGCCGAGGTGCTGGATATGACTGTCAGCGAAGCGGTTGAATTTTTCAGTGAAGGCCGACAGAAAACAATCGTTGACCGCCTGCTGCCCCTTGAGGAGGTAGGATTAGGCTATATCAAGTTGGGACAAAGTTCATCGACGCTATCGGGTGGTGAAAACCAGCGGGTGAAATTGGCTTATTACATCGGGCAAGAGAAACAGACCCCTACCCTCTTTATTTTTGACGAGCCCACGACGGGCCTTCATTTCAAGGATATCAAACGGCTGTTGACAGCATTTGACAAATTGATACAGCGCGGACATACCATCATCGTCATAGAGCATAATTTAGACATCATCAAATGTGCCGACCATGTCATTGACTTAGGTCCGGAAGGTGGAGACAAAGGTGGATCCGTCGTGTGCGTGGGAACACCAGAGGAAGTGTCCAAATGTGAAAAAAGCATCACGGGAAAGTATCTTTGTGGAAAAATAAGTTAAGAAAAATTTTGCTGGTAAAAAAAAAGAGATTACCTTTGCACCGCATTTCTGCAAAATGCAGTTGCTTTTTGCAAAAAGCCGATATGGCTCAGTTGGTAGAGCAATTCATTCGTAATGAATAGGTCCCGGGTTCGAGTCCCGGTATCGGCTCAAAGATTATCTCCCTTTTTTGCGGTAGTAGCTCAGTTGGCAGAGCGTTGGCTTCCCAAGCCGAAGGTCGCGGGTTCGAGCCCCGTTTACCGCTCCAGGCTGATTATCAGTGTTTAATGGCATGACGAGCCATTTTCTGGTATATTTCACCTAATTCTTCAAACCAGTGCAGGCTATTGGCCGCTGCTTTGCGTATGGTGCTCTGCTCATCAGACAAAGCCACGGCTACTTGGTCAAGATACTCATTGATTCCACGCTCATCGGGTTCTTCCTTCCTTGAGAATAAACGCGCTAAAATATGGTAGCCACAAATGCGATGGTAATAACGGTCAGACGCAATCCACCTGAAAGCCATTTCTGGCGCTCCATCTAAATATTGTAACAGATGAAAAGACAATGATTCGGCTATTTCTAATGTGGGTATCTGTTCCATCCATACATCTACTACTTCTGGCAACATTCGTTCTGGTGGCATCACCATGGCTGCCAAGATTTTACACTCACGGATATTCTCTTTCCACAGTTCAATAGACAAACTGTAGTTGTAGCCGATCTCGTCTGCCATCCGCTTAAGGTCCATGACAGAAACGCCCCAATTCAGATGATAATTCACACCCTTCTGCCGCATGGATGCAGCCGTGACACCATTCATATAAAGCCTGAACGACCTTTTGATGGACTTGACCTGTTCTGATAATTGCTCTGTCATTTCACTTGCTTTTCTTAGGTTTAGCCCCTACCCTGTCAGATAAGTGTCGCATAGTCTTTTGAATAGCGCAACATCTGGTTGGTATAGCTTTCACTATAATTGATCCGAACATCTGTCATCTGCCCGTTATGGTCATACACAGGCATCAGTACAGGATTGATAAATCCTTTATAGGGCGCGAGGTTCAGTCGCTCAAATCGTTGTAATATTTCTTGGTGCAGCACCGGGTCCACCTTTACACCATACCGCTCTACCAGCAGTCTGGCCGCTTCGAAGTCGCCCTCGCTCTTGATGCGCTGTATTTCTGCCAGCAACTGTGCAAACAATGGTCGAAGAGCGGGATAGTCGGTTATCCTGAGATACGTTTTACCGTTATTTGTTTCAAGTCTCATATACTGCTGCCCATGCTCATACACCCAACGGGCAATCAACGCGCGGTTGCGCATGTGCGCCTCCTCTATCTGCTGCCCCGGAGCGATGCGAGTAAGTTGGGTGAGCAAACCATTCATCATGTAAGTGTAATATTGCGAATGATACGCCTCGGTGTCGGGCAGGATGCCCAGTTGTACCAATTTCTCATCAGCGATATAATACAAGCCGAAAAGGTCGGCTCTGGCCTCTTCTATGGTATTCCCGTATGCCTTCAGCGCATCAGGGTCGGTATCAGGAAGCAACTGTCCGCTTCCATGTCCCAGACATTCATGCAGGTCGGTATGCACATCGTCGCAAAGGTCACCATAACGCTCAATCAGTTCAATAGTCTGCTCGTCAACGACAAACTCCTGTCTGAAACCGTTTCCTTTCGCCGCTTGGTTATACGCGTGGGTCAGATTGCCTATTGTGACACTCTTGCTGCCGTATTTAGCCCTTATCCAGTCGGCATTGGGCAGATTGATGCCGATGGCGGTAGATGGATATTCGTCGCCACCGAGCATGGCGGCACATACCACGCTGGCCGACACGCCCTTGACGTTCTTCTTCTTGAATGGCGGCGCCACAGGCGAATGGTCTTCAAACCATTGGGCGTGACTGCTGATCTTTTCCGTTCTGCGAGTGGCCTCGAAATCTTTGTATTCAACGATACCCTCCCAAGAGGCCTTCAGCGCCAACGGATCGCCATAGACTTCTATAAAGCCGTTAATGAAATCTATCGTGCTTTGATGCTCACCCAACCACTCAATAGAGTAGTTGTCGAATAGTTTCAGATCACCAGAACGATAATAGTCTATAAGCAAACATATTACCTGCTTCTGGTGATCATTTTCTGCCGCGGTGGCTGCTTTTTCGAGCCAATATACAATTTTCTCTATTGCCGCACTGTATTTGCCGCCTATCTTCCACACATCCTCGTGCAGACGACCGTCACGTTTGACAAGTGTAGAGTTCAAGCCGAAAGAGGGTGGTTCATCACCAGCACCTTGCTTCATTCTAAGATAATAATCCTCCACTTCTTGTTGGGTTACACCTTCGTAGAAATTGCAGGCAGATGTCTGCACCAAGTCCACCCCGTCGGCTTTGTTTACCCGCTTAGGAAGAATGTCTGGATTGAAGATGACGGGAAACACTTCGTCGCACAATTCATCCACTGTCTGGCCTTCTGTCAGCGGCAATTCGTCGGGAGAAATCACCTGCAAGCAGTCGCGCAGATGCTGCTCCGTGAACCCCGGCTGAAACTTCTCACAACCGTAATGATGGTAGATGCCGTTTGAAAACCACACACGTTTCAAATAGACCTCCAGCGCCTGGAAGTCTTTTGAGTGGTCAATCGTTTTAAAATGGAGGTACACACATTCCAATAATTTCCGTATGCGCAGGTTGTATTTTCCAAACTGGTCAAATATAATGTCGCGTCCGTAAAGTGTTGCCTCCGACAGATAATAGACTAATTCTTTTTGCTTCGTTGAAAGTTGTTCAAAGCCAACCAGTTGGTATCTTAATAATTGCAGGTCGGCAAAGCGCTCGTCTGTGTACTTGAAATGTGTGTGTTTGCTCATTCGCTTTGAGAATCTGTTTTATTTGCTTTCTTCGCCCTTCTTCTCGTTTCCTTCGAAACGGGATGCTGTGCGAAATGCTTCATTTTGTACTCACGTGGAGTAATCCCGTTGAATTTGAAGAACGAGGCATAGAAAGACTGCCTGTTGGAGAAACCAACCATGTCGCTGATTTCTTCCATATTCAAATCCGTAAACCTTTTGTCCGTTAATAAAGCCATGGCTTCCTCAACGCGGAATTTATTGACAAAAGATGTGTAGTTCATGTGAAATCTCACATTCACAACTGCTGAGATATACCGGGTGTTGGTGCCGAGTTCCTCAGCCAGCCGCTTAGCAGAATACTCTTTGTCCTTGAATTTCTTTTGTACGAGAATGATGTCGATAATTCTTTCCTTGAGCTCATCCATGAGTCTCGGACTCACAAGGGTTCTGTAAGCTGCTTCTTTTTCTTTTTTTTCAGTAATATTATATTTTGCCATATCACAAGGAAGTTAGTTATTCTAACATTTGTTTTGCAAATTTACGAAAAAAAACACATCTACAAAAAAAATCGTTATTTTTTGCGCATTTTTTTTGCATATTTCTTTATCCTTGTAAGATTTATGCGTTAAAAAATCGTTTTTTTCACGAAAAGAGAATAAAAATAAGTAACTTTGCACCAAAATTATTATAAGAGGTACATTATTTAAATAAAAACGATAGGATGACGCCTACAGCTATATTGTTATTGCATTGTCCCGACCGTCAGGGCATCATATCAGAATTGACCAAATTTATCACAGACAATCAAGGCAATATTGTCTATTTGGATCAATACGTTGACCGCCAAGACAGCCATTTTTTCATGCGCATAGAATGGGAACTGACTCATTTCTTAATTCCAAGGGATAAAATAGAAGAATACATACAGACGCTCTATGCACAGCGCTATCAGATGCAATTCAATTTGTATTTCAACGACGTGCGTCCGCGTATGGCCATTTTTGTCAGCAAGATGAGCCACTGCCTCTACGACCTGTTAGCACGCTATAAGGCCGGCGAATGGGCTGTTGACATCCCCTGCATCGTGAGCAACCATGAAGACTTGCGATATATCGCCGAACAATTCGACATACCATTCCATGTGTGGTCTATCAAAAAAGACCATTCCAACAAAGCCGAGGTCGAAGCGGCAGAGATGGCGTTGTTGAGCGAGATGAACGTGACATTCATTGTGCTGGCACGCTATATGCAAATCATCAGCGACGAGATGATAGCCCGCTATCCTCACCACATCATCAATATTCACCACTCATTCCTTCCGGCTTTCATCGGGGCCCGTCCCTATCACCAGGCATGGGAGCGTGGCGTGAAAATCATCGGTGCCACAAGTCACTATGTGACAGCCGATCTGGATGCCGGCCCCATCATAGAGCAGGACGTGGTGCGCATCACACATAAGGACACTCCGGAAAGTTTGGTGTTGAAAGGGCGTGATTTAGAAAAAATCGTGCTGTCAAGGGCTGTCACCAAGCACATCGAGCGTAAGATTCTCACTTACCACAATAAGACCATCATCTTCAGTTAGCGCGACATATTATGGAATTGGCAATAATCAAGTATAACGCAGGCAATATCTATTCGGTATTGACAGCATTGCAACGTTTGGGAGTACAACCTATACTGACCGACGATGCAGAGGTGCTCAGCCATGCCGATGGTGTGCTGTTCCCTGGGCAAGGCGAGGCTCACGGTGCAATGGCTTACCTGCGCCAACATGGTTTAGACAGGGTCATCCGCTCTCTGCGACAGCCCGTATTGGGCATCTGTGTGGGGCAGCAACTGCTATGCCGCCACTCAGAGGAGGGTGATACAGACTGCCTTGGCGTGTTCGATGTGGATGTGCGACGTTTCCAGCCCCAGCGGCACGAGGACAAGGTGCCGGCAATGGGGTGGAATGAACTGTATGACCTGAAATCGCCCCTCTTCGCTCATTTACAGGAACATGACTTCGTATATTTCGTCCATAGTTATTATGTGCCTGTATGCGAATGGACGGCAGCCACCTCTGAGTACATCACTCCATACAGTGCGGCTCTGCATAAAGACAATTTCTATGCTACACAGTTCCACCCTGAGAAAAGCGGCAGGGTCGGCGTGCAGATATTAGAGAATTTCTTGGCCATCACCTCTAAGAATCAAAAGACATGATAGAAAAAATACCAGCTATAGACATCATCGGCGGACAATGTGTGCGGTTGACCAAAGGCGATTACAACCAGAAGAACATCTACCATGACTCTCCAGTCGAGGTGGCTGTCGAATTGGAGCGCAAAGGTTTCCACAGATTGCATATCGTCGATCTGGACGGTGCCAAGTCGAAACATATTGTCAACGGTGAGATTCTGCGGCAAATCAAGGCGGCTACTCATCTCGTCGTCGATTTTGGCGGTGGCATCAAATCAGAGGAAGACATCGAGACCGCTTTCGCTTGCGGTGCCGACATGGTGACGATTGGCTCTGTGGCTGTGAAAGAAAAAGAGCTGTTCATCAGTTGGCTTCAACGATATGGGGCTGAACGGATGATCCTGGGTGCCGATGTGCGCAACGGGCTCGTCAGCGTGAACGGCTGGAAGGAAGACTCTGACGAACAGCTGCTTCCCTTCCTGGCATACTATATTGAAAGAGGTGTGAAGAACGTGCTCTGCACAGAGATTTCAAAAGACGGCACATTAGAAGGACCTGCCATAGCCCTGTACCAGCAGGTGCTGAAAGCCTACCCCACCCTACACTTGATAGCAAGTGGTGGTGTGTCGTGCACGGAAGACATCTTTGCTCTTGAGAAAGCCGGAATACCAGCAGTCGTTTTCGGCAAAGCATATTATGAAGGTAGAATCAACACCGAAAAACTCTTTTCCGTATGAGTTTAGCCAAGAGAATCATACCCTGCTTGGATGTCAAAGACGGTGAGACTGTCAAAGGCACCAATTTCGTTAACCTGCGTAGTGCCGGCGACCCCGTCGAGTTGGCCAAGATCTACAGTGATGCCGGAGCCGACGAGTTGGTCTTTCTTGACATTACTGCCAGCCATGAGGGGCGAAAGACTTTCACCGAGATGGTGACCAGGGTGGCCTCGGCCGTCAATATACCTTTCACTGTAGGTGGGGGCATACACGAACTGGCCGATGTCGAACGCCTGCTCTATGCGGGTGCCGACAAGGTGAGCGTCAACAGTGCTGCCATCCGCCATCCGGAACTCATCAACGAAATCGCCAGCCGCTTCGGGTCGCAGGTATGTGTCTGTGCCATTGACGCCAAAGAGACGGCAGGGCGGTGGGAGTGTTATTTGAATGGAGGACGAGTGAAGACCGGTCTTGACCTATTTGAATGGGCACACGAGGCCGCCGACAGAGGCGCCGGCGAGATTCTGTTTACCAGCATGAATCACGATGGCGTGAAAGAGGGCTATGCCAATGAAGCGCTTGCCGAATTGAGCACAACGCTGAGCATCCCTGTCATCGCCAGTGGAGGGGCGGGAAACATGCGCCACTTCCGCGATGTGTTCATTGAGGGAAAAGCCGACGCGGCGTTAGCTGCCAGCGTGTTCCATTACGGAGAAATCAAAATAGCTGATTTAAAACAATATTTAAAAACAGAGGGCATCAAAGTAAGATAAGACGTGGCTACTGGCCACCATCCCTCAGCCCATCAACCACAACCCTATCATTATGGAAATAGATTTTGAGAAAAACAATGGTTTAGTGCCTGCCGTCATACAGGATGCGACGACGAAAAACGTCCTGATGCTGGGCTACATGAACAAAGAAGCATACGAGAAGACAATCGCGACAGGGCAGGTGACGTTTTATAGTCGCAGCCGCCAATGCCTTTGGACCAAAGGAGAGACATCCGGACACTATCTGGACCTGGTAAGCATTCAATCCGATTGCGACCATGACACCCTGTTGGTCAAAGTGCATCCGCACGGCCCCACGTGCCATACCGGTACCGACACATGCTGGGGCGATGAAAACACCTACAACCCCCTCTTGTTTCTCACCGAACTGCAAGATTTCATTGAGAAACGGCATGAGGAGATGCCTGAAGGCAGTTACACGACCAGCCTCTTCCGCGACGGTCTCAACCGCATGGCTCAAAAGGTTGGTGAAGAAGCCTTGGAGGCTGTCATTGAAGCCACCAACGGCACCAACGAACGACTGGTATATGAAGGGTCTGATATGCTCTACCACCTGATCGTCCTGCTGACGAGCAAGGGGCTGCGTATCGAAGACCTAGCTGAGGAATTGCGCGTGCGCCACTCACCGAACTGGAAAAAACACTAATATCTATATACTATGAGTCTGATCAATTATCGTCAAGCCAATGTCTATCAAGAAGACTATCACGTCTTGGAGAATGTGGACTTCCATGTGGACGAGGGAGAGTTCGTCTATATTATCGGAAAGGTAGGCGCAGGCAAAAGTTCACTGTTGAAGACACTTTATTGTGAGTTGGACTTAGAAGACACCGAAGAGGCTGAGGTGTTAGGTCGCGACTTGAAGAGTATCCGGCGAAAAGAGGTGCCTTCACTGCGTAAAGAGATGGGTATCATATTCCAAGACTTCCAGTTGCTGCACGACCGCACGGTGCACCGTAATATGCAGTTCGTGCTAAGTGCTACCGGTTGGAAGGACAAATCGGCTCGCGAGAAACGAATCGACGAGGTTTTGGAACTGGTGGGCATGTCTGATAAAAAAGAAAAGATGCCCCATGAACTCTCCGGCGGTGAGCAACAACGCATTGCGATAGCGCGGGCACTACTCAACCATCCCAAGATTATCATCGCCGACGAGCCGACAGGCAACTTAGACCCCGACACGGCACGCAACATCGTAAGCATTCTCAGAGACATCAGCAAGACGGGTACCGCCGTCGTGATGTCCACCCACAACATCGCGTTGCTACAGGAATTTCCCGGTACGGTTTACCGCTGTCATAACGGGAAATTGACTGATGTCACCAACGAAAAGCTGAAAGAGGAAGACGTAGAAGAATAAATAAAAAAATATAATAATATGATTGTCATGAAATTCGGAGGCACATCCGTTGGCACACCTGAGCGGATGAAAAATGTAGCCTCGTTAATCACACGGTCGGGCGAACCTACTTTTGTCGTTCTCTCTGCCATGTCAGGTACCACCAATTCATTGGTCGAAATCTCCGACTATTTGTACAAGAAAAACCCGGAGGGAGCCAATGACATCATCAACGCCTTGGAGAAGAAATACCTCCAACACATCGAGCAGTTGTACGCCACTGAGGAATGGCGCGAAAAGACACGCGCGTTCCTCGCCGAGGAATTTGAGTACATACGCTCGTTCACCAAGGACCTGTTTACCAGTTTTGAAGAGAAAAGCATCGTGGCGCAAGGCGAAGTGCTCAGCACCAACATGATGGCCAATTACCTGCAGGAAAACGGCATCAAAACCGCCTTGCTCAACGCGCTCGACTTCATGCGGACCGACAAAAACGGAGAGCCAGACCCACAGTACATCAAAGAAAAGCTTCATGTGAAGATGACGGAAAACGAGGGGTTCCAAATCTATCTCACCCAAGGGTTTATTTGCCGTAATGCTTACGGAGAGGTTGACAATCTGCTCCGTGGCGGCAGCGATTACACGGCATCGCTCGTAGGCGCCGCACTCGGTGCCGACGAGATTCAGATATGGACCGACATCGACGGCATGCATAACAACGACCCCAGGGTGGTGGAGCACACCGAGGCTGTGCGGCAGCTGAATTTCGAGGAGGCAGCCGAATTGGCTTATTTCGGCGCCAAGATTCTTCACCCCACGTGTGTGCAGCCCGCCAAATATGCCGGCATACCCGTTCGCCTGCTCAACACAATGGCTCCCGACGCCGAAGGTACCATCATCGACAATGTGGCGTTGCGCGGGAAAATCAAGGCTGTAGCCGCCAAAGACAACATCACTGCCATCAAGATCAAGAGTTCGCGAATGCTGCTTGCCACCGGATTCCTTCGCAAAGTGTTTGAGATATTCGAAAGTTATCAGACGCCCATCGACATGGTATGCACTTCAGAGGTAGGTGTGTCTGTCAGTATTGACAATGACGCCCATCTCAACGAGATAGTGAACGAGTTGAAGAAATACGGTACTGTGACGGTCGATTGCAATATGTGTATCATCTGCGTCGTTGGCGACCTCGATTGGAGCAATTTAGGTTTCGAGACTCTTGCCACAGATGCAATGAAAGACATTCCCGTACGCATGATTTCATACGGTGGCTCTAACTACAATATCTCGTTCCTCATCAAGGAGCAGGACAAGAAGCGAGCCTTGCAAAATCTTAGCGATAAATTATTCAACTAACCCCCACCCCACTTTCAACCCGACAACGACATCATGAAAGGTTCATTTCCTGTAGAGCAATTACAGCAGATAGAAACGCCGTTTTATTATTATGATACTGATTTGCTCAGAAAGACGCTCAAGGCCGTGCAACAAGAGGCCGGCCGGCACGCTGGTTTTATCGTGCATTACGCCGTCAAGGCCAACGCCAATCCTAAGGTGCTGAATATCATCTGTCAGTCGGGTCTGGGGGCTGACTGTGTGAGTGGCGGCGAAATCCGCGCGGCATTAAACGCGGGTTTCCCTGCCTCGAAGATTGTGTATGCCGGTGTGGGCAAGAGCGATTGGGAAATCGACCTCGGTTTGTCTAAAGGCATCAGCTGTTTCAATGTGGAGAGCCTGGCTGAGTTGGAAGTGATTGAGGAGCGTGCCCGGATGATGGGCAAGAAAGCGCCCGTCGCTTTGCGTATCAACCCCGAAGTGGGGGCGCACACTCACTCCAACATCACCACAGGGCTGGCCGAAAACAAATTCGGCATTGCCCTGCGTGATATGGAGCAAGTCATCGAACAAGCCCTTGCCATGTCCGACATCCATCTGAAGGGATTGCACTTCCATATCGGATCACAAATACTCGACATGGGCGACTTCTCCGCATTATGCAACCGTATCAACGATATCCTCAACCGATTAGAACGGTTGCACTACCACATGGAGTCTATCAATGTCGGGGGAGGACTGGGCATCGACTACTTCCACCCCAACCGTGTGCCTTTGGCCGACTTTAAGTCGTATTTCGACACCTTTGCCAAAAATTTGAAGTTGCGTAGCCACCAGACGCTCCACTTTGAACTGGGACGTGCCATAGTCGCACAGTGCGGCACACTTTTCACACGCACCTTATATATCAAGCAGGGGGCTGTCAAACAGTTTCTCATCGTAGATGCCGGAATGACCGACCTCATCAGGCCTGCTCTCTATCAGGCATATCACAAGATAGAGAACCTGTCGAGCGACGCTCCGACGCAAACATACGATGTGGTGGGCCCCATCTGTGAATCAAGCGATGTGTTCGCCAAGGCAATCGACGTGAATGGCGCCCGCCGGGGTGATCTCATTGCCATCCGTTCAGCAGGTGCTTACGGCGAAATTATGGCATCACAATATAATTGCCGAAAACTCCCCCAAGGCTATATTACAGAGGATTTATGATTGTTGACACGGTCATATTGGTGCTATGCGGCTTGGTGTTAGTGCTCTCGCTGACAACTCCGTATATGAACGCTCTTTTCAGGCGTCCTCAAACCGACGACGATGATTCCTTATTGTCATCACCGCCTCCTGTCACCATCATTATCACCTCGCATGGCAATGCAAGTCAGCTTGACGAACATCTGCCGGTTTTCCTCACACAAGATTATGAGCCGGGATATGAGGTCATCATCGTCGGCGAAAGAAATGACCATCAGACGGAAGACATCTTGAAGCGATACAGCGGACATCCCCACCTGTATTCCACGTTCATACCCGAGACGTCGCGGTATATGAGCCGCAAGAAACTGGCCATCACATTGGGCATGAAAGCAGCCAGAAATGAGTGGGTGATCATCACAGACCCCACATGCAAACCCAACTCCACACAATGGCTCTCCACACTGTCGGCATATTTCACCGAAAACACTGACATAGTGCTTGGATATACGAACTATGAATCTTCAGCACCCGACTTCTATCGTTTCGAGCACCTCTATACCGCACTATATATCTTTCGCGAGGCGCAGCACCGTGATGCCTACCGCACGAATTGCTATCATCTGGCCATGCGAAAAAGTGTCTTCCTAAATGGCAATGGTTTTCAAGGCAATTTGAAATATACCATCAGTGAATACGACTATCTGGTCAATAAGTTTGCCGACCTGCGCACGCGTATCTGCCTGCTACAAGACAGTTGGCTGACCGAAGACACGCCGACCGTGAAACAATGGGAAAACAAACACATCTTTCTGAGAGAGACCATCAATCACCTTCGCCATACACGGCGGCATTATTTGCTATTCCACCTTGACCAATGGGCCTTGTACGTCAATTATGCAGCGATAGTTTGCACTGCCACTTTAGGCATTTGGCGACAGCAGTGGATAGCGTGCGCCATGGCCGTCATTGCTCTTGGCCTGACCTTCAGCATACGTATGATGATAGCCAAGCGGACATTTGAAGAATATGGGCAGCCTATCGCCGCATGGAAAGTGATTCCCTACGAGATAAGCATGATATGGCGTAACATGCGCAACCGCATCCGCTATGAGAATGCAGACAAGTATGATTTCATCAGCCACAAAGTCTGATCCCTTGATTGAAAAACATGAAAGTACTACATTATATACCATTATTAGATAGCGCGAAAGCTTATCTGGAAGACCTGAGCAGCCAGACTGACGCCCCGAACAGCGCCAACACCTATATCGTGACATTATGGGCCGACCGCTCATACTCATCTTCTGGCAGGTTCATCATCTACCAGATGCTTAAAAAAACTCATCGGTTCGTTAATCTGCTACATCTCCAGAACCGATTCCTTCAAATACTCTATGCCACTATGCCCGACATCGTGCATATACACGGGTGTTGGAGCTATGTGACTGCCAAGATTTGCCTTTGGGCCAAGAAACGGCATTTCAAAGTGGTCATTTCACCACACGGCCAGCTGGAGAAAAAAGTCATCGAAGACCACTTCTGGTCGAAACACTTCCCACAGATCATTCTCTTTCAAAAGCGAACCATCAAACGGGCTGACGCCTTGTGGGCCGCCACGGAACAAGAAGCGAAAGGACTGCGGCGCTTAGGATGGAATAAGCGGATAAGTCAACCTGCCGATATGGGAGAAGAGATGACACCCCAGGCTGCATATACCGTATTCTATCAGAAAACTATCGACACCGCGTATTACGGAGATATGCACGAACATGAGAAAGAAGCCTACTGCGCACTGCTACACGCCGGGCTGGCCGATGAAGATGAGACCCATCTGCTCGACGGACCGTCTATTCTCAACCTGCGCAGTCTGACGGTGGCTTCTTGGCGGCGCATATTCCTTTTGGCGCACGACCAGCATGTCTCACCCATCTTGCATGACGGCATCACACGGATGCAGCTGAGTACCCCGCGCATTGATGTTAACAATATCCTCCGGTTTCCACAAAATACAGAAACGACAGAAGCACCCCTTTCTGCCACGACGTTCATCCATGACAGCAAAAGGAATAGAAAACGCGCTTCACAAATGACCGACGAGCAGGTTCGTGGACTATGGTGCATGCTGGTGAATATACGCCAACTGCTGAAAGACAAACGCCTGACGACACGGCAACTGGCAGACTATTACACATATGTACGCCATTTTGACTCTGATGAGAATGCGACGGCACAGACGCTCAAATCGGCAGGGTATCTTCAGTTTGCCGCCAGGATACACCAAATACTGCATGAAAGTCTGTATCTGGAATACGGTTTCATGCCAGTATCCCCTGTTGACGACCGGAAAACAGAAAATATAAGACAACGTATCAGACAAATCTATCATCTTTGACAACCCTACGACTATGAAAAAACATGAGAATATCGCACAAGACCTGCATTACCTGCAACTCCTCGCACAAAGTTTTCCCACGGTGGCAGAAGCCAGCACTGAAATCATCAACCTGCAAGCCATCTTGAATCTGCCCAAAGGAACGGAGCACTTCCTGGCCGACCTGCATGGAGAATACGAAGCATTCCAGCATGTCATCAAAAACGCTTCGGGAAATATCAAACGCAAAGTCAATGAGCTTTTCGGCAATGAAATGCGCGAGTCGGAAAAGCGCGAGTTGTGCACGCTCATCTATTATCCAGAACAGAAGTTGGAACTCATCAAATCGAGCGAGGAAGACATGGACGACTGGTATCGTATCACCATTCACCAGTTGGTACGTATCTGCCGCGACGTATCCAGCAAATATACCCGGTCCAAGGTACGAAAGTCGCTGCCAGCCGATTTCAGCTATATCATCCAGGAACTACTCCATGAGCGCACCGACGATGCCAACAAGACTGCCTATGTCAGTGCCATCATCGAGACCATCATCACTACGGGCCGAGCCGATGATTTCATCCATGCCATTGCCAACGTCATACACCGGCTGGCCATCGACCAGCTGCATATCTTAGGCGACATCTTCGACCGTGGCCCTGGTGCGCATATCATCCTTGACACGCTTGAGAAATATCACAGTTGGGACATACAATGGGGCAACCATGACATACTCTGGATGGGGGCATGTGCAGGCAACGAGGCTTGTATCTGCAATGTGGTGCGTCTGTCTCTGCGATATAGCAATATGGCCACGCTGGAAGAAGGCTATGGCATCAATCTCGTTCCATTGGCCACTTTTGCCATGGAGACTTATAGTGACGACCCCTGTCAGGAATTTATTCCGAAAGAGCTGACTGGCGATGCCATGGATGAGAAAAACCGCCGGCTGACAGCGCAGATGCACAAAGCCATTTCCATCTTGCAATTCAAACTCGAAGGCATCATCATCGGCCGTCATCCTGAATGGCAGATGAGCGACCGTCTGCTGCTCAATCACATCGACTTTGATAAGGGCACCATCACGATCGACGGTGATACATATCAGTTGACCAGCAACCACTTCCCCACCATCGACCCCGCACATCCATACGAACTGACCGAAGAGGAGCAGACGTTGATTGGGAAATTAAAACATAGTTTCAAAGTCAGTGAGAAGTTGAACCGCCATATCCGCTCACTGCTGGCACATGGCTGCATGTATGCCGTGGTCAACAACAACCTCTTATTCCATGCTTCCGTGCCGCTCAATGCCGACGGTTCGCTGAAGGCCGTGGAGATGCCCAACGGAAAACAGTATAGCGGATGGGAACTGATGCATTATACGGGCATGGTGATAAGGAGTGCCTTCCAGAGCGACACCGACCCCGCCGAGCGCAACTATGCCCGTGACTATTTTCTCTACCTGTGGTGCGGAAAAGACTCCCCCCTGTTTGATAAATCCAAGATGGCCACCTTTGAACGCTATTTCATAGCCGACAAGAAGACCCATCACGAAGAGAAAGGCTATTATTATAAACTACGTGATAATGCCCAGGTGTGCGACACCATCCTTGATGCGTTTCATGTGGAGGAGCCCAATCGGCATATCATCAATGGCCACGTACCTGTGCACGTGAAAACGGGTGAGAACCCGATCAAGGCTGGTGGCAAATTGATGGTCATCGACGGTGGCTTCTCGCAAGCCTACCACCATGAGACGGGTATAGCCGGATACACGTTAGTCTATCACAGCCGGGGGTTCCAATTAGTGCAGCACGAGCCGTTTACCAGTGCGAAGGATGCGATACTACGTGGTACCGACATCAAGAGCACTGAACAGATTGTGGAAATGTCGTCGCACAGGATGCTGGTGAACGACACCGACAAAGGAAAAGAAATCAAAAGCCAGATAGCTGATTTGGAAGAATTGCTATATGCCTATCGCCACGGGTTCATCAAAGAGCGCGAGCGCAAGACAGATTACGGACGGATGGGGAAATAAGCCTCCTCTGCAAGCGCAACACAAAGGCCATTATCGCACCGTGATGTGGAAGCACCCTTGTTTCACTTCATGTTTGATATAACAACGCTGATTCTGCCTCAAGTCGCGAAGCACCTCAGACAGCACCCATTTGAGGGTGTCGTTAGACACCTCACGCCGTTTTTGCCCGTCATTGCCCTCAACCGTGAGATAGCGGTTGTATGTGATATCAAACGTAGTGCCATAGAGATGACAGCTGTTCTCTGTGGCATTACGGTTTTTACCTTTCAACTTCGCCACATCATCAGTCGTGCGCAGCACACTGGTGACAATGATCTTATGCAACGGTATCTGTTTCACCTGCAGACTGTCAAAGAAATTTCTTCCAATGTCTTGGAGCAATAACGAGGCACGAGGCACCAGATACGGAATACTATTGTTGAGCTTCTGCACGTAAAAATAAGGATTGGCTCCAACATATACCAGTTCCGTCTTTTTCATTTCCGCTTCATGACGGTCTGCTATAGGCGAGACTCCGAGGCTGGTGGCCGCCGACAGTTGCACGTCATTAGAGTCAGGAAAACACTCTTTGTAGCTGTGAACACCATATACCGGGTGTTTCACAGCTGCACCGTAAGTATCTGTATATCGAGTGGACGTGCGAGACAATATCTTCAGAGGTGTTGTTGACCCGACGGGTTGAGCATCTACATTCGTTTCATTCACCGAGTCAGCATTTACATTCTTTACTTCCTTCACGACCTGTGCATCCTCCTTATTTTCATTCTTATTCTCTTGGCCATCATTCAGGCCGACACCATCAACTTGTCGTGTAGTCTTATCGTCTGCTATAGAAGGAAAAATCAATCTGATCACAGCCAAGAAACAGACTATGATGGCAAACCATTTCAAGAATTGATTTTTTGTTACCTTCATGCAAAATATTCTTTTAGGGGGTACTTTTATAATGCTAAAAAGGAAGAAGTTATGGATAAACTCCTTCCTTTTATTGTAATCATCAATTGTGGCGGAAGGTGAGGGATTCAAACCCCCGATACCCGAAAAGGGTATACCGGATTTCGAGTCCAGCGCGATCGTTCACTCTGCCAACCTTCCTTCTTAGCGAGTGCAAAATTACTCGTTTTTGAAGAGATACAAGAATAAATCGCCAACTTTTTCTTGAATTTAACTATAGTTAACACAATACCTGTCGTGCAGCTGCTTTCATTATCGCTTTTGGCGCAGGTAGTCTGCATCTGGAGCCATGATGTGATACAAAAAAAGGCACACCTGTGGGGGAGTGCCTTTTCATATAGTTATGAATTCATTGTCATCAGGAACTCGCCATTGTGGCTTCCGTTGCTACGTTCGCCGCCATACATGAAGGGTGCGTTTTAACGAGAGCAGAATCAAGTCATACTTGAATTCTGCCGAGCGTGAGCAGGTTGCTTCAATGTATCTCGTCCCTCGTTCCCGCCTTTATTGCATGGTGCTGCTGGTCGGGAACTATGAATTCATAGTAAATATGCTACTCATCACATAATCGTGCCGTATATCCCAGATATTTGGTACATTCCGCAACTATTCTTTCCTTTGCAGCGTCAAATAGATATAAATTTTGAGTGATATGAAAAAAATGAGATTTTGGGCTGTATTGGCCATTGGTCTTATGAGTGTAACAAGCATGAAGGCTCAGAGTCAGCGAATGCTGGGGTTCCAAAATGAGTTCTCCAAGTATCAGACGCAATATCGGGATTTGCTTTATTGTGGCAAGCACAAGGAGGCGATGGCTCCGCTGGCGAGTTGCATCGCGATACTCGACACCACCACGATTTTCAAAGTGGCGCCCATCCCCGAGAGAGCCATCATGGAGCAGAAAGGGCTGCTATATTACGATCAGGCGTGTTGCTATGCGTTGCTGGGGCAGAAGAAGCAGGCACTCGCGGCACTGGAGCAGTCAGTCCTACTGGGCTACAAAGATTACAATAATATGGTAAACGACAACGACCTCGTCTCGCTGCGTAAGGACAAGAAATATCAAGCGCTACTGGCTCAGGTGAACGACCGTCAGCCGCTCAGTGTGCTGAAGAAATCGGCCCCATACGCTAAGGCTGCGATTGAGCGAGAGAAGAATCAAGCATGCTTGGATTCTTCCAAGCGTGAGCAGTTTCGACCAGAGGTCAAAGAATCGGCCCAACAATACAGTCTATTCCGCTACCAACCCCAAGAGTCGTATAATCTATGCATGGTGCGCGAGTACTTCAAACTCGATTCCGTAGCTGGTCAGGGCGATGAGCTTTCGAAGATTATCAATCTGCTGCACTTTGCCCATGACAACATCCGCCACGACGGCGGTAACCACGCGTTTGCCGAGTTGGATGCTATCGACCTTTACAACTATTACAAGACTACTGGCAAGGGCGTGAACTGCCGGCAGTTGGCCATATCGCTCTGCGAGATGTACCTATCGATGGGCATTCCTGCCCGCTATGTGACCTGCATGCCAGCCGATTCACTCGACTATGAGTGCCATGTGATTAATTCGGTGTGGTCGGAGCAGTTACAGAAATGGCTTTATATCGACCCCACAATGGATGCCTGGGTGACGGACGAAAACGGCACGATGCTCAGCATTGCCGAGGTGCGCCAGCGGCTCATTAACGACCAACCCTTGGTGCTCTGCGAGACTGCAAACTGGAATCATGAGTCGCAGCAGACAAAGGAATACTACTTGGAGACCTACATGGCAAAGAACCTGTACTACTTCGTTTGCAAGAAGCTGAACCGCTTCAATCCTGAAAGCATCTATCGCAACAACGCCCCTGCAGATGATGTACGGCTCATACCCGTCGGCTTCGTCAACAACAACTGGAAGTGTGACACCACTACCGACCCAGAGGTGTTCTGGGCAAAGCCATAAAATGCAGCTATGACAATAACGAACGAGAGACTAAGGCAGACGTTTTCTGAAGGTGGAGCGCAGGAGATATGCCGGGAAATCAGGGCTACAGGCGATTTCTACGGCTTCACACGACGATATGTCTTTGATAAGGACTATCGCATAGCGAGGAGTGCCTTGTGGGGACTGACCAAAGCCACCGACGAGGAACTGTCAGAATTGCAGGTGATACGCAATGAACTGATAGACCAGGCCATGCAGACGGATAATCCGTCCGTCAGGCGGCTGACTCTGAACATCATCGAGCGTCAGACGTTAGAAGAGGACGACCTGCGGACTGACTTCCTTGACTTCTGTTTCGAGCACATGGTCAGCATCGAAGAGTTCCCTGGCATCCAGACGCTCTGCATGAAGCTCGCTTATCGTATGTGCAGTTTTTATCCAGAACTGATGGATGAGTTGAAACGCACCCTTGAAGCGATGGAGATAGAGTATTACAAGCCCGCGGTAAAGTGCCTGCGCAAAAGGATCCTCAGCGGAAAATTCAAATAAAACAAATATGGAAACTGATCGTATTATATTGCGCCCTTGGCGCGAATCGGATGCAGAGATACTGTTCAAATGGGCTTCCAATCCGGATGTGGGGCCTCGTGCAGGCTGGCCGCCACATAAGAGTGTGGAGGAAAGTCTGGAGATTATCCGCACCGTATTCAATGATGCAACCAATACTTGGGCTATTGAATTAAAGGAAACAGGTGAGGCGATTGGCGCAATGGGCTATGGGTCTTCATGTGAGTGTGACCTGCCTGCACGTGAAGGTGAACCGCTTATCGGCTATTGGGTGGCGAAACCCTATTGGAATCAAGGTATCTGTACGGAGGCGCTACAGTTGATGTTAGACCATATCCGACAAACGACAGACATCAAATCGCTAATCAGTGGTCATTTCGTTGACAACCCCGCTTCAGGCCGAG
>CAMVAT010000011.1 GCA_947165505.1 uncultured Prevotellaceae bacterium | reverse complement strand
CTCAAATCTCAAATCTCAAATGGATATCATCATAGGCAGAGAAAAAGCGACCACACCCGGACAGGTGGCAGGACGGCTGGAATTGACCGCCAATGGCAAGAAGACGTATTACGGCGCATATCAAAGTGTTGACCAGCATGTGAGCGGACAGCATTGTACGCTGACTATCAACCCGGATGGTACGATGTCTATCAAAAACATGAAGATGCAGAACTACACCTACGTCAATGGCCATGAGGTGCATAGCAAGGTGGTGACGATGAACGACACGGTGGTGCTCGGCGGCGGCGGATATGTGCTGCCTTGGGCCGCCATCACCCCGCTCTTGCCCAAGCAGGCCGACGTGAGGTATCTGAAGCGCGTATTCGACGACTACGAGCAGGGAGTGGCCGACATACAGAAGCAGCAGCAGCGGCAAGTGGCCTACCGTAGTGTGATTGGCGTTTTCTCCACCCTCGCCATTGCGCTGGGTATCGTGTTGGGCACCACCGGCGGTTTCAGCGGCAGCAAGATGGCCGTCACGTTGCCCCTCTATGCCATCGTCATCATCGCCAATATCTATTTTGCCGTGAAGGCCTTCAAGGACAACAAAACGGAAAAGATGAATGAATTGAAAAAACGTTTCCAGCGCGACTGTGTCTGCCCTGGTGTCAACGGCCAGCCATGCGGGCAGTATTTCGGCGGTTTCGGCTTTTATGCCAACCTGCCCCAGCAGTGCCCTAAGTGCAAGGCTATGCTCATCAAATAAAAAAACGTAAATCCCCCTCTTCTCGTCCAGAAACCCCGCTACTTCGTGTAAGATGCTCTGAAAAGCTTGCAAACGGGCCGAAAACACACTATCTTTGCATCAGAAATCAAAACAATAACCATATAAAAACCATACGTTATGAATACCGACAATCAGACCCAGTATCAAGTTGGCGACACTCAGTTGCAAAATGAAAACACCGTACCTGCCGCACCTCAAGACGGAGGCAGATGGAAACTCATCACCATGGGAGGTGCCGCAGGTATCCTCGTGGGTGCAGGTGCCCTCTATGCCGGCACAGCCGTGGCGGGCAACACTGCGGATGATGCCTTGGACGTGGATATCGAAAAAGCTGATGACGAGGTGGTGACGCTCGAAGCCGAAAATGGCGCCGCCGAGGCCGTCGGCGCACAGGCACAGACAGCATCGGCCGTGGAGGGCGCGCAGGAGGCGGGTGCCGCTCAGTTGGCAGTGGATGACCCCGCGCAGCCCGATAACGTGATCAGCGCGACTGCCACCCCCGCCGCCGGCACGACCGTCAATGTGAATGTCAGTGTAGGTAAGGCGGAAGAGGCACAGGTGGCACAGCCCGTTGAGGACGGCGATAAGGCCGTGCTCTTCTCGCAGGTGGGGCATGTGGAAATCTATTCCGAGGCACCCATCGCCCATGGTGTTGACGACTCGATGTCGTTTAGCGAGGCGTTTGCCGCTGCACGTGCAGAGGTAGGCCCCGGCGGCGTGTTCCATTATCGTGGCGGCGACTATGGCACCTATTATGCCGACGAGTGGCAGGCCATGTCGCAAGAGGAGCATGAGATGTATGCCAACAGCGTGCACCCCGAAGTGCCTGTTGACAAGGTGGATGTGCCCCTTGAGAATCCCAACGAGATCACCATCAACATACAGATAGACGGCAATGCCGTGCATACGACTATCGGTGACAAACCGGTGGAGCCTGAAGTGGAGCTCATCAATGCGAGTCAGGAAATCAATACTGGTGGCGACACACCTGCCGAAGGCGTGGAGGTGACCTTCGAGGGCTATGAACAGGTGACTACCCCCGACGGTGATGAGGTTGGTGTGCTCGGGCTGACGATAGAAGGTCAGGAAGTGGCCATGTTGGATGTGGACGGCGACAACCAGTTCGACTATGCCATCGCGGACGTCAATGGCGACGGTGAGATCCAGCAGGGCGAGGTGCTTGACCTGAACACCGGCGAGGCCGTAGATCTCGACTCGCTGGGCGTGACGGACGGCATGGAAGACCCCACACTCACTGCTGATGCCGGCGACATCGACCTGGGGGCCGACTTCATCAACGATGCTGACGTGCAATTAGGATAAATCAACACAGCGATATGACAAAAGTAGTTTCAGTCGTTTGTCCGCACTGTAAGCAGAAACTCAACGTCAAAGGGGCTGATGACGCGGTGGCAGGCACCGTGGTATGCCCCAAGTGCCAAAACAGGCTGCAAGTCACCTTCACCGCTCCAAACGGCGGTGGGGGTGCCCCTGCTGGCGGTCCGCTGCCAGCTGACAGAACCATCTATGAAAAGGGCACTGGCGCACAGATGGGACAGCAGTCAGCGACGGCCGGCTACCCGAAATCAGACCAGGGCCAGGAGGGCCGGACGATACTGCCCGATAACGGAGCCATTCAAAACCCCGGCTACATCACCTTTAACGGACAACCGCTCAGAACACCCGACGGGCGCCCCAACCCCCTGATGATAGGACAGAATATCATCGGACGGGCAGCCCCGTCGTCGCCAGCCAATATGCAGGTGCCCACCACCGATATCTATTGCAGCCGTCAGCAAGCCATCATCACCGTGCTGCGCATGAACAATGGGGGGCTGCGCACCTTTATCCGCAACTATATGAACAAAAACAAGACGTGGGTCAACGGTGCCCAACTGCTCGATGGCGAGGAAGTGGTGCTCAAAAACGGAGACCACATCAAAATGGGAGACACCACCGTCGTTTACGTTGAACGATGAACTTGGAACATTTATTTAGACTATCATGATTATAAAAATAGCTACACCACAGACCATACACGAGCTGGGCAAGCGCACCAACCAAGAGGACGCCCTCTATCCCGGCGCGGCGCAAGCCGGAGCGTCCGACCGCGTTTTTGTCGTGTGCGATGGCATGGGGGGGCACGAAAAGGGCGAGGTGGCCAGCAATACCGTGTGCGAAGCGGTGGCAGGCTACCTGAAAGACCGTTTCGCACCCGAACAGCTGTTGGAAGACAGGATGCTGCTCGAAGCCATCGACTATGCCTATCAAGCACTCGACAGCAAGGACGACGGGTCGCCCAAGAAGATGGGCACCACCTTCACCTTCGTAGGTCTGCACAAGGGGGGCGTCACCGTGGCGTATATCGGCGACAGCCGCATCTATCATATCCGTCCCCGCGACCGAAGGGTGTGTATGCAGACGCGCGACCACTCGCTGGTATATGACCTGTATCAAGCCGGAGAAATCTCGTTTGATGAGATGGCCACACACCCCCGTAAGAATATCATCACCAAGGCCATGCAGCCTGGTGGCGACTACCGTGTGCTGCCCGATTTCGTGCATGTCACCGACGTGCAGCCCGGCGACTATTTCTACTTGTGCAGCGACGGGATGCTGGAGAAGATGACCAACGATGAGTTGGTGGCTGTCTTCGCCGCCAATGCCACAGACGAGGACAAGGCTAAGAGGCTTGTAGAGGCGACCGCTGGCAACAGCGACAACCATACGGCCATCTTCTTCCGTGTGGAGTCGGTGACACCCGAACCCAGCGATGGTGGTCTCTTCGTCAATGACGAGGATACCTCGCGAAGCAATGCGGTGAATATCAAACCCATCGTGATGGATGTGGAGCTGGAGACTACCGGGGCCGGAGAAATGCCTGCGCACATGCCATCCGTCAACCCCTCGTCGTATCCGTCGGCTGCGGACTCTCGCCAGTCGTCGGCGCCGTCAGTTCCCACAGGCGTGCCGGGCGGCTATTCCGGCAGTCGGCAACAAAAGTCTAAGGGCATCAACCCCCTTTACTATGTGGCAGGCGTGGTGGTGATAGCCATCGCCGTCTATCTGCTGGTGACGGCCCTGAAAGGCTCGGAGGATGAAAAGCCTGTATCTGAAGGCGTGGTCGAGGTGGCTACTGTGGTCAAGGACGACGGCAACGCTTCAGGGCAGGCGGACGAAAACGGGCAGACTGCTCAAAACGCCGACAGGCAGGACAGTCCTTCGGCCGAGGATGTGCCCGCCACGTTCGAGGAATATCTGAAAAAGATAGAGGATCAGCCCATTGAGTTGATGGGTAAGTGGTATATCTATCAAAAAGGAGTCTGGCGTCAGTGTGATAGTAAGACCAAGAAACCCGGTAAGGAGGTGAGCCCGAAAGAGCAAGACGACCTCAACGACGTCATGCGCGGGAAATGGGAAAAAGAGCGCACCGCTTCCAGAAAACAAGGAGCGGCGGCTCATGCAGCGTCGTCGGCTGAGTCAGCATCGTCTGCCATGCCCGTCACGTCAGGGCCCGGCGTTGACGATGCGGCGGATGTTGTCAATGCGATAGAAGATGCCGTCAAGCCAGATGCCTCTTCTGAACCGGCGGCAGCGCAGACACCATCGTCGAAACCCTCGAATAGTGAACAGGCCTCGTCGAAAAAAGGCAATGTAGAGCCTCGTGTGCCCTTTAGTAAGAAGAAGTAGCCAGTCGGGTCAAGTGTTTTGTCACACCCTTTCTATCTGCCCTTGCACCTCTCTGTTCAGTTCTTGATCCTGACCTCGCGGCCGCGCTCCCAGATGCTTTGATACCCCACACGGTTGAGGGCGCCCAGTTCGGGACGGTCGGAATATCTGCCGGTGGCAGCCATCGGACTGCCGTCGAGGTTGTGGATATGCTCGGGCTGACGTCTCCGGCGTAGTTCCTCCTCGATCTTGATGTTACGTCCGCGCACCTCGCCCTCGTGTGCCGCCGCGGCCACCGCCGCCTCCAGGGCCAGTTCGTGCTCGTGCGCTTGTTCATCGTACAGCTCTTGCAGGATTTCTTGTTCGTCGTAGTCGTCATTGATGGCTTTGAAGAACGCTTCCTCGTCCTCCCATGTGCGTTGTGGCTTGGCGCTGCGCATCCTGGCCATCAGCCGTTCGCGCTGCGATGGCTGTGGCTCCGTGGTCGAGGCCTTTGCTTCTGGGGTCTGTTCTTCCGTGCCGTTTTGTTTTACTTGTGTCGCAGCCTGTGGCTGCGGCATTTCTTTTGTCTGCTCCGAAAGGGGTGCTTCTTGCACTCCGTTCTGCGGGTTGAGTTCTTTTTGTTCCATCATTTTATGTGTTTGAAATGTGTGCTGCAAAGGTAGTGCGCACACGGTCAGTCGCACGGGTATCCGTTCAAGTTCTGAATGGTCGTCATTTGTCGTTTTTCGTCGCAGACAGGGTGGGGGAGCACCAGCTTGTCTGTAAGGGGGCTTAACTATCAATCTGATAGCAGGTTAGTGTAAAATCAAATAAAAAACTTTATATAAACTTTATATTATATTTGTTTTCTTTTGATTTATTGTATATCTTTGCGTCGTCAATCCAAGATGATCCAACCATCAAATGATTATTTTACCATGAGAACACAAAATGAGTATCACGAAGAGCGTGACAGAGATTTATGGCACACCTATCAGCAAGTGTGCGAACAGCAGCAGCACTCCACCGACATGGAAGCGGTGCGGCGGTCGGTGCAGCACGAGGCACCGCGGTTTTATGTGAGCGACGAGCGTGCCGCGCGTGTGCTGTCGTGGATAGCCGGCGGCGATGCGCGTATGGAGCGTATGGTGCCCAAGCGGCGTGAGATGTTTCATGAGATTTACCGCCGAACCATGGCACTGAGGGCGCAAGAGCCCGATTGTGCGTTGGTGGAGTTGGTGCGCCGGGTGGTGTGCGGCCGTGCGCCGGAATATTACCTCACGCCCCAGAGCGGTTACATGATACTCAGGCAGATGCGCCGCCGGCGGCGTATCGAGCGGATGCGGCAATTGCAGATTCATGTGAAAAGACTGCAAAATAATTTGGAGGATTGAAAAAACTTTCGTACCTTTGCAGTGCGATTAACTAAGCAATTGCACAAGGCATTCGACGGCAGGCGTGCCGCGACGAGTGCCTTACTTTTTTTGGGGGGGTATGATGGGGATTTATGATGTTTGTTTACTTAAAAATCCGAGCAATATGAAAAAGACTATTTTAACCGTTTTGTTTTTTGCGGCTGCCCTCGTCGGCATGGCGCAGAAGAGTGTTGACAATCAGATACAGCAGATACGCACCTTATATAATAATGTGTGCGAGCAGATCAAGCAGGGCTACAGTACCGAGAATCCTATCGGCACGGCAGTCATCGACCACATCGCCACCTATAGCGCCGTGGGGTATAAGAAAGGGAAGATCGAGGTCTATACCTATCTGTATGATGTCGATGACACCGAAGACGACCGTTTTGATGAAGAGCAGTTCAACACCCAGCAGGTGGTAATGATACGCGAGAACTATGAGCGGGGAGTGTGGCAGCATTACCGTGAGTTCCTCTACGACACGGAGACGGGCGAGCCCGTTTTTTGCTATTTCCGCTACATGAATCCCGATACGTATGAGCAGGTGGAGCAGCGCTTTTATTTCTCCAAAGGTAAAATGCTGAAAGCCGCCCCGTCAGCGACAGCATCCAAGGCAAGTGAGGCGTTGAAGATCGCCAAGGCCATGCGGGTGTTCGGGCGCTCCGTCTTCGAAGAGACGTCGTTGGACTTTGAGTAAGGGGCGAGGTGGGAAAATCCCGGGAAAAGTGTATGTATGTAGCTGATAGAACCGTAAAAAACGTGAAATATGCGCCTTGGATTTATGAAATGTAGTTTTTTAAGCTACTTTTTGTGTCAGAATGATATGCGTTTGATGAAAAATGTATAATTTTGCAACCGATTTCAAAAATTTTATCGAATAGCATAGAAAAATATGTCTGAGCATCAAATCTTAGTCGGAGCCAAAATCAAAGGCGTGAGAGAGTCGAAAAACCTGACCGTAGAGGAAATAGCAGAGCGCAGCGGCCTCTCGGTGGAACAGATCAACTCGATAGAAAATGACGTCAACCTGCCATCGCTCGGGCCGCTCATCAAGGTGGCACGCGCACTGGGTGTCAGGCTGGGCACCTTCCTCGACGACAACGACCATATCGGTCCGGTGGTGACACGTGCCAAGGACCGTGAGCGCGACAGCAGCATCAGTTTCTCTAACGGAGCCGTCGATGCACGCAAACACATGGAATACCACCCGCTGGCGCAGCAGAAGACCGGCAGGCACATGGAGCCGTTTATCATCGACATCCACCCCTCGGAGAACCGCGACTTCCAGCTCTCAGCACATGAGGGCGAGGAGTTCATCTATGTGATGGAGGGAGAGATAGAGATAGACTATGGCAAGGAGAAATACACCCTCAACGAGGGCGACAGCATCTATTACGACTCTATCGTGAAGCACCACATCCACGGTGCTCCCGGCCGTGCCGCCAAGATACTGGCGCTGGTGTATATACCGTTTTAAAAAAGCCTCACCCCCAGTCCAGACTCCCAAACTCCCAAAAACACCCAACCATAAAAATCATGCAGCAACTTTTCGAACGCACTCTGGGCGACTGGCTCGAATACTGGGCCGAGAAAACACCCGACAAAGAATATATCGTCTATTCCGACCGCGACCTCCGTTTCACATGGAGCAAATTCAACGAGCGTGTCGATAACCTGGCCAAAGGACTCATCGCCATCGGCGTGAAAAAAGGGTCGAACGTGGGCATCTGGGCCACCAACGTGCCCGACTGGCTCACCTTTCTCTATGCCACCGCCAAGATAGGCGCCGTGCTCGTGACGGTGAACACCAACTACAAGCAGGCCGAACTGGAGTACTTGTGCAAAGACTCAGACATGCACACCCTCTGCATCACCGACGGCACTTGGGAGTGCGACTATGTGGATATGACCTATAAGATGCTGCCCGAGCTGCGCGAGTGCGAGCGCGGTCATCTCAACAGCAAGCGCTTCCCCTATATGAAGAACGTCGTGTTCATCGGCATGGAGAAATACCGTGGCATGTACAACACAGCCGAACTGCTTTTGTTGGGGCAGAACGTCGAAGACGAGGAACTCGCCGCGATGAAGCGCAATGTAGGGTGTCACGACGTGGTCAATATGCAATACACCTCTGGCACCACGGGATTCCCCAAGGGCGTGATGCTCACCCATTATAATATCACCAACGACGGATATATCACAGGCGAGAACATGGAGTTTACGCAAGACGACAAACTGTGTGTCTGCGTGCCCCTCTTCCACTGCTTCGGCGTGGTGCTCGCCACGATGAACTGCCTTACGCACGGCTGCACCGAGGTGATGGTCGAGAAGTTCGACCCCCTGGTGGTGCTCGCCTCGGTGCACAAGGAGCGCTGCACGGCACTCTATGGTGTGCCTACGATGTTCATCGCCGAGCTGAACCATCCCATGTTCTCGATGTTCGACATGAGTTGCCTGCGCACAGGTATCATGGCCGGCAGCCTCTGTCCGGTGGAACTGATGAAGCAGGTGTCGGAGAAGATGTTTATGACCATCACCAGCGTGTATGGTCTGACGGAGAGCTCGCCCGGCATGACACAGTCTAACATCCACGACACCTTCGAACAGCGGTGCACCACCGTAGGGCGCGACTTCCCCTTCGTCGAGGTCAAGGTGCTCGACCCCGAGACAGGCGAGGAGTGCCCCGTGGGCGTGCAGGGCGAGATGTGCTGCCGTGGCTTCAACGTGATGAAGGGATATTACAAGAACCCCGAGGCCACGGCCGAGGTGATAGACAAGAACGGATTCCTGCACTCAGGCGACCTGGGCGTGAAAGACGAGCAGGGCTACTACCGCATCACGGGACGCATCAAGGACATGATTATCCGTGGCGGCGAGAATGTCTATCCGCGCGAGATAGAGGAGTTTCTCTATCACATGCCCGGCATCAAGGACGTGCAGGTGGCTGCCGTGCCGTCGAAGAAGTACGGTGAAGAGGTGGGTGCCTTCATCATCCTCAACGAGGGCGTGAAGATGGAGCCCGAGGATGTGCGCGACTTCTGCAAAGGCAAGATAGCCCGGTACAAGACACCGAAATACGTGTTTTTCATCGATGAGTTCCCCCTCACCGGTTCGGGCAAGATCCAGAAGTTCAAGCTCAAGGAGATGAGTCTCAAGCTCTGCGAGCAGATGGGCATCGAAGTGATTTAAATACTTACATATAGGTATTGTGCATGTCAAACAAATGTGGTAGTTTTGCAGGCTCAATCAAACATTTGAATATCGACATGAAAAAAACAGTTTTATTCCTCGCAGCCCTCTGTCTCTCGCTGGGCTTGAGAGCTGCCGGTGAATCTGATACGCTGACCGTGCGCGTGGATGGCATGCACTGCGACCATTGTGCGCATAAAGTGAAGACTCTGCTCAAGAAGAGCGAGGGCGTGGACAAGGTGATGACGAATATCGAGCGGCACACCGTGACCATCGCCTACGACCCCTCCGTGGTCACGGCCGACACGCTGCAGGCACGCCTGGCTGCCACCAAGCGCTATGCCCCCGTGCCCTACAGCCCTGCCGACGTGATAGCCGCCGAGACGGGCCTGCATATCGATGATATGCACTGCGGCAAGTGTGCCAACCGCATCACGGCACGCCTGGAGCTGGTGGAGGGCGTGGACAGCATCATCCCGCATGTGGGCAAGCACTACGTGACGGTGAAGTACGATGCCAACAAAACCAGCAAGGCCGTCATCCGTCAGACGGTGCTCGACGCCGGATATACGCCCGTGGCGCACTATAAGAGCGAGGCCGCCAGTTACGCGTACTTCCTCCTGCCCGAAGACAAGGCCGACGATGCGGCGGCCGATGCCGCTCTGCTGGTCGAGGGCGTAGATGACGTGGCGGTCAACAGCCGTCGTCATGCCATGGCAGTCACCTTCGACAACCGCAAGACCACCGCCGACAAGATACTCGCCGGGCTGGTGGCGCAGGGCATACCTGCCCAGGTGCCCCCTCCACATGAGTGTAAGGAAGAGAAGAAATGATTTGCTGCAATTAGGCAGTTTTTTGCCTGCGGCATAACACGAATGTCCATGAATGTCCATGAATGAGTCAAAAATGCTTATTCATGGAAAAATTCATGGGCAATTTGTGTTTGTTCATGTTGCGCTGTAGGCATTCAGACACAGATGGTACTGGTCTGACTGATTCAACTGATACAAAAGAAAACAAAATCAGTGTCATCAGTTTTATCTGTGGCTGAAATGTGAAAAAGATTTTTCATTTTACTCGCTTATTCGATATTTTGCATTACCTTTACAGAAGGTAGGCTGCGCCTCAACAAAAAAAGAAACGCGTTTCTTTTGTTTTGTCTTCGGTTTGCATTACCTTTGCAGGCGAATTTAAAAAACTATATTTGTATGTTAGTAAAAATCACTTTCCCTAACGGCGATGTGCGTGAATACGAGCAGGGCGTGACGGGACTTCAAATCGCAGAGAGCATCTCGCCCGCTCTCGCCCGCGACGTTGTATCTTGCGGGGTCAATGGCGAGACCGTGGAACTGAACCGGCCCATCAACGAGGATGCCACAGTAGAGTTGTATAAATTCGACCATGAAGAGGGCAAGCACACCTTCTGGCACACGTCGGCCCACCTGTTGGCCGAGGCGCTGCAAGAACTCTATCCCGGCATCCAGTTCGGCTTCGGACCTGCCGTGGAGAATGGTTTCTTCTACGACGTGATGCCCAAAGAGGGCGACGTGATCAGCGAGAGCGACTTCCCAAAAATCGAGGAGAAGATGCGCGAACTGGCCAAGAAGAACGAGCCTGTGGTGCGCCGCGAGGTGAGCAAGGCAGACGCCCTGAAGGAGTTTGCCGCCGACGGTCAGAACTATAAATGCGAACATATCGAGCAGGACCTTGAAGACGGTACCATCTCTACCTATACGCAGGGAGCCTTCACCGACCTCTGCCGCGGTCCGCACCTCGTATCTACCGGCGCCATCAAAGCCATCAAGATCACCAGCGTGGCGGGTGCCTTCTGGCGCGGCGACGCCAAGCGCGAGCAGATGACACGTATCTACGGCATCACCTTCCCCAAGAAGAAGATGCTCGACGAATACCTCGTGATGCTTGAGGAAGCCAAGAAGCGCGACCACCGTAAGATAGGCAAGGAGATGGAGCTCTTCATGTTTTCCGACCGTGTGGGCAAGGGACTGCCCATCTGGTTGCCGAAGGGCACCGACCTGCGCCTGCGCCTGCAGGAGCTGCTGCGCCGCATACAGAAGAACTTCGGCTATCAGGAGGTCATCACCCCGCATATCGGAGGCAAAAACCTCTATGTGACCAGCGGTCACTATGCACACTATAGCAAAGACGCTTTCCGGCCCATCACCACACCCGAGGAGGGCGAGGAGTACATGCTCAAACCCATGAACTGCCCCCACCACTGCGAGGTGTTTGCATGGAAACCGCGTTCCTATAAAGATCTGCCATTGCGTGTGGCCGAATTCGGCACCGTTTACCGTTATGAGAAGAGCGGTGAACTGCATGGCCTGACGCGTGTGCGCTCGTTCACGCAAGACGACGCACACATCTTCTGCCGTCCAGACCAGGTGAAGACTGAATTTCTGCGTGTGATGGATATCATCCAGGCTGTGTTCAAAACATTCCAGTTCGACAAGGTCGAGGCACAGATCTCTCTCCGTGATCCCAAAGACACCGAGAAGTATATCGGTAGCGATGAGATGTGGGCAGAGAGCGAACAGGCCATCATCGACGCTTGTGCAGAGAAGGGGCTGGAGGCGAAGAAAGTGCAGGGCGAGGCCGCATTCTACGGACCCAAGCTCGACTTCATGGTGAAGGATGCCATCGGCCGCCGCTGGCAGTTAGGTACCATCCAGGTGGACTATAACCTGCCGCAGCGATTCAAGCTGGAATATACGGCAGAGGACAACTCGAAGCAGACCCCTGTGATGATTCACCGCGCGCCGTTCGGGTCGATGGAGCGCTTCACCGCCGTGCTCATCGAGCACACCGCCGGTCACTTCCCCCTGTGGCTGGCTCCCGACCAGGTGGCCATCCTGCCCATCTCAGAGAAATACAATGACTACGCCTGCGAGGTGGCCCGCTATCTCAACAGCGTGGGCGTGCGCGCGTATATCGACGACCGCAACGAGAAGATAGGCCGCAAGATACGCGACAACGAGATCAAGCGCGTGCCCTACATGGTGGTGGTAGGCGAGAAGGAAGCCGCCGACGGCACCGTGGCCATGCGTGTGCAGGGCGGTGGCGAGCAGGCCGTGCTCTCGAAAGAGGACTTTGCCGCCCGTGTCTGCGCCCAGGTGGAAGAGCAACTGGCAGCCGCCGACATCCGTCCCGAATAAATCTTTTCCGCTCCCGTCTCCCCCGTGTGGGATGGGGCTTGACTGAAACAGGGCGTGACCACTCATTGCGGTCACGCCCTTTCGCGTGGTGCGACATTTTCAGGCCGCCGGCACCCATGGCATCGTGATACAGAATGGGCAGAAAATGGTGGTGAAGTAAAGAACGTCACTCTTTCACGAAGTCCATCTCACTGCCTTGGGTGAGGTGGGCTTCGTCGTTGGTGGCGCTGTAGTGCAGGGTGAGCTGCCACCCGTCGTTGCCCTTGAGCAGGATAGAGTCGCCCTGGGTGGTATAGGTGCCCTGCCGCATCACGTCGATCAGGTCGCCGCCCTTGGTCTTCTCGAAATCCTGGTATTCGAAGGTGTTGTCCGACTTGAGCACCAGGTTGTGCTGCAAGCCCGACGGCTCGTTCCATTCGCCCACGAAGGCAGCCGCCTGTGGCATGGCCGTGGTGGGGGTAGTGGCAACGGAGTCGACAGCATAGGCCGCGGAGTCGAGTGCTACGATTGTTTCTTGTAGTTCTTCCTTCGCCGGCTCTTTCTTGCCCTTGCAGCTCATGCAATAGCAGAGCACGGTCAGCATGGCCACGGCAGTCAGTGGCATAAAATATTTTCTCATCTTCGATCAGGTGTTATGGGTTTTTATTCAGATTCTTCGGGAATGTCGTTCAGGTGTTTGCGTATCCACTCCATTTGTGCGCGGTTGGTGGCATCCGACGTCCAGTGCTCGTTGATGGGCGTGATGAGCGATTGCTTGCGGCAGCGGAGCGTGTTCCACACCGCATACGAGGTGGTGGGCGGACAGGTGTTGTCGTTGAATCCCCACGTGAGGAATGTGCGTGCGCGCACGTGGCGTGCGAAGTTCACCACGTCGTAGTAGCTCATGGTGCGTATGTTGGCCTCGCTGTAGAGACCACGCTCGGCGTTGAAGTGGGGGTAGCCGCTGGTCAGTCCGGCGCTGCCCGCCGCCATGTCGGCCAGTGCCGGGTGGTTGGCCACGCACAGGTTGACGCGGTGGTCGAGTGCCGCCGCCACGATAGAGAGGGCGCCGCCCTGGCTTCCGCCCATGGTGATGACGTTCTGCCCGTCCCATTCGGGCAGCGAGCAGAGCAGGTCGATGCAACGCACCAGTCCGAGATAGACGTGCCGCATGTAGTAGTGGTCGCGGTCATCGAGTCCGTTGTGCAGGTAGCCCCGGTCTTTGCCCTCAAAGGCCCGTCGTATCTCGTCGAAGGTCGATTCGGGCAGGGTGGGGTTCAGTCCGTGTATCTCGGTCACGAAGCGTATCATGCCCGCCTCTTGGTAGTAGGGCCGTGAGGTCACCTCCTTGATGGTCTTCACCCCGGCCCCCGGCGGTGTGAGCACCACGGGGCACGAGCCGCGCTGCGCCTTCTTGGGCACGAGCAGGTAGCCGTAGAGCGACTGCCGCTGAGCGTTGAGCTGCAGGTGTACGAGATAGCAGTCGGTGGTCTCGTCCGACATCTCTGCCACCCATTCCTTGGTGTATTTCAGCGGAAACTTCCGGTCTTCCTTCACGGCCTCGCGCCAGTATTGCTGGAAGTCGTCGGGCTCTTGCGTGAAGGGCTTGATCTGTTCGGGCGAGAAGCCCACCTTCACATGGTGCTCGTATGTCACGCCATCGACGGTGGTGGTGAGTCTGAGGTCGCGGAAGCAGGGCTTGCGGGCCGTGCCCATGTCGATGACGGCGCGTCCGCCCTTCAGTTGCACCGACCCCTTGGTGTCGGCTTCGAGCAGGTCGGTGCCTATGGCATAGTCCACCTTGGCGTCGCGAGGGATGCCGTACTTATAGAATTGCACCTCGACGTGCGCCTTCTGGCCCGTCTGGTAGATCCAGTCGGGGTGGTCGGGCACGGTCACCCACAGCACGTCGCTGCGGTATGGATAGTTTTCGGCGGCGCCACACACGCAGATGAGGCAGACGAAGAGAGAGAGAAACGTTCGTTTCATATCCTTATTTTTTGATTTGTATGTAATAGATGTTGCAAAGATACGATTTAGCGAGCAAAAAGCAAAATTTTTTTTTGCTTTTTCGAGCGTGAGTATCTTCGTGCGAAGCCCAAAGATACGATTTAGCGAGCAAAAAGCAAAATTTTTTTTGCTTTTTCGTAACTACTTAACTACTTGAGAAACGTGAGAAGTCTTGTTTTTTTGAGAGATGTGATGCGACAACTTTTTGGGGTGCATGCCCCCATTTTGTCGCATCGTCTGTGCCGTGTCGCAACAAGTTGCAGAGAAAAGAGGCGAAAGCCATCGGCGGATAGTAGAATAAGGTTACTTTTGTGCAGGCCAATCTCTCATTTCAGTCTCTTTGGGGTTATATCCTCTCTTTCGTACCTTATATATATGGCTTTTCACTTTTTTTATCACATTTTCTTCTTTTCTTTCTCCTATAAAATCGTATATTTGCAAATTGCAAAAAACTGCGCTTGTTGCGAATCATTCATCACAGAAAACAATAAAATCATTAAGATATGAATAACTACCGACATAATGACGTACGGCATGGAACCCGCAGGTGGGCTTGGGGGCTGGTTGTGCTGTTCGTGATGTGTGCCACCACGGTATGGGCAGACAGGGTCAGAAACGACTTATATTACGTCCTGAACAATAATGGCGACTACATCTCGTTCGACCTGATGATGACCGACCTGGGCGGTCGCAACACCTATTGTAAGAGCGGTACTGTCTGGGCCGTCAACACCCAGACTTCTAAAGAGATCAAGCTCTTTGATGTCTATACCGACGACATGAAAGACGACGACCGTTCGGACTGGGATCTCTATGCCCAGATGTTCTGCAAGGGCGCCAAGGCGTATCTCACCAACTGCGTGGGCAATCCCGAGAAGGAGATCACGGCCGAGAAAACCAAATATACCGTTGACAAAGGCTACAAGAACGACTATGTGCACGCCAAGATCAATTTCCAGATCCCGGCGAGCTTGGAGGGGGGCACCTGGCGCTTCATTTATCGGTATAACCACAACCACGAGGGCAACCTGACCCGGAACATCGGCACCACCACGATCAATGTGTCCAGTCATTATTCCGAGACCAAGATGAGTGATTATAAGTTGGAGCGCACAGGCCCCCGCACCATCAAGTTCACCACCCCCGCCATGGCCTCCGACGTGGAAGACAAATACCGTTCCGTGCGCTGGCATGAGTGCTCATATAGTCTGGAATTCTCTTACGAGCTGCAGAACGGCTCGACCGTGCGACAGACAGAGAAGTTCAGTTGCGAGGTAGGACAAAAGAAGACGTACGAGATTACGGTACCTGCCAACGTGGGTAACTTCAAGAACGCTTACATCGATGTCTATGGCCAAGACAGGTTGATGTGCAGCGATGGCAACCATTATTGGGATAATAGGTACAACTATATACTAGACCCATTCGCCTCGGTGCCTTATCCTACCAATCTGCAGGGCGAATACAAGCAGTACGACAGCCAGATGCTGCTCACGTGGAGTGTCAACCTCGCTGGCGGCCCGGGCTACAGCGTCATGAAAGATGCCGTGCCCTACATCTACCGCATCGAGACCGACAAGCAGGGACAGCCCATCGACGGAGAGTCGTGGACCAAGCGCGGCAGTATCAGCGATGCCGGCAAGAGCAGCTACACTTTCACCGATAGGGGCGTCAGCGCCGACACATGGTATCAGTACATGGTGGTGATGGTGCCCAACAGTTGGATCAAGAACCAGAGCTATACCACCAGCGACCTGAACAGCATCACCGACGAGATGCTCGCGCAGTTGGGCTATCAGACCCTCTCGCCTGTGGCCACGTCGCTCTATACCCGCATCAACAACTTGCAGCAGGACCTCACCGTGACCGACCGCGTGCGGCTCACGTGGACGTACGACCGTGTGCCGGTGAAGGCGCAGAAGGTGGACTTCCAGGTGTGGAAGCGGGCCCCCGGCACCAGCGAGTGGAGCGAGGCGGGCAAGGTGAATGCCGATGCCAACCCCGCTGCCGGCACCGTGGCGTCGTACACCGACGGCGACCTGCCCGGCGGCCATGTGCCCTTCGAGTATAAGGTGTCGCTGTCGATCAACGGCGGCAACAATGTGTTTGAGAGCGGCATCGTCACCGCCGCCATCATCGACGGCACCACCGGCAAGAACCTGCTTGCCACTAAGGGCACGCACGAGGGCACGGTGCGACTCACCTGGGGTTCCAACCAGGTGGGCAACAGCAATGCCACCTACGTGCTCTCGCGCCGCTATGCCGGCACCGACGATGAGTTCATGAAGATCTACTCCACCACGGGCACCTCGACCAACTATGTGTACGAGGACAACACCGTGTTGCCGGGCTATTACTACGAGTACCGTCTCGACACCTACAGCAGCGAGAGTACCGCAGCCGCCGACGGCGGGTTCCAGAACAGCCTGACCGACGTGGGTTTCTGCCAGGCGCGCGGCGTCATCACGGGCCGTGTCACCTTCGGCACCGGCACCGCCGTCGAGAATGTGCGCCTGAGCCTGCGCCCCACGAGTGAGAACAACGACAATACGGTGAAGGGCTATTCGCAGTATGTGGGCGGAGCCTCGGAGGGCATCGTGTGGAATGCCGACTCGGCCGCCACGGCGCAGCTGTTCGACAATAGCAAGGACTATACGGTGCAGCTGTTCGTGCGCCCCGACTCGGCCCTGAGCGAAGGTGCCGTCGTGGGTCACATCCCCGGTCTGGGACATATCGTGCTGGGCAAAGAGAAAGACGGACGCTACCCGTTGCACTGCGAGCGGGCGACCGTCAACACCATTCGTCAGGCATTTACCGAGGCCTACGCCTTTCGCGGCATCTGTTACAGTACCAATATCAGTGAAGACACCTACAACGCCACGGAGCAGTGCACTGTCTATACTTACAAGCACTTCATGGAAATCGGCGACCAGTGGCAGGCCGAGGGATACCAGGCGAATGGAATCCTCGTCGATATCGATGGTGAACCGGGCGGCAAGTTCTGCCTCTTCCGCCGCAAGGTGTCGCTTGATGAGCCGATTAGCCACGACATCGTGGAGAGGTCGGTCGACACCTACGACCTGGGCATCGACATCGCAGGCGCATCGTACTCGCTGCTCACCGTCAGCTGCCGTCAGGGGCAATGGTCGTTCAGCGTCAACGATGCCACCTCGACAAGCATGACGCACTTGCACAACGAGACGGCAACGGAAGAGTTGGATCTCCCTGACGACTATGTGGTCTATAACAACGCCCTCGTCTATTTAGGCGGCACGCTGGTTGACACCTTCCACGGCGATAGGTGGAAAAATTACGTTGCCGACGCGACCACACCACAGGTGAGCACCGAAGTGGCACCCGGCCCCTTCGCCGTGGGCGGCGCCCAGAGCATCACCGAGGGTCAGGCCTTCCGAGGCCACCTCACCGAGGTGCGCGTGTGGGACCATGTGCTCAGCGACAAGGAGCGTGCCAGCTATGCCGACCGGATGCTCAACGGCCATGAAGACGGTCTGAAACTCTACTGGCCCATGGACGAGGGTCTCGACCACTATGTGTTCGACGCCTCGTATGCCAACGACACCCCCAACAGCCGTCACGCCGTGGTGGGCAGCAACATCACCGCGTCGGTCATCATACCGGCCGACGACCAGCTGTCGCGCTATGCGCTGACCGACGGCAACGGCGACTACATCATCCGCGGCATACCCTTCATAGGGTCGGGCTCCACCTACGCCGTCGTGCCGTCGAAGAGCATACACACTTTCTCGCCCCAGTCGCGCAACGGGTTCATCGGCAACGGCAACCTGACGCTCAACGCCTACGACTTCACCGACGACTCATCGTTCCCGGTCAAGGGCAAGGTGACCTATCTCGACACCAACATCCCCGCCGACAGCATACAGTTCATGGTCGACGGCAACATCGCCTATAAGGACAACAAAGCCGTGACGACCGACTCCAACGGCGAATATGAGATCTCGGTGCCCATCGGCGAGCACCTCATCGAGGCCTACCGCAACGGCCACCGCCTCACCTCGTTCCCCCTCGACGGTTCGACCTACGACTTCCACCGTGCCGAGACGGTCAACTTCATCGACTCGACACTGGTCAACGTCACGGGCCGCATCAACGGCGGTTTCTCCGACCAGAATGCACCCGTGGGCTTCGGCCTGAGCACCAACCGCATCGGTCAGGCCACCATCAAACTGAGCCTGGGCAAGGAGGCTCAGTGCTCGTTCAACTACCGTCTCGACGAGCATGGCGACGGCACTTTCGGCACCGAGCCCATCGCCGTGGAGAGCGCATCAGAGCTCGTAGGCAGCAAAGCCTGGCGCGGCGGCGGCGAGCACGACGACACCTACTACGTCTATATCACCACCGATGCCCAGACCGGCGAGTATTCGGCCCTGTTGCCCCCGCTGAAATACAAGGTGGAGAGCATCACCTTCGCCGGCGGCACCGACTACGACAGCGAGCCGGTGTTCAGCCAGAACCTGCCCATGATCGACGCCACCAACACCATCGCAGAGACCTTGCCGAAAGACTCGCTGGTGGTCGAAGGACAGACCCTCTACTACACCTACTCGGGCAAGATGAACCGCCAGTTGCGTACCGCCCCGACCATCACGGTCCGTCAGAAAGGCATGGACGAGGGCGTCTTCGGCGAGATGAAAGTGGCGGTGAAAAACGAAGTCAACGGCGTTGACTCGGTC
Source organism: uncultured Prevotellaceae bacterium (assembly GCA_947165505.1). Taxonomy (GTDB): domain Bacteria; phylum Bacteroidota; class Bacteroidia; order Bacteroidales; family Bacteroidaceae; genus Prevotella. The sequence goes on along the minus strand of CAMVAT010000011.1, from coordinate 70,020 downwards.
GATGTCGTCACATTGACCGACAGCGGCTGCAACTACCGCTTCGGCCACCCCATCATCATGCAGAACGAGCGCTATACGCTCGACATCAACGTGTCGGAGGTGTATCGTAACCTCGACACGGGCCGAGAGGTGCGCGAGTATCCCGAGGATGCCGAGATCATCATCATGAACGATGCCAGTCTGCTTGTCTCCGTCGTCGGTGAGAAAGCCGTCATCGACGGCGAGGAGGTGGAGGCCGGTGCCGAATACGAAGTGCCGCGCATACAGATCACCCCCGACTCCGTAGGCCATGCCACTTACCAGTTCGTGGGCGGTTTCCCCTATCTGGGCGAGGGCTACCTGCGTTCGCTCAACATCAGTGCCCAAGTCGATGGGCGCACCTATCCGTGGCAGAACGGCGAATCGACGGCTGGCGACCTCCCCGTTTATGTACTGGGCGTGCTCGCTTCGGGCACCAACTTCATGACCGAGGGTCCCGACAAGCCCGACTATATCATCCGCCGTCCGCCGGGCTCCACCTCGGTGGCCACCTACGAGACGAAGACCATCCACACTAACTCAACGACCGAGGTGGACGCCGACTCGAAATTTGGTGGCGGCGGTGCATGGGTCAGTGCCGCGCCCACCTTTAAGTTGCAAAAAGGTACCCCCATCCTTGGCATGCTTATCTATCTTGCCTCTAAATGGCATCCAGTAGTCGATACATACTTAGGCAGAGACAATTCGTGGGAAGACTCAGATGTGGAGGCCACCTCCGACACCTATACCCTCACCGACCTGGTATCGACCCCTCGCGAGCAGGTCTATAGCGTCGATGACGGCAAATTCCGTGCCGATGGCGGCGACACTTTCATCGGGCGCTCCACCAACCACCTCTTCAGCAAGGGACTGGTGCTCAATGTCTTCAAGCAGGCCGACGGCACTTACGCCTTGGAGCAGCGCGAAGGACTGGCTTTCAGCGAGATTTACGGCACCACGTTCGCCTATACCCAGGCCTACGTCATCGACGTGCTCATCCCCAACTGGAAGGCAGCCATCGAATCGAAGCTGACGCATGTTGACGGCAACCACTGGGACCCCTCGGTGGCCAAGAAGGTGGAGGGGCAGGTGATGTACTACACCATGTACAACAAGGGCGACGCCGAGTACGGACGCCACAACGCCGACCCCCGCTGGGGTACCCTCTTTGCCGAGCGCAACGGCTGGCCGAGCTATATGATGGTGGATGGCACGGGCGAGATGCACGATGACGAGATAGAGCTGGCCATCAACCAGATACAGCGGTGGGAGAGCGTGCTGGCCATGAACGAGCAAGACAAACTCGAGGCTTTCGACGATTCCGACCGCCTCATCGACAATTACTCCTTCGCCAATGGCACCTCGGTCAGCATGACCACCACCAACAGCAACACGCAGAGCACCACACACACACACGACACGTATCACAACGTCATAGTTGAAAACAAGGATGGGGCTCTGCTCAACAATGCCGGTGCTTACGTCAAAGTGAAAGTTAACTTCGGCCACCACGATAAGACCGTGACCGACGAGAGCACTTCAAGCGCCAACACCGTGTCGTGGACCCTCTCGGATGCCGACCCGCGCACTGCACTCAGCGTCGATGTCTATGAGTCGCCCGCTGGCTGGGGACCTATCTTCCGCACCCGTGGCGGACAGAGTGCCAATCCCTATCAGGATGCCACCTATACCCGTTATTACGAAGTGGGCGCCAAGCTCGACGAGGCGACCATGCGCGTGGAGGTGCCACAGCTCAAGGTGGCCAACCCACAGCTCACGGGTGTGCCCGCGGGTGGCGAGGCCAAGTTCACGCTCGAGATGTCGAACCTCTCCGAGACCGGTCATGCCAGCACCTTCCTGCTGGAAGTGATTGATAAAAGCAACCCCAATGGCGCCATCCTCAGCATGGACGGTGCCGCCATCAGCAGCGGGCGTCCAGGACGCAGTGTGCTCATTCAGGGCGGCGAGACCGTCACCAAGACCCTCATCGTGAGGCAGAGCGACCGCAGCATCAACAACTACGACAATATACGTCTGGTGCTGCGCTCAGAGAAGGACCGCACGGCCCAGAGCGAAGAGGTAGCGCTGAGCGTGCAGTTCGTGCCCGCCTCTGCGCACATCGACATAGCCGTGGCCAACACCGTGCTCAACCAGGCCGACAAAGACCAGTATGGCGGTTTCCGCGTGCAGCTGTCGAACCTCGACAGGCAAGACAACGGCCTGCAGGGCGTGCGCTTGCAGTACCGCCGCAAGGGCATGGATGCCTGGAGCCTGGCACACCAGTGGCTGGCCGATGCCGCCCAGGTGGGGCAGGGCGACGAGCAGTTACCCGACGCCGGTGAGCAACTCGCCTATCAAGTGACCTTCCCCGCAGACGGCACCTATGAGTTGCGTGCGCAGACCTTCGGCAAGTATGGCAACGACGATGTGACCTACGAGACCGACATCATCGAGGTGACGCAAGACACCCGCGGCCCGCAGATACTGGGCATGGTTAGTCCCACTGAAGGCAGCCTCACCTTCCTCAACCGCAACGATATGCACCTCAGGTTCAACGAGACGCTCAACGGCAATGCGATGAGCAAGACCGACAACTTCCGTATCGAAGGCGGGATGAACAACGTGGTGGTGGATGCCGCACGCCCCTATCCCGACGTGGCGCTGCAGCTCAACGGCCAGGAGGCTCAGACCGACGCCAACTTCCTCTTGTCGAACAGTGATGTGGCCATGGGCTTCTGGCTCTACCGCCAGGGCGACGGCACACTGCTGAGCATCGGCAACGAGGGCAACCGCTTCGCCTTGGGCACCTACGACGGTGGACAGCTGAGCATCGAGCCCGGAGCCGGCAACGACGTGGTGAAGACCGGCGTCGTATTGCCCGCCGACACCTGGACCTACGTGGCTCTGAACTACCGCCAGAAGCGCGCCGACGAGATCACCGGTCACCTGACGATGCTCTATGTCAATGCCGGCGAGAATAACCCCGTCTATGTGGTGCGTGAGTGCGAGATGGACGATGTGTTCGGACAGGGACACCTCTCACTCGGCGGCGACGGCATGGTAGGGCGCATCAGCAGCCTGACACTGTGGAACAGCGATATCTCGGCACAGCAGCTGTTTGAGAGCCGCAACGAACTGAAGGCCAATTACACCTCGGGCCTGATCGGATACTGGCGCATGGACGAAGGCCACGGACAGACCATGACCGACAGGGTGCGCTCGCGCGACCTCACCATGGCCTCCGACAGCTGGTATATCAACAACGAAAACCGTGCCGCACACCTCGACGGCAGCGAGGCGCTGAAGATTGATGTATCGACGCTCAACTTCCGCAGCACCGACAACTTCGCCATGGAACTGTGGTTCCGCGCCGAGGCCTCAGAACAGAACAGCAACGCACAGCTGCTGTCGGCACAGAGCGGACTGAGCATCGGATTCGCCGACGGCAAACTCACACTCGCCGACCGCCGCCACTACATCGACGGTGGCGGGCAGGAGCAGGTGTCGGTGGTGAAACAGACCGAGCTGAGCGACCGCAACTACTGCGACGGCACCTGGCACCACATCGCCCTCAACGTGCGCCGTGGTATCAGCGCCGTGGCCTACATCGACGGACAGGCCGTGAAGACACTGCCCGAGAGCGATGTCGAAGGCATGATTGCACACTACCTGTTGGTGGGCGGCGAAGAGACGCTGCTCGATGCCGACGGAGCGAGCAACGGCGGACAGACCCGCCTCTTTACTGGCGACATTGACGAGGTGCGCCTGTGGAGCGCCGCCCTCGACGGGCAGCTCATCGCCGACCGCATGTACGAGCGGCTCGACGACACCTACGCCGGACTGGTGGGCTACTTCCCCATGGAAGACATCAACCGCAACGTCACAGGCACCGTGACCACCACGTTCAGCACCCAGAATAAAGGCGTGGCCGACTCGCGCCTGACACTCGTGGGCACACCCGCACAGAGCACGACTGCACCGGCGCTCAAACCCGGTTCGAGCCGCATGCGACTGGCCGACACACAGTTTGACTACGTCGTATCCGACGACGAGATCTACTTCCGCTTCGGCGACGACGTGCTGTCGCTCATGGACGGCAACGACTTCACCGTCACGGTGGCCAACATCAAAGACGAGCACGGCAACAACTCCGAGCCTGTGTCGTGGACCTTCCACGCCGACTTCGCCGCACTGAACTGGTCGCCGCGCGTAGCCGACATCAGCAAGAAATGGAACGAGACCAAGGAGACGACCGTCTCTATCCTCGACCGTTCAGAGACCCTGCAGAGCTACGAGATCAGCAGCTTGCCGTCGTGGCTCACCCTGAAGGGCGATGCCGTGGGCACCACCAGCCAATACCTCACGGATATCTACTTTGAGATACCCTCCTCGGTGCCTGTAGGCCGCTATGCCGACGATATCTACCTGACCGACCGCCTCGGCATACAGCGCATCCTGCATGTGAACCTGACCGTCGAGGGCGACGTGCCCGACTGGGCGGTCGATGCCTCGGCCTACGAGAGCAACATGGCGCTGCGCGGGCAGGTCATGGTGGGCGACAAGATCAGCGACTACACCGGAAGCAAGATCGCCGCCTTCGACAGCAACGGCAACTGCCGCGGCGTGGCCAGTCCGGCCTACGTGAAGACGCGCGATGCCTACTACGTGGATATGACCATCTACGGTGGCTCTGCCACATCACTGTCGAGTGCCGAGCGCGAACTGACCTTCATGCTCTACGATGCCTCTACCGGCACCACCTATCCCGTGGTCAGCGTCACGGTGCCCGGCCGCCAGCCTGCCACCACCCTGACCTATTCGCCCGATGCCGTCATCGGTTCGTATGATGCCCCGGTGCTCTTCAACGCCTCCGACTTCATCATGCAGCGCATGCAACTGGACAAGGGCTGGGCCTGGACCTCGATCTATGTGCAGCCCGCCTCGACCGCCATCGCCGACGTGCTGCCGCAGAACAGCACCGAGCTGAAGAAACTGCATACCGTGAAGAGCCACACCGGCTTTGCCACGGTGGCCGCCGACGGCAGCAAGGTGACGGGTATGTTGCAGACCATCGAACCCGGACAGATGTACAAGGTGCGCACCAAGGCAGCCACGAGCTTCGACGTGGTGGGCACACTGATCAACGTGCGCAACACCGAAGCGACGATGGCACCCCAATACAACTGGATAGGCACACTGTCGAACGTGGTGATGTCGCCCGCCTTGGCTTTTGCCGACCTGCAGCCCGAGAATGGCGACATGGTGAAGACGCGCACCGCCTTCTCCACCTACCGCGACGGCGTGTGGGAGGGCAACCTGCAGAGCATCGTGCCGGGACAGGGATATATCTACCTGTCGAAAGCCGCCGAAGCCAAGACCTTCCGCTATCCGCAGGTGGCTGCCAGCTCTGATGCCCAGAGCACCTCCTTCAGCCTGATGGCAACCGAAGGAGAGATGGGTGCGGCAACGTACTACACACCGATGGACGAGCATCTGTTCCCCGACAACATGAACATGATAGCCGTGGTGAAGAAAGACGGCATGCAGATAGAGACAGCTGAGGTGGCCGCCTTCGTGAATGGCGAGTGCCGCGGAGCCATCGAGTGCATGGACGGATATTACTTCCTCACCATCCTCGGTTCGTCGGCCGACGACCAGGATGCGGCGGTGGAGATACGTGTGCGCATCGACGGCGAGGAATACACGGTGGCCTCGCAGCCTTTCGTCAGCGACGCCCTCTTCGGTTCGCTCGATGAACCCTACGTGCTCGACGTGGATGCCACCGCCATACGCACGGTGAACATCGACGACGCAGCCGACGACGACGAGTGGTACACCCTTCAGGGCCAGAAGCTCAGCCGGCGCCCGATGCAGCAGGGGGTGTATATCCACCACGGACAGAAGGTGACCGTACGCCGATAACTGAAATAACGGAACGGATGCCTGCGACAGATTTGCGGCCTCATCCCCCGATTTGTCGCAGCATCCCGGGGGTGTCGCAACAAGACATCCCCATTTTCCGGTTAAGAGCATGAATTTGTCAAAGAATATATTACCTTTGCGGTAGCGAAACATTAGCAGAATAATAATAAAAAAACAATAGATATGTACCATCTGCAATCCTCCCACAAACGACAGGCTCCGGTGCTCTGGATATGGGTGCTGATGCTGTTGCTGTCGGCGAACGCCACGACAGCCCTGGCCGACGAAATCAAGAAAGAGGCCAACTACACTGCCACGGTGCATGGCGACCATATCTCGCTCGAGGTGATGGTGGCCGACCTGAAGAGTGCCAACACCTGGTGCAAGTCGGGTTCCATCCGCGCCTACAGCCAGAGCGGCCGCAAGGGCACGGTGCTGCATCTGATGGATGTGGAGACCGACAACTGCAGCAACGACAACGAGATTGGGTGGGAGCTCTATGCCCAGACCAAGATGCCGGGCAGCATGGCATTCCTGACCAACTCGATGATGGGCGAGCAGACCGAGATCAAGTCCTCGGAAGGCGACGAGTGGAGCCAGCGTGCCGACAACGTGAAATACACCCTGCGCAAGGGTATGGGCGACCGCCTGATCACGGCCAAGATCGATTTCTATTTCCCGCCCGAGATGGTGGAGAGCAACACCAAGTGGTACATCTATTACGAATATGTGCACAGCGGCGGGTCGTCGTACAACATGAGCATGGGCACCGTGGAGCTGTCGCGCGACATGGGCATGAGACACCTCGACACCTCGAAATACACCGTGAGCGAGAAACGCACCAAGCCCGACGAGTTTGAGTTTACCACGCCGGCCCTGCCCGACGATGTGACCTACCAGCTGAAGGACAATCGCTGGCACGAGGGCATCTATACGCTGACGCTCACCTACACGCTCAAGAACGGCAAGCAGCGGACGCAGACCGAGGTGCTCAAGTGCGAGACCACGGAGAAGAAGCACACCGTGAAGATACCTGAAGAAGTGGGCAACTTCAAGTCGGTGGACCTGAGCATCCGTGCTCAGGACATCCTGCGCTCGGTGTCGGGCAAATGCTTCTGGGATCAGTCATACGACTATAAGAAGACGGCCTTCCTGCCCGGCGTGCCGGTGCCGATGCAGCCCAACGGCGAGTACGATATGTACAACGGCACGATGCGCCTGGTGTGGGATGCCTACGATGCCAGCCAGACCGGTTTCATCACCGCGTGCACACCCTACGTGTATCGCAGGAAGGTAGACAGCAGGGGCTCTATTTACCTCAGCGATTCGTGGAGCAAGCGCGGCACGCTGAGCGGCATCTCCAACAAGCAGCTGAGCTATACCGACACCAACCTGGAGCCGGGCAGCTACTACAAATACATGGTGGTGAACGTGCCCAATGCGTGGATTGAGAGCCGGGGGGTGACCTCGACCCAACTCAACGAGCCCGATGGCGATATGTTAAACTGGTTGGGCTACGCCTTTTCGGATGCCCTCGCCACGGATATATCGATGGGCATACGCCATCTGCGGCAGGACACCACCGTGACCGACAAGGTACGGCTCACGTGGGAGTACGACCGTGTGCCGGTGAAGGTCCAGAAAGTGCAGTTCCAGGTGTGGAAGAAGGCGCATGAGGGCTCTGACTGGAAAGTGCTGGGCACCGTAGATGCCGATGCCGCACCCAAGTCGGGCACCGTGCTCTCGTTTACCGACAGCAATCTGGCTGACAAGAGCGAGCGCTTCGACTACAAGGTGTCGCTGGCCATCAACGACGGACAGTATGTGTTTGAGAGCGACGTGGTGACCGCCGGACTGCTGGCCGGCACGCTGGTCAAGAACCTCGAGGTGTCGAAGGGCACCCATGAGAGCACCGTCAGACTGACGTGGGGTGCCAAGCAGATAGGCACGGGCAAGACCATCTTCGTGGTTTCGCGCCGCTACGCAGGAGCCAAGGAAGACTTCATGCGCGTCTATACCGTCAGCGGCACGGCCGATACCTATACATACGAAGACGACACTGTGCAGCCGGGCTACTATTATGAATACAAGGTCGAGGCCTACAGCGGCGAGATAGCCGCCGAGCTGTTGCAGAACAGCCTGACCGACGTGGGCTTCTGCCAGGCGCGCGGCGTCATCTCGGGCCGTGTCACCTTCGGCACCGGCATCGCCGTCGAGGATGTACGTCTGAGCCTGCGCTCCTCCGACAGCGACGGCCATGGCGTGCAGGGCTATTCGCAGTATGTGGGCGGAGCCTCTGAGGGCATCTGGTGGGATGCCGACTCGACCGCCACGGCAAAACTGTTCGGCAGCGGCAAGGACTATACGGTGCAGCTCTTTGTGCGCCCCGACTCGGCCCTAAGCGAGGGTGCCGTCGTGGGCAACATCCCCGGTCTGGGTCATATCGTGCTGGGCAAAGAGAAAGACGGGCGCTACCCGTTGCACTGTGTGCAGACGACCGTCAACACATCGCGACAGACATTTACGGAGACCAACGCCTTCCGTGCCATCTGTTTCAGCCCCTACGAAGACAAGTACTACGACGAGACGGAGCAGTGTACCGTATATGGTCAAAATACCGGCTTGGGAGTCGGCTTCCAGTGGGAGTCCGAAGGATATAAGATGTTAGAACGCATCTATATCAATGAGGGAACGGGCTATTGGTTTGCCCTCTACGGCCGTCGAAAGACGCTTGATGAGCCGGTGAACTGCGATGTCGTCGAGACGGTGGACAACACCTACGATTTATGCTTAGACCTTGCTGCCAATGCCTACTCGCTACTGACCATCAGCAACCGTCAGGGGCAATGGTCGTTCAGCGTCAATGACTCCACCTCGACAGACATGACGTTCCTGCACAAGAAGGAGAAAACAACGGAAGTGTCGAATTTCCCCGCCGACTATGTGGTCTATAATAACAACCTCGTTAATTTAGGCGGCACGCTGGTTGACAACTTCCACGGCGATAGGTGGAAGAATTACGTCAAAGATGTGGCGGCTGATATCCAGCCGGGCAGAACGGAAATAGTACCCGGCTCCTTCGCCGTGGGCGGCGCGCAGGGCATTGCCGACGAGCAGGCCTTCCGCGGCCATCTGACCGAGGTGCGCGTGTGGGACCATGTGCTCAGCGACAAGGAGCAGGCCACCTACGCCGACCGCGTGCTGAGCGGCCGCGAGCAGGGTCTGAGACTCTACTGGCCCATGGACGAGGGCCTCGACCACTATGTGTTTGACGCCTCGTATGCCAACGACGTGCCCAACGGGCGTCACGCCATCATAGGTGTGAATGTGAGTAGTTCGGTCATCATCCCTTCAGACGAGATCCTCTCGCGCTACGGGCTGACCGACAGCAACGGCGAATATACCATCCGCGGCATACCCTTCGTGGGCACAGGCACCAACTACACCATCGTGCCGTCGAAGAGCATACATACCTTCTCGCCGCAGTCGCGCAACGGGTTCATCGGCAACGGCAACCTGACGCTCAACGCCTACGACTTCACTGACAACTCGTCGTTCACGGTCAAGGGCAAAGTGACCTATCTCGACACCAACATCCCCGTCGATAGCATACAGTTCAAGGTGGACGGTGCCCTGCAGAAATCGAAAGACGGCATGCTGATGACCAATGCCGACGGTGAGTACGAGCTGTCGGTGCCCATCGGCGAGCACCGCATCGAGGCCTACCGCGAAGGCCACCGCCTCACGTCGTTCCCCCTCGATGGAACGGCCTATGACTTCCATCGTGCTGAGACGGTCAACTTTATCGACTCGACGCTGGTCAACGTCACCGGTCGCATCAACGGCGGTTTCTCCGACCAAGATGCGCCCGTGGGTTTCGGCCTGAGCACCAACCGCATCGGCCAAGCCACCATCAAGCTGAGTCTGGGCAAGGAAGCGCAGTGCTCGTTCAACTACCGTCTCGACGAGCATGGCAGCGGCACCTTCGGTACCGAACCCATCGCCGTGGAGAGTGCCACGAGCCGCATCGCGAGCAAAGCCTGGCGCGGCGGCGGCGAGCACGACGACACCTACTATGTATATATCACCACCGATGCCAAGACCGGTGAGTATTCGGCCCTGCTGCCCCCGCTGAAATATAAGGTGGAGAGCATCACCTTCTCCGGCGGTACCGATTACGACAACGAACCGGTGTTCAGCCAGAACCTGCCCATGATCGATGCTACCAGTGCGCAGAAAGACAAGCAGCAGACCGACTCTGCCACCGTTGATGGCGTCAAGGAGGCATATATATACGCAGCCAAGATGAACCGCCAGCTGCGTGTGCAGCCTACGGTCAGCGTGGTGCAGACAGGTGCCCGCAACGGACACTTCGGCGAAGAGAAGGTGGCCGTGAAGAACATCGACGGCACTGTCGATTCGGTGGCTGTCGTGACCTTCACAGATACAGGCTACCATTATACCTTCGGACATCCCATCTACGTATCGGGTCAGCAGTACTATAATGACATCAGCGTGGCCGAGCGCTACAAGAACCTCGACACTGGCGAGGAGGTGTGCGAATATCCCGAGGATGCCGTGGTGACTATCATCAACGATGCCAGCGCGCTGGTGTCGGTGTATGCCGAGAAAGCCATGGTCAACGGCGAGGAGGTGGAGGCCGGTACGGAATACGAGGTGCCTGTCATCCAGTGTACGCCAGATGCCGACGGCATGGTTTACTACCAGTTTGTGGGTGGTTTCCCCAACCTAGCCGAAGGCAATCTGCGCAACTTCAGTGTGAGCGTGAACATCGACGGCCGCAAGTATATGTGGCACGCGCCCGACTCAGAGGGCGATGCCCTCGACCTGATTGTGCTCGGCGCAGTGGCCTCGGGAGCCAATTTCGTGACCCAAGGCCCCGACCAGGTGGATTATATCCTGCGGCGTCCGCCAGGATCCACCTCGGTGGCCACCTACGAGGACAGCACGGTGCGGTCGTATAAGAAATCGACCATCGATGTGGAGGGCGATATGACCGGTGGTGGCGTCTATGTGTCTGTCGGTGTCACAGTGGAAAAAATCGCCGGTACAGCTATACTGATGGATGAGTCGAAGTTTAAGGGCTATTTTGAAACCTCTATTGTGCGTGAAGGAGGATGGAAAGACACCGACGCTGAATCCACGGCAGAAAGCTATTCGCTCACGGAAAAGATCTCGACACCCAAGAATGCGGTGTTCTCGCCCACGACCGGTGAATACCGGTCGGATGCCGGCGACACCTTCTTCGGACGTTCCACCAACCAACTGTTCTGCAAGGGGCGTATCCTGGGTATCTACAAGCAAGACGACGGCACGTATGCCCTCGAGGAACGACAGGGCATCACCGTAGGCGAATCGTTCGGTACCACCTTTGTCTATACGCAAGAGTATATCGAACATACACTCATCCCCAACTGGAAGGCACTTATCGACTCGAAGTTGACACACGTGAACGGCAACCACTGGGATGCCTCGGTGGCGAAGAAAGTGGAGGGCGAAGTGATGTACTACACCATGTATCAGCCCGGCGACGATGAGTACGGACGGCCCAACGGCGATACCGAATACTGGGGCAGCCGCATCGCCGAGCGCGGTGGATGGCCCAGCTACAGGGTGGTGAACGGCACCGACCAGCCCAACGTGGAAGACGAGGTGCAGCCGGCCATCATACAGATACAGCGGTGGCAGGATATTCTGGCGATGAATGAGGAAGACAAATTGAAAGCCTTTGACAACACATCGGAGTATCTGGAAGACAACTACTCGTTTGCCGGAGGCACGTCGGTGAACCACAGCGACGCCTACCAGCATGAAACAAAGAGCGGCCATTCGCATTCTTACACCTGGGTGCTCAACAGCGAGACCCATTTCGGCCTGTTGGTAGATGACATCGGCGGGTATGCCATTGTCACCCATAAAGATACACACGGCGACGGCAATGAGTCGGCGACGACGGAGAGCGAGTCCAGCAAAATCTCGTGGACCCTGTCGGATGGCGACAGCCGCACCGCACTCTCGGTGGACGTATTCAAGTCGCCTTTAGGCTATGGCCCCATCTTCCGCACACGAGGCGGACAGAGCGTCAACCCCTACGAGGGAGCCACCTATACGCAATACTACAAGAAAGGTGCCCAGATGGACGAGGCCACCATGCGCATTGAGAGACCTGTGCTGGTGGTAGAGAGTCCGCTGGTGACGGGCGTGCCCTCGGGCGGCGAGGCGAAGTTCACGCTGAAGATGTCAAACCAGTCGGAGACGGGACACACCGGCACCTTCATCTTGGATGCCATTGAAAACAGCAACCCCAATGGTGCCGTGCTCCTGATAGACGGTATGCCGCTGAGCGTGGGCCATGGTGGCCGGCAGGTCAAGATTTCCGCCGGTCAGACTCTGGAGAAGACCCTCGTGGTGACACAGAGCGACCGCAGTGTCAATGTCTATGACGACATACGCCTGGTGCTGCGCTCGGAGAAAGACCTGGCCAACCGCAGCGACGAGGCCATCCTGCGCGTGGAGTTCGTGCCCGCCTCGGCACAGATCGACCTGGCCGTGGCACACACGGTGCTCAACCAGGCCGACGAGGAGCAGTACGGAGGATTCCAAGTGACGCTGTCGAACCTGGACCGTCAGGATACCGGACTGAAGGGCGTGCGCCTGCAGTACCGCCGCAAGGGCCTTGACACCTGGAACCTGGCACACCTGTGGGTGGCCGACAGCAAAGACCTGGAGCAAGGAGCCGAGCTGCTGCCCGAGGAGGCGACGGCACTGACCCATCAGGTCGTCTTCCCCGCCGACGGCACCTACGAGTTGCGCGCACAGACCTACGGCAAGTACGGACAGGACGATGTGACCTACGAGACAGCCGTCATCGAACTGGTGCAAGACACCCGCGGACCGAAACTCCTGGGCATGGTCAGTCCGCAGAACGGCGACCTGACCTACACCGAGCGCAACAATATGCACCTGCGCTTCAACGAGGCCATCAACAATAACGCACTGAGCCAGTCCGACAACTTCGTCATCGAGGGCAACCTCAATAATGTGGTCAATGACGCATACGCCGACGTGGCTTACCAGATGAACGGCGAGTGCCAGACACAGGCCGACTTCGACCTGGCCGACAAAGACGTGGCCATCGGATTCTGGATCTACCGTCAGGGCGACGGCGACATCCTGTCGCTCGGACGCGGCGAGTCGCGCCTCTCGCTCTCGTCGGTCGGCGGACGACTGAAGTTCGAGACCGGTGCCGGACAGGCGTCGATAATGACCGACGAGGTGCTGCCCGCTGACAAGTGGAACTACGTAGCCATCAGCTATAAGCACAGCGTAGGCGAAGGCACTGCCAGCAACATCTCGGCACTCTATGCCAACTCTGATAACCCGCAGCCCGTGTATCTGCTCTCTGAGCAGCCCGTGGGTGACATCGTGGGTAACGGACCGCTCGTGGTGGGCGGAGCCATGACACAAGGCCGGATGCACGACCTGACCCTGTGGAACACCTATAAGACTGCCCAGGAACTGTATGAGAGCCGCGACTGGCAGAAGGCCAACTACACACCGGGCCTGGTGGGCTACTGGCGCATGGACGAAGGCCACGGACTGACCATGGCCGACAGGGTGCGCTCGCGCGACCTCTACATGGCTGCCGAGAACTGGTATATCAACAACGAGAACCGCGCGGCACACCTCGACGGCAGTGAGGCGCTCAAGATAGATGTCGCCACGTTCAACCCCCGCAGCAACGACAACTTCGCCATGGAGATGTGGTTCCGCGGCGATGCTTCGGAACAGAACAACGAAGCCCAGTTGCTGTCGGCACAGAGTGGACTCTGCGTGGGATTCGCCGGTGGCAAGCTCACCCTCTCTGACCGCCGCCATAGCATAGACGCAGCAGGGCAGGAGCAGACCGAGGTGGTGAAGCAGACCGTGCTGAGCGACCGCAACTACTGCGACGGCGCATGGCACCACTTCGCCCTCAATGTGCGGCGCGGCATCAGCGCCGTGGCCTACATCGACGGACAGGCCGTGAAGACACTGCCCGAGGGCGGCATCGCCGGACTGAGCACACACTACCTAACCGTGGGTGGTGAAGGCACGCTCCTGGCAGCCGACGGCACCAACAGCGGCGGTGCGACAAACCTGTTCGCCGGCGACGTGGACGAGGTGCGTCTGTGGAGTGCAGCCCTCGACGGCCAGCTCATCGCCGACCGCATGTACGATCGGCTCAACGACACCTACGCCGGACTGGTGGGCTACTTCCCCATGGAAGACATCAGCCGCAGCGTCACGGGCACCGTGACCACCACGTTCAGCACAGAGAACAAAGGCGTGGCCGACTCGCAGCTGACGCTCGTGGGCACACCCTCGCAGAGCCTGACGGCACCGGCGCTCAAACCCGGTTCGAGCCGCATGCGCCTCGACGACAAGCAGTTCGGATTCACAGCCTCGGCCGACGAGATCTACTTCACCTTCGGTGACGATGTGCTGCCCCTGATGGACGGCAACGACTTCACCGTCACGGTGTCTAACATCAAGGACGAGCACGGCAACAACTCCGAGACTGTGTCGTGGACCTTCCACGCCGACTTCGCCGGCATTTACTGGGCCGATGAGGAATATGACGTGAATCTGGAGAAGAGATGGGACGAGACGTTGACGTACAACCTCTTGCTGCTCAACCCCACCGGGCAGACGCAGAGCTATGTGGTCACCGGCAATCCCTCGTGGATGATGCTTGACAAACTGGCCGACTCGAGCTCCAAGTCAATCATAAATATCACCATGACCCTGCCGCCGTCGGTACCCGTGGGCAGACATACTGAATTCCTGTATGTGACCGATAGCCGTGGCATCAAGCGGGCATTGAAGGTGAACGTGACGGTGACGGGCGACGAACCTGACTGGGCTGTTAACCCATCGCTCTATGAGGGCAACATGACCCTGCGCGGACAAATCCTGGTGGGCGATAAGATCAGCGACTACACCCGCAGCAAGGTGGCAGCCTTCGACACTTACGGCAACTGCCGCGGCGTGGCCAGTCCGGCCTACGTGAAGACGCGCGACGCCTACTATGTGGATATGGTCATCTACGGCAATGCCGACACCGACCCGGCCGGGCGCGAACTGACCTTCCGCTACTACGATGCTTCGACGGGCGTGACCTACCCGATGGTGCAGGTGCAGATGCCCGACGGCCCGGCGGTACAAACGATTGCCTATGCGAATGATGCCGTCTATGGCTCGTACGACGACCCGGTACGCTTCGTGGCCCAGCAGAGCCTATTGCAGTACATGCAGCTGGCCTCGGGATGGACATGGGCATCTATCTACGTCGATCCTTATACGACCTCCATCGGCAATGTGCTGCAGAACGCCATGCCGCACCTGATGAACATCAAGGGGCACAAGGCATTCTCTACCGTATCGACCGACCGCACAGAGGTGGTAGGCGAACTGAAAGAAATCGTGCCGGGTGCCATGTACAAGATACAGTCGTCGTCGGCAGTGCAGTTTGAGGTGATTGGCGCATTCATCAATGTGCGCAACACCGAGCAGACCATACAGCCGGGATATAACTGGATCGGTTCGCTCTCGAACGTGACGATGTCGCCCGAACAGGCCTTCGCTGACCTGCAGCCCGAGAACGGCGACATGGTGAAGACACGCTCTGCCTTCTCTACCTACCGCGACGGTGTGTGGGAGGGTGAACTGCGCAGCATCATTCCGGGCGTGGGCTATATCTACCAGTCGCAGGCCGACAAGAGCAAGGTGTTCCGCTATCCGCAACTGCAAGGCTCGACGGCGGCACAGGCCTCGGCCTACAACCTGTCTGACTTCGACGATCACAGCATGGCGGCATCATCGTATTACACGCCAGCCGACGAGCATCAGTTCCCCGACAACATGAACATGATTGCCGTGGTGAAGAAAGATGGCATGCTGATAGAAAATGCCGAGGTGGCTGCCTTCGTGGGCGGTGAGTGCCGCGGTGCCGTGGAGTGCAACAATGGCTATTACTTCCTCACGGTGCTCGGCTCATCGACCGACGACCAGGATGTGGCGGTAGAGATACGCGTGCGCATCGACGGCGAGGAATATACAGTGGCCTCGCAGGCATTCATCAGCGATGCCTTTTACGGTACGCTCGACGAGCCTTATGTGCTCGACGTGGATGCCACCGCCATACGCACGGTGAATATCGACGAGGTGACCGACGACGAGGATTGGTACACCATCCAAGGTCAGAAGCTCAGCCGCCGTCCGCAGCAGCAGGGCGTGTATATCCACCACGGACAGAAAGTTATGATCAAGCGGCGGTAAGAGTCTTTCAGGCTCAGAGTAGTTAAGTAGTCGGCTCAGAGTAGTTAAGTAGTCGATAGTTAAGTAATTAAGCCATTACTTTGTGCTAGGTGAAACCAGCCTGCACAAGGTAATGGCTTATTTATTTTTTTACTTATTTACTTATTTACTTTTTTACTTTTTTACTTCTTTACTTATTACCCGCCCCTGCTTGTCGATATATACCCATTTCTCCTTGCGGAAGAGGCCTCCGCCCTCAGTCACCCTTGCCCGTCCGTTTTTGAAAAATTCGGCTTTCTTCCATCGGCAGGGTATCACCAGACGGCCGCTCTTGTCGATGAAGCCCAACCGCTTATTGAAGTCCTGCACGACGGCCATCCCCTCGCTGAACGTCCAGACGTTTTTCCATTGACAGGGGATGACCACTTTGCCCGTGCGGTCGATGTATCCGCATCGGCCTTGCTCGTCTTGCACACCGGCCAGTCCTTCGCTGAAATCGCCCATGCCCCTCCAAATACACGGTACGACACGCTTGCCGCTGGTGTCGATCATGCCGATCTTGTGGTGGTCTTGCACTTTAGCCAGTCCGCCGTGATACGGCCATGTCTCTTCCCAGACGCATGCCACGGCCAGCCGGCCGCTGATGTCGATGAATCCGCACCGCTTGTGCTCGTCTTGCACACCGGCCATGTATTCGCTGAATTCGCCCGCCGCCCTCCACGTGCAGGGAATCACCTCTTTGCCATGTATATCGACAAAACCGAACAGGCCCGTCTTTTTGTCCATCACCCTTGCCCGCCCGTTGTGGAAATGGCCGATATGGCTGTAGGTATCGAAGGGGATGATCACCTCGCCGCGGCGGTTCACCATCCGCCAGGATCTCACGGCATTATTATAACTGCGGGTGTCGGGGCGCAGTCCCTCGCGCTCAGCCTCGCGCTGCTGACTGTCGGCCTCTCGTTGCTGTCGTTCGGCCCGCTCGTGTGCCGTCTCGGGCACCGATTCAGGCGCGGGCTCAGGCTCTGCCACGGTCGCAGGCGCTTGCGTCCTGTTTGTTGCGTTGCCAACGCAACATACGGAAGCAGGCTCAGGCGCGGTCGCTTGCCCTCCGTGCTGCCGGTAGGGGTAGCCGTGCCTCCGTGCCATCTTTTCCATGTAGGCCTCGCGACTGGGTCCGCAATAGCGCGGGTCGTAGTAATAATACCAGTAGGCGGGATTGGCCTTGTCGTCTAATTCGGTGACAAAGGAATTCTCTAATAACGGGGTGCCTGCTGAAGGCTCGCTCGCCGCTTCATCGTCAGTGAGCTCAGAAGCGCTGAAGATGTTTCCCTCTTCGTCTTCTACCAGTCCCGATTCGCCCAGATATTTGTAGGCAGGCTTACGTGGCGTGTCGTTCTTGTCAGGGTCGCTGTTCATAGGCTAATCCATATATAGGTCGAAGGTGATTTTGACACCCTTGTTGTTGGTGAACGTGCCCTTGTATCTTTCGTAGCCCAGTTGCTGACCGTCTTCGTAGTACGTCTGGCGGGTGTAGGTGCCGTCGAACTGCCCGATGTAGTTGCCACGCTTGTCGGTGGCATTGAGCACCAGCCGGCCCGACTTTTTGTTGTACGACCCGAACGTGAGGATCCGCTGGATGCGCCCGGTGGGTGTCGCATAGCTGTACGAGCCCTTCGTGCCGTTCATGTTGAGCCATCCATTGGAAGTGCCTATCTGTCCGGTCATGTCAATGTAGATACCTTTGCTCTGTTGTGCGTTTGCTGTTGTGGCAAAACATACGAGCATCGTCATGATGCAGAAAAAGATTGTTTTTTTCATAATGTTGGTGGTTGTTGAAGTGAATATTAGTAGCTTGGACCGTTGTTTGGCCTTTCGATGGCAAAGATAATAAAAAATAGCATATAATAAAAGGAGTTAGTAAAAAAATATTTGAAAAAATATTTGTGCAATTCACTGAAATATACTACCTTTGCAGCCGCTAAATGGAAAACAGGCGAATGAAGAACGACAAAAAGCAGAATCAATACCGCGTGAATGAGCAAATTCGCGTGCGTGAAGTGCGTATCGTGGGCGATAACGGCTCGATGGTGGTTCCCACCCGTCAAGCCTTGGATATGGCCCGCCAGCAGGGAGTGGATCTCGTGGAGATCTCGCCCAATGCGCAGCCTCCTGTATGTCGTCTCATCGACTATTCCAAATTCCTCTACCAGCAGAAGAAACGCGCCAAGGAACTGAAGGCCAAGCAGGTGAAGATAGAGGTGAAGGAGATACGCTTCGGACCCCAGACGGGCGAGAACGACTATGCCTTCAAACTGAAGCACGCCAAGGAGTTTCTCGAAGAGGGTAACAAGGTGCGTGCCTACGTGTTCTTCAAGGGCCGTTCCATTCTCTTCAAGGAGCAGGGCGAGGTGCTGTTGCTTCGATTCGCCAACGATTTGGAAGAATATGGCAAGGTAGAGCAGCTGCCGCTCTTAGAGGGTAAGAAAATGGCGATTTTCATTGCCCCGAAGAAAGCGGGCGTGGCCAAGAAGAGCCAGCAGAAGATGGACCGCGAGCGCCGTGAGGCTGAAGCCCGTGAGCAAACCAAACAGGCTCCGCAGGAGAATGAGGCTGGCAAGGCCGACAACGTGGAGGCTGACATCCCCGCCAACGGTGGCCTCTTCGCTAACGCCAAAATCAGCCCCGAGGCCCTGAAAAAGCTGAAAGGCGAATAAGTTGCTTAGAGGTGAGAGGTAGTTAGAGGTGAGAGGTAAGAGGTAAGAGAGTAGTTTTCCAATCACGATTACTAATGTCTAAACTCCCAAACTCCCAGACTCCCAGACTACACTCCCAAACTCCCAGACTACACTCCCAAACGAATAATAATAAGGTGCGTAACGCCCGGTATATGCGTTGCCGCCGCTCTATAACAATTCATTAAATAATAAAAAACAATGCCAAAAGTAAAGACAAACTCCGGTGCAAAGAAGAGATTCACATTCACCGGTACTGGTAAGATCAAGAGACATCACGCTTACCACAGTCACATTCTGACGAAGAAGACAAAGAAACAAAAACGTAATCTGGTGCACCAGACCCTCGTTGACCAGTCAAACATGAAGCAAGTGCGTGATCTGCTCCGCCTTCGTTAATTAAAAGTCAAACATTTAAAGGAAGAAAATTATGCCAAGATCAGTCAATCACGTTGCTTCAAGAGCAAAGAGAAAGAGAATTTTAAAACTCACACGCGGCTACTTTGGTGCCCGCAAGAATGTTTGGACCGTAGCGAAGAATACTTGGGAGAAAGGTCTGACCTACGCTTACCGCGACCGTCGCAATAAGAAACGCACCTTCCGTGCACTGTGGATTCAGCGTATCAACGCTGCCGCCCGCCTTGAGGGTCTGAGCTACTCTCAGCTGATGGGCAAACTGCACAAGGCTGGTATCGAAATCAACCGCAAGGTGCTCGCTGACCTGGCCATGAACAATGCCGAGGCATTCAAGGCTATCGTTGACAAAGTGAAGTAAAAACACGATCTCAACTAATAACCGCCGCTCTAATATGGAGCGGCGGTATTTTTTTGTCGTTTTTTTTGTCGGTTTGGCGATAATTTGTTATTTTTGCCGCGGATAACGAACCAAAAACAGCACAAAGATGAAAAAAATCCTTTTAACTATTCTGCTCTTTGCGCCCATGGCAGCCATGGCGCAACTGGGCGACGCACATGTTGACGCAGGCAGTTATTCGTTCAACAAAGCCGATGAATATTATCGGAAGGAGAAACAGATAGAAGGGAAGAACACCTTCTTCGAGGAGAAACAGTACGACCGGCTTATATTGGAAGGCGACGATTTTATGAAGCACAACCAATACAAGCAGGCGAAAGCGTCGTACAGCGATGCGCGTGCCTTGCTGGTCAACAACATCCAGCTGCCTGATACGGAAAGGCTGGAGCGGCTCGACAAGAAAATTTTGCTCTGCGACCAGCAGATAGCCAAGGGCCTTGACGCCGATGATGCCAAGGCGAAAGCCAAGGCCGAGCGCAAGGCTGCCAAGAAAGCGAAAGCCGAGCGCAA
Organism: uncultured Prevotellaceae bacterium; assembly: GCA_947165505.1. Classification (GTDB taxonomy): domain Bacteria; phylum Bacteroidota; class Bacteroidia; order Bacteroidales; family Bacteroidaceae; genus Prevotella. The sequence goes on along the minus strand of CAMVAT010000011.1, from coordinate 49,704 downwards.
GTCTAAGAAGTAAAGTTGCCTCTTACCTCTCACCTCTTACCTCTTACCCCTGTTCGGGTGGATTTGCAATCCACCCGAACTGAGTAGGCGGATTTGCAATCCGCCAATGTCATTTCTTTCGCATTACAAATGCTGATACTCCATGCGGTCGGATTGCAAATCCGACCGAACGAGGCCCTACTTGCGTGGCGAGGTCATCTCCTGCCCCCTGCTCCCTGCCCCCTGCCCCGAAACTACTCTCTCACCTCTCACCTCTTATTTCTGTTTCACCCCCTTCATGGTGAGTGCGATGCGGTTGCGGCGGTGGTCAATCTCTTTCACCCGCACCATCACGTGCTGGTGCAGCCGCACCACGTCGTTGGGGTCTTTCACATAGCGGTCGGCCAACTGTGAGATGTGTACCAATCCGTCTTGATGTACGCCGATATCCACGAAGGCACCGAAGTTGGTGATATTGGTCACGATGCCCGGCAGTTCCATGCCTTCCTCCAGGTCGTCCACCTCTTTTACGTTGGGGTCGAACTCAAAGGCCTCTATCTGCTCTCGCGGGTCGCGCCCGGGTTTCTCCAGTTCGCGCATGATATCGGTCAGTGTGGGCAGCCCCACGGTGTCGGTCACGTATCGTTTGATATCGATGGCGGCGCGTTTGTCCTTGTCGGCTATCAGTTGGGCCACGGTGCATCCGCAGTCGCGTGCCATCTGTTCCACCACGGGGTAGCTCTCGGGGTGTACGGCACTATTGTCGAGCGGGTTCTTCGCCCCAGGTATGCGCAGGAACCCTGCGCACTGCTCGTAGGCTGCCGGTCCTAAGCGTGGCACCTTTTTCAGTTGTGCCCGCGATGTGAAGGCACCGTTGTCGCGGCGGTAGTCCACGATATTCTTGGCCAGTGCCGGTCCCAGTCCGCTCACGTAGGTGAGCAGGTGTTGCGATGCCGTATTGAGGTTGACGCCCACCGAGTTGACACAGCTCTCGACGGTCATGTCGAGGCTTTTTTTCAGTTTTCCTTGATCTACGTCGTGTTGGTATTGTCCCACGCCGATGCTTTTCGGGTCTATCTTCACCAGTTCGGCCAGCGGGTCCATCAGTCGCCGTCCGATGCTCACGGCTCCGCGCACCGTCACGTCTTGGTCGGGAAACTCATCGCGTGCCGTCTTCGAAGCGCTGTAGATGCTGGCGCCGTCTTCGCTCACGGTGAAGGTCTGCACGGGGTGGTCGAACTGCAGGTCGCGTATGAAGTCGCCCGTCTCGCGGCTGGCCGTGCCGTTGCCGATGGCGATGGCCTCTATCTGGTAGTCTTTCACCATCTGCTGCACGTGCACGGTGGCCTGCATGCGGTGATTGACGGGCGGGTGGGGGAAAATCGCCTCATGGTGCAGCAGGTTGCCCTGAGCGTCGAGGCACACCACCTTGCATCCGGTGCGGAATCCCGGGTCGATGCCCATCACGCGTTTCTGTCCGAGCGGTGCGGCCAGAAGCAGTTGCCTGAGGTTTTCGGTGAACACCACAATGGCGTCGTCGTCGGCCTTGGTTTTGCTCTCGGTATTGAATTCCGTCTCTATCTGTGGTTTCAGTAGTCGTTTGTATCCGTCTTCCACGGCTTCGCCCACCAGTCGTGCGCAGGGTCCGAAACCGCGCATATATTGACGTTGTAGCCGGTCGATGCAGTGTTCGTCGTCGGCGCTGATGCTCACGCGCAGGATACCCTCGCTCTCTCCCCGTCGCATGGCCAGCAGCCGGTGCGACGAGCATCGGCGCAGGGGTTCGGAGAAGTCGAAGTAGTCGGAGTATTTGACAGCCTCATCGGTATCTTTCTTAGCTTTCACCACCTTCGATGTGATGGTAGCCTCTCGTCTGAATTCGCCTCGTATGGTGTTGCGCGAGCGTTCGTCTTCGCTCACCATTTCGGCGATGATGTCTTGCGCGCCGCGGATCGCCGTCTCGGCGTCGGCCACGTCGGCAGTGACGAACCGCTGTGCGGCCCGTTCGGGATTTTGTTCACGCTGTAATAATAATAAGGTGGCGAGCGGCTCCAGTCCCTGTTCGCGTGCTATCTGCGCCCTGGTGCGTCGTTTGGGCCGGTAGGGCAGGTAGATGTCTTCCAGTTCGGTGGTGTTCCAGCAGTTGTCGATGCGCTGTTGCAGTTCGGGAGTCATCTTTTCTTGTTCTGTAATGGTCTTAATGATGGTCTCCTTGCGTTTCTGCAATTCTTTCAGCTTGTCGTTCCACTCGCTGATTTGTGCTATCTGCACCTCGTTCAGTCCGCCGGTGCGTTCCTTGCGGTATCGTGCGATGAAGGGGATGGTGCATCCCAGGTCGAGCAGTGCCAATGTGTTTTCCACTCCCTGCTGCGGCAGGTTCAGCTGTTTGGCTATGATTTGTGTGAATGGGTTCATGGGCTCAATAGTGTTGATTCTCAAAAGTTGACACAAAGGTACGTTTTTTTTCTCACTCTGCCATCTTTTTTATGAAATCTTTTTTTGTTGTGGAAAGAGTGCCTGCCACCGAACTGTCTTTTCCAGGAAAATTTCACATCTATGTGTTTCACAACTATGTGAAATTGATTGTTTTGTATCTGCCTCCGCACAGTCTTGCCGGGGTAGGGGAGTGCAGTGCCTTTATCTTGAAAAAACTCAGAGGGATGTTTTGCGTTTTTTATCTTTTTTCGGTACTTTCTTGCATTTTGGCCAAAATATAAGACATTTTTGCCGAAAAAATTTGCAAGGCTTATTTTTTATCCGTTATATTTGCAAACGTTTACGCGAGAAGTGTAAACGTTTACGTTGTATGTATAATGTTAGTGTGTAATAACTGAAACGCTTAATTCTATTATTATGGACATGATAACAAACTACTACCGCCCAAAGAGATGGGTTGCCTTTCTGTTGACTATGCTGACGGTGTGCCTCAGTGCATCGGCTACAGCTATTGAGTATGATGCTGTCTCGGGCTATGCGAGTCAATATTCCGCTTATGTCGGTCAAACCGTGGACGTGACGGTAAAGAACCATCCGTTCTCGGCAGGATGGGGTGCCTATTGCTTCCCCTTCAGTGCTGATAAGGTATCTATCGACAATGCCTTAGGCGAAGGCAATTATGTGATTCAGCAATTCGACAGCTATGATGAATCGACGGGTAAGTTCGTCTTCCATACCATGGAGACGCCTGCCATCGTGGCAGGACAGGCCTATCTCATCAAGATGACCAATAGCGTGGAGTCGCCTGTGTTCGTTGGTGCAGTTTTTACGAACAACATCACAGACGATTTCTTCACGATCGCTTCGGCTGGCAGTGTGCAGTTGCGTGGATTCTATTTCAGAAAGTATTCGTATCTCATGTACGATTCCAACAGTGCACATTCCCATTTTACTATCACTTCGTCGGGTACGCTGGAAAAAAGTTCTTGGCTTGATAATGGCTTTCCTGGCATCTGTGCTTATTTCTTCGTCGAGAATTATTCTACCAACAATATCACACCGGCTTTCCAATACGAAGCATCCTCGTCCGGCAGCGGCGAAGGCGGCGAAGGCGGTGAGGGCGGCGACACTCCCGCCCCCACTTCTCTTGAAGCCAGGATTGCTGCCAAACAGCAGCTCACAGACATCCCAACCATTTATATCGATGTGCCCACCATCACCGATGAGACATCATTAAAAGCGGTGCTCTACAAAAACAGGAAGAGCAACGCAGACGAAGAGGAGGTGGCTCCCTATTCTGATGCTGTCATCACTGTGGTGGACAATAGCGAGGAGGGAACCGACCAGAGAATAGAGAGTTTCTCAGATGATGTGCAAATCAAGGTGCGAGGCAATTCAACCGCTTCGGCTGGAAACGGAAAAGTGCCGTATAGGCTGAAGTTCGCAAAAGGACACAAACACGACCTTTTGGGGCTTGGCTATGACAAACGCAATTGGACGCTTATTGCCAACAACTACGATGGCACGATGGTGCGCAACGCACTGACCTATCATGTCGGGCAATACGTTGGCATGGATTTTACACCGGGGTATAAGTACGTTGACCTGGTCATCAGCGGGATGTATCGTGGCACTTACATGGTCTCTGACCACTGTGAAACAGGAAGCAACCGCATCGACATCAACGAAGACACTGACTGGTACATGGAGTTCGAATGCTGGGGAAGTATGGCAGAGGAACCCTACGTGGGGCCCGAGAGCGGGAACGATGAGCACTATGTAAGTATCAAAAACCCCGATGCCGACGATTTGACCGAAGAGCAGATTACGCAACTCAAAGCCGACGTGCGGGCATGGAGAAAGGACTGGTATTCATCTTTCAGTAATGGCAATTGGATGAAATACAATGATCTGGAGTCGTTCGTCAAATTCTACATTGCCACAGAGATCACGGGCGACCTCGACAGCTATTTTGTATTCAAGGGGTATAAACTCGACGGCGACAACCACTTCCACTGGGGACCGCTATGGGATAAGGACCTCGCCTTCGGAAACTATGAACAGGCTAAAGACCCTGAAAAACTGACAGCTGACTATGGGAAGACGAATTTCGAGTGGTGCTTTAAGAATTATCTCTTCAAAGACAAGTCGTTCCTCAATGCCGTGAAGACGAAACTCGATGCACTGATAGACGATGGACTGGAAGATAAATTGATAGCCGATATCGACCGCCTTGTGGCACTGATTGCTCAGTCTCGCGAATTGAACTATACCAAATGGTCGATTACCAATATCGAAAACGGTCTCTTCAAAATGTCCGATTATGATGAACACGTTGATAAACTGAAAGAATACGTCAGAACGAGAATCTCGTTTATCCAAAACCAGATTGATGGTTTCATCGATGCTTTGCCACAACCTACAGCGGCTTCTTACAACCCAGAATTGACAGGATGGGAAGAGGGGCAAATACCAACTGCTGGAAATAGTTATAATCTGACCGTCGTCAACCGCACACTTACTGGCGGACAGTGGAATGCCGTTTGTTTTCCGTTTGATGCAACGACGGAGCAGATAGAAACCGCACTTGGCTGCACCTACCAATTAGCGGCCCACACTGGCATGGATACTGATGGCACCACCATGCTCTTCACTGTGTTGACCGACGAGACTGTTGAATGTGGTGTCCCCTATTTGCTCAAGCCTGCAAATGATGTCACCTCTTTCGGCACCATTGACGATATCGTGTATAAGGCCAACTTGCAATATGGATTGTATAACGGTGATGCCGTGTCATGGGATGATGGACAGCATCGGTTCTGTGCACAGATTTATAAGAAAAACGTGAATGTAAGCGATAGTTATCAGTTTACGGGTGATGTGTATGTTGATGGCCAGTCGTTGGTCAAATTCTCTAATTCTGATTTGTATGGAGCACGTGCCTACATCGTTGTACCAACAGGCGAGACTCCGGCCATCAGGTTCGTCACCTCTGGCGACATCGACGAACCCGATGTGCGCACCCAGCTCACCGACGTGCCCACCATCTATATCGACACGCAAGACGGGGCCGAGATACAACCCTCGTCGGGCGACTACGTGAAGGCGGCCATCCAGGTGGTCGATGCCAACGGACGCCTCGCCGAGTTCACCGACCTCAACGACATGGAGATACGCGGCAAGGGCTCGTGGGACAAGGACAAGAAATCGTACCGACTGAAGTTCGCCAAGAAAAAGAAGTCGTCCGACGGTCTGGAGCATAAGTACGACCTCACCGGAGCCGGATATGTGAAGCGCAACTGGGTATTGCTGGGCAATGCCGGCGACGAGTCGCTGCTGCGCAACGCTCTGACCAAGGCTCTCGGCGACGGACTGGACATGCCCTTCACGCCCACCTATTGCTTCGTTGACGTGGTGCTCAACGGCGAGTATATCGGCGCTTATGTGGCCACCGACTTCATCGAGGCCGACGCCGCGCGCGTGTTCGCCGCCGATGAGAAGACCGACTGGCTGCTGCAGATGACGGATGCCGACGATGTCGATCCCGCCGACCTCTATGTCGAGGGCAGCGACACCAAACCCTATATCACCATCAAGAACCCCGACTCAGACGACTATACCGACGAGCAGAAAGCCTCACTGCAAACCACCGTGCAGACCTATTTCGACCAACTGTGGGCCGACAACAGCAGTCAGTACTACGACCAGACATCGCTGGTCAACTGGTACATCGCAGCCGAGATACTTGGCGGATACAAACCCATCAGCGATTTCTACGCCTACAAGGCAGACGCTGCTGCCACGCTCTCCTTCGGACCGCTGTGGGACAATGATTCGTCGTACGACAACACGTCCGGCATCGACATGATGGCACTCATGGCCGACAAAGACACCGAGGGCTCGTACGATGGCATGGCCTACCAAATCACCCGTGGCGCCTGGGCCGGCAAGCTGGCCGAACTGTGGCAGCAGGAGTGGTTCAAGAGCGCTGTGCTGGCCCGTTGGAATGAGGTGAAAGGCACGCTCGAAAGTGCCCTCACCGCGAAAGTGGCAGCCCTGAAAGACGAGGCGGCACAGACCTTCACCCTCAACTACGACACCTTCGTGGCAAGCGACGGTGCCGCCACGGCAGCCGCCACACTCGACGAGGCGGCTACGCAGATCAGCAACTATCTCGAGGCACGGTTTGGATACCTCGACGTGAAGTTTGCCGAACTGGCTTCCGCCAGCGCCGCACTCAAGGGCGACGTCAATAACGACGGACACATCGACATCAACGACGTGATGGCACTCGTGTCGTATATCTGCGGCGAGACACCCGAGGTGTTCAACATCGATGCCGCCTATGTCAACAGCGACAATGACATCGACATCAACGACGTGATGATGCTGGTCGATATGATCATTGTCGGCACCGAGCAATAACATCATCCGCCCTGACAGCCCAGAGTGTCATACCGCCTTGGCTGTCAGGCGGAATTTTTATTGGAGATAATGTTGTGCGTTTGTAAAAAAAACACTACTTTTGTACCCGAAAATACAAAAGACTGAAGATATGATACATCGCACAGCATTCATGGCCGCGCTACTGCTCTGCCTGACGGGCACATTGATGGCGCAAGCACAGGAGAAGACACCCGCTTTCCCCGGAGCTGAGGGTTTCGGACGCTATACCACCGGCGGACGAGGCGGTACTGTGTATCATGTGACCAACCTCAACGACTCAGGCACGGGTTCGCTGCGCTGGGCCGTAGAGCAGACGGGGGTTCGCACCATCGTCTTCGACGTTTCCGGCACCATCCATCTCGAGTCGGCACTGCCTGTCAACAACGGTTCCGTGACCATCGCAGGTCAGACGGCACCCGGCGACGGCATCTGCGTGGCCGACTACCCCATGAGCATCAATGCCAACAACGTCATCGTGCGGTATATGCGTTTCCGTCTGGGCAACAAACATGTGACCCTGGACGGGGCCGACGGATGGGACGGCTTTGGCGCGCTCGACCGTAAAAACCTCGTCATCGACCACTGCTCGGTGAGCTGGAGCATCGACGAGTGCCTCTCGGTATGCGGATGCGAGAACGCCACCGTGCAGTGGTGCATTGTGGCACAGAGCCTGCGCGAGTCTGGACACTCCAAGGGTGCCCACGGATATGGCGGCAACTGGGGCGGCAGCGGCGTGTCGTTTCACCACAACCTGATGGCCCACCACGAGAGCCGCACACCACGCTTAGGCCCGCGCTACACCACACAGTCAGACGAGCGCATGGACATGCGCAACAACGTCATCTACAACTGGGCCGGCAACGGCTGCTATGGCGGCGAGGCGATGAACGTCAACATCGTAGGCAACTATTACAAACCCGGGCCTGCCACCAACAGCCTCTCCACCACGAAGCAGAAACGCATCGCCAGCGTGGGCATACGCACCAACGAGTATATCGCTAATTATCCCGCCTATGAGCCGACCCTACACCAGTGGGGCACGTACTATGTTGTTGACAACGTCAACAGCAAGCACAGCGACGTGACCAGCGACAACTGGACGTATGGTATGTACAACCAAATCCTCAGCAGCGACAATGACAACCTCTATACCGACGCGGTGAAGACGCAAATCAGGCGTTCGGCTCCCGTCGATTTCATCACCACCACCACACACAGCGCCGCCACCGCCTACGAAAGGGTGATCGCCTACGCGGGAGCGTCGCTCCATCGCGACTCCTTCGACGACCAGATCGTCAGCGACACACGCAATGGCACGGCCTCTTACACGGGCTCCGGGTGCAGTGCGGGTTGCGTCAACTCACAAGACGACAACCGACCTGCCAATGCCGGGAGCGACTGGAGCGCATGGCCTGTGCTCAACAGCACCACCGCTCCTGCAGACACCGATGGCGACGGCATGCCCGACGCATGGGAGAGTGCCAACGGACTGAACGCCGCCGACGCCGCCGACGGGGCTGCGCTCGCCCCCGACGGCTACACCAACCTGGAGCATTACCTCAACTCGCTGGTCGAAACCATCACCACCAACCAGAATGCCGGAGGCTCTGCACAGGGTGGCGTGGTCAACGTGGGAGAAGACCTGAAAGACAGCTATACCATCGCACCATCCACCTGCATCAGCGACTGGTCTTTCGACGACGGTTTCAGCATCACCACCAACAAAAGTTATTCCACCGCCAGCAACTGCGGCATATCGGGTATCAAATACAGTGCCGGAACGCAATACACACTGGTGCTGCCCGATGGTATAGACTTCGACAAGGTGGAACTGACCGGATATAGCAACGACGACAGCAGCACGGCATACCTGAAGGAACTCAACGGCACGCAATACGCTGCCACCGACTATGTCTTTCCCAACCGCACAGCTGCGCAATGCCCTACCTATACGTTCGATTTCGACACACCGATCAACGGGCAGATGACGTTCACACCAGGCAGCAAACAGGTGGTGTGGGTCATTACGCTCTATCCCGTAAAAGAGGAGGAGCCGGTGGTCAATACCTATACGCTCTCGCCCGCGACGCACACCACTGGATGGTCGTTCAACGACGGCTTCAGCATCACCACCGGGAAGGATTACTCCACAGGGACGGCTTGTGGCATGACCGGCATCAAATTCTCACGAAACGAGACGTTTACCATCAACATACCGACAGGACTGCAGGTGCTGCGCTTCGAGGCCACTGGATATTGCAATAAGACCGATGGCACGGCCTATCTCGCCGAACTCAACGGCGTGGAATACGCTGCCACCGACTATGTTTTCCCCGCATCCAACAGCGGTACGACAGCCACACATGCCGTGACACTGGCTACACCCGCCACACAGACGCTCACCTTCACACCCAAAGGCGACAACCAGGTGGTGTGGAACATCACACTCTATGCCACCGAGGGCGAAACGCCGAGCGTGCTCTTGGGCGACGTCAACCGTGACGGACTCATCGACATCAACGACGTGATGGCACTTGTGTCGCATATCTGCGGCCTGACACCAGAGGTCTTCGACACCACTGCCGCCGATGCCAACGAAGACGGCGACATCGACATCAACGATGTGATGCGCCTGGTGGATATCATCGTAAATAATTGAGATTTGAGGAAAACGACAAAATAATTATATAAGCAATATGAATTAAAAGAAAAAACTTTTATCGGTATTGTTCGCAGCCATGGCCTTCACCGGCTATGCGCAGAACAGTGACAATGTCACCATCAGCAACTTTACCCTCGACGCAGGGGTCGTGCAGACTGAGGAACAGGTGATGACGCAGACCATCAACCTGGTGCTCAACAATGAGAAACAATACGGTGGCATGCTATAAAGTCGGGCAGGGCGTGACCGTGCCCCGTGGATGGCATCCAAGTGGTGGAGAACGGCGCCCTTGACAGCGCCGATGATGCTTACCACACCATCGACGGCGTGAAGGTGCAGCGCCCCGTGAAGCGCGGTGTCTATATCCATAATGGTAACAAAGTAGTGGTGAAATAAATCATTGATGAAGTGAAAATGAAAAAAGCATATATCACACCCGACGTGAAGGTCAGCCTGTTGGCTGGCGAGATGCTCATGGGCGATACCAGTATCGAGGTGGTAGAAAACCCCGAAACCGTCATCACCGACAGCGACGAGATCGAGGCCAACTCATTCAGCGTCTGGGACGAACCGGCTCTTACTCACGCAGACACCAACACGACGATGAAGACGCGCCGACTGTTGCTCATAACCATGATGGTCATGGCTGTCGAGGGCTTTGCTCAGACAGTCACGACGAGCAGTGCCGCTGATGTCAATGTGCAGCAGGGTGGGGCGGCAGGCATGGATATCGTCATCGACGACGGCGACGACGACACTCCCTATACACGGTTGCAGAAGCGCATACTGGCCCGGCAGCAGTTGACCGACGTGCCTACTGTGTATTTCAACACCTCGGGGGCCATCGACATCACCGACACGCAGACCGACCGGGTGGGCACCATCGTTGTCGTGGACGGCAACGGCAATCTGTCGGAATTCTCGCAGCGCGGAGCCAAGTTGCGCGGATACAATGAGGCCGAGTGGGGGCAAGACGGTAAACGGTCGTTCCTGCTCACCCTCAACCAACCGCAGAACATGGTGTGCATGGGCAATGCCACGCCCGCAGCACAATGGGTATTGCATGCCATGGCAGGCGACAAGAGCATGATGCGCTATGCGCTGACGTGCTGCCTGAGCGAGGCGACGGGACTCTACAGCGCGTCGCACTACCGATTCTGTGACCTCGTGGTCAACGACTGTCTGCTGGGCACCTATCTCATTGGTGACCAAGTAGATGAGGGACAGACCATGGCTGAGCCGCCCGCCGCCGACCAACTCAATCAGGCCTCTCTCGTCAACTGGTATCTGGCCAGTGAGATCATGGGCAGCCATGAGGCCTTCAGCCTTGTCTATGGCTATACCTCGACGCTCACCTCACAGGTGCATCTCGCACCGCTGCCTTTAGATGTGCAAGCCTACGACAACTACGCCGGGCAGGACATGACCGCCGGCGGACTGATGGCCGACATCAGTGACGATACCTTCCAAGCCTCTGTGCTGAAGACAGCCAAGATATCGGTCTGGCGCGATGCAGTGACAGGATGGGCCCGGCAACCGTGGTTCGTCAGTGCCGTGCAGCAACGGTGGCAGGAGTTGAACGATGCCGGTCTGCACGACCGGCTGGCGCAGTTCGTGACCGACATGGCTGCCACACTCGCTCAGACACAGCGGCAGAACTACAAAGCCGTGGATGACGGCGGGGCTGGATGGGACGTGGGCGACAACGGCCTCTACGGCATCACACGCGACGGCTACTATCAGTTTGCCAACTATGCCGGTGCCGTAGAGCAGCTCAATACCTTTTTGGACGAGCGCTTCGCCTATCTGGACCGGAAGATTCCGGCCATGCAGGCCACTGTGCTCGACGGCGATGTGAACGGTGACGGACTGATCGACATCAACGATGTGATGGCACTCGTGTCGCATCTCTGCGGACAGACGCCTGAGGTGTTCGTCGCAGGCGCGGCAGACGTGAACGGCGACCGTGAGACTGATATCAACGATGTGATGCGACTCGTGGATATGATACTCACCAGTAGTGCAGAATGAACGATGAAAATACAATACATAAAACCCTTTTGTGAACTCCATCAGGTGGATGGCGGTTCTTTTATGGATTTGATGACCCTGGATGTGGTGGAACCAGGCAGCGGCGGACAGCCGACCATCTCGTCTCTCACCTCTTCCTCTCACCTCTTTTATGCTTTTTTCTGGTCTTTCGTGTCTCTATTCGGGGATTTTTCGCTAATTTTGCACGCAAAATAGCTGATATCCCTGAAAAGAGCTGATCATGATGATATCCGTAGAGCAACTGAAAGTGGAATTTGGCGTGAAACCGTTGTTTCACGACGCTTCGTTTGTGGTCAACGACCGCGACCGCATCGCACTCGTTGGCAAGAACGGGGCTGGCAAATCTACTCTCCTGAAAATCATCGCTGGGCAGCAGCGTCCCACCGAAGGACGTGTGGCTGTGTCGGCAGATACCACCATTGGCTATCTGCCGCAGGTGATGAATCTGCAAGACGACACTACCGTGAGACAGGAGGCGCGCAAGGCCTTTGCCGGCAACGACCGCCTGAAGGCCCGCATCGACCGCATGCAGGCCGAGTTGGCCGAGCGCACAGACTATGATAGCGAGGAGTATATGGCACTGGTGGAGCGGTTCACACAAGAGCATGAGCGCTATATGCTGCTCGGAGCAGACAATGCCGAGGCCGCGCTGGAGCGCACGCTCACAGGACTGGGGTTTCTGCGGAGCGACTTCGAACGACCTACGTCGGAATTCTCCGGCGGGTGGCGCATGCGTATCGAACTGGCGAAGATACTTTTGCAGCAGCCCGACGTGCTGTTGCTCGACGAGCCCACCAACCACCTCGACATCGAGAGCATACAGTGGCTGGAGCAGTTTCTGGCACAGTCGCGCAGCGCTGTCATACTGGTCAGTCACGACCGCGCTTTCATCAACAATGTGACCAATCGCACGCTCGAGATCTCGTGCGGACAGATCATCGACTACCGCGTGAAGTACGACGAGTACGTGGTGCTGCGTGCCGAACGGCGCGAACAACAGTTGCGCGCCTACGAGAACCAGCAGCGCGAGATAGCCGAGATGAAAGACTTTATCGAGCGATTCCGATATAAACCCACCAAGGCCGTGCAGGTGCAGAGCCGCATCAAGCAACTGGCCAAGATCGTGCCTATCGAGGTGGACGAGGTGGACAACTCAGCCCTCCGGCTGAAGTTCCCGCCCTGTCTGCGCAGCGGCGACTACCCCGTCATCTGCGACGAGGTGCGCAAGGATTATGGCGAACATACCGTCTTCGACCATGTCACCCTGACCATCAAACGGGGCGAGAAGGTGGCTTTCGTGGGAAAGAACGGCGAGGGAAAGACCACTCTCGTGAAATGTATCATGGGCGAGATTCCCTATACGGGCATGCTCAAGATAGGGCACAATGTGCAGATAGGTTATTTCGCGCAAAACCAGGCGCAACTGCTCGACGAGAATCTCTCGGTATTCGATACCATCGACCATGTGGCAAAAGGCGAGATACGACTGCGCATCAAGGATATCCTCGGTGCCTTCATGTTCGGCGGTGAGGCCTCTGACAAGAAAGTGAAGGTGCTCAGCGGGGGCGAACGCAGTCGCTTGGCGATGATACGGCTGCTGCTCGAACCCGTCAACCTGCTCATTCTCGACGAGCCCACCAACCACCTGGACATGCAGTCGAAGGATGTGCTCAAAGAGGCCATCCGCGCCTTCGACGGCACCGCCATCATCGTCAGCCACGACCGTGAATTCCTCGACGGGCTCGTCACCAAGGTGTATGAGTTCGGCGGGGGACGTGTGCGCGAGCATCTCGGTGGCATCTACGATTTCCTCCGCTCTGCTGCCACCATCGACGAGGCACTCGCACAGCATGCCATTAACCCCGGAAGCCCCGGAAGCCCCGGAATCTCCGGAAACCCCGGAAAATCTGGAAAATCCGGAATCTCCGGAAAATCCGGCTCATCCGCCCCCTCCGCCCCCTCAGAAAGCCCCGACCCCTCTGAGCAAGATGTGGCACAGGCACTCAACAGCTATGAACAGCGTAAGCAGCGGCAGCGCGAACAGCGCAAGGTGGAGAAAGCCATCAAGGAGTGTGAGGCGAAGATAGAGAAGATGGAGGCCCGGCTCCATGAGTTGGATGCCATCCTCTGTACGCCCGAGGGCGCCGCCGACGTGACGTTGATCACAGAATATACTACCACCAAGAAAGCCATCGACGACGAGATGGAACGGTGGGAACAACTGTCAGAGCAGCTGTAGAGTGATTAAAAAATTAAAATATTAAATAATTAAAAGTGTCGATAGCATCAACTTGTCAACTCGTCAACTTGTCAACTTAAATAATAACAATATGCGTATCAAAAGAATCTTAACTATGATGACAATGGTGGCTGCTTCAGCTACAGCGATGGCACAGGCACCGCTGAAGTCGGGCATCGACCTGACTGACCTCGACCGGAGCACTCGCCCCGGCGACAGTTTCTATCAGTTTGCTTGCGGCGGATGGATGAGCAAGAACCCGCTGCCGGCAGCCTACTCGCGCTACGGCTCCTTCGACCGTCTGGCCGAGGACAACAACCAGCGCATCAATGCCATCCTCAAAGAACTGCAAGAAAAGACCTATCCCAAAGGAAGTGTAGAGCAGAAACTCAGCGATTACTATAAACTCGCCATGGACTCCGTACGGCGCAACCGCGAAGGCGTCAAACCCGTGCTGCCCGTACTCAATGAGATAGAGAAGACCAAGACCGTTTATGCCCTTCAGCAGCTGCAGCTCAAACATAATCCCTTCGGATATGGTGTGCCCTTCCGCATCGGATTCGGGGCCGACGAGAAAAATGCCTCGATGAATATCCTTAACGTGATGCAGGGCGGACTGACACTCGGCATGAAGGATTACTATCTGGAGACCGACGAGGCTACCACCAAAATACGTGAGGCCTATAAAGAACATCTGGTCAGAATGTTCAAACTCTACGGATTTAAAGAGAAGGCGGCACGCCAAAAAGCAAAATATGTGTTCGACGTGGAACTGCGTCTGGCCAAGGTGTCGAAATCGCGCACCGAACTGCGTGATGTGGAGGCCAACTATAATAAGATGAGTCTCAGCGACTTCGAAGCGCGTTATCCCCATGTGCGCCTCACCGCGCTGATGCAGGCCAACGACGTGCCACTCGCTGCCATGCAGGAACTGGTGGTAGGACAGCCCGATTTCACACGCGGTGCCGACCAGATACTGGCCAGCCTCACACCCGATGAACTGCGTGCCTATATGCAGTGGGATGTCATTATGTCATCGACCGGCTATCTGAGCGATGAGGTGCAGGCCGCCAACTTCGAGTTCTTCGGCAAAACCATGTCGGGACGAAAAGAGGACTATCCCCGCTGGAAACGTGCCACCAACCAGGTGGAGGGACAGATGGGCGAGGCCCTGGGCAAGATGTATGTGGAGCGCTACTTCCCCGCAGCAGCTAAACAGCGCATGGAGACATTGGTGAAAAACCTGCAAGTGGCTCTGGGCGAGCGCATCCAGGCACAAGACTGGATGAGCGAGGAGACCAAGAAAAATGCGCTCGACAAACTGGCCACCTTCTATGTGAAGATAGGCTATCCCGACAAGTGGAAAGACATGAGCGGACTCACCATCGACCCCGCCAAGTCGTATTACGACAATGTGCAGGAGTGCCGTAAGTTCTGGGACAAATACGAGACGGAGCACAAGGCCGGAAAACCCGTTGACAATACGGAATGGTTCATGACGCCGCAGACCGTCAACGCATACTATAACCCCACCACCAATGAGATCTGCTTCCCGGCGGGTATCCTGCAGGTGCCTTTCTTCGACATGACGGCCGACGATGCGTTCAACTACGGTGCCATCGGCGTGGTCATCGGACATGAGATGACACACGGCTTCGACGACCAGGGACGCCACTACGACAAGAGCGGCAACATGACCGATTGGTGGACCGAGAGCGACGGCAAGAACTTCACCGAGCGCACAGGCAAGTATGCAGATTTCTTCTCGGCTATCAAGGTGCTGCCCGACCTGAATGCCAACGGCAAGTTGACCCTGGGCGAGAACCTGGCCGACCACGGAGGCCTGCAAGTGGCTTTCTATGCCTTCCGCAATGCCACCAAAGACCAGCCGCTGCCCGTCATCGACGGGTTCACACCCGAGCAGCGTTTCTTCCTGGCCTATGCGGGCGTGTGGGCCGGCAATATCACCGAGGCCGAGATACGCAACCGCACCAAGAGCGACCCCCACTCGCTGGGATGCTGGCGTGTAGATGGCGCACTGCCTCATATTGATATGTGGTATGATGCCTTTGGCATCACCGAGGGCGACAAGATGTTTATCCCGAAAGAGCAACGTCTCAGCCTCTGGTAAAAAACGGATAGAGGCTATAGGGCCTATAGTATCTATCTGTCTATACTATCTAACTATCATTTTTTAATTCAAGTTTCGCATGCTTAAGGAGTTTAGGAGTTTAGGAGTTTTCGCGGCTTTCAGCCGCTGGAGTTTAGACGTTAGTTGGATGCAAAAACAGGTGCACTACGACTATTGTCTAAACTCCCAAACTCCCATACTTCAAAGAGCAAGCGTAGCTTGCGAAAGTTGAAATTTTTTAATTTTTAAATCTTCCTAAGGTGCCCTTACGACTGCCCGACCGCTTGCCGGCCATCGATTTGCTGAAGCATGAGAATATCTTCGTCATGGACGACACGCGCGCCCATTCGCAGGATATACGTCCGCTCAGGATTGCCATTCTCAACCTCATGCCGCTGAAAGTGACCACCGAGACCGACTTGGTGCGTCTGCTCTCCAATACTCCTTTGCAGTTGGAAATATCGTTCATGAAACTGCACAGCCATACGCCCAAGAACACGCCCATCGAGCACATGATGATGTTCTACAAAGACTTTGAAATCATGCGCCACGAGAAGTATGACGGTATGATTGTCACGGGGGCACCTGTAGAGATGTTAGACTTCGAGCAGGTGGCCTACTGGGATGAGCTGAAGGATATCTTCGCCTGGTCGCGCACCCATGTCACCAGCACCCTCTATATCTGCTGGGCGGCCCAGGCCGGCCTGTATTATCACTATGGCATCCCCAAATACCCGTTGGCTGAGAAGATGTTCGGTATCTTCCCGCAGCGGAAGGTGGTGCCCCTGTCGCCTATTTTCCGCGGCTTCGACGACATCTTCTATATGCCGCAGAGCCGGCATTCCGAGGTGCGCCGCGAGGATATCCTCGCATGCCCGGAACTGGAACTGATGGCTGAGTCGGAGCAGAGTGGGGTAGGGATTGTCATGGCGCGCGGCGGCAGGGAGATATTCGTGACCGGGCACCTGGAGTACGCCCCCGACACGCTCGACCGCGAATACCGGCGCGACCTCGGGGTGCGCGACGATGTGCCGCTGCCCTATAACTATTACCGCGACAACGACCCCGCGCAGCCGCCGCTCGTCACGTGGCGCTCGCATGCCAACCTCTTCTACAACAACTGGGTCAACTACTACGTCTATCAGACCACACCGTTCAACATCGACGATATCGGATGAGAAGCATCGAACTGTTGGCACCTGCCAAAAATCTGGAGTGCGGCCTCGCTGCCATCGACCATGGAGCCGATGCCGTGTATATCGGCGCGGAGCGCTTCGGCGCACGAGCCGCGGCAGGCAATTCGCTCGATGATATCGCACGTCTGTGCGGCTATGCACACCAGTTTCGTGCCAAGGTGTATGTCACGGTCAACACGCTGCTGCGGCAAGATGAGCACGATGAGGCGCGGCGCCTGTTGCGCTCGCTGGCCGAGATAGGTGTCGATGCCATCCTCGTGCAGGATATGGCGGTGATGATGATGGCGCGCGAATGGATGGCGCAAGGGGTCAGCATGCCTGCCCTGCATGCCTCTACGCAGACCGACAACCGCGATGCGGAGCGTGTGCGCCAACTATATGAAGATGGCTTCTCGCGCGTGGTGTTGGCCCGTGAGCTGTCAATAGACGAGATGCGCGATATCCACAGACAGGTGCCACAGGTGGAGTTGGAGGCCTTTGTGCACGGCGCACTCTGCGTCAGTTATTCGGGGGCTTGCTATGCCTCGGAATATTGTTTCGGGCGCAGTGCCAACCGGGGCGAGTGTGCCCAGTTCTGCCGGTTGAAATTCGACTTGACAGATGCCGACGGACGCTCATGGGGCGAGCGCTACTGGCTCTCGCTCAAGGATATGTGCCGCATCGACCATTTGGAGGAGATGATGGATGCCGGCGTCGTGTCACTGAAGATTGAAGGCCGGCTGAAGGATGCCGACTATGTGAAAAACGTGGTGGCGGCCTACAGTCAGCGGCTCAACGAGATCATACGCCGCCGCCCCGGAGACTACTGTCGCAGTTCGTTGGGGCAATGCGCCTATTCGTTCACCCCCAATCTGAACAAGACGTTCAACCGCGGATATACCGATTATTTCCTGCATGGCCGCACGCCCGATATCGCCTCGCCCGACACGCCCAAAGCCATTGGCGAGTATGTGGGGCGGGTGAAGGAGTTGCGTGGCCATTCGATGAACGTGGCGGGCACGGCACAGTTTGCCAATGGCGACGGTCTGTGTTTCTTCAACGACAGGCGTGAATTGGTGGGATTCCGGGTCAACCGGGCCGACAACAACAGGCTCTTCCCGCTCCAGATGCCGAAGGGTTTGCGACCCGGCATGGCTCTTTACCGCAATGCCGACCAAGCTTTTTCCACGTTGCTGGCTCATGACACGGTCAGGCGCAGCATACCGGTCAGCATGTCGCTGGCGGCTACTGCCGGAGGTCTCTCATTGTCTATGTCGGTAGTCGGTTCGGACGATCACGCGGTCGCAGAGGTCGCTTTCGAGCATCAACTGGCTCAGAAACCCCAAAAAGAGAACATCATCCGTCAACTGTCGCGATTGGGCGATACCGTGTTTGAGTGCTCGGCAGTCACTGTCGATGCCGACGCTGAGCGGTGTTTCATACCCTCCAGTCTCCTCAGCGACCTGCGCCGTCGGGCGGTGGCACAACTCGCTCACTTTGTGGAGCTGTCTTTGGGGCAGGGGGTAGGAACCAGGGGGCAGGAGAATAGTCAAGCAGGGCTAAGTCATTCACAGCCAGTGCCCCCCTCCTTCGGAGGGGGTACGGGGGAGGCTCAGGCTCTCATGCAGTGCCGGCATTGCATCCGTTATGCCATGGGCTATTGCGTGCGGCGGGGTGGGCGGCCCGCACCGTGGCGCGAACCGCTCACGCTTGTCATGGGCGACGGGCGCCGCTTCCGGTTGCAGTTCGACTGCCAGCACTGCCAGATGAATGTATTGAAGATTTGAGATTTGAGGTTTGAGATTTGAGATTTGAGATTTGAGATGGGATAGTAATACGGTCATGGTGAAAACGAAGAATAAATGGCAGCGATTTGCTCGCATCGTGAAGGGGAGAGTGCTTGGCATGGCTTTCCTCGGGTTGATGCTGTGCCTGCTGGCCTCGTGTCATCATAGGCATTCGGAGCCGCCTCGCAGTCTCATCGACAGTCTCAATCAGGTGGATACGGCTGCTTTCCGCGAGACGCACCACTATGCGCGTAATTATAATTTCCGGGTCAGCAGCGACTCGCTCGAACTGACCAGCCAGTTGCCAGAGGAAAAGGTGTCTGGATTGCAAGTTGACTCTTTCTTGGTTGACCGCGACCGCGTGCTGGTGGTGGCCGACCTCCGTATCGTCAGGGCCGACACCATTGATTCCGTATGGGTGCAACTGGCGCAGGACGACGGGGTGTCGGGATGGGTGAGAGAGAGCGAGATGCTCAAAGACGTGATGCCCGACGACCCTGTGTCGCGATTCATCATGTTCTTCTCCAATCAGCATCACCAGTATTTCCTGCTGTTGCTCATCTTCCTCATCCTGGGCTATACCGTCAGCATGTTGCGCAAGCGGCAGGCCTATATCGTGCATTTCCGCGACATCGCCACCTTCTATCCCACCATGCTGGCAGTGGTCGTGGCCATAGCGGCGGCGGTCTATTCATACATACAGCTGCACGACCCTGAGATGTGGAGGCACTTCTATTTCCATCCTTTGCTCAACCCGCTGGTGCATCCCTTCCCGCTGGCACTCTTCCTGGGGTTGATGTGGATGATATTGGTGCTCACCATCGCCTCGATCGACGACACCTTGCACCATCTCGAACCCCTGAGCGCCATTATCTATCTGCTGGGTCTGTTTGGCGTGTGCGCGTTCAATTATCTGTTCTTCTCTACCGTCACCAGTACGATCTTTGGTTACCTCTTGCTCTTGGCTTACATCGCCTTTGCCGTCTATCAGTACGTCAACTACATACGTTCGCCCTATATCTGTGGCAACTGCGGCAAGCAGATACATACCAAAGGCCGCTGTCCCTATTGTGGCACTGTCAACGAATAGAGCTGCAAAAAAACTTATTAACCTTTTCACCGCTCATTCGTCTTGATGATGTAATAACACCCAATGGAACATCAAGACTTCCAACATATCGTGATGATGGTGCGACCCAGGCTCACGGCCTTATGCCATCGCTTTTTCGACAGTCAGGGCATAGCATTCGATGCAGAGGATGCCGTGCAGGAGACTCTTCTGCGGATGTGGCAGATGCGCGACCGTCTGAGCGGTTATCGAAGCCATGAGGCTCTGGCTGTGCAGATAGCGAAAAACGTGTGCATTGATATCTTGCGCCACAAGGATGTGCGTCATGATGATATCGAGACAACTGATGAGGTGGTTGATACGCTGCAAGCCGACCAGCAGGCCATCACGCACGATATGCGGCAAGTGATAGAACGGGCCATGGCGAAATTGCCCGGCACCCAACAGAGGATGATCACGATGCGCAGCGAAGGTATGTCGATGGCTGAGATCGCGGCGGCTTGTAACACCACAGAGGGAAGCGCCAAATCTTTAATCAGCGCAGGGAGGAGAAAACTGATGGAACTATTAAAAATGAGGAGGAACCAATATGACTGAGATGGAAACGCCGCAAGGCAGACGACGACTCGTGCAACGATACCTCAATGCCGAGACGACACTTGAAGAGGAACAGGCTCTGCTGGCATACTATAAGAACCCCGATGCGACGTTCGCACCCGACGAGGAGCCGGTGCGGCTGCTCATCACGGCGGCGGAGGGACTCGCTGGTGAGGCCGACCTCTCAATGGAAAAGGTGGAAGCGTTTGACAGGCTGATGGGTGATACCGTAAATGAAGAGCCCCGGGCAAATATCGCGTCGCCACACAGAAAAACACTGGGAAGAGTGCTTTACGGTATCGCTGCGGCATCGGTCGCGGCATTGCTGTTCGTTGCGTTGATGAGGCATCTGGAACCGGCAACGGAACGCAAACAGGTGGCAAACAGCAGTCCTAAAACTGACCATAACAATTCTCAAAGCGCAGAGACGGTTCTACCTCCCACCGACGCTACTCTCAACAGGCAGCAGACGGACACCAAAAAGAAGGTGGCTGAATGCAAACCGCATAAAAAAATCAAAAGAAGAGTGAAGCACCCCACTCGCGCCACGGCACACCCTGCTCCCGAACAGCAGATATTAGAAATCGTAGAGGCGGCCACCTATCTCGATGAACCTGTGGAAACCTACCGGATGCAGCCCGTGGGCGATGCTACGATCGTGACCAAAACGCTGAAAGACGGCTCTGCTTCGTCGTGTCTCATCATCACCACCAACGACGAGCAAGGGTATCAAGTGATACCCATCAACCAATCACCCCAACAACGTACCATTCATTTCTAAGTGTATGAAAAGACTTTTTTATCTCATAGGATTCGCCATGTCGGTGTGCCTCTCTGTTCTGGCACAGACACACGTGTACGTCATCAACGGACAGAGAATTGACCGTTTCGACGGTTCGCAACTCACCGGGAAGACCATCACGAACTATCAACTGCGGTCGGTGCCAGACTCACAACTGACGTACCATCAGATTCAGACTGCCGACGACTGGGTACGCATCGACAGCAACGGACGTCATAATCGCATCGTCTATAGAAATGACTCCGACAGCAGTATGATGACGGTCATCTATAGTTCGACGAGGGCGGTCAACGAACCGGTGTCAGAAACACCACTCGTCTTCTTCGACGGAAAGGAATTGATGGGCGATTTCGAGGATATCAGTTCTGAGGATGTCAACAATATCGAGTTCTTTGGCCCAGGGTCGTCTGTCGCACTCTCTTATGGCGAGAAAGGCAGAAACGGGGTGGTCATGGTGACCAGCAAGCATATTGAGAAGAAAACCGATAAGAGGGCGGTCGTATATTTCATCGACGGCAAACGGGTGTCGGAGAAAGAGGTCAACCGACTTTCGTCAGATGCCATCAAAGAGGTGCAAGTGCTCAAGCGTGGGTCTAAGGCTGCCGTCAAAGAATGTACAGAGGGGAAAACGCATGATATTATTCTGATTAAGACTAAAAAGACTCTCTCGTTTGATAAGGGGCAGTGGCCAGACACGCGCTGGCGCTGCCCTCTTATATCCATCTGCGAGACCACTGTCATCTGTCTCGTCAACCCTCAGTTTGTCAACCCTCAGCAATTAGAGTACATACCTCTTCCCTCTCTAAGTTAGAGTGGAGGTGGCCGATAGGCCGGGGGCGTGTGCCAAATAAAACCAACCAGTTATGAAATCATTTCCGCGTAAGCCCATGATGATGGGTTTGCTCTTCATGTATGTGCTCTCCGGAGCCGCCCAGACGCCTACCGACACAATCACAGCGGCTCCGCAAGACACGGTCGGCACACAAGTGCTCGGTGATGTCACCGTCACGGCGCAACGCCAACTCATCCGTCAGGATATCGACCGCATCGGATACGATGTGCAGGCCGACGACGATGCCAAGACCAAAACGGTGATGGATATGCTGCGCAAGGTGCCATTAGTGACCATCGACGGACAGGAGAATATCCTCGTCAAGGGCAACAGCAACTACAAAATCTATAAAAACGGACATTTAGACCCCTCATTGACCAAAAATGCCAAGGAGATACTCAAAGCCATGCCCGCAACAGTAGTGAAACGCATTGAGGTGGTGACCGACCCGGGCGCACGCGAGGATGCCGAGGGGGTGAATGCCATCCTCAATATCGTGATGATGGAACATAAACGGATGGACGGACTGACGGGGTCGCTCACCGCGGGTTATACGTCGCTCAAACATACCAACCTTGGTGCTTATCTCGCCGCACAATTCGGAAAACTCATCGTGTCGGTGGATTACGGCTACGGCGGCATGACGAAAAAAGAGACACAAAACCGTGGAACGGTGCAACGCCTGTTCATGCAGACGGGGCACTCCCAGCGGGCTGACGTTGATAACACCAATCCGGGTGCCGTACACTATGCCGACATCAATGCCAGTTACGAAATCGACTCGCTCAACCTCTTGTCGGCTTCGTTCGGAGGTTATTACTATCTCTTGGATGTCAGGGGCGGGGCTCATGTGCAATGCTTTGACGGGCAAGGACTGCCGCTCTATCAATACCGTGAGAATTATCGGATGCCCGATTATGGGCACCACTCTTGGAACGGGCGACTCGACTATGAGCACAAAACCCGTAGGGTAGGGGAGAAACTCACCCTTTCGTATATGCTGGCACTGACGCGGCAACATACTGAGCAGGAAACGCTTTTCACTGAACGGCAGGATGTGCCTTTTGATTACACAGGCTATTTACATAACAGCCGCGAACGGTTTACCGAGCATACCTTTCAGGCGGATTACCTGCGCCCCCTCGCCGAGGGACATCAGGTGGAGGCTGGCATGAAATATATCCATCGGCGTAACGGCAGCAATACCACACAACGATACTATCAGCTATCCGAGACCACACCGCTCAGCACCGAATTCAATCATACTACGCAGGTGGCGGCACTCTATGCTGGCTATCTCTTCAATCGGGGCAACTGGTCGGCACGGGCAGGACTGCGCTACGAATATAGCCGGATGGATGGTGCCTATCCCCGGCATACGAGCGACAACTTCCACCGGCACCTCAACGACTGGGTGCCGCAGGCCAGCGTGAAATATCAGTTCGACGACCGACAGTCGCTCAAACTCTCTTATACCACCAGCATCACCCGTCCGGGCATCACCTATCTCAACCCGGCGGTGGTAGCCACACCCTTGCGGTTGGACTATGGCAATGCCCGTCTGGTGAGCGCGCGGCAGCAGAGCATCGCCCTGTGGTATATGTATGTGGGACAACGGCTCACGTTGCAATGCGTGCCCCAGTATTCGTTCTCTGACAATGCCCTCGGCTCAATCATCTTTGCCGATGGCGATGTCCGTCACGGCACATGGGGCAATGTCATCCGTCAGCACAGGTGGCAGATGGAGGCTTACGCGCAGTGGAAACCTTTTGATGGCACGTCTGTTGTTGCTAACATCAACCTGACCGACCATCATGCCCGCAACACCTCTGCCGACCTGCGCCAGCACCTCACCTCGGCATTCTATTATGTCAACCTGTCACAGCAGTTGCCGTGGCGCTTGCAAGTCACGGCCTTCGCCTACGGACAGTGCGGACATAGTCCTGAGACCATCTATTCATACGAGCGTTCGTGGCACCGCTACGGATTCACCTTGCAACGCGCCTTCCTTTCCGACGATCGGCTCACCGTGCGCCTTACTGCCATGATGCCTTTCCACCGCGACATGCATTTCTATACGCGCACCACACAGGGCGACATCCTCGGATGGGGCGACAATGTCAATGCGCAGAACGGACGCCAATTCCAACTCACGGCCTCCTTCCGTTTCGGCAAGCTCAAGTCTATGGTCAAGAAGACGGAGACCACCATCGACAACACAGATGAAGTGGGAGGCATCACACGGGGCAATAAGTAATTCCAATCAAGACCTCTAAATCTTTTCAATAAAACCTACCTATCCTAAATAATTAGGATTGTGTATGTCGGCTTAAAGTTGTACCTTTGCACCGAAATTTCAAACAAGATGAAAAGAAATGGTGTTTTTATGGCAGCCGTATTGATGGCTGCATCTACTCAAGCGTTTGCAATTGAGGATGTTACCAAAAGAGGAATAACCGTCGATGAACAAGTGACCGACTCCTCGCGCGTGTACGACTTAGACGAGGTGATTGTCGTGTCGCAACCCAAAGAGAATACCCTGCTCAGGCGGCAGCCGGTCAGTTCGGCGATGTTCGACGCTACCGAGATGCAGCGCATCGGCGTGCGCGACATCCGTGAACTGTCCTCCTACGTGCCGTCGTTCGCCATGCCGCAATACGGCTCGCGCATCACGTCGTCGATGTATATCCGCGGCATCGGTTCGCGCGTGAACAGTCCCGCCGTGGGCATCTATGTCGATGGCATGCCGCTGCTCAGCAAGAGCGCTTTCAATTTCCATACCTACGAACTGGAGCGCGTGGATGTGCTGCGCGGACCTCAAGGCACGCTCTACGGACAGAATACCGAGGGCGGACTGGTGCGTATGTACTCTAAGAGTCCGATGCGCTATCAGGGCACCGACATCAACCTGGGCATCGGCACCCGTCTGTACCGCAAGGCCGAGGTGGCACATTACCAGAAGGTGTCAGACCACTTCGCATTCAGCGTCGCCGGGTTCTATAGCGGACAGAACGGATTCTTCCGCAACCAGTTGACAGGCGAGCGGGCCGACAACTACGACGAGGCGGGCGGCAAACTGCGCATGATGTTCGACATCACACGCAAGGTGAGTGCCGACTATGTGGCCGACTACCAGTATGTGCGGCAAAACGGATTCCCATACGGCGTGATGGATCAGCAGAGCGGCGAGACGGCACAGCCATCGACCAACTATCAGAACAACTACCGCCGCAATGCCTTCAATACGGCATTCAACCTGAAGGTGGCAGGCCGTGGCTTCGACTTCTTCTCCACCACCTCGTATCAGTATCTGAAAGACTATATGCTGATGGACCAGGACTACTTGCCCGAGGATTATATGCACTTGGAGCAACGGCAGTTTCAGAATGCTTTCTCGCAGGAGTTTGTCTTCAAAAGCCGTAACAACAGCCGATGGCATTGGACGGTAGGCGCCTACGGGTCCTATACATGGCTCAAGACGTGGGCTCCCGTCTATTTCGGCGACGGCATCACGGCACCCATCGCCAGCGGCATACAGACGGCGATGTACAACGCCATGGTGCAGTCGATGGCCGGCCGCATGGCCCAGCAGGGAATGCCCGCAGCGGCGGCCGAGGCGGCTGCCAAGCAGGCCATTGAGCGGGCCGGCGGCGTGGCGATGGAGGTGACGATGCACGTGCCGGGCCTGTTTCACACACCACAGTATAATATCGCATTCTTCCATGAGTCGAACATCGACCTGACCGACCGCCTGACGGCCACTCTCGGACTGCGCTACGACCACAGCCATGTGGGCGTGGAGTACGACACCGAGGCCGCTATGGCCATGACTGCCCACGTGATGGGCACCGATGCCACCTATGTGCTCTCGTCACTCTTGCAGCACGAGGAGCACAACGACTACGACCAACTGCTGCCTAAGTTCGGCCTCACCTACCGTTTCGGCGACGACGGCAGCAATGTCTATGCCACGGTGAGCAAGGGCTACAGGGCCGGAGGGTTCAATTTCCAGATGTTTTCGGATGTGCTGCAAACGGAGTTGAACGCTAACTCGCAAAAAGCCATGCGCGGCAGTTATGATGTGCCGCACACCGAGCAAGACTACGACAATATCCGCGAGACGATCGCATATAAACCCGAGGTGAGCTGGAACTATGAGTTCGGCACACACCTCAACCTCTTCGACCGTTCCATGCAGTTCGACTTGAGCGGCTTCTACATGCAGGTGCGCAACCAGCAGCTCACGGTCATGGCCGGCGACTATGGTTTCGGACGTATGATGGTGAATGCCGGTAAGAGCTACAGTTGCGGCATAGAGGCATCACTGCGCGGACATCTGATCGCCGACCACCTGTCGTGGTCGGCGGGCTATGGCTACACCCGTGCCGTGTTTAAGGAATATACCGACCAGGTCGCCGTGGGTGGGGTGGAGCAGACGGTGGATTACAAAGACAAGTATGTGCCATACGTGCCGATGCACACCTTCAATGCCGCGGCCGACTACCGTTTCGACTTCACAGCCGGTGCGCTTAAGGCGGTCACTGTGGGAGCTAATGTCTATGGTCTGGGCAAGACGTGGTGGGACGAGGCCAACACCTACGGACAGGACGTGTATGCTGTGCTTGGCGCCCATGCCGATGTCGACTTCGGGTGGCTCTGCGTCAGCCTGTGGGGTCGCAACCTGACCGACACACGCTATAATACCTTTGCCGTGCCCTCTGCTGCCTCTGGCACCCAGTATTATTTCGCACAGCAGGGCAATCCTATCCAGGCGGGTGTGGACTTGAACATACATTTCTAAAGGCATCAAAAAAACATCTCGTTCTTCAACGAGATGTTTTTTTGTGTTGAGTGTTCTTACACGGTTTAGGGTTTAGGGTTGAGGGTTTAGTGTTCTTACACGGTTGAGGGTTGAGGGTTTAGTGTTCTTACACGGTTGAGGGTTTAGGGTTGAGTGTTTAGTGTTCTTACACGGTTGAGGGTTGAGGGTTGAGTGTTTAGTGTTCTTACACGGTTGAGGGTTGAGGGTTGAGTGTTTAGTGTTCTTACACGGTTGAGGGTCGAGTGTCGAGTGTTTGGAAGTAGGGACAGGGCGTGCCCTGTCCGCAAGTAAGAATAACACCACCTCACTCCGGACAGGGCACGCCCTGTCCCTACTTGCGTCCTGCCCCTTGCTCCCTGCCCCTTGCCCCTCAGAGAAGCTCCCTGCTCCCAGCCCCAAAACTATTCTCTTACCTCTCACCTCTTACCTCTAAAACATCATATCTCCTGCCCCTTGCTCCCTGCCCCTTGCCCCTCAGAGAAGCCTCCTGCCCCCAGAGAATCCTCTTTCATCCTTTCAATGGCGTTTTTGCGCGCATTGATAATCTGGAAGCGATACACCAGACAGGTGGCCAGGAAATAGACCGCCACTTGCAACCACAGCATCTGGTATTCCGACTGCACGTCGGCGAGGTTGCCTCCCATGGTGCTCAGACGTACGAAACCGCGGATGCCGAATGTCGAGGGGATGAGATAGCCGATGCCCTGCCATACGCTGGGGATGGCGCTTTGTGGCCAAGATACGCCGGAAAGGAACAGAAACGGCACTGAGGTGAACACCACCAGCAGCATCACATTCTCACGGTAGCGTGTCAGGCACGACAGCATCATGCCAAAGAAGATACACGCCAAGATATAGGGCACCATCAACCCGAATAAGTCGGAGCGGTGTACAATAGAGGTGAATCCGAACAGCCTGGGTACCACCAGCGTCAGGTAGGTTCCTAAGACGGCGTAAATCATGGCGTAGCACATCGATTTGCCGAAGACGATGCGGAAGATGCCGTTGTAGTGGCGGCTCACGGGCACCAGGTCGCCGAAGGCATTGCGCTCGCGTGCCGTGCCGGCTGCCAGACCGATGCCCAGGAGCAGCGTCTGCTGGATAATCAGCACCAGCACCGCCGGCAGGATCGAGTTGCCGTAGCCGCCCGTGGTGTTGAAGATGGGCACCTCTTCAAATTCGAGCGGTTGGGTGAGTATCTCGTCTTCGCGTGCCGTGGCATTGCCCGAGAGGCGCACTTGTATTTCTTTGTTCATCTGCTGCGACACCGACATGGCCGACTGATAGATGGCCTTATAGGTGAGCATCAGGCTCATGTCGCAATAGAGGCTCACGGTGGCGGGCTGCATGCGCATCAGCTGTGTCTCGAAGTTGGGAGGGAAATAGATGGCACCATGCACCTCTTGGCTGGCTATCTGGTCTCTGGCCTCTTCGATGCTGTTGCTGTAGGCTGCCACCCGCACTTCTGGCGAGGCATCGATCTTGCGGATGAAATCGCGGCTCACATGGCTGTGCGACTGGTCGATCACCGTCACGGTCACTTCGCGCACCACCTCGTTGTTGTAGGCCCATGAGTACAGCAGTGGATAGAAGATGGGCACGAGAAAGCAGAAGATGATGACACCCTCGTCTTTGATGAAGGCTTTCATCTCCTCGCGCCAGATATAGCACATGTCGTGTATGCCTTCGCGGATGGTTTGTATGAGTCCGTTCGCCATAGGTTCAGGGGATATATTCGTATTCTAACATGGCCTTGCGCATGCGGTGCAACACCAGTAAGGGCAGGGCGGCAAAGACGGTGAGCGCCACCACGTAAAACCATGCGTAGTGCAGGTCGTAGCCGTTGAACACGGCTATCTGGTTAAACATATAGTAGTGGCGCAGGGGGAAGAGGTACGACAGGGCCTCGATGGGGGTGTCCATGGCAAATACGGGGAAGGTGCCGCCTGCCGTGGTGAAGCTGAGCACGCCCCACAGCGAACAGATGCTCATCGACATGCGCAGCGAGGGCATCAGACCGAAGGCGAAGGCGCCGAAACCCTGGGAGGCCAGGATGGAGAGGATGCCCAGCAGCACGATGTTGCCCGTGGGCCCTTGGTGGGGGAAGTGGAGCACGCCATAGATGTAGTAGAAATAGCCGAACATGATGGCGACGAAGATAAGAAACTGCGGCAGCAGCTTGCCGGTCAGGGCTATCGCCATGTTGCCGTCGGCCATCTCTAACCATTGCTTCGAACGGTTAAATTTCAGTTCGGTACCGATGCTGTAGGCGGTGATGAGCAAGACGAAGAGCAGCAGGCAGCCCGGTATGAGCACCGTGCTCAGGTAGTAGTTGTAGTTGCCCCACGGGTTGCCTATGGCATGCAGGTCGATGCGGATGGGTTGCAGGAAGGTAGTGATCTGCTCTGGCGTATAGCCACGTGCCCGCATGGTGGCCTGACCCACGCCGGCGCTGCCCAGTGTCGATACCGTCTTCAGGTCGCGGAAGAGCAGTCCGCCCGCCATCAGCGTGGTGTTGCTGTAGTAGAAAGATATCTTGGGTTGCCGCTGAGCCAGCAGTTGGTCGGTCGTGCCCTTGGGCAGGTAGAGAAAGGCGTAAATCTCATTGCGCTGGATGGCGCTGCGGGCATCGTTGATGTCGGTATAGTGACCCACCACTTTCGACGACTGAAAAGAGTCGAGGCGGCGGATGAGCGACCGCGTGGTCGAGGTGTTGTCCTCATCCACCACGCCCACGGGCATCTCCTGCGGCAGTCCGTCGCCCATCACCGATGTGAAGAACACCACGACGACCACGGGGAAGATCACCATGCAAAACAAGTAGATGTGGTTCCGTCGCAGGTTGCCGCATTCTCTCAGTGCTATGTTCCAGATTCTTTTCAAAGATTCTTTTTTCCTATTTTGTTGAGTGTTCTTTTTTGTTGAGGGTTGAGGGTTTAGGGTTTAGGGTTGAGTGTTCTTGGCATATCTCTTACCTCTTACCTCTTACCTCTCTCTATTCCACGTTGAGTGTTTAGGGTTGAGTGTTTGGATGTAGGGACAGGGCGTGCCCTATCCGCAAGTAGCCGTCATTTGATATTCTCACTCCGGACAGGGCACGCCCTGTCCCTACTTGCGTGGCGAGGTAATCTCCTGCCCCTTGCTCCCTGCCCCTTGCCCCCAAACTATTTAATCACCAGCGACATGCCGGGTCTGAGGCCTTCGAACGCTTTCTCGGGATGAGCCTTCACCTCGAAGGTCTTCAGGTCGTATTGTCCGCTGCTCTTCGTCGCCTTCCATGTGGCGTAAGAGCCCATGTCCTTGATATTAAACACTTTCAACGTCACATTTTTGTCGAACGCGGGTACGTAGGCGGTCAGTGTGTCGCCCACTTTCAATCCCTTCAACTGGTCTTCGCGCACATTGAAGGCTCCCCACACCTCGTCCATCATCGAGATGGTCATGATGGGCGATCCCGTGCCCACCAGTTCACCCACCTTGGGGTAGATGCTGCTCACCTCGCCGTCGGCCTGTGCCACCTGAATGGTCTCGCGCAGGTATGAGTTCACCTCTTGTATGGCGCCCCGGGCCTGGTTCACCTTGGCTGCGGCAGCGCGTTTCTCCTCCTGTCGGGCTCCGTTCACCGCCATGTCGTACTGGCTCTTGGCGGCTTTGGCCTGTGCTTGTGCGGCCTGGTATTGTGCCAGCACCTCGTCGCGCTTCTGTGCGGTCACCACGCCCTCGTCGTAGAGGCGCTGGATGCGCTCGTACGATTTTTTGGTGATGTCCACGCCCACCTCGGCCTGTTGCCACAGTTGTTTGGCACCGGCTATCTGTTCCTGGCGCGCGCCGGCCTCTGCCATGTCGCTCATGGCCGATGCAGCCTGCTCCAGGCTCTGCACCTGTGTCTTCTTGGCGTTCACCTCAGGTGCTTCGAGTATGGCCACGGTATCGCCGGCGTGCACGAAGTCGCCCTCTTTGACCCTTATCTCAAGGATCCTTCCGGGCACCTTGCTCGAGATGCGATATTCCTCTACCTCTACCTGTCCTTGTATGACATCTTCACTGCGGTCGATGGTCAGGTATCCGATGACGGCCACAGCGGCCACGACGGCCACAAATCCGATGATGGCCAGCAGGATGTTGTTGTGTTGTGTTTTCTTTGACATATTGTATGCTCTTTCGTTTAATGTTGGAGTTTAGGAGCTTAGGAGTTCGGGAGTTTAGACAATAGTCATCGTGCCTACTTGCGTGGCGATGTAATCTCCTGCCCCTTGCCCCCAGACTATTCTCTTACCTCTCACCTCTTACCTCTCACCTCTCAGATCACCCACAGCCTTGCGCAGGGCCACTTGTGCCATCTTCAGGTCGCTTTCAGCCTCGATGAGCTGCGACTTGGCCTGCTGCCACGCTGTCTGGGCGGCCATCACGTCGGTCGTGCTCATCACACCCTCTTGAAATCCCACCGTGGCGCAGCGCAGGTTCTCCTCAGCCGAAGAGATGTTCTTGCGCGCCATGTCACATTTCTTGTGTGCCTCTTTCACCTTAAACCGGCACTGCGACACTTGCAGGTCGATTTTCTCGCTCAGCTCTTCATATTCCAGTTCGGCGATGGTGGTGGCGGCCTTCGCGGCGTTCATCTTATATCTTCCCTCGTGCCATGTCCACACTGGGATGCGGGCGATGACGCCTACGTTGAAGATGCCTTTAAACTTATTCTCGAAACCGTTATATACCGACGGGTTGCTGATCAGGTAGCCCGCATTGAGTGCCACCTGCGGCAGGTAGGCCGCGCGCACCAGTTTGGTAGCCTCGCGCGAGATGTCGATGGCTCCTTCCAGCAGGTGCAGTTCGGGGCGGTCGATGCCATCGGCAGTACCGTCGGCCGTGTAGGCGTCGCCGCTGCTGATGATGTTGTCGCTGTTCTCATCGGCCAGCGTGATGTCGCTGTCCATCGGCAGTCCGCACAGTTGGCAGAGCAGCATCTTGGCCAGCGCCACACCGTCTTCGGCCTGGGTGATGGCCATCTCGGCCTCGTTCACACGCACATCCACTTTCAGACCGTCGGCGCGCGTAGCCACACCCTCGTCGATCATCTTGTGCACGTCGTCGTTCAACTTCTTCACCAGGTCGTAGAAACTGTGCGCCAACCGGTTTTTCTGCTGCACCGACACCACCAGCCAGTATGTCTGCTCGATGTCATAGAGGATGCTCTGAGTGCTCATGTCTATCTGGTGGGTCATCAGCTGCTCCTTCAGGTCGGCGATGCGGTTGGCGGCTGTGATGGCGCCGCCCATATAGAGCGGCTGGCGGATGAAGATAGAGCCGGCAAACATATTGCGCGTGTCGGAGCGGAAGGCATCCGTGATGCCCTGGCCCAGTTGGTTGCCCACTCCTTCTATCGCCTGTCCGGCCTTGCCCATGGTGCTACCCATCGCCTGTGCCGCCTGGGGCGTGATCACACCGTTTTGCACCATCGTGCCGATGACGTTGGTGAGTGTCGATGACATCTTGTCGTTGAGGTTCGTGCCCAGGTTGTTCAATTTATCTTTGGTCTCGTCGCTCAGCAGCGATATCTCTCTCGACGTCCACTCATACCCGGCCAGAGCGTCCACCTTGGGCAGGTATTTGGTGCGCATGGCCCGTTTGTCGTTGGCGGCCGCGTCTTGTTTCACACGGGCGATGGTGAGCTGCTTGTTGTTGTCAAGGGCCAGTTGGCGGCAGTCGTCGAGCGTGAGCACCCGTTGTGCCCAAGCCGTCGTGCCGACGCTCATGATAGCGATGTATAGCCAAAGTCTTTTCATGCCTGATGGTGATTTCTCTGTGTTATGGGCGCATGTGGCATCAAGATGTATGTGGTTGGTGCCGGCATGTGCGCCCTGTCGTTGTCAAATACCGGTTGCAAAGTTACGATATTTGTCTGTTTTTCGGCATCGAAAGTGCTAAATGTTTCTTAATTTTTGTCATTTTCAGAAAAAACGACCAATTTTGCCGACGTCAGAAAAATCGCACGAAGAAAAAATGACACGCTATTGTTGCAAGAAACAAAAAATATTCGTAAGTTTGCAATCTCCAACATATCACCGAGCAACTGCTCGAAGAGTCTGTGCGCAACACCAAGCCCTCGCTCCGCCCCGACGCCCTGAAAATCTACGACGACATCCGTCAGAAGATGGAGAGCAACGAGCGCCGCAACCTCACTCGCCCCAGCATCGGCTTCTCCGCCGACAGGTATCAATGAGCCTGGGGGCAGTGAGCAGGGGGCAAGGGGCAGGAGATATGCTCTGTGCATTCCGTTCTCCGTTCTCCGTTCCGTTTACTGCGGTGTCACCGCAGTATAAACACCCTCAACCTTCAACCCTCGACCCTCAACCCTCAACCTTCAACCTTCAACAACCAAAACCATGGCTACAACCGACAACGTACTGCAGTTTCTGCGCCAGCAGGGCTTTCTGCCCGAGATCGCCGATATCATGCCCCGTGCTCTGCAAATCCTGCAAGCAGCCCGCCAACACTTCTATGAGGCACTAAGTGAGTAGGAATGTATAGCTTTCACAACTTCATGCTCCCTTTCCAGTGGAGCATTCATGGATATGACGACAGGGCGTTTTCCGAGCAGGTGGGCCTGAGAAACATCCATCGTACCGATATGTCCAGTTGGGAGCATGTCACCTGTCCCGAGGACTCAGCCGAGAAGAACGACTTGTACGATGAGCGGAACTATTTCTTCGATTTCGTTCACAATGCCTTGTACGACACCGGCCGAGAAGACACGCTCTTATGGCATTTCGAGCGCAAGGAGACCAGGTCCGGCTGCGTCAGCTACGTCATCGACTGTGGATCAGTGGTGTATGAATTGAAGGTGAAAGCCATCAATTGCTCATTGACGTATCTTAGTGGAAGTTCATTTCTCGTTGCATCACGCATGGAAACGTATACCTCTGAAAGATCTTCATCAAGTGGTCTCTAAGGGCAAGCCGTACCATGGGCTGTTTCTTCAAAATATTTCACTATTCCTTAAGATATAGATGAGTAGGAACTCTATCCAATGGCGGCAACAATGTATGTGTGGAATATAGCACAAATAAGGAATGCATAGTACGTGTCATAGCGACATATAGTGCCTTTCTTGATTCTTCGTCACTTGCGCCATTGTACAATGGAAGGATTACCATATCAAATTGGAGTCCTTTAGCACTATGATATGTCAGGATTTTGGGTAGTAAAGTGTTAAAATTCAAATTATCCACATAGTTGAAATCATTATCGCCCTTATTATATTTGAACTCACATCCAACATCATTATTCTTAAACTCTTGACTTATTCGAATTACTTCTGGATTATTAGGCAACAAGATACCAATGTTTCTCCCAATATTATCTTTTACTAATCTTATAAGAGCATCGATTTGTATCTGTTCATTATCAAAATGTATAAAATGTGGAAGTTCTGTTTCCTTATTCTGATACACTTTTTCTTTATATTCTTGAACATCAACACCAACATAGTCTTGCGTTATCTTGGCAACAGGTCGTGGTAAACGATAGTTATTGAAGAGCTGCAACGTATTTAGTCTTGTCATTGTACCTATTTGAGCAATTGTCATGGTTTGTTTACCATATTGCCTATATATAGACTGAGCTGTATCCCCAAAGAACAAGAAATGCTTTCTGGCTGCATCAATAAATTCCTGTATTTCTTCTTTTGTGAAATCTTGAATTTCGTCAACAATAATATAATCAGCCTTGGGCATTTTCAATTTATATTTCCAGAGATAGTGATGGTAGAATCTAAATGATGAGTCTGCTTTCCCATTTCTCATAAAACGGCTAAGCGATCTTGTATAGGCAATAAGTATCACATCTTTGCCTTTTTTATGTAACTGCTCTGCTTTATGCATGGCAATTACGGATTTACCACTTCCAGCGCAACCAGCAACTAGCATGGATTTATCATCTGTATATTCAATTAAATCAAGTTGATCATCATCCATTGTTTCTTCTGTTACGTCCCAATCATTTGAACCCTGAAGAATCCGTCTGAAATTATGACTACTTGATATATTTACATGTTCTGTATTTGTTCCTCCACTTGATTCGCCGTCAGTGACAGTGATTGCTTCAATATCCTCTACATCAGTTTCATCAGCATTTTCATTATGTGCATTAACTATCACCGTTTGGCTATCTAATAATTCTTGTAACTGCTTTATCTGATCCTCCAGTTCTTTATTGCGCAACTCAACTTCAGTTGTTTTCTGTTCTGCAAGCAACTTACTTTGTTCTGCTTCGAGCTGCATCTTCTGTGCAGTTAATAAAGCTGCATCTTTCTCTTCGGCTTCCTTTATCAGATTATCAATTTGATTCTGATAATCGCTTGTATTATCAACATCGCCAAAAACAAATTTATCAAATTTTTCTAGAAAAGCTATAGCGGAGTTACTTGCAATTCGATTACTTGAAATATAATCCAAAAATCCCATACAGAAAGCAGCGCATCCCCGTGCTTGAACTTCTGCATCCATGGCAGAACGTCCGGCATGAGACCCCATCTCACTTGCGATACTATAGTAACGGCACATTTCTGCACTACAACTATCCAAGCCGCGTTTGATACGTTTCTTTTCGTCTGCTGCATATCTTAATGTCACGTCTCGGTGCTTACAAAAGTAGGCTTTGGGAAATAATTCACAGAAAACCCTTCCAGTAGGTTTGAAGTTTGCTGGATAAGATGAAATTGAGTATGAGTTATCATCTCTATTCTTGGTAATCGAGGTATCACCATTTATCAAATCCTCAGCTTCCTCTTCATTACCCAGGAAGTCAAAGATTAAGAATTGAGACAAATACTCTATCCCCGGACGGATATTACGAAAAAAAGCAGAATACTCTTTCTTGTTGAAAGAATCAACAGAAAGATTATAAACTTGCAGAAGTTCTTCTTTAATATGTTCCATATCTTAACTATTATTATGGATTTGGGGTTCCAAATCCTGCTATTTGTACAATGTTAATATATCCTTGTTGTTTTGCTTCAGGTGACCATTTCGTAGCGAAGTCCGAATTGTTTGCTTTGTCAGAAGCTAGAGTGTCTTCAAATGTCCATACAAAAACATTGCTGACAAAAAAGTCTTTTAATAATGTCTTGCCATCTTTTTCAGCTCGATACTTTATAGTACTCTTACTAGAAAGGCGGCCAATAATATGATTGTTATGGACTATGAAATAATTACCATATTGATCTCTTGCAATATCAACAGGATCGTCCTTCTTAATTTGGTTAAGAACGTATGAGTCAACATTTCTGAAAATTTGACTTTGAGCTGTATATGATAAGTAATATTTGTCCAAACCAGGCTTCGGTTCTGTATATCTTAGTGCAGGATAGTCAGGCGCAAGATAAATAGAACTTTGAGATAGAGCCCGTTCACGTTCAGCTTTATATATAATCAAACGTTTTTTTGCACGTGTATAAGCCACAAACATTAGTCTTCGTTCCTCGTTCATATCAGCAATATCATCTACATTAGGAGTATCACCTTCTTTATATTCTCGATGAGGACTTAAAGGCAAACTCGCAAATGAAGGAGTCGTTATTACAACATCAAACTCAAGTCCTTTTACTTTATGCATTGTTGTTAATACAACGGTCAAAGGCGTTTCTTGAAGAATGCGTTGTTTACGATAATTCTCATATATTTTATAAACTTGTCCTGCATCATCACGGCTTGCGATATCTACTAAATAATCAGCTAAGTCTTTCCAAGTGTGTGAATCATAATCAGAACGAATGGAGTCCATGTAGTTCAAAACCAAGGTATAAGCTATATCTAATGTATATGAATCCCACGAAGGAGAGTCTTGCATTTTCTGTCTTAGGAACCTCTTTATACCGTTGGCAGTTTTATTGTTGCGTAAATCAACCTTTTGATTTGCATAGCGATTAAGAGTGTCTATCAAATAATAAATTTCCCTTTCTCTCCAAAACTCGCCCAGACTCTCTCCTTGAATTCTTATTCTTACATCTTCAGGAAGTGAAGTCTTGATCTTAGAATAGCCACGATAGACTTCGTTATTTTTTCTGAAAAAGACGGCAATAGTATCTATATGGCGTATTCTTCTCAAAGCATCATTGTCTTGTATTTGGTCGGCCGTGACATTCTGAGACTTCGCCCAATTGACCACATTGATGATATCATTAAACCAAAAATGCCCTTTGTCCCTGACGCTGTCGTATTCCTCGACATAAGGTTCTGTCGGTTCATATTTCATTATAGACTGCGCCGATTCCGGCATACTACCTTCTTGAATGAACTCAGATGCTTTATCAAGAATCTTTTGATATGACCTATAATTAGTAAACATTGATAGCTGCACAGGATGTATTTCACTATCCAGTTTCTGATAGTATGGTCTTGGATCCAGTACTTCTGCATATTGCTCAGGCAGAAGCGTGATTTTTCTGCCAAAATTATCCTTGGGAACTCTGTCAAAGCCATAAATACTTTGATTGATATCTCCAATAGTAAAGAATTTTGCATCGCGGAATATGCGATGAATACGAAGCAGAGAGTCCAGGCGTACTGAAGTTATGTCTTGAAATTCGTCAACTAAAACATATTCAATGTTAGGGAAACGAGCCTTAAAATCTCGAACATGCTTGTTCAAATAATTTAAGAACTCATATTCCCACATCTCAGTAGGTATCTTATCTAGCTTTTTCCCCAAGCATTTTTTTGCTAATGCGTGGAACGTGTACACGTTAAGCTGATGAGCAATTCTGCTCATTCCTAACTTAGTAAACAAACTATTCAAGCGATTACGTAATTCAACAACCACGGCTCTATTATATGCCAATACAAGCAAGTGGGACGGATCCACATGTTCTTTATAAATGAGTCTAGCACATCGTAAAGTAAGGACATGAGTTTTTCCTGCCCCAGGGCCAGCCAAAACATTAACATTCTTATTGGTGGGTTGCTCGTAAATAGATTTCTGTTCCTCGTTATTATCTAACTTAGATTCCTCGGCTTTAAGAGCTTCTTCCGTCAACTCTGACATTATGTCTGAGCCATTAGGAACATAATCACCAGCAAGACTTAAATAGTCCTCATAGTCCTTACTCTGGAAATATCGTTGAATAAAAGTACCTTGTTCTTCTTTATCGATACTTGTAAAGATATCCATACATGTTAGCCGTACTTTCTTTATTCTCTCATTATCGTCAAACTCTTTACGAAATTCAAACATATTGGAGTCTTCTGATAGTCCATCTTGTATTTCAGATTCAGTTGATTCTGTAGCAAGAATCTCTATTCCACTTTTAACAAGTGGAGAGTGTTCAACATATGCAAGATGGTAAAGGATGGAAAGTAGATCTTCAAAATATCGATATCCTTTCCTAGTCCACCCAAGGTCAATAATAACCCTAGCCCAGCAAAACTCCTCAGGTTTCTCGACAACATATTTTATCATAGTTAGGCAGTCTCTCTCTAATTGGTCGAGATAATTCTGCCACTCTGTATTTTTTAGTTTTATTTGGCATATTACATCATCATCAAGATTCTCTACTTTATAGTTTACCATGGGGAGATAATTTAAGAGAGTAAACATCTGAGATCCCATGCGAGTTAGAATATTCTTTCGGAATGTCTCAAATTTTGTGACTGCCAGCTTTGGAGGATTATCCACTTCGGCTTTCCATGGCATATATTTAACACCGTTGTTTTCAAAGATATCATCATATCTTACATCATCCATTAAATGCTTAAATATGTGTTCACGTTCGTTTTGGCCAATTATCCTGACTTTACCTTGTTTGCAATCAGAAAGAAGATTTCTCAATCCTTCAAAAACAATGTGTAAGGCAAAATCATTTCTGTTATGGTTAACCATAAAATTGGCTTCACAGAATCTACGAGGAACCAGTTTACAATTCATTGTCTCATTTAGATTTAACAAGCCACTTTCCATGCATAAGAGTATTTGATTCATAATCTTCGGCATAGACATACGCAAACTGTTTCTCATATCGTTCATCGATATAAGTGAGCGTTGACCATTTATCTGAGCATTTCTCTCCAAATAAAGATATACTGGATTCCGTTTTAATGAAGACGATTTTGCTGTATTGTCATTAACAGTTATGTCAAGACATGCCTGTGACAGATAGCGTTGCTTGATATACCCGATATGGTCTAACCAATGAAATGCCAATCTTGAAGCTGTGGTGTCATTAAAGTCTTCAGCATTCTTGACCCAAACACTAAAAGGAACCACTATTGGTTCTGTTTTTGTTTCTTCAATAGTTTGGAAACGCTTGATGTATTCCACAATCTTATCCTTAGCATCGGTCAAATTAGACCAGCTCATCTGACTTTTGACTAACAGTTCTTTCAGTTTTCTAAAGTCTTCTTTAGACGTTAAACACAGGGCTGGAATTTTATCCTTCCCATCTTCAAATGCTAATTTGTATTGTTTTTCATCACGTCCGGCACGGCCTACCTCCTGTAAATAATCTTCCAACACAGAAGGAGGACTAAAGTGAACTATATAATGGACATTAGGAATATCCATTCCCATTCCAAATGCCTTTGTTGCGCATAGAATATATAGTGGATCTACGCCATCCTTGCGTTTAAACTGTTCATAAACATCATTTCGTAAATCTGCATCAAGACCAGCATGATAAAAACCAATTTTATCAATACATTTATTCAATATACTATCAGGAGAAGATTTTAATGCTAATTCAGACAATGCGTCTGCGGTTTCCTCACATTGTCTATGAGTACGACAGAATACTATCATGCAACTTAATGAGAAATCAATCTGCTTATTCTCTATAAATTGTACAATCTCATTGATTCTTGCATCATCCTCGTGTTCGGTTAAAGAGAATGAAATCTCAATATGCTGGCGTATTGGATTATAATCCTCTGCAGTTTGTCCCAATCGTTGAATATTGCGCAGCGGTTCTGTTCCATCTTTGTCTTTGAACGAGCGTATGTCCTCTTCCACCTGACTCGTTACTGTAGCAGAGAATAACGCAAACATAAAGTCATAATGCTTTCGAATATCAATGCATGTCAAAACAGCATTCCTGTAATCTGGACGGAACTCCTGTCCCCACTGTGAAATACAATGGGCTTCATCAAAAACGACATACTCCAGTCCGTCATCCATTTCCATGCGTTGGTATAGAACATTCATAAATGACTTGACACGGAATCTTTCTGGAGTAATATATAATAGAGCAATCTCACCAGAACGTATTTTACGGTATATGTTTTCAACCTCTGGTCGCTGGCGGTCACCACTAAGATAATCTACGTTTGTTACAAATCCTTTTTTATGTAATTCTTCGACTTGGTCTTGCATCAATGCCCTTAAAGGCGTTATAACCAAGGATAGTTTTTTTGTAACTGAAGCTCTGTAAAGAGCTGGGCCTTGGAAACAAACCGACTTACCTTCACCTGTAGGCATTGAAACAATGCAGTCTCCCCTCTTTTCCCACATAAACGGAAGGACTTCCTCTTGTGTAGGTTTCCATTGAAAATCACCAATAAAGTGCTTGCGGATCAATTCAATGGCTGTTATTGTGTCTATATCCTCTTCCTTGCCTCTACTATCATCAAAATAATGGCCTGAGTTTTCAAGAGCTTCATTATAATCACTATCCTTTTCCCATAAAGTCACTTTAAAGGATTGGGCTTGACAGCTATTCGCAATATCTTCATAGTCATCAAAATGTGGATCGATGATATAGAATTGTGTTGCCTCACTGTTCGCCATTACTAACGAACAATAGTGCTCATAAATAGGCCATGCGGCATGAATACATTGACGTGGGGTTGTATGATGAACTTTATCGTCACGCTCATCATCTGCATCTTCTTCCAAATCATCATCAAATGGAAGTTTATCCCACATTAACATGTACCTATCGATGTCCATGTTGTCCCAAACATAACAATACGGTTTATCCGTTCTGTATGACCCAACACCATCTATGAATTCTTGCTTTGAAATTATTACCATCCCATTTGGATGGTTACCAATGTATTCGAGTTTACGGAATCCATTACCATTTGATGGAATAAAGAATCCTTGGGAAGTCGCATATTCAATCAGTTTCTCTATTTCTTTCTTATCATTAATAACATAGACTATCGGCAGATCTCTATTCGTCTCATGAATTTTGTTCAACAAAGCGATTTGGAACAACCAGTATTTACTTCTTTGAGTCGTAGAACTGTTAACGCGCATCACCATGTCAGCAGTTCGATTCCTACTAACCTGGGTCAAGTTAATATGTCCATAATCTTTACCTGCGAACGTCCACTTCAGTACTTGTGGTTTTAGTTTGAAATGGTCTAGGAATTTTTTTCTATATGCTTGATATTGATAATTCAAATAAAAAGCAAATTGACCATTTTGTTCTCTCTCCGCCCAAATGTTCGCAGCGAGATCTGGCTTGGTTATACCCAGTTTTTTTATCTCGTCACCTTTGACAGGGGCATAATTAGTTGATGCCATTGTGAAAGGAAGCTTACTTCCACATGCTATCAAATCTGCAAATGTTTTGTTCTCACATATCTTACATTTATGAACCCTGTCTTCCAATTCCGTGCCGATAATATAAATATGTTTATAGTCCTTGGAAAGGACATTTTCATCCTCGAACGAAGTAACATCTATACAATCAATATGACTATCATAGTAGCACAGATAATCTTGCAATTCATCTTCTGTAAACGACAGTTTATTACTTCCAGAATCAACAACCCGGAGATATTGAGCAAGATTTTCAAGTATCGGAGTACGTGACACCACGCAGAAACGTTCAAGAATGCATTGTTTAATAACATCCTGGAACTGTTTCTCTCTAAGAACATTGATGTCTATACTCTTATACGCATTCCCGATTTTAGTTCCAGGGAATGAAAGTGGTATATATTGAGCTAAACGTGACCACAAATTACTTGGAGAAACTATTAAAGTCGCTTCAGACTCTGGAATTACTGCTATCTGATTCAGCTTTTTTATCAACCCGTCAGATATTGGACGCAATTCTTGGAAAAACTGACGTTCAAGATTAGCAGTTGTTCTGAAATATTCTGAGAAATAATCAACACGTAAGGAATTGATAATCGTCCCGATATTATCAGGGAGAACATCCCTAAGTTGTTCAACCAGACGTTCATCAGTTGATAATCTGTAAAGTTGATTCCAAAACAGTTCGTTGGTTAATCTTGTATCAGCTTCAGCATTGTGCTCTGTATGTAAAGAATAAGCATACCGACAAGGATTTAACAGTATTTCGATTTCAAGTGTGTCCCAGATGAAGGTGTTTTCTGGAATTTGCAACCCTCTGTTATAAAGAATCGGCAAATCCCAAAGCTTTATATTATGGCCTACAATAATCGGTGATTTTTTCAGTTTTCTGAACAACGAATTAATTTGATCCTCCCCAGTGTATGGCCTCATATTATCATCTGCATAGAATGCAAATTCCCTTATAGTCTCACCGTCGGATTCAAGGTCAAAGACACAATATGGCATATTTCCTTTAATTGTGTCCCATTTCTGACCCACATACGACGTGAACAGTTTACTATCCTTAAAATCCTCACTTGTAACGATTTCTATAGCCTTATCTTCAGGCAAACGACATATCAATTGGTAGCTATCGTCTGAGGACATTCTTTTTAACCCACCAAGGAATTTATCATTTGTCAAGCCATTAATGACAACATTAAAATCCTCTTCATCCAGATTAACGTAGCAGAATTTCAGGAATTTCTTTACTTCGAGAACCCCTGCCTCGTTCATATGCTCTATAATGGTTGATTTGTTCTCTATTGCTTGGTAAGCATCAACACTTCCAGTTAAATAAAATAATTCACATTTTAGATTTTCATTTGAAATAGAACTATCTTTTGCGTAAACTACCCATTCTTTCTTGTCCTCTTCATTATGGAAAGTATCAATAACTTGTTTTAGAGTTATTTCCGATTCATCGGTTTGTTTACCAATCATAGAAATAACACTTGGATGTTTGAGCCAATCTAGCTGTTTTGTGTATTTGTAAAGGCAGAATCTCAATTCTGCAGTTGGTTTAATACACTTTGTATCTAACACAAAAGAATTGAGTTCATTTTCACTTAGATGTGATAAATAGTTGTCCCATTCTTTATAGTCATTTGATTTTCTTACATATAAATCATTTAAAAGAATACGCCTACCATCTTCTAAGGACATCAATCTGTTTATCAGGTCAAAATCTTCAAAACGTTTATCTGAAGCAAGCTTAGAAGCCCTGTCGTCAGAAAGGCTACATACAAATTTAAATCTATCGTCATCACTCATGAGCTTTAGAGTATCAACAAATACATCAACATCAAATGTGTCAATAACAGAGTCGAGTTCTGTTTTACCCATGATTGACATACAAAAGAGAAGATATTCCTTTATTCTCTCCTTATCCTTTGAAATAAGGGCAGAAATACTGCTCTTGTCAGAAATATTATTGAAAAGATCAATACTATTCGTCATCAAAAATAGTTCAGCGAATAGCTTATCCGAGGTATTTCCACTATTTATTACATAGTCAATCCAGTCCTTTTTCTCTGAGTCAGATTTAAAACAATCCGCCAACAACTGTAAGGTATGATGTGCGCTTATACTTGATAGTAGGGCATCAATGACACTTGAATGCTTTATCCACTCTATAGAGTTAAGGTATTTGTATAAGTACACCCTTAGTGCTGCAGAAGGTTCAATTATGTCAGTATCAATAGAAAAAGCCTCTCGCTCCTCGGTTGTCATATTTGACAGCAAAAGTTCCCATTCCTTAGGATCAAGCGATTTTCTTTGGTATATATCTTTTAATATTAACTGACGACCTTCTGATTTTTTGAAAAACTTCTCAACTATCACAGATAGTACAGACTTACTGAACCGTTTTCCATTAACGGTTCCGTATATCTTATCATAACGACCTATGTAATTCCTGCAAATATTATAATCCTCACTTGTTGATGATAGACATTTCGCATTAATTGCTGCATGTCTATCTCGATTGGGCTGTTTCTTGAGCTCAAACGTAATCCACATATCTTCTTTCAAAGATGTATCGTCCTTCCATTGGCTCTTGTCCAAATAAAGTTGAACAGGAGTATTTGGAGTTGAGGTGTTGTTTATGCCGTACATATTTGTTACAACAAATGCATAGTTGTCCCAAGACCGGCATCTG
Organism: uncultured Prevotellaceae bacterium; assembly: GCA_947165505.1. Taxonomy (GTDB): domain Bacteria; phylum Bacteroidota; class Bacteroidia; order Bacteroidales; family Bacteroidaceae; genus Prevotella. Next base: position 5,439 of record CAMVAT010000011.1, on the reverse strand, counting down.
CATACTATGCCAATATACCTCGGTTGGACTTTTTTGTCATCGATTTTCGGATATGGGGGGAGTTCTGACAAATCCAAGTCTGTCAGTTCAATATGACTCAGTATCAATTTAGATTGAATATGTAGATTCTGTTTCATCACTCTTCAACGGGTTAATTCAAAAAAGGCTTGATTGAGAAGGATATCTTCCGTTCAGCTTTTTCTATAGAAGTAATTATGACATCTATTTCTTGACCTTCCAATACTATCTCACTGGGCTCTCTCATACCATCATGAGACATTTCTTTTTTGTGAAGAAGGCCTTGAATTCCAGTTGACAATTCAACAAAAGCACCGTAACTCATTAGTTTTGTTATTTTACCTTTGGTTTGTTGATTAACTTGATATAGAGTTTCAACATTAAGCCACGGATCATTAATCATCCTTTTAATGCTCACCATTACGCCTTTTTCTGATATCTGGATTACAACGACTTTTTCCTCTACTCCAATCTTCAATTTATTCTTTAGGTTATTATCTCTACCCCAAGAATATTCAGATGCTGGCAAGTATGCTGTGATGTCTCCTAAAGACACTATAGCATAGTTTTCCTGTATATTCTTTACCGTTGCTTTCACGACATCACCAACGGTTAACTCAACGATTGAATCCGAAGCCATTGTAATATGATTATTTCCTTATAATTAATAATTCTCGAATATCTACGTTCAACTTGTTCGAAATCTTTGCCAAAGTCTGCAAATCAGGCTGGCTAGTGCTTGTACACCATTTCGAGACCGTCACAGGATCTCGGCCTATTTGTACTGCAACCCATATATTGTTTTTGCCTGCATCAGTGAAAGTTCCTTTGATTCTATTAAGCTCCTCCATTGCAAATAAATATATGTTGGATGCAAATTTAATAAATAACTATTAATTGTCATCATATTCCTTGTTAAAATAGTTAAGGTGACTTGTTCTTTCCTGATTTTTAATGAAAAATCTAATGTGAAAAGCTATTTTATGCATAAATAATAAATGTATGGCATTACTCTTATGAGCGTGTCTTTCTTCGTTAGACATCAATCCTATGAAAAAGGAAATATAATTACATGACTTATTGGCAATCAATCGTATCTCGCAGAGAATAATCCATTTTAACAAGGACTTATTACGTTGAACGTTGGGCAGGCGGGGCCGAGCGCACGTCCCAGCTCCAGACACGATGAATAGTGTGGGCACAGGGCATTTTTTTGGCAGATAATGTTGTGGGGATGGATTTTTTTATCTATTTTTGTCGGAAAATTGATGAAAGACTGCGTATGAGACACATTTTTCTGATGATTGCCCTGGCTGTGGGGCTGACAATACAGGCACAGAACGACGAAAGGAGCGAGGTGCTCATCGAGACCACGATGGGAAATATACGCGTGGAACTATATAACGAGACACCACAACACCGCGACCACTTCAAACAACTGGTGAAGGCGGGCTTCTACGACGGACTGCTCTTCCACCGCGTCATCTACGGATTCATGATACAGACAGGCGACCCCTCCACACGGCCGGCAGGGCAGGGCGGGGTGGCTGTGCCCGATGCCGACCTGCAAAGGCTGCCCGCGGAGATACGCTATCCGCAAATCATACACCAACGGGGATGCCTGGCAGCCGCACGCGAGGGCGACAGCACCAACCCGGAACGAAAATCTTCGCCAAGCCAGTTCTATATCGTCTATGGACGGCGGTTCGACGATGCGATGCTCGACCGTATGCAGACATCACTCGACAAAAACACTGGGGGAGCCGTGCAACTGACACCCGAGGTGCGCGATATATATAAAAAGGTAGGGGGCACTCCTCACCTCGACGGACAATACACCGTGTTCGGACAGGTGACTGAGGGGCTCGACATCGTCAAAGCCATCGACTGGGTGGAGACCGACGAGCACGACCGCCCACTGCAAGATGTGCGCATCGTCAGGGCTACCGTGGTGAAGGAATGACACCCACACACAGCATGCGAAGCCTATGAAGAAACAGGGTTTTTGGTACCGGGTCTATGACCTCTACTACGACGGGTTTAAAAACATGACCCTCGGACGGACGCTGTGGTTGGTGATTCTCATCAAACTGTTTGTTATCTTCGTCGTCCTGAAAATCTTCTTCTTCCCCAACCATATCAAAGAGAATGCCCAAAAGGGGCAGGAGTCGGAATATGTGTGGGAAAAAATGAACGAGAAAAATAACCTCAATAACTAATTCTCTCTGAATATGCTACATCAATTGTTATTAGACATCGACGCAGGCACCATCGACTGGTCGAGGGCGCAATTCGCATTGACCGCCATCTACCACTGGCTCTTTGTGCCTCTGACGCTCGGATTGGCTGTCATCATGGGTATCATGGAGACACGCTACTACCGGACGAAAGACCCGTTCTGGAAAGACACGGCCAAATTCTGGCAGAAACTCTTCGGCATCAATTTCGCGATGGGCGTGGCCACGGGTATCATCCTCGAATTCGAGTTCGGCACCAACTGGAGCAACTACTCGTGGTTCGTGGGCGATATCTTCGGTGCTCCGCTCGCCATCGAGGGCATCGTGGCCTTCTTCATGGAGTCAACATTCGTGGCCGTCATGTTCTTCGGGTGGAACAAGGTGTCGCGAGGGTTCCATCTCGCGGCGACATGGCTCACCGGACTGGGCGCCACCATCTCGGCATGGTGGATTCTCGTGGCCAATTCATGGATGCAATACCCCGTGGGGTGCGAGTTCAACCCCGACACGATGAGAAACGAGATGACCTCGTTCTTCGACGTGGCCTTCTCGCCCTTTGCCATCGATAAGTTCTGCCACACCATCACATCGACATGGATCGTTGGCGCCGTGTTTGTCGTGGCCGTCAGCTGTTGGTATCTGCTCAAAAAGCGTGAGCAGAAGATGGCGGTGGCAAGCATTAAAATCGGTGCCGCTGTGGGACTGGCGGCTTCGCTGTTGGCTTTCATCACGGGCGACCACTCGGCCTATCAGGTGGCGCAGAAACAACCGATGAAACTGGCTGCGATGGAGGCGCTCTACGATGGAGGCACCGACCAGGGACTCACCATCATCGCGCTGGTCAATCCTTTCAGCCAGCCTGACTACGCATCGGGCGAAGAGCCGCCGATGAAAATCGCAGTGCCCAACGTGCTGTCGTTTCTCGCCACTCACGACTTCCACGGATTTGTGCCCGGCGTGAACGATATCATCAAAGGCGGATACACATTGTCCGACGGATCCACGGAAATCTCGTTACAGGAGAAGATTCACCGCGGGCAGGAGGCCATCACCGCTTTGGGCGAGTACCGTAAAATCAGAGCGGAGGCGGGTGGCAAGGAACTGACGCCCGAACAGCGTACGGCGTTGGAAGGGCATTGTGCTACTCTCAACGCCAACATGAAGTATTTCGGCTATGGTTACATCAAGGATGCCGACCAGATTGTACCTTCCATCCCCATCTGCTTCTACGCCTTCCGCGTCATGGTGGGGTTGGGCAGCATCTTCATCCTGTTCTTCCTCGTGGTGCTCTATATCATCTACCGGAAAGACATCACACCTAAGAAGTGGCTGCAGCGGATAGCACTGCTGTTGCTGCCTTGTGTGTATATCGCTTCCGAGGCGGGATGGCTCGTGGCGGAGTTCGGACGACAGCCGTGGACCATTCAGGACCTGATGCCCACATGGGTGGCGGTGAGCGACTTGCAGTCGGGTTCGGTCATGCTCACGTTCTTCATCTTCCTCGCCCTCTTCACCACCATGCTCGCCGTGGAAATCAGTATCCTCTGCAAGCAAATCAAGAAAGGTCCGAAATACTCTGAACCGGTGAGTGAATAATTCACTCTCAACCCTCAACCCTCCATTCAACATTCAAAACTCAACATTCAACATGACATACGATTTCTTACAACATTATTGGTGGTTTCTGGTGTCACTCCTCGGAGCGCTGCTCGTCTTCCTGATGTTCGTGCAGGGCGGCAACTCGCTCATCTCCAGCTTGGGACGTACGGAGGAGGAACGCAGACTCGTGGTCAACTCCACGGGGCGGAAATGGGAGTTCACGTTCACTACTCTCGTCACCTTCGGAGGAGCGTTCTTCGCCTCTTTCCCCTTGTTCTATAGTACCAGTTTCGGAGGCGCCTACTGGTTATGGATGATTATCCTCTTCTCGTTCGTGCTCCAAGCCGTGAGCTATGAGTTCCAAAACAAACTTGGTAACCTGCTCGGACCGCGCACCTTCCAACGCTTCCTCTTGCTCAACGGCATCCTCGGACCGCTGTTGCTCGGTGGGGCTGTGGCTACGTTCTTCACAGGGAGCAACTTTCTCATCGACAAGGCCAGTCTGATGGACTTCTCGCAGCCGGTCATCAGCAAGTGGGCCAATGCCTCGCACGGACTGGATGCCCTTCTCGACCCGTGGAACCTGGTCTTCGGCCTCTCGGTGTTCTTCCTCGCACGTGTGCTGGGTTGCTTGTATATTATAAATAATGTCAACGACGAGAATATCCGTTCACGGGCGTCGGTGCGTCTGGTGGGGGCTGCCGTGCCCTTCCTCATCCTGTTCCTGGCGTTCTTCGTCTATGTACTCCTCAAGGACGGCTACGCCTACGACCCCGCGACGGGCGAGATTCTTATCGAACCCAATAAGTATCTGCACAATCTCATCGAGATGTGGTATGTGGCCCTCGTGCTCGTCATCGGTGTGGCTGCTTTGCTCTATGCCATCATACGCACCATCGTGAGCAAGACGTACATCAAAGGGATATGGCCCGGCGGCATCGGGGTGGTGCTCGTGGTGTTGGCTCTCCTGCTTTGCGCAGGGTGGAACAATACAGCGTATTACCCATCAAACGCCGACTTGCAGAGCTCACTCACCATCGCCAATTCATGCAGCAGCGAGTTCACCCTCCGCACTATGGCCATCGTCAGCCTGCTTATCCCCTTCGTGCTTGCCTATATCTTCTATGCGTGGAAAAAGATCGACAGCCGGAAAATCGATGCCGAGGAGATCAAAAACGGAGAGGCATACTAACTTTTGCCCCTGTTAATCCCATTATTATCTCATCACCCCACTATAAAACCCATTATTCCCGGTATCTCATCACCCTGTCATTCATCCCATTATTCACACGCCCCTCGACTAACTCCACATGTTTCGTCGGGGGGCGTCTTTCGGCGGTGAAGAAACGTCTTTTCTGCGCTTTTTTGCCCCTTGCAGTTGACCTATATCAATGAAAAATAAAAAAAAGATAGTTTTTCTCAATTTTTTTTGCATAAAAATTTGCGGGTATGGAAATTTTGCCGTACTTTTGCATCCGCTTTCGGGTAAAATTTCGGGTTTTCCCCTTGGAATGCCACCCTTGAGCACACGAGAAAGAGTTCTTTGAAAGGATTACATACAAGACAGAGAAGTAGTACAAGAAGC